>CANKMW010000053.1 GCA_947483555.1 Myxococcales bacterium
CGGTTTCGGTTTCGGTTTCGGTTTCGGTTTCGGTTTCGGTTTCGGTTTCGGTTTCGGTTTCGGTTTCGGTTTCGGTTTCGGTTTCGGTTTCGGTTTCGGTTTCGGTGACGGCTGCGGTTTCGGTTTCGGTTTCGGTTTCGGTGACGGCTGCGGTTGCGGCTGCGGCTGCGGTTGCGGCTGCGGCTGCGGCTGCGGCTGCGGCTGCGGCTGCGGCTGCGGCTGCGGCTGCGGCCGTCAGTTCTCGCCGGCCACGCGCGCCGCCTCGACCCGGCGCACCAGATCGAGCACCGTCACGTCGCGCGGGGCCAGCGCCTTGGCCAGCGCCGCCAGGTGCGCGGCCGCCTCCACGTCGCCCTCGCCGAGCCGATCGTCGGCGCCCGCGGTCTGCGCGCGCACCAGGCCGGGATCGAGCGCCAGCGCCTGCGTCGCGAGCTCCAGCTGGGTCGCCGCCTGTCCTGCGATGCCGGCCAGGCGCGCGGCCTCGGCGAGGAAGTAGCCGCGCTGCTCGTGGGCCGGATCGGCGTCGGCGGCCGCGCGGGCTTCGTCGAGCGCGCCGGCGAGCTCGCCCAGCCGTTCGGAGATGCGGGCCAGATCGAGCCAGGCCCAGGCCAGCATCGGCGCGTGCTCGACCACCAGCTCGAGCTCGCGGCGAGCGACGGCGAGCTCGCCATCGGTCGCCAGCAGGCGCGCCAGTCGCCAGCGCGGCCCCGGCGCCTTGCCGTCGCGCTTGACCTGGGCGCGGGCCCGGGCCATCGCGATCGCCGGCGTCAGCTCGCCGTCGTCGGTGAAGGCGTCCTCGGCGAATTCACCGTCGGCGTCGAACAGCAAGGCCGCGGCTTCGATCGCGCCCAGCAACCATCGATCGAGCGCGGTGCCATCGATGTAGCGGTCGCCGGTGTCGGGGTCTTCGCGCCACACCCGACCCTTGCGGTCGAACCAGATCGGTTCTTCGTCGAGCGTGCCGCACACCGTCAGCCCGTGGTCGTCGGGCGGCGGTAGCTCGCTCGCCGGATGCAGCACGATGGTGTCGCCGAACAGGCGGCCGCCGCCCATCGTGAGGTAGACGTCGACCACCGCCGGCGGCCAGTCGTGGGGCAGCTCGATCGTCGGTTCGCCGAGATCGTGCATCCCGGCCGGCCAGCGGTCGAGCGCGTCGACGATCCGATCCGCCGCGGTGTCGTCGCCGTCGTCGCGACGGTCGGGCCGCCGTCCGCTCTTGCTGCGCCGGTCGTGAGTCACGGCGACGACGATGGCACGAACACGCCGACCGCCACCAGTGGCTCGCCGGCGGCGTCGACGCCGCGGAACAGCGCGACGGCGCGGCGGCTGTCGGCGGGTAGCGTGGCCCGGCCGAGCGCGGTCGCGGTGCCGCCGCCGGCGACCGCGGCGGTCGTCAGCGCTGTGCGCACGCCGCGACCGTCCTCGCCGAGCACGGTCAGCGTGCCGGCGCCCAGCGCCGTGGCGCCGACCGCGATGGCGACGCCGTCACCGTCGGCGGTGATCGCGAGCTCGCCGCGCAGGAGGAACGCGAGCAGCCCGGCCTCGTAGGCGGCCGCCACCGGCAGGATCGCGGCGGCTTGCTCGAGCAGGCAGTCGTCGTCGAGCCACCACGACAGCCGTCCATCCTCGACGCGGTAGCGAGCCTGGCACACGCCGGCGTCGTCGCGCAGCGTCGCGCCCCGCGCCTGGCTGGCGGCCATCAGGTTCAGGCGACGCGGCACCACGGGCGCCGGACGTCGCAGCGAAGCGGTGAGCGCCGGAGCCAGCGCCTCACGCCGGGTGGCGCCGATGGCGACCACGCGCGGCAGGGTTGCCGGCGAGAAGTAGCCGGCTGCCACCCAGTCGGCGAGGCCACGTTCGCCATCGGCGGTGGCGGTGCCGGCGGTGCCGGCGGTGCCAGGGGCGCGGGCGGTGAAGAACGCACGCAGGCTCGAGCGGCGAACCGGCCGCGACGCGGTGGGAACGCCAAGGCGCCCCCAGGCCACGGTCGCCAGGCGTTCGAAGCGCGAGCCGCGATCGAGCTCGTCATTGCCGACCTGCTCGCGGTGTGCCGCGGTGTCGCTCCGCACCCGCGACGGGACCGCCATGTCGCCAAGCGCATGGAGGATCGCGCCGGCGGCGACCAGCGCGCCGGCCAGGTGACGGCCACGCTCGCCGGCGGTCGGCGCGCGCATGGCCTTCTCGTACTGATCGAGGAAGCCGGTGAGCTGGAGCGGGTTGTCGCGCGAGATCACCCAGTCGGGCGCCGGCACGCCGCGAGCCGGCGTGTTCTGGGTGCGCATCCGGGCCAGCCAGCGCTCGTCGAGCGCGGACGGGGCGCGCCAGCCGTCGCCGGTCTGAGGATCGTAGAAGTGGTTGGCAGCCCACGCCGGGGTGGCGTCGGCGAGCGCGCTGCCGGCGAGCAGCCAGCCCAGGGCGGTCTGGCGGCCGCGGGTGTCGGGCACGTAGCCGTGGATCGGACTGTGCTGGGCCAGCGACGCGAGGAGCTCGGGCGCGTCGGCGGTGGGGACGGTGAGCGGTTCGAACATCCCGCCGCTCCAGCCCAGGGCGCGCAGGTGGGCGTCGAGGCGGGCGGCGATCGCGGCCTGCTCGGCGAGGCCGACATGGGTCTGGGTCTCCCAGGCCTGCGCCGGTGCCGGCGCGAGCACGGCGGTACACAGCGCGGCAGCGAACAGTCGGCGGCTGGCCGAGACACCGGTCGGGAGGTGGCGGAACGCGGTCACGGTGCACCTCCGGCGTCGCCGCCCCGGTCGAGCGGCCACACTTCCTTGATCCGCTTGTGGGCGATCACGCCGAGCGCGACCACGTCCTCGACCGACGAGCACTGGCTCTTGCCGCACGTGATGAGCACGACCACGCCGCGCTGACCGTCGAGAAAGCCGACGCCGTAGATGTCGTTCTCGACCGCGCGCAGCGATCGCGACGCGATCTCGTCGCGTTCCTCGGTGCCCGGCAAGCCGGCGCGGAGCTCGTCGTAACGATCGATGGCGCCGGCGGGGCCGACGCGCCACAGGCGGATCGCGACGTCGAAGCCCTCGTTGCGGCCGAGGGCGCGGAAGTGTTGCGACGAGTAGATCGCGGTGTCGGGCTCGTCCCCGAGCGGGCCGGTCTCGAACGAACCGTCGAAGCGGGTGCGGGCCTTGATCTCGTCGGCCTTGAGCAGCTGGGCGGCGACCAGGTTGGGGCCGTCGCCAACCGGTAGCGGGCCGAGGCGATCCGGCTTCTGGTGCGGGTCCAGCTCGGCGATCGCGACCTCGGCTTCCCACTCGGTGACCGCAGCGATCACGCCACCACCGCCGACGAAGCGGACGTGGCGCGCGTGCGAATATTCGGGTCGCCAGCGCTCGAGCATCACGGCGTTCTCCAGCTGGCTGAAGTCGCGGCGCGGTCCGAAATCGCCGAACCGGCGGTCGCTGCGGTAGGCGACGAAGCCGCGCTTGTAGATGACCAGCGTGAAATCGGTGACCCGGGCGCCGGCCGGGACGCTGCCGCCGCCCTCGAGCTCGGGCAGCTGGTAACGGCCACCAGCGTCGGTGGACGCCACTGCCTCGCGGAAGCCGGCCGCAACCGGCAGCGGGGTCGAGCGTTCGTAGGTCCAGGCGGCGTAGACCACCGCGCCGGTCACCGGCGAGCGGTTGGCGGCATCGAGCACGCGGCCGGTGAACGGGCCGTGGAGGTTGCCGGGCGCCACGGCGTCCGGGCGAATGCGGAACGAGGCGGTACGCGATGCCGCCGGCGGGGTACAGCCGACGACGAGGGCGAGGACGGCGCAGGTGACGAGACGGGTCATCGCGGTGAGGGCGGCGGTCTTAGCACAACCGAGGGAACAAGAAGCCACGGGCGCGCTTCAATGCGGGCCAAGGCTGGTCTACGATCAGGACGTCCCGATGCGATGCTCCAAGTGTGGTCACGACAGTCCGCCGGGCTCGAGCTTCTGCTTGCAGTGCGGCACCTCGCTCGCGGCGCCGATGGGTCATCATGGGATGGCCGGTCAGACGCCTGGGCCGCCGCAGGGGTTGCCTGCGCACTGCCCGACCTGCGGGACCGACAACGCGCCGAACATGCGATTTTGCCGCAATTGCGGCACCGTCCTGGGAGCGGCCCAGCAACCCGGGATCTTGCCGACGCCCTACATGGGCGGTGGTGGGGTCGTCGCCGGATCGATCGGTGGTGGCGGATCTGGGCCAGGACCGATGGGACCGGGCCCGATGGGCGGGATGCCGGGCCCGATGGGCCCGATGGGCGGGATGCCGGGCCCGATGGGCCCGATGGGCGGGATGCCGGGCCCGATGGGACCTGGACCTGGCCCGATGGGACCCGGCCCGATGGGACCTGGCCCGATGGGACCCGGCCCGATGGGACCTGGCCCGATGGGACCTGGCCCGATGGGCGGGATGCCGGGACCGACGGGGCCGGGACCGATGGGCCCTGGACCGATGGGGCCGGGACCGATGGGGCCGGGACCGATGGGGCCGGGACCGATGGGGCCGATGGGCGGCATGCCTGGCCCGATGGGGCCCATGCCTGGCCCGATGGGCGGCATGCCTGGCCCCGGCCCGATGGGCGGCATGCCTGGCCCCGGCCCGATGGGCGGCGGCATGCCCGGCATGCCGAGCGCCACGCCGACCACGTGCCCGCGTTGTAGCGCACCCGCGCTGTCGGGCTTCGCGTTCTGCCAGCAATGCGGGTTCCGGATCGGCGCGCCTTCGACGTCACCCGGGCCTGCCCCGGCGGCGATCGACGTCCAGGGCGCGACGCTCGCCGCCACCGGCGCCGACGCGGCGCGCGTCCGCGCTGGCATGATGCCCGGCCCATCGCCGATGGGCGGTGGCGGCATGCCGCCGGTCGCGGCCTACGCGCCGCCGCCGGTCGCGGCCTACGCGCCGCCGCCGGCACCGGCACCGGCACCGGCACCGGCGGCCGCGACCTGGGGCGTCGCCGTGTCGGTGAACCGTGACGGTACCGACGGCGAGCGGTTCTCGCTCGGCGGCGAATACGTCATCGTGGGTCGCGCTGGCGCGGACATCGTCTTCGACCAGGATCGTTTCCTGGCCCGCCACCACGCCCGGCTCGAGCCGACGGCCGACGGCTGTCGAGTGGTCCCCATCGACACCCAGAACGGGGTGTTTCGAAAGATGGACGCGCCGCTCGAGCTGGTCAACGGGTCCATGCTGCTGGTCGGGCGCGAGGTGCTGCGCTTCGAGAAGGTCGACGCCGACGAACAGACTCCGGACTCGCTGGTGCGGCACGGCGTGGCGCTGTTCGGCTCGCCGCCGCGCGAACCGTGGGGTCGCCTGCTGCAGATGCTGCCCTCGGGCGGGGTGCGCGACGTCCGCCACCTGTGGGACGACGAGATCACGATCGGCCGCGAAGAAGGCGATCTGGTCTACTCCGACGACGCCTTCCTGTCGCGGCGTCACTGCACGATCGGCTGGGACGGCAGCCGGGCCGTGATCACGGACCTCGGCAGCTCGAACGGTACGTTCATGCGGCTGGTCGGCGTGACCGCGGTCAAGCACGGCGAGCATATCCGGATGGGTGATCAGCTGTTTCGCATCGAGCTGCGTCGGTAGCCCGAGGCGAGCGCATGCCACGGGCGCTGGTCGCCGGAGCCTCGGACATCGGGCGAGTCCGCGACCGCAACGAAGACTCGTTCGCGATCGGCGATCTCGACGCCGGTGAGCTGTGGGACGGCGAGGGCGCGCTCGCGACCACCGGCCCCCGCGGTCCGTTCGTGGTGGTGTGCGACGGCATGGGCGGCGCCGCCGGCGGCGAGGTGGCGTCGGAGCTGGCGACCCGCGCGGCGTGGCGCGATCTCGCCGCCGCCCACGCCACCGATGATCCCGAGGTGTTCGCGCGGCTGGTGCGCCGCGCGGTGCGCGCCGCCAATCAGCGGGTCTGGGACGAGGCGCAGCGCGAGCCGACCCTGCGCGGGATGGGCACCACGCTGTCGGCGGTCGGCATCGTCGGGCGCCACCTGGTGATCGCCCAGGTCGGCGACAGTCGAGTCTACGTCCACCGCGCCGGGGTGCTGACCCAGGTGACGCGCGATCAGACGCTGTCCTCGGCGCTGGTCGGCGCCGGCAAGTACACCCAGGCCGAAGCCGAGGCGCTGGTTGGCGCCGCGACCATCTTGCAGGCGCTCGGGGTCGCGGCCGACGTCGACCCGTCGCTGTCGATCGTCGATCTGCGGCGCGACGATCGCGTGCTGGTGTGCTCCGACGGACTCCACAACCAGCTCGGCGTGTCCACGATCGCGGCGATCCTCGATGGCCGCAAGGGTCCCGACGTGGTGGCGGCCGCGCTGGTCGCCACCGCGCGGGCGGCTGGTGGCGCCGACAACATCACGGCGGTGGTGATGTTCGCGAGCGGTGACGACCTGCCGGCCACCACCTCGATCGATGAGCTGCCGCGCTTCGTCGAGTTCGATCCGCACGAGGAGGGCGATCGTGCGTTGACCTCGACCTCGTACGTCGCCCGGCGGCTCGCGGCCCGGGCCGGCATCATCGCTGACCCGGGGCCGCCGGTGGTGCCGCCGACGGCGCAGCATGCCGTCGTACCGCGCGGTCGCCGGGCGCACGGCGTGCCCCTCGCCGAGGTCGCCGGTCCAGCGCGGCGGCAGGTGGCCTCGGCGGGGCGAACCGCGACGATCGTGGCCGTGCTCGGCGCGCTGGTCGCCGCTGCCGTCGGCTGGTGGCTCGCCGGCTACCTCTGACCGCGGGCGGTCGCCAGAGCTGGTCGCCAGAGCTGGTCGCCAGAGCTGGTCGCCGGAGCTGGTCGCCAGAGCTGGTCGCTAGAGCGTCATCGCGAGGACGGCGCCGGTCGCCGCGGCGATGACGAGCACGGCGATCACGATCCAGATGATCGGGCTCTTGCGGGGCGCGCCGTGGCCGTAGTACGGCGCGCCGCCGCCGTGAGGATGGGGCGGGTACGACGCTCCGGGCATCACGCCGGGCGGACCGGGCGGGCCGGGCATCATACCGGGCGGGCCGGGCATCATGCCGGGCGGGCCGGGCATCGGACCGGGGCCGTGCGGGTGCGGATACTGAGGAGGACCGAGGTTCGGGCTCGATCCGCCCTGATGCGCTCCCACCGGCTGCGGCGTCGCCGCGCGCGACGAGCCAGCCAGCGGCGGCGCGGTCGGTGCGGTGGCGAACCCGCCCGGCACGGCCGGAGGCGGGCCGAAGTTCAGCGGGTCGCCGCGGGTGGTCTCGGCGAGCGCGGCCCGCCCCTTGTTCGGACCCGGTGCCGCTGCCGCCGGCGCGGGTGGCGATGCCTCGCCCCACTCGCCACCACTCGCGATGCAGTCCTGGGCGGCTTGCGCCAGCGCGCCGACGTCCGGAAAGCGGTGGTCCTTGTTCTTCTCGAGCGTCTTCTGGATGATGCGATCGACGCCGGGCGGGAGGTTGCCGGCCGGGTTGGTCTGCGACGGCGGCTTGGCGGTCTGCTTGAGTTGCGCGGTGATGAGCGCCGCGGGGCCCTTGGCATCGGGGAACGGCAGGCGACCCGTGAGCAGCTCGTAGCCGAGCACGCCGAGCGCGTAGACGTCGCTGCGGCCGTCGAGCGGTTTGCCCATGAGCTGCTCGGGCGACATGTACTCGAGCGTTCCCAGGGTCTGGCCGGTGGCGGTGAGCTGCGGTGCCTTCGGATCGACGTTGTTCTCGCCGCGCATCACCTTGGCGATGCCGAAGTCGAGGATCTTCACGAACTCGGGATCACCACCACGGTTCTCGAGGTAGATGTTCTCGGGCTTGAGATCGCGATGGACGATGCCTTGCTGATGCGCCTCGCCGAGCGAGCTGCACATCTGGGCCAGGATCTTGAGCACGCGCCGCCAGGCGATTGGCGCCTCCGAATGGAAGACCTGGTGCAGGCTCCTGCCCTCGAGCAACTCCATCGCGATGTACAGCGTGCCGTCCGGCGTCGAGTCGAAGTCGTAGGTCGTGATGGTGTGCGGGTCGCGCAGGTTGCACAGCACGAGCCCTTCGCGACGGAAGCGCGCCACCAGGTTCTCGTCGCGCGTCATCTCCGGGTGCAGGAGCTTGAGCGCAACCTTGCGGCCGGTGCCGGTCTGAACCCCCTTGTACACGGCACCGAAGCCGCCCTCACCGAGCTTGGATTCGATCTTGAAGCGGTTGTTGAGCACCTGGCCGACGAACGGATCGACGTCCTTGGTGCGCGCCCGACCAGCCGCAGCGCCGGCTGGTTTGGCGACCGGTCGCCCGCCGGGCGCGCCAGGTGGCGGCGCCGACGCCGATGGCGCCGGACGTGGCGCCGTCCGCGGCGCCGCAGCCGGAGCCTGGATCTGGTGCCCACACACGCCGCAGAACCGTGCCCCGGGCGGAAGCGGCGACTGACACGACGGACAGTTCATCCACCCCGGAGTGTCCCTCAGATCGCAGGGCTAGGCTACGACCAGCCGCCAGATCAACAATCCCAGGACGGCGACGCCGGCCCCGATCCCGGCGAGCAACCAGGGCCGACGGCTCGGGGGCTCGGCGAGCTCGGGTGCGGGGAGCGCGGCCGCGGCGGCGAGGTCGCCGATGAACAGCCGGATGCGTGGGCCGGCGGCGCCGAACGCGACCACCACCGGCGCGGTCGGCGTCACGGCCGTCTCGGTGACGCGGTGGCCGTCGACAAACGTGCCGTTCGAGCTGCCCAGGTCGACCAGCACCCAGCCGTCGACGCCCGGGCGCAGCTCGGCGTGTCGCGACGACGCGTCGATGTCGCGGTGGGCGTCGAACGAGACCTCGCAGTCCGGATGACGGCCGAACCGGATCCGCTTGTCGGTCGCCAGCTCCTGACGCTGTCCACGTCGTGAGCCGGCCAGGTGATCGATGATCACGGTGAGCGCCTCGGCCACGGTCCGAGCGTACCGCAACGAGCGCCGTCACGGCGCCGACAGCGTGGCGCGGATCGCGGCCTCGACGCCGGGGTCATCGGCGCCCAGCTCGAGCCAGCGCTCCCACGCCGCCCGCATCGCGGCCTTGTCGCCGGCGGCCTGGGCCAGGGTACCGCTCACGATCAAGGCCTCGGGCAGGGACGGGGCCAGCGCGAGCGCCCGGGCGACGTGCTCGCGCGCTCGCTGACGGTCGTGGCCGGCCAGGGCGCGCCCCGCCCGCAGCTCGGCACGGGCGCGGCGGACGGCGATCACGGCCTGCGGGTCGACGCTCAGGTCGGCGGGGATGTCGGCGGCGGGGATGGGCCGGTCGCCCTCGCCGCGCAGCTCGTGGCGGAGGTCGAACGCCCGCATGCGCGCGCTGGCGCCAGGTCCGTCGGCGACCCACATCGTCATCGACGCCGGATCGAAGAGCACGACGTGAACAGCGGCCGGGTCGTCGATCGCCGCGCGGTGGCCGAGCGGCAGCCCCTCGTCCTCGGGACTGCGGCGGTCGCGGAGCACGGCGGCGGCCGCCGCGGCGTCGGCCGGCGGCTCGCGCACCAGCCGGAGCACGCGGGCCAGCCGGCGCGGACTGGCCGAGATACGGCGCGCACGATCGTTCTCGGGATCGTCGGCGAACGCCTGTGAGGACAGCACGTCGCCGACCGCCGGCTCGACCGGGTCGCGGCGCACGCCGGCGCGGGTCGGGCTGCGCTCGACCACCGCCCAGCGGCCGCGCTGGCCATCGACGATCACGAAGGCGGCGGCGCCGAGCGTGGGCGTGGCCTCGATCAGCTTGATGGCCTGGTCGAGATCGTGCGCGGTCTCGAGGACGTCGCGCGCCAGCAGCGTGATCGGGCGGGCGTTTCGGGTCGGACGCACGTCGCGCGTCGAGACCGGGTGCACGGTCACCACGATGCCCTCCACGTTGATGCCGGTCACCACGCCGAGCGCGCCGGCCCAACCGACGCCGGCCCACGCCAGGCGGCCGGCTGGCCGCACCAGGCTGACCACCGGCGCCGCCGCCGCGTCGCCGCCGTCGCCGAGGCCGGGCATCGCGAAGCTGCGCCCCACCCACAGCCGGTCGGCGGCGGCGCCGGCCTGCGGCGCGACGAAGGTGAGCGCGCGGGTCAGGCGGCGGCTGGCGGCCTCCGCGGTCCACGGCGCCGGCACGCCGATGTCGAGGGCGGCGATGTGGCGCAAGAGCGCGGCGTAGTCGACGCTCACGCCGCTCTGGCGGGCGCCACGCACCAGGCCGGCCAGCGCCCGCCGGTGCTGATCGGGCGTGCCGTCGTCGATGAAGCGCAGCCGCCAGTCGACGCGCATGCCGTGGGTCCAGCCGCCGAACATGCCGCTGCTGCCGGCCACGGCGGAGATCGTTGGCGCGAAGCCGCGGGAGGTCGCCGGCAGCGCCGCCGCGAGCAGGCGGCCGTGGGCAGCACCGATCGCGAATGGTTCGCCGGACGCCCGCACGACC
This sequence comes from Myxococcales bacterium, assembly GCA_947483555.1. Lineage (GTDB taxonomy): Bacteria > Myxococcota_A > Polyangia > Haliangiales > Haliangiaceae > UBA2376. The sequence goes on from CANKMW010000053.1 coordinate 10,359, forward strand.
GAGATGTCGCCGAGCGGCGACAGGGACGCATCGCCCCACCGCAGCTGCGTCGGCGCCCCGGGCGTCGGCTGATCGAGGACGATCTCGTGACGGGGCGGATCGCCACCCGGGACGTCGTACGCCACCGAGCGGCGATAGATGAACCACGCGACGATGAACGCCGTCACGACCAGCGCCACGAGGAGGCCGGCGGCGCGCAGCGCACGCTGTGGCGAGTGGCGACGCTTGCCGATGACGAGGTCGGGCACGCGCCGCGGAGTCTACCGCCTGGCCCTCGCGTCACCACTCCGGAACGGCGTCATTGACCGGTCCGGATCCGGGTTGCTACCTTCATCATGGCGCCCTCTGCGGGAGCTGGACGCATCGTGACCTCCGCCGGCTATTCACTCGCGAGCGCCCAGGTGGTCGAGCTCGCTCGCTGGGGGCTGGCGGTGGCACTGGTGCTGCTCGCGCTGGCGGCGATCGCGCTGCTCTTTCTGGCGGCGCGGCGACGTCGCATCGAGCCCGAGCCGATCCCCGAGCCGGTCGTCACGTCGTCGTCGCCGCCGCCGCCGCCGCCGCCCCGTCGCGCCGCGGCGGTGGTCCGCCGGCCGCCGCCGATGCGCCCGTCGGTGTCGCTGGCCGGCGGGGCCCTCGCGGTGGTGTCGTCGACGGGGCTGGTGTGCCCGACCTGTCGCACCGAGTACCAGGGGCAGACCTTCTGCGAGCGCGACGCGCGACGGCTGGTTCCGCCCGAGGAGATGCTGGCCGGCGCCCGTTCGGCGGGCGGGATGTGTACGTCGTGCGGACGGGCGTTCGACCCCGGGCTGCGTCGCTGTCCCCACGACGGCGGCGATGTGATCCCGGCCGTGCTGTTCATGGCGACGCGTCGTCGGCGCGAGGTCGCGGCCACGGGCGTGCTGGCCAAGGTCTGCCCGGTGTGCCGCGAGCGCAGCGATCTGTCGGCGCGGTTCTGTGGCCGCGACGGGCAGGAGCTGGTCGTGATCAACTGACAGGGGACGTTCCCGTCCCCTCTGCCGGGGTGCAGGCCCCCGGCATTCACCCCACCGCGCGTCGCGTCGCGCGTCAGGGGACGTTCCCGTCCCCCCCTGCCGGGGTGCAGGCCCCCGGCATTCACCCCACCGCGCGCTTCCCGCGCGACGCCGAGACCGACGCCGAGACCGGCGTGATGTGACGCACGGCGCGCTGGCGCGGGGCTCGGAGTACAATGGGCGCATGCACCCACGGGCCGGACTGCTGACCGTCGTCCTCATGACCCTGGCCGGCACGGCGTCGGCCGACGTGCTGAGCCTGCGCGCCGAGGGCCACGGCGGTGGCGCCGGCGGGCTCGGCGTCGCCGGCGAGCGCAAGGAAGCCGCCTTCCAGAACAACGCCCGCGGCGGTGCTTATGGCGCCCTGGTGGGCGTCGAGGTCCTGTTCGTCGACGTCTGGGTCCAGCACCACCAGTACAACGACGGCAGCCTGCTCGGCACCTGGACCCAGTTCATGACCGGCCTCGATCTCGACATCCCGGTCGGCGGTGGACAGCCGGTGGCGGGCAGCAAGGACACGTCGAAGAAGACTCCCGCCAAGGGCTACGTCGAGCTCGGCGTCGGCTTCGGGTTCGGGGTCGGCACCGACCGCCAGGTCGAGCCGCCGCTCGACAACTCCGAGGTCAACGACAAGGGATTTCTCGTCGAGGGCCGGTTCGGAGCCGGTGCGCACCTGGGCCGCGCGCTCTCGCTCGGCGTGTCCATCCCGGTCACCGCCGGGTACTACTTCATGAGCGACAGCGGGACCGCGAACAACACCGGCACCCACTACCAGGCGATCGAGGCCGCGCTGCTCGTCAACCTGCGGCTCCGGATCAAGGTGAAGTGAATCCGTCGCTCGGGGCGGCGCGGCGCTGGGTTCAAGGGGCAAGGGCGAGATGGAGACCTGGATGGTCGAGCGCCGTCAGTCCTTGCCGTCATCGTAGATCGTGATGATGGCGTAGCCGCGCGCGTCGGCGCGCTGGCTGTAGACCAGGGCCAGCCCGCCGTGGCCGCCGGCGCAGCGGATGCCGATCACGCCGCCGTTGTCGAGCTGGGCGTTGATGCGCACCCGCAGCGCCTCGTAGGCGTCGTGATCCGCTTGACCCGCCGGCAGCGGATCGAACGGCAGGCCGAGCAGCACGTTGTAGTTCCACCGCGGCGGCGCCGCCGTGCAGGCGCCGGTGCCGACCGTGCGCTGGGCCAGGCGCGCGTAGAAGTTGCCGACGTTCTTGCGCTCGCGAGCGGGCGGGTAGGGGGTGCCGTCGTCGGCCTCGAGATCGGCCCGTTCGTCGTCGGTGAGGTCCGAGATGCGGCCGAGCAGGTCGTAGCGGCGCAGCAGGATCTCGAAGCCGCCGACCTCGACGAAGTCGAACAGCTCCAGCCACGCCTCGCGGCTGGTCAAGACCGCGGTCTCGAAGTCGTAGACGACCTGCTCGGGCAGGCTGGCCGGCCGTGGCGCCCGGGGCGGTGGCGTGGGACCGCAGGCGGTCGCCGCGATCGCCACCAGCGCGACCGCCCACGCCCCGGTTCGATCAGGCCGCATGGGCCCACGCGTCGCCGTAGTCCTGGTTGGCGTTGCCGCACGGGATGCCGAGCGCCTCGAACCCGGGGACCAGCACCTCGCGGACGCACGCCGAATAGATCACGCGCTCTTCGGCCGGCGTCATCAGCCCGTGGTCGCGGACCTTGTCGGTGACCACGCCGATCGGGCGCTCGCGCTCGACGACGTTGGCGACCCCGCGCAGGGCCACCGGCACCATCGCTGCGGCGGCGTCGATCGCGCCCTGGCCGCCGCGCTCGAGGGCGTAGCGCAGATAGGACCAGCCCAGGCGGGCGTGCATCACCTCGTCGGAGTAGATCGAGGTGAGCACGGCATGGGCGACCGGATCCTTGGTCAGGTCGCGGGTCGCGGTCAGCACGGTCGTCGCGTACGTCTCGCTGACGCACGAGACCAGCAGCGTGTTGGCCAGCGCCTGGTGCAGCTTGGGCCGCTCGGGATCGTCGGGCAGGCTCGACATGCCAGGTGGCGGCTGCAGGCGCTTGCCACTGTAGATCTCGATCATGCGCAGACACAGCTCGGCATGGCGGACCTCGTCGATGCCAGCGCGCATGCACAGCGACAGCACGTCGGCGGGCGCGCCGGCCGCGACCAGGTCGATCGCCAGCACGGCGAAGGTCGACACCGCCAGGTACTCGGCCGCCGAGCGCCGGGTCCAGGTCTCCGCGAGCCGCGAGCGTTCGGCGGGCGACAGCTCGGCGGCCGTGGTGTCGGCCCACACGATCGGGGTCAGTCGCCGGCGCATCAGGCGGTGGTGCTCGGGTTCGAGCGGGGTGCCGGACAGCCACCACGCGCTGACCGGTTCGAACAGATCGTCCTGGAGGGTGTCGGTGGTGTCGGTGGTCATGCGGTCCCGATCTCTCTGGTCAGCGCCGCTCGAGCCGCGGCCTTCGCTGCGGTCGTGCGAGCTCAGCCGTGGGTGGGGGGGACCGGATCGAGTCAACGTGTCGCCCACGGCGCGAAGTCACTCGCCCCGGACCACGTTGCTCACCCGTGACGCGCCCCCCCCGGGCGGTCGGCCATCAGGACAGGATGAAGCCGCGACCGGTGTCGCCTTCGTCGCTGACGCCGCGCGGGCGCCCACCACACGGGTCGGCACACGGATCGGCGCTCGCGCACGGATCGGCGCTGGCGCACGGATCGGCGGGCTCGGCGGTGGTGTCCGGCTCGGCGGTCTCCGACGACGCCTCGGGCGCCACCGGCGCTTGCTTGGCCTTGCCGCCGCACGCCGCGCTGCCCAGCATGGCGCCAGCAAACACGACGGTCTTCCAGATGGTCTTGGTCGCTTCCCGACGGAGGTTCATGCCGGTGAGCCTACCACAGCGCCAGCGCGCGCAGCGGGTGCCACGTCGCCGTCACCTACGTCGCCATCAGGCCGCGCATGCGGCGGACCAGCTCGGCGATGATGACCTGCGACATCTCCGGGCGCTGCGAGAGCAGCGACTTGAAGTCGTCGCCGGGCAAGGTCAGGCTGCGGGTCCGCTCGGTGGCCCGCACGGTCGCCGAGCGTGGCGCGGCGTCGAACACCGCCATCTCGCCGATGCACGCCCCCGGGCCCAGCTCGGACAGCACGCGCTCGGGGCGGCCGTCGGCGCCGCCGCCGGTGAACACCTTGACCTTGCCCTTCACCAGCAAGAACACCGCGTCGCCCGCGTCGCCTTCCTGGCACAGATCGGCGCCGGGCTGGAAGTGCCGCTCGACGACGACGGCGGCCAGATCCTCGAGGTGATCGGGCGCCAGCTCGGCGAACATCGGGACCTGGCGCAAGAGCACCAGCTTCTCGATCTCGGTGAGCGTCTCGACGCGCGCGTTGGCGTCGAGGGTGGCGAACACGCCGGCGTTGCCGACGCCCTTGACGGTCTGGGCCAGGCCGGACGGGTCGGCAGCCGGGAACTCACCCGACGTGGTGCCGGACACCGCGCGAACCGCCGTCGAGCGGACCCGCGGCTCGCTGTCGGCGAGCGCCTTCTGCAGCAGCTCGCGGGTCAGGCGGGCCCGGGAGCCGAGCGCGCGCACGGCGGCCTGTCGCACCATGGCGTCGCCGTCGTCCATGGCCGCGACCAGCGCGGCGCGTGACGCGTCGTCGTCGAAGCGCGACATCACGATCGCCACCGCGGCGCGCAGGTAGCGCGAGGCGTCACCGGCCAGGGCCAGGAACGGCGCCGGCTCGAACTCGACCGGCTCGCTGGACCACAGCGCCTCCAGCGCCACGATGAGGGCGCGGACCAGCTCGTCGGGCGCGGTGCCGCGCAGGGCGGTGACCGTGGCCACCGCCGCCCGCGGTCGGGCTGCCACCTCGTCGCGGGCGGCGGCGATCTCGGCGCGGTCGGAGATGGCGCCCAGCAGCCCCAGGGCGCGACCGGCGTGCTGCGTGCCGCGCCAGCGGGCCAGGTGGGCGACGAAGCCCACGGTCGCCGACTCGTGGCCGCCGGCCAGGCCGCCCGCCGCGGTGAGGTCGTCGGTCGCCGAGGCCGCCGCCGCCCGCGCCGCCGCGCCCAGCACCGCGATCGCCGCGATCTCGTCGCGCACGAAGCCGACCACCGGCCCGCTGTCGCCGAGGATCCGGGCCATCTCGGTGGCGTGCTCGTCGTCGCCGACGCTGTAGTCGGCGCGCAGGGTCGCGATCGCCTGGGCCGACGCCGCCAGGCCGGTGCGCGCGGCCTCGATGACCAGGCGCTCGAGCTCCTTGCGGTACTGCTGGCCCTTGAGGCGCAGCTCGACCGAGCCCTGGTACGCCGGATCGAAGAGCTGCTTCTCTTCACCGGACAGCTCGCCGATGACCTTCTGGTGATCCTTGTCGCTGATGCCGAGCTGCGCCCGCAAGCTGTCGAGGATGACGAGCTCGGCGCGCGTGATCAGGCCGTCGGCGACCAGCTCGCGCACGGTCTCCTTGTAGGCCCGCAGCCGCGACTCGCGCTGCTTGGTGCGCTCGGTGTGCAGCAGGTAGATGTCCTTGAGCTCGTCGGAGGGCGGCGCGTCGCCCCACTCCCACTTCTTGAGGATCTTCTGGGCGAACCGTTCCTGCACGTATTCAGCCTCGTGGCGGCGAAAGCGGCGGAAGAAGATCGCGGCGGCCGCGAACACCACGACCGCCCCGGTGCCGCGGACCACCCACTCGGGCAGCTGGCGCAACGTTGGTTGGCCGGCGAAGAAGTAGAACGCGGTGAAGGCGGCGAAGCCGGCCACCGAGAGCAGCTGGTGGCGGAGCTTCAGGCGCGCATCGGTCTCTTCCTGCGAGCCGGCGGTCAGGCCGCGCCGCCGCGGCGTCCAGATCAGCCGCTCGACGAGCAGGAACAGCGCCATCGACGCGGCGCCGAAGCCGACCAACGTCAGCGGCGCGGCCGCCACCCGCGGGATGCCGCCGACGAAGTGGAAGCCGTCGTGGAGCCAGGTCTCGGGCTGGCTGCGCTCGTAGGCCCAGGAGCCCGAGAAGTAGTAGTCCCAGTCACCCGCGTACAGCCAGTAGTAGACGTAGAACCCGACCACGATGCCGGGCCACGCGAAGTACACCAGCCGGCCACGCTCGGGCATCTCCTTCCAGTAGCCCTGCTCGAGGTCGATGTCGGGGCAGTGCTTCTTGCACGCCACACACGGCGCGCACTGGCTGGTGAGCTCGCTCTTGCCAGCCGCCCGCCGCGCCGGCTCGGTGTACATCTTCTCGACCACGCCGACCGGGCAGAAGAAGTTGCACCAGGTCTTGCCGCCGTAGATCAGGCTGATGATCGCCGCCGCCACCACGGCGGTGACGAGGAACCCCGACAACCACAGCGCGTTGCCATTGGTGGCGATCAGGCGCAGGGACAGCGCCACCACCAGCAGGCCGAGCTGCAGGAACAGGTAGTTGTCGGCCAGCCAGCCCTCGACCTTCCTGGTGCCCGGGCGGCCGAGCAAGCGCCCGAGCTGTCCGACGACCGCGAGCGGACAGATGCGGCGCCAGACGTGGTAGCCGGCGACCACCCAGAACAGCGGCAGCGCGGCGATGCCGATCGTCCACAGGATGCGGTTGCCGTGCGAGACGCCGAGGATGGTCGGCACCGTCGCGCACAGCGCCAGCACCAGCACCGCGCGCGCGGCGACGATCCAGCGCGGCGCGGCGCCGCCGTCGGTGAACGCCGCCCAGCCGCCGGCCTTGCCCTTGCCGGCCTTGCCCTTGCCGGCCGGCTTGCTCGCAGCCTTGGCCGGGCCGCCGTCGTCGACAACGGCCAGCCGGGGCCGCGGCTCCGGCTTCTTGCGCTGGCTGTCGGCGATCGATGGGTCGGCCATGTCGTGGTCAGGGCGTGAGCGGCGCCGCGAGCGGCCCGGTGATCCGTGGCGCGGCTGGATCGGCCAGCGGGCAACCAAGCGCCGGTGCCTTGCCGAGCGCGACCTCGAGGTGCTTCTTGGCCTTGCACTCCTGGTCCTGCATGAACTCGAGCGTGAAGGCCTCCCAGGTGTGGGTCGGAATGATCTGGAAGTTGAGCGTCGGCAGGGCGCGGTTGCGGCCGGTCGGCAGGCCGGCCGACGGATCCGCGGTCGCCGCGTCGGCATAGTCGCGGACGCCGAAGTTGCGCATGTGGCACTGGGCGCAGGTCATGCCGTTTTCCTCGCCGTGGTCGCGGCGCCCGTCGTCGAGCGGCAAGCGCGCCACCGCCGGCCCCAGCTTGTGGTCCTTGAACAGGTTGACGGCGTCGATCTTGGCCGGTGCCACCTTGCCGCTCGACGCGTCGGGCAGGTCGACGAAGCCGAGCGCCTTGCGGCACAGCACCTCCCAGCCCGGGCGGTGCTTCGGGTCGTCGGGATCGAACGGCGGCGCGCAGGTGCCGATCCACGCTTTCTTGTCGGGCGACGGCACGGTCTGGGTCCAGAACCCGGGGATGCCGATGTTGACGTAGCTCTGCGCGGTCCCGTCGGCGCCGACCATCGGTTTCACCACGCTCCATGCCCAGCCGTCGCCCGAGGCATAGCTGCCATCCGGGTTGCGAGCCGATCCGCCGCCCATGCGGGCCTCGGTCGGCAGCGCGATGAAGCCCGACTGCGCCCATGGTTCCTTGCCCTTGTAGGTCAACACGCCCTTGACGAACGCCAGCACGGCCTTGCCGTGCGCCCTGGGGTCGGCGACCAGCTTCGGGTTGGGCGCGCCATCGGTGCCCAGCAGGTGGCGCCAGAACAGCTCGGCGAACACCTTGTTGTTCTCGGTCTTGGCCTCGGGAGGAATGGCCGGGTGGTCCTGGACCGGACGGACGCGGAACATCGCGAACACCGGCTCGGGCGCCTTGACCGCCTGGTAGACCAGGCGCAGCTCGTGGAACTTCTTGTCGATGCGCGGCCGCACCACGACCAGCTTCCAGTCCTTGGGGTTGCCGAACGACGCCTTGTCGAACTCCTTGGCGTCGGGATCGAGGCGCGGGTTCTTGTGGGTCGCGGCCAGCCCCTTGAGGAAGGAGCGGAACAGCGCCTTCTTGTCGGGCGGCCCGAGCTTGGCCAACACGTCGGCGGACAGCGACGGTCGCGACATCGTCGCGCCGAGCGCGAGCATGGCGTCGAACGGGTAGGCCTTGGCGGCCGCCTCGACCCGCCGCGGGTCGCGGATCGTGAACAAGGTCTCGGCGGCGTCGGAGGCGCGGGGCGCGACCGGCAGCGCGACCTTCTTGGCGCTGACCGGCCACTGCCAGGTTTCGGCCATCACCTTCTTGGGATGGTCCAGGTCCTTGATGTCGAGCGAGAACTCGCCCTTGCCGGCCTTGACGTCGTCCCGGGTCGGCGTCCAGGTGATGGTCTGCGTGATGGGGTCGAAGCGCGCCGACGCCGGCATCGACGACACCGTCACCGCGATGTCGTCGAGGTCCTGGTCGATGGCAGCGGTCGAGAACGAAACGGTCTGGCCGAGGCCGATGCCCTTGAGCGGTGGCATGAAGAGCTCGGGGGAACGATCGGCGATGGCCGGCGGCGCCGGGCTGGGCGCGGATCCGCCACCGGCGCCGTCGCTGTCACCGGCGCCGTCGCTGTCGGTGGCCACGCCGGTGCCGCTGCCCGGAACCGGCGGCGCGGCCGGCGCCGGCTTGCCCTTGCCGCCACAGGAAAGCAGCGCGCTCCAGCACGCCAGCGCCATGGTCGAACGCATACGCAGGTTCATCAGTAGGTTCCCCCGACTATCGAGGTCGCCAGCTTATACGAGAAGCGTGGCGGTGAGGTTGGCGCCGGGCCCGAGCCGGTCCAGCCAGCCGTGGCACCGAACCGGAGCCAGGGCTGTTCGTGATCATCCCGGTGGTGGTAGGTTCCGCGCCGTGAGCGTGCCCGACGATCTCGCCCGCATCGCCGTCAACACGCTGCGTACCCTCGCCATCGATGCGGTACAGCAAGCCAACAGCGGCCATCCTGGCCTGCCGCTGGGGGCGGCGCCGATGGCCTACGCGCTCTGGCAACGCCATCTGATCGTCGATCCGTCGGCCCCGTTGTGGCCCGATCGCGATCGGTTCGTGCTGTCGGCTGGCCACGGATCGATGCTGCTCTACGCGCTGCTCCACTGCGCCGGGTACGATCTGTCGATCGACGAGCTGAAGGCGTTCCGGCAGTGGGGCTCGCGGACCCCCGGCCACCCCGAGTGGCACCTGACGCCGGGCGTGGAGGCCACGACCGGGCCGCTGGGGCAGGGCCACGCCAACGCGGTCGGCATGGCGATCGCCGAGCGCTTCCTCGCCAACCTGTTCAACCGGCCCGGCCACACCATCGTCGATCACCATACCTACGCCCTGGTCTCCGATGGTGACGTGGTCGAGGGCGTGGCCCAGGAAGCGGCGTCGCTCGCCGGTCACCTCGGGCTCGGCAAGCTGATCTGCCTGTACGACGACAACCAGATCACGCTGGATGGCCCGGCGTCGCTGGCCATGAGCGAGGACGTCGCCGCCCGCTATGCCGCCCTCGGCTGGCAGGTGCTGCGCGTCGAGGACGGCGATCACGACGTCGACGCCATCGAGCGCGCGATCTCCCTTGCCAAGCGCGACCTCGCGCGGCCGTCGATGATCTGCGTCCGCACCACGATCGGTTTTGGTTCGCCGAAGAAGGCCGGGACGGCGTCGGCCCATGGCTCGCCGCTGGGCAAGGACGAGGTCGCGGCCACCAAGCGGGCGCTGGGCTGGGATCCCGAGGCGCAGTTCCAGGTTCCCGATGCGGCGCGGGCCCATTTCGGCGCCATCAGCGCACGCGGCCAGGCGGCGCACGCGGCGTGGCGAGCTCGCTTCGAAGGCTGGCGCGCCGCACACCCGGAGCTGGCCGTGCAGTGGGATCAGTGTCAGCGCGGCGATTTGCCGGCGGGCTGGGAGGCGGCGCTGCCGACGTGGAAGGCCGGCGAGTCGCTGGCCACCCGCATCGCGTCGGGCAAGTGCATGGTGGCGCTCGCGGCCCGGGTGCCATGGCTGTTCGGCGGCGACGCCGATCTCGGCGGCTCGACCAAGACCATCGTCCCCGGTGGCGATCACGATCGCACCGGCGTGGGTCGCAACCTGCGCTTCGGCGTGCGCGAGCACGCGATGGGCGCCATCTGCAACGGCATGGCCTACCACGGCGGCGTGCGCCCGTTCGCGGCCACGTTCTTCGTCTTCAGCGACTACATGCGGCCGGCGGTGCGGCTCGCCGCGCTCAACCACCTGCCGGTGACCTACGTGTGGACCCACGACTCGGTCGGCCTGGGCGAGGATGGGCCGACTCATCAGCCGGTCGAGCACCTGATGTCGCTGCGCGCCATGCCCAACCTGTGGGTGATGCGGCCCGCCGATGCCAACGAGACCGCGGCGGCGTGGAAGCTGGCCGCGTCGCGCACCGACGGACCGGTCGCGCTGGTGCTGTCGCGCCAGGATCTGACGGTGGTGGCGCCGCCCGAGGCGCCGGTCGCCCGCGGCGCCTACGTGCTCCGCGAAGCCGCCGGCGGCGCGGCGCCGGCGGTGGTGCTGATCGGCACCGGTTCGGAGGTGGCGCTCGCGCTCGGTGCCCAGGCCGCGCTGGCCGCCGACGGCATCGCGGCCCGGGTGGTGTCGATGCCGTGCTGGGAGCTGTTCGTGGCCCAGGACGCCGCCTACCGCGACGGCGTGCTGCCGCCGGCGGTGCGGGCCCGGGTCGCCGTCGAGGCTGGCGTGACGTTTGGCTGGGGTGACATGGTGGGCACGGCCGGCCGGGTGGTCGGGCTCGATCGCTATGGCGGATCGGCGCCGGCCGAGGTGCTCTACGAGCAGCTCGGCCTCACCGTCGACGCCGTGGTCGCGGCGGCCCGCGCCTCCATCGCCGCCGCGCGCGCGTGACCGCGGGCGTCACTCGTAGACGATGTTGATCTGATCGCTGGAGTCGCCGCGCGTGACCACGACGCGGTGGGCGCCCGGCGTCGGCACCCAGCGATCGGCGGGCTCGCCGTCGATCGTCCAGCGCAGATCCGGCGCCGCGGGCAGGGCGGCGAGCGGCGGGCGCTGGGCCTGGGGTGGGCGATGGGGCTCGAGCAGGAAGCGGGCGCCCTCGATCGGGTAGGTGATGCTGACCGGACCGTCGGCGGCCGGCAGATCGCAACTCGGTGGCGTGGCGCGGCCGTAGAACCGGGCCCAGGCGAGCACCGGTTTCGGGTAGACCACCGACGGTACGCCGCACACGAGCTGATGCCAGTCACAGGGCTCGTCGGGCACCTGACCGACGATGAACAGCTCCCGCTTGTGGTGGTCGCAGTGGGGCCCGGGCCGCTTGCCCGACAGCGGACAGATCGCCGCCGACACGATCGCCTCCGGGCGCGGCGGCGCGGTGGGGTCGCCGAAACGGGCCGCGATCGCCGTGTACGCCGCCCGCACCAGCGGCGTGGCGCCCTCGGTCGACATCACGTGGTGGGTCGGCGAGCCGTCGAAGTTCCCGGCCCAGACTCCGACGCTGTACTCGCGCGTGACCCCGATGGCCCACAGGTCGGTGTAGGCCTTGGTGGTGCCGGTCTTGAGCGCGACCGGAAACGGCAGGTTCATCGGCACCCGATCGCCGAACATCGGCTTGCGGGCATCGGGGTCGGAGAGGATGTCGAACACGAGATAGGACACCTCCGCGGAGAACACGCGATCGCGCACCACCGTGGGCTCGGTCCAGGTCTCGCCGGTCACCGCGGTCGCCAGCGCGACGGCCCGTGGCGCGATCGGGAGCCCGCCGCGCCCGAAGGTCGAGAACGCGGCGGTGAGGTCGATGAGCCGGGTCTCGGCATGACCGATCGCCAGTCCCCAGTCGTAGTCGTGGTCGGGCCGATCGAGCGTCGAGAGTCCGGCCCCGCGCAGCTTGCGCAGCACCGGGCCGATGCCGACCCGCTGCAGGGTGTGGACGGCCGACAGGTTGTACGAACCGGCCAGCGACTCGCGATAGCGGGCGAAGCCGTGGCTCTTGACGTCCTTGGAATAGAACTGGTGCGCGTCCTCGGGGAGCACGACATCGTTGGCGACCGTGGCCGGCGTGTCGCCGATCTCGAAGGCCGCGCCGTAGACGAACGGCTTCAGGGTCGAGCCAGGTCGCAGGCGCGCGGTGACCCCGTTGAACGCGCCGTGGGTGGCGCGGTCGGTGTAATCCTTCGAACCGACCAGCGCCAGGATGGCGCCGTCGGAGTTGCGCATCACGATGATCGCGGCCTGGGTCACGTTGCGCGACGCCAGCCGCGCCAGGTGGTTGGTCAGCGCGACCTCGACGTGGCGCTGCAGATCCCAGTCCAGCGTGGTGCGGATCGTCGCGCCGCGCTGGAACCCGGGCGGCAGGCGCTGCTTGACCAGCTCGACGAAGTGCGGGGCGCGGAAGTGCGGCCGGGACTGCTCGAGCTCGATCGGGATGCGTTCGGCGAGCCCACGCTGGTCGGCCGAGATGTGGCCCCGCTTCTCCATCAGCCGGAGGATGTGGCTCCGCCGGTCCGCGACCCGCGGCCAGGCGTCGAACGGATCGTAGTAGCTCGGGCCGCGCGGGATCACGGCCAGCATCGCGGCCTCGCCGACCGAGAGCTCGGCGGCCGACTTCTCGAAGTAGACCTGCGCGGCTTGCTCGGCGCCCCAGGCGCCGTTGCCGTAGTAGACCCGGTTGAAGTACTGCTCGAGGATCTCGCGCTTCGACAGCGCGCGCTCGAGGCGCGCGGCCAGGACCATCTGGCGGAGCTTGCCCGACCAGCTTCGCGATGGGTTGGCGGTCAGCCGCACCAGCTGCATCGTGATCGTCGAGCCGCCGAACTCGACGTCGCGGCCCTTGAGGTTCAGCCACGCCGCGCGGGTCATGGCGGTCCAGTCGACGCCGGCGTGGTCGTGGAAGTCGTGGTCCTCCGACGCCAGCGTGGCGTCGATCAGGTGGGGCGAGATCTTGTCGATGGCGATCCAGCGCTCGCGCAGGCCGGCGCTGGTCGCCTCCTGGCGTAGCAACACGCCGTTGGCATCGACGACCGCGAGCGAGGTGGCCGTGGTCCGGTCGAGCAGGTGGTGCGGAAAGTCGGCGGCTCGGACCGCGATCCACCACGCCACCGACGCCAGCGCCCAGACCGCGAACAGCGCGCCGCCGACGCGGCGCGGCCACCGCAGCCGGCGACCGGTGGCGACCGCCCACGCCCGCCGCGCCAGCGATCGCACCTACCTGGCCTTGATCTCGATGGTGTCGAGCGCGGTCTGGGCGCGGGTCGCCGGTTCGTACATCAGCTCGGCGACCGTGGGCGGCCGCGTGAACGTGCCGACCGCGATGGCCCGCATCGTGAACTCGTACACGTGGTTGCCCCGGTAGGTGTACTCGGACGCGAAGTTCACGCGGTCGTCGTGCATCTCGCGGAAGGTGCCCCAGTCCTGGGTCTGCGCGATGCCGGCGGTGCCCACCGTCGCGAGCCGGGAGTTGAGCGCCTCGAAGCCGGCGGGCAGCGCCTCCGACACCATCAGGTGGTTGGCGTAGTCGTGGAGCTGGGTCGTCAGCCGGACCACGACCACGTCGCCGACCTGGAACGTCGTCTTGGGCTGACCGGCCTCATCGAGATACTCGTGGCCGAGCACGATGCCCGTGGACGCGGCCACCAGCGACGCCGGCGTCCGGCGGTACCGGATCTCGACGTTGTAGTGGACCTCGCCCTGCGGCGTGATCGCGAGCTCGCCGCTGGTCGGGAACGGTGCCGCGACCACGCGCAGGCGCTGCTTGCCGCCCAGCCCGCCGGCGACCAAGGTCTGGTCGCCGAGCTCGACGGTCACCGAGGGCGCCGGGCCGGAGATGGTGCGCGCGTAGCTGGTGAGCGCCAGCAGCGAGTACAGGTTCTCCTGGGTGTCGAGGTAGTCGGTCGCGCGCCGGTGCTTCATCACCGCGCGGACCAGGGCCTTGATCGCCGGGTGCCTGGGCTCGAGCTCGACCAGCGCCGAGATGACGGCGGCCGTGGTGCGCAGCGAGCTCGACATGTAGCCGCGCATCGTGCCGGCGCCGGGTTCCTCGATCAGCGCATCGGCCTGGCCGGCGGCGGTGGCGAGCGCGCCGAGCTCGGCGACCAGCTTGACGACCGCCGGGTCCTTGGCTCCGACGCCGGCGGCGAGCGCCCGCGCGACGTACGCCTTGCCGTAGATCGGCAGCTTGGCGTTCGCGCTCATCGTGGTCGTGGCCTGGGTGTCCTTGTCGCCGAGGACGGCGCGGACGTAGAGCGCGAAGGCCTGGGCGCCGAGGTCGCCGGCCTCGTCGTAGTACGGCCGCGACTGATCGGGGTTCTTGCCGTCGTTGCGCAGGTACTCGAGACCGTCGGCGATGCGGGCCGGATCGACGGCATAGCCGCCTTGCTTCGCGAGGTGGAGCCCCCACAGCGCGTACGCCGTGTAGTAGGCCTCGGGGTCGCCGCCCGGCCACAGCGAGAAGCCGCCATACGCGGTCTGGTGGCGCCCGATCTTGGTGATGCCGGCCTTGACGAAGCCTTCGAGCTTGGCGCCACTGAGGCCGTCGAGGTCGAGCGACTCGGCGAGGTCGCCGACCGCGAGCATCGGGATCATCTTGGAGGTGGTCTGCTCGAGGCAGCCGTAGGGGTAGCCGATCAGATCGCGGAGCCCGTCCTCGATGCCGGCGAGCCCGTCGGGATCGAGCGAGATCACGACCTCGGCCGAGGACGCGATCGCGTCGGCGGGCAGGGCGAGCGGGAGCTTGGTCGGGCCGGTGACGGCGCCATGCGCGACGTGGTGGGTCACCACCGGCGACGGGTGGAGCACCGGGAGCTCGAGCTTCACGGCATCGCGCTCGCGGTTCATCGTCACCGAGAACGTGAGCGTCGCCAGGCCGAGCTCGGCGGCGGTGAGGTCGAACAGGACCGGCAGCCGGGCGCCCTTGTCGAGCTGCACCGTGCGCTCGTGGTCGCCGGTGTTGGTCAGGCGCGGGTCGGTGACCAGCGTCACGACCGCGGTGCCGGCGGCGCCGGTCTCGTTGTGCACGATCACGCCACCCTGGAGCCGGTCGCCCAGGCTGAGAAACCGCGGCAGGGCCTGGTGCAGCTGCAACGGCTTCGAGACCGTGAAGCGCTGGTCGGCGGACCCGAACCGCGTGCCCTTGTCGGCGGCGACCGTCATGATCCGGAACGCGGTCAGGTTGTCGGGAGCCTTGAACTCGATGGTCGCGATCCCGTCGCCGTTGGTGACCGCGCCCGGGGTCCACACCGCCGTCGCCGCGAATCGCGAGCGCAAGGTCCCCGCCGCATCGCCGCCCGACGCCGGGCGCTCGACGTTGGGGCCCGGGATGTCCCGGATGTACTCGAGCTGGGTCGCGGTCGACACCCCGATGCCCCACGGGGCGTAGAAGGTCGGGATCGGATCGGGGGTCTGGTACCCGATCAGCGACAGCACGCCCTCGTCGGCAGCGGTGATCGAGACCTCCGCGGCGACCGGCTTGCCGCTGGCGTCGGTGACCTTGATCGTCGCGCTGACCACGGCGCCGGGCCGGTAGTCCTTCCGGTCGGTCTCCACGGAGACGACCAGCGTGTTGTCTTCTGGTCGGACGGGCAGGTTCACGAGCCCCATCCGCATCCGCGGCTTGCCGCGGGTGCCGAGGCCCATGCGGCCCTGGACCAGCGCGACCGACACGTACACGTTGGGCGCGTGGTTGCCGGTGATCGGCACCGCGATGTGCTTGTCGGTCGGCGTCAACGTGATCAGGCGTTTCTCGATCACGCCGTCTCGCTCGATGGTGACCAGCCCGGTCGCCTCGGCCAGATCGGTCTTGAGGAGGAGCGTCGCCGTGTCGCCGACCCGGTACTCCTTCTTGTCGGCGACGATGTCGAACGACAGCGAGTCGTCGCTGCGCCACGAACCGCCGCCATCACCCCAGGCGTACAGGTTGACCGCGGCGGCGGACGCTTCGTCCTTGCCCTTGTCGCCCTCGACCACGACCCAGTAGTCACCGCCGCTCTCGGGCGTGAACTCGAACTCGGCGGGCTTGCCACCGGCGAGCTGGAGCGTCTGGCTGAGGATGGTCTTGGTGTCGTCCTTGCATTGGTACGAGCCGCGATAGCCCCAGTCTTCCCAGACGCAGTTCCAGTCGCGCCGGGTCACCGTCAGCTTGGCCGGGCCATCGACCAGCTTGCCGTCCGGTGACACGCCGACCACCTGGAACTTCTGGGGCTTCTTGACGCCGAGGAAGTAGCCCGGCGACTTGATGCCGAAGTACTTCCGCGATCGGAAGTACGGGATCGTGAACGTCTTGCTGATCACCTCGTTGGACGGTGCCGTGACGTTGGCGCGGATCAACAGATCCGAATCGGTGGCCACGTCGTCGGGGCTGACCGCGATCGCGATGGCCGCGTTGCCCTTGCCATCGAGCTCGACCTGGTCCTCGGTCACCAGGGACTGGGAGTCATCGGACTCGTAGGACGAGTAGGCGTCGTAGCGGCGCTCGTCGAGAAACTGGAAGTCCGCGTGCTGGGAGAACTCGACCCGGCGCGGCCGACTGTGGACGGCGACGTCGACGGTGCCGGTGCGCAGCGGGGCGCCGTAGAGATAGCTGGCCGCGATGGTTGCCTTGACCGTGCCGCGGCGCACCAGGTGGGCGGCCGCCATCTTGCCGGTCACCTCGAACGTCGCCGGTCGATACTCCTCGACGGTGAACTCGCGCGTGAACGTCCCGTGCTCGAGCTTGGCGCGGATCACGTAGTCACCCAGCCGGGCATCTCCGGGCAGATCGAGATCGAACCAGAAGCCGCCGAACGCGCTCAGCCGCGCCTCCGCCTCGGCGAACGTCTTGCCCTGCGGGCCGTCGACCTCGACCTTGACCCGCTTGCCCTCGGGGGGCACCGCGAGCGGCTCGCCGAGCTTGGTGACGCGCGCGAGGCCCTTGACGTGGACCTTGTCACCCGGGCGATACAGGCCGCGATCGGTGTGCATGAATCCGCGCAACCTCGTCGGTCCACCGTCGTAGTCGACCGAGACATTGAAGTTCCACGGCGCCAGTCCACCCGCGCGGACCGGATTGACCATGGTCCAGTCGGCCTGGTGCTGGACGAAGATCCGGATCCCGCCCTCGTCCTCGCCCTCGCCTTCGTCCTCACCTTCGTCGTCGCCGGCGGCCGCACCGCCGCCGGCGGGCGACAGCTTCGCGGTGCCGGGCAGCAGCGCGACACCGTCGCCATCCGTGGTGCCCGACCAGGTCAGCTTGCCGGCGTGGTCGCGAACCGTGACGGTCGCGCCCGGCAACGGCTTGCCGGTCGAGAGCCGGGTCGCCCACACCAGGCCGCGGGTGGCGGACAGCTTGCTGACCACGCCGATATCGGTGAAGTTGACCAGCACCTTCTGGCGTCCGCCGTCGGCGTACGGGGCCCGCTCGACCTCGGACGAGCCGAGCTCGACGTAGAACATGCCGGGACCGGGCGTGCTTCCGAACAGCTCGGTCGAGCTGATCGGATGCTGGCCCCACTGGTTCTTGGTGCCGGTGATCGCGAGCTTCTTCTCGCGCGCCACCAGCTTGGTCTTCGACAGATCGGCGGGCTCCGATTCCCACCACTGGATCAACGGGCTCAGCTCGTGGAAGTTCGCGGGCGTGACCTCGACGGCCTTCAGGTGCAGCTCGGTGACGTTGCGGGTCCACACCGGGATCACCGGTCGCGTGAGCTCGGCGACGAAGTAGCCCGACTCCATCGAGATGGTCGGCTTGGCATTCGTGGTCCGGAAGGCGAGCGTCCGCGGCTGATCGAGGGCCTGTCCGAACACGTCGCGTTGCGCGCCGTCGATCGTGAGCGTGTACGACGTCATCGGATCGAGCTGGGCCGCGCAGCTCAACCCGACCGGCGAATCGCCGAGGCTGTGGCAGCGGTCCGGAAAGCCGGGCACCGCGGGCTCGATCGTCATCTTGTACGGCGGCGCCAGCGGGTTCGTGAACGCGATCGCGAGCCGCAGGCTCTCGTCGGGAATGATGTCGTTGGTGTTTGGCTCCAGGCTGACGAAGCGCAGCGGCCCGAAGGTGTGGAAGTCCTGCTCGATGACCTCGGTGAGGCCGAGGTTGCCGACGCTGCCACGCAGGCCGGCGCGACACGCTGCCGTCCAGTCGGTGTCCATGGCCAGCTCGACGGCCGGCATCACCGTGAACGTCTTCGCCGGTCCGGGGTCGCTGTCGGGCGCGAGCTTGACCGGATGCTGCTTGATGCCGGCCGCGAAGCCGCAATGCTGCGCGACCTGCGCGAACGGAACCTCCTGGTTGAAGCTCAGCGTGACGACCTGATCGCGGGTGGCGCGCTCGGTCGAGCCGACCACCTGGAGCGAGCCGCCGAGGCGGGTGGTGGAGAACTCGAACGCCAGGGCCTCGCCGAGCGCGTTGCCGTCGAGCGCCCGGGTGCCCTTGGGTACCGTGGCCACGAAGCGGGTCGAGACCGGCAAGCTGTCGGTCGGAACGAACGCCAGGGTCCGGTCGTCGACCCAGGTGGCCTCGCCCGGGATCGCGGGCGACAGGGTGAGGGGGGCCGACGGCACCGGCCGCTCGACCTGATCACGCGCCACCATCGGCCGTGAGAACGCCAGCACGACCCGCACCGAGCCCGTGATCTCGCCGGTCGGCGACGCGGAGACCGTCAGGTCAGCGCGCTTCTTGCCGGCGCCACCGCCACAGGCGAGCACGGCCCCACACGACGCGACGAGGACCAGAGCGTGGTTGCGCATTCGACATACCCTTACGCCCCATGGATGCCCACTAATCCGTCCCCGGCGCGGAGCCACAGCCGAGGAGGCCGCGGGACGCTAACACGGAAGCGCGCCAGCCCGGTCGCGGGCTCGTCGAGCCGCTCGCGCCGCCAGGCCGACCGGGCCGACTTCGTCAGTTCATCTTCAGGGTGGTGGTCGCGAACACGATCTCCTTGCCGCGCACGGTGCCGGTCAGCTTGATCGTGTACGTCTTGCCCTTGGTGATGTTGTCGTCCTCGGTGATCTCGATGTCGCCCTCGAGCACGGTCATCTTGGGATCGACGCCGGTGAGCGACTTGTCGGCGCTGTAGTTGGTGCCGTCGTAGAACTCGAGCTTGAGGCTGGTGGCGCCGGTGCCCTTGAGGAAGGCGGTGTAGACGAAGTTCCAGGTCAACACGTCGTCGCCGCCGACCGCGCCCTTGATCTCGGTGAGCGTCTGCTTCTTGAAATGCGCGATCGTCGTCTTGTCGTCGCCCGCCATCTCGAGCGGCGCCTTGGTGACCAGGATCTTGCCCTTGAAGGCGGCGATCACCTTCTTGGACATGTCGGCGCCGGCTGGCGACGTCGTCAGTCCAAGCAGGAGCGCCACCACGAACGGAATGGCGACGAGGAAACTGCGCCGGGGAAGGTGGGCTCTGGGCGTCATGGGGGGCCTCCGCATCAGTGTACCGGGACTAGACCGCGAGGGTCCGACATGGTTCCGACAGCGGCGATGACGCCAACGTTGCGTGATCCCGAACGGTTGTTCGGTGTCAGGACGTTGGGGCGTCGTCAGTGGCCGCGGTCGGGCTCGCCGGAGCCTCGCTGGAGGCTTGGACGTCGGCTGCGACCGGCTGATTCACCGGCCCCGGGCCGCGTGGTCCATCGGGGCGACCGCCACCGCCGCCACCGCCGCCACCGCCGCCGGGCCCGCCGAAGCCACCACGCCCACGGCCTCGACCGTCGCGACGCGCGCCATCCGGGCCACCGGGACCGCCAGGAAGTGCTGTCGCATCGCCGGGTTGGCGCCCAGGCCCGGGGCCGCCGCCGCCGCCGGGGCCACCAGGACCGCCACCGCCGGGGCCACGGCCCGGCCCGCGCGGGCCACGAGCGTCGCGATCACCGCCCGGACCGCCGCCCGGACGGCCGCGCTTGGGGCCGCCGCGGCCGGGACCTCCACGCTCGCGCGCGTCACGAGGCGCCGCGGTCAGGACCCAGCCCAGACCGGCGCGGGGGACCTCACCGCCACGGGGACGGTCGTCGTCGGCATCGGGCTTCTTCTCCGCCGAGGCCATGAGGCTGCCCAGGCCGCGGGGCTTGGGCGCCTTGCGGTCACCGAAGCCGCCAAAGCCACCACCACCACCACCGCCGCCACCGCCGCCACCGCCGCCACCGCCGCCACCACCGCCACCACCCCGGCCGCCGCGATCGTCGCGGCCGCCGCGCGGACGACCTCGCCCGCCGTCGGACTTGACCACCCGATCGAGGGCGTAGTGGAACTCGCCGACCGACGTCGCTCCGGTCGGTCCCTTCTCGCCCTGGAAGACGCGGACCAACCGCACGCGGTCGACGTCGGCCCCGACGATGTCGAGGGCCTCGATCAGGCGCGCCGTCCGCTCGGCGGGCAGGCTGAGGACGCCAGCCATCGCCTCGGCCATCGCCTCGGCGGCGACTCCCTCGGTGGTCTTGGCGGTGCGCACCTCGGCGCCGCGGCGGAGCATGACGGTCGAGAACTCGGTGATGGTCTTCATGGCGAGCGGAGCGCTTCTTACTCCAATTGGCGCCAAAGCAAAAGAGGGGCAACGAAGAAGGGCCGCCCATCGGGCGGCCCTTTCCGTGTCAGGTCAGACCCTTGCGCGTTGCGCGGGCCCAGAACGTCGCGGTCAGTTGGTGCCGGCGGTACCGGAGGCCGAGGCCGAGACCTCGACCGAGACCTCGATCGACACGTTCACGCGGGCGACGGCATCGACGGCGGCCTTGATCTGACCGGTGATGCACAGCGCCTGATCCTTGAACGAGTTCGCCAGGTCGCGGCCCGCGGAGCCGAGCTCGGCGGCCGTCTTGCCCCAGGTCTTGACGGCGGCGCCGAACGGCGCGAGCCGCGCCTTGACCGAGAAGACCTTCGGGAAGCCGGCGCGCATCGCCGACAGCGCCTTCTCCGCCTTGCTGGCGTCGACGATCGCGCCGGCCTCGACGTCGACCGAGAACTCGGGCTCGGTGCAGGTCATGTCGACCGAGGCGTTGACCTCGGCCTTGGCCCGGCACTGGGCCGACGCGTCGGCCTCGGCCCAGCCGTCGCACGAGCCGCGGCAGCTGCCCTCGCAGACGCCGTTGCAGTCGCCGCCCGAGCCGCCGGTGCCCGCCGAGCCCTTGCAGGTGCCCTCGCAGGTGCCGCTGCAGGTGCCGTTGCACGTCATGCCGATGTCGGCCGACGCCTTGGCCTCGCACTCGGCGGCGGCGCTCGCCGACGCCTGCAGATCGAGGGTGCAGACCGCCGGCTTGTACACGACGTTCAGCTTGGCGCCGGCCTTGATCGAGACCTTGAGGTCGGCGTTGAGGCGCTCGTACACGCGGGCGCAGACGTCCTTGGGCTGGCCTTCCAGCTCGGGGCCGGCCATGCCGAGCTCGCGGCCCATGATGGCGCAGCTCTCGCCGATGATGTTGACCAGGCGGGTCGCCTCGGCGTCGACCTTGACGGTCGCCTCGAGGAACGCCTTCAGCTTGCGGCCGGCGTCGGACGCGGCGTAGTTGCCGCAGGTGTTGGGATCGACGCCACCGCCGCCGCGACCCGGGATCTTGGCACCGGGGCAGGCAGTGAGGGCGATGACGGCGGTCGCGCAGGCGGCGATCCAGAGGCTACGGGCAGGCAGTGTACGCATTGGGCGAGGCTCCTTCGCGGGTCCCCCCCGCGGATGCCCGAGGAGATAACACAGGGTCGGCGGCGCCTCCAGCCGACGGCGGAGCATTCACGGCGTGGTGAGTGAGCCTCGCCCCGCTCGAAGCGAGCCGTTCCATGGCGACCAGCCCGGTGGATGGCGCGGCGTCGCGGCGATCGGCGATGCGGCGGCGTAGGCCAGACACTGCGCCTCGGGGTCGAGCGTGGTGCCGGTGACGGTCCAGGTCACGCCGGTGGGCGCCGTGGTGACGGCGACGCCGTTCACGCCGCGCGCGCTCGTGACCTTGCCGCGCTCGTTGATGCCGGCGCCGGTGATCGCGACCGCGAAGGTGCAACCGTGCAGGACGCCGCCCGGCGTGGTCTCGGTGACGACCAGCTGCTGGTCCGGGGCCGTGCCGGTGATCTCGACCCGGAACGTCGGCCACACCGGAGCGCCGGCGCCCCGGATCCAGGTATCGAAGTACCTATCGAGGTCGAGGCCGGTCGAGACCTCGAGCGCGGCCTGGACCTCGTCGACCGACAGCGCGCGCTCGCTGCCGAGCACCATGGCGATGCCGGCCAGCACCGCCGGGCGCGAGCTCAGGCTCTCGAGCTGACGGAACAGGATCATCGGACCGGGACCGTAGACCTCGCCGTAGTAGTCGAGCAGGGTCGGGCGGACGGCGTCCTCGGGCACCGGGAAGTAGGCCGCGCCCTGCGCGAAGCTCTTCCAGGCCCGGGCGGTGATCAGGCCCTCGGTCGGGTTGGTCTCGTCCTCGTGGACGTACGACAGGTACTCGGCCATCGCCTCCTTCCAGACGAAGTCGTAGGTACCGGCCAGCGTGGTCTGGTCGCCGGCCCACTGGTGGGCGAACTCGTGGTTGAGCACGTGGGCGACCGGGCGCAGGTACAGCGAGCTCATCGGGCGATCGAGACCGTCGTCGAGCACGATGTTGCCAGGGTGCTCGAAGCCGCTCCAGTAGGTCGGGCCGGTGACGATGCGCAGCTCGCTGCCGTACGGGTAGGGGCCGAAGCGCTGCGCCATCCAGGCCAGGAAGCCCTGGTGATAGGCGGCGTCGATCAGCGGCGCGATGCCGGATCCGGGCCGATCGTGGAGCGTGACCGCGACGCCGCCCCAGGTCCCGAGCGGCGTCGTCTGCCACGACGGGCTGGCCAGCAACCCGAACGTCGAGTACGTGGGGCCGCCCTCGTGGTCGAACTCGCAGGTGGTGACGGTGTCAGCGGCGGTGACGCGGCCCGGGCACAGCGCGCGCACGCCGCTGCGGTGGTGGACGGTGAAGCGGAACGTCGCGAACGTGCCGGGCGCGGTGTCACAGGGACCGAAACGATCACAGCCGCCGACCCACGACACCAGGTAGAACATCGGCTGGCCGCTGCCGTCGTTGGTGACCGAGTAGCCGACCTGCGAGCCGCCCCAGGTCTCGAGCGGCTGCTGGGTGATGGTGGCGGCCAGCGTGAGCTCGGTACTGGCGGCCCAGCCAGCGCCGCACGCGGTGAGCGTGGCGCCATCCCAGGTCGCGGTCGCCGGCGCCCCGGCCAGCGTCACCGCGGCCAGGTCGAGCATCGCGGCCCGCGACGGTAGGGCCACGCAGTTGCCGGCGTCGAGGAGACGGAGCGAGAGTCGCGTGCTGGCGGCGCGGGTCTCCAGATCGATCTCGTAGGCGTAGCCGAGGACCTCGACACGCGCGGTGCCGGTGGGCGCGGCGTCGGGGGTGGCGGTGTCGTCGCCGCCGCACGCGGCGAGGGCGGCGCAGCAAACCAGACCGAGCGGCGTGAGCACGCGCATGGGTGTTGGTATCACCAGCCGCGTCGGACCGGGCGGAGGTTTCATCACACCCGCGCGATCGGCCGTGCGGTCAGCCACAGGAAGCGCGCGATCAACGCCACCGCGGTGCCGGTCAGGCCGGCGGTCAGCCCCCACCACAGGCCGGGGGCGCCGAGCCCGGCCGCGAAGCCCAGCCCGAGCGCGATCGGGATACCGACCAGGTAGTGGCCGAGCAGGTTGGCGACGAACGCGGCGCGGGTGTCGCCGGCACCGCGCAGGGCGCCGGCGGCGACCGCCTGCGCGCCATCGGAGAGCTGGAACACCGCCGCGATCTGGACCAGCGGGATGGCGGCGGCGACCACGGCGCTGCGATCCGTGAACAGGGCGGCGAGCGGCGACGCGGCGACCACGAACAGCGCCGCCGAGCTGGCCATGACGGCGGCGCCGAGCCCGAGGCTGGTGAGGCCGGCGCGGCGCGCGGCGGCGTGATCACCGGCGCCGACCGCGAGCCCGACGCGGACCGCGGCGGCGGCGCCGATCCCGATGGTGATCGAGAACGGTACGCTGGCGAGCTGGATCGCGACCTGGTGCGCGGCGGCGGGGGTGCCGCCGAGGCGGCCGGCGAGCACGGCGGCGAGCGCGAACGCGGCGACCTCGGCGAACAGCTGGAGCCCGATCGGAAGGCCGATGCGGACCACGTCGCGCGCGGCGTCGGGCGGCGGGGTCGCCGGGCGCGCCAGGCCGCGGGTGATCGCGGCGGCGATCCGGGCGTAGTACGCGACGGTGCCGAGGGTCACCGCCGAGGTGGCGATCGCGGCCCCGATCGAGCCCAGGGCGGGCAGTCCGATCGCCGGCAGGCCGAGGTCGGCGAGCCCGGCGTCGCCGAAGACCAGGATCCAGTCGAGCACCGCGTTGACGACATTGCCCACGATGACCGCGACCACCAGCGGCGTGGTGCGGCCGTGGGCCTGCAGGAACGAGCGGTACGCGATCTGGCACAGGAACGGCGTCAGCCCGAGGGTGCGGGCGTAGGCGTAGACCCGGGCCTCGTCGGCGACCGCCGGCTCGACGCCGGCCACGCCGAGCACCAGCGGCATGGCGCACAGCGCGACCGTGAGCACGGCGCCCCAGCGCAGCGCGACGCCGAGGCCGTCACGCAGCAGCGCCGGGGTCCGGGCCCGCTCGCCGGCGCCCAGCGCCTGGGCGATCAGCGGGTCGAGGCCGAGCACCACGCCCAGGCCGATGCAGGTGACCGCGAAGGTGAGGCCGTTGCCGATGCCGGCGCCGGCCAGCGCGTCGGAGTGGTAGCGGCCCAGGATCGCGGTGTCGACCAGGCTCATCATGACCAGGCCGACCTGCTGCGCCGCCAGCGGCGTCGCCAGGCGGAGCTGCGCGGACAGCTCGCTGTGCGGCGCCGTCGAGGTCATGGGGCGGCGAGGGATAACACGCCGTCGATCTCGGAGGGCACGATGACCGGGCTCTAGCCCGCGACGCCGGCCTTGGCGGGTTCACTGATCGTAGATGTCATCGACGCGGAACGTGTGGCCATGCATGGTCACGGCCTCGCCTTGCTGGCCCACCTCGCCTTGCCAGTGCCCACGCCCACTCGGTCGGCGGTAGACCTCGATGCGTCGCTCGCCCTGAGTGACGAGCACGTATTCGGCAAGGGACGGGATGCGCATGTAGTGTGCGAACTTCTCACCGCGGTCATACCCTTCCGTTGAGTCGCGGGACAGCACCTCGACGATCAGCGTCGGATTCGTCACGGCCTCTCCGAGCGTCCTGGCATTGCGCACGACCCGTTGCACGTCCACCGGACCGCAGACGACGCTGCCGTCAGGATAGGTCGCGAGATTTGACTCGCGAACGTAGAGCATCACGTCTGACGAATAGACGGTGCAGCGCCCGGCCAGAGCCACCGTGAGCGCAGTGGTCATCTTCGTCGCGAGCCGGCCGTGCTCGACGCTGCCACCGGCCATCGCGTAGACAACGCCGTCGAGCCACTCGTGTTTGAGCTCACCCTCGGCTTCCTGAGCGAGGTAGTCCTCGAAGCTCACGTACGGCTGCGGCGAGGCGTGACCGGTCATCACGATCCAGGATACTCGATCACGAGGAGGTCGACACTCGACGAACTCGCTGGCGCGCGGGCCGACCAGACGGCGTCACGGCGGATCGCACGTACCGGTATCCGTGCCGGCGCCCCACTCGCACGGCTCGAGGTCTTGGTCATCGGGAACCACGCGCCGAGTCGGAGCGTCCCGGACGCAGTCGACGCACGGCGAGCAGCCGGCCATCATGACGGGCGTGCGACCGCTGGCGCGGTTGAAGTCGACCGTGCCGTGGCAGAACCAGTTCCCGCCGTTCCACGTGCAGCTGGTGCGCAGATCGGTGAGGTGGGCGCCGGCGAGGTCGTTGTCAGGGTGGTCGAGGTCGACGGTCGGCTCGCACCCCTGCTGGCCCTTGGCGCATCCGGTGCAGCCCAGCGCGCGCACCTGCTCGAGCACGTCCACCACGACCGCGAACTCGGTCGCACTCCGCGCCACCTCCAGGAGATCGCCCCCGACGGTGGAGCTGCCGTCACGTTGGTCTCCGTCGACCGAGAAGCGCAGCAGCGTGCCGCACGGCAGCGGCCCGACCAGCTCCTCCTGGTGTCGCGCGCTCAGCGCGTCATCGTCCGCCATGCAGCCGCTGACCGCGACCGCGCACACCAGCATCACGAATTCAATCCTGTTCATGCTCGTCTCCCCGTGGTTGCCTGGTACGGAGACGGGGGGGCAGCGGTCAGGTCGCGTTTTTTCTTCTCACCGCGCGCCGGCCCCAGGCAGCGGGCGGCCGTCGGAGCCGTAGCGCACGATCGGCAGGCCGAGCGCCTCCAGCTCCTCGCCCACGACCGCCCAGTCGCCGACGACGACGATCGAGAGGTCCTTCCACAGCGCCGCGGCTGCGGCCTGCGCGTCGGCGGCGGTCACCTTCGCGGTCTGGCCGGGCAGGTCGCGGTAGGCGGTCAGGGGGCGGGACTCGGCGATCAGGTTGGCGTAGGCGCCGGCGATCGCGCTGTTGGTCTCGAAGTCTTGCGGCAGGCCGCGGACGATGAGCGCCTTGGTCTTGGCCAGCTCGTCCGCGGGCAGCGGCGCCGCTGCGGCTGCGGACAGGATGGTCAGCGTCTCCCGGATCCCCGCCGCGGTGACGTCGGTGCGGATCGATGACGAGACACTCCAGGCGCCGCCGCGGGCGCCGCGCCAGACGGTGGCGTAGATGCCGTAGGTGTAGCCGAGCTCCTCGCGGAGGCGGGCGTTGAGGCGGGCCGCGAAGCTGCCGCCGACCGCGGTGTTGATCACGTCGAGCGGGGCGCGGCGCGGATCGGCGGTGCTGGGACCGAGTCGCCCGATCGTCACCACGCTCTGCGGCGCGCCGGATCGATCGACGAACGCCAGCACCGCCTTGTGCGGCGTCGGCGCTGGCGGCGCGGCGGCGACCCGCGCCGTGCCCTTCCACGCCCCCCAGGTGCGGCGCAGCATGGGCTCGAGCTGGGCGCGGCTGACGTCACCGGCGACCACGATGGTCGTGGCGCTCGACGCGTAGTGCGCCGACCAGAACGACGTGACGTCGGCGAGCGTGAGTCGCTCGACGGTGTCGATCCAGCCGTTGTTCGGCAGGGCATACGGGTGGGTGCCGAACACGACGCGCTCGAAGACCAGCGCGGCGACCGCGCGCGGCGAGTCGGGGCGCAGCGCCAGATCGGCGAGCCGTTCGGCCTTGACCCGTTCGAAGTCGTCGCCGTCGAGGCGCGGTCGGGTCACCACGTCGGCGGCGATGGCGAGCGACGGCTCGAGCGTGTCGGCGAGGGTGTCGAGCGCCAGCGTGGCGTGATCGACGCCGGCGACGATCGAAAGCCGGGCGCCCAGGCGCTCCAGCTCCTCCGGTAGCTCGATCGCGGTGCGCGCGCCGGCGCCCTCGTCGAGGAGGTCGGCGGTGAGCGCGGCCAGGCCGGCTTGCGCGCCATCCTCGCGCGCACCAGCCGCGCCATGCAGGACTCGCACGCTGACCAGCGGCAGGCGGTGGTTCTCGATGAGGTAGACGCGGACGCCGCTCGGCAACCTGAAGCTCGCCGGGACCGGGGGCGCGAACGCTGCCTCGGGATCCGGGGGCGGCGCCGTCGACCAGTCGATGCCCGCCGCGCTCCATTCCATGGTCACCGGCTGTGGTGGCGGTTGCGGCTGGGACGCGGGCTCGGGCTCGGGCTCGGGCTCGGGCTCGGGCTCGGGCTCGGGCTCGGGCTCGGGCTCGGGCTGCGGCTCGACGGCCTGCGCCACCGGCGCGCAGCAGGCGGCCAGCGCCACGCAGACCAGCGACCGAGCGCGGGTCACGGCGCACCTCCGTGGCCGCTGCCGCCCGTGGTCGGGCTGCCCTCCGGCAGCACGATGGCCGTCACCGCCGCGTCGAGTGACATCCAGCGCGCGATGACGCGAGCGCAGCTCTCGGGCGTGACCGCGGCCAGCGCGGCGCGCGACTCGTCCAGGTGATCAGGGTCGCCGGTGTACGCCGCCCATTCGGCGAGCTGGTCGGCGCGGCTCGACGGGTTCTCGAGCACACCGAGCATGCCGACCTCGAGGACGCGGCGGGCACGCTCGATCTCGGCCGCGGTCGGTGGCCGGGTGCGCAGGCCTCGCAGCTCGTCCTCGATCGCGGCGCGAACGGTCGCGGCCGTCACCCCCGGCCGCGCCACCGCGGCGATGTTCAGCTCGCCGCCGAGCATCTGTTCGCCGAACGATGCGTAGGCCTCGGTCGCGATCCGATCATTGAACACCAGGCGGCGGTGCAATCGGCTGCTCTTGCCGCCGCCCAGGATCTGGGCGGCGATCGTCAGCTCGGCGGTCTCGGGTCCGTACGCCGCCGGGGCGCGCAGCGCGATGATGACCTTGGGCACCTGCACCCGGTCGGTGGTCTCGATCGTGATCGGCCTGGCCAGTGGCACCACCGGTGCGTCGAGCGTGCGCCGCACCGGGACCGCCTGGGTCGGCATCCAGGCGAACAGGGTGTGGATGAGCGCCTTGGTCCTGGCGACGTCGAAGCCACCGACCACCACCAGCGTGGCGTTCGACGGCCGGTAGTAGGCGCGCCAGAACGCCTCGACGTCGGCCATGCTGGCGGCGTCGAGATCCTCGATCGTGCCGATGGTCAGGTTCCAGTTGCCGTGGCCGCGCGGCCACAGCGCCTGCGTGATCAGCAGCTCCGCGCTGCCGTAGGGGCGGTTCTCGTACGACTGTCGGCGCTCGTTCTTCACCACGTCGCGCTGATTGGTGAGCACCGCCGGCGACATCGCGTCCCACAACCCGGCCAGTCGATCGGCCTCGAGCCACAGGGCCAGCGGCAGCATCGACACCGGCACCTGCTCGAAGTAGTTGGTGCGATCGTTGTTCGTGGTGCCGTTGTTCCAGCCGCCGGCGGCCTCCAGCAGGCGATCGAACTGGCCCTCGGGGACGTGCTTCGAGCCCTCGAACATGAGGTGCTCGAACAGGTGGGCGAAGCCACTCTTGCCGAGGACCTCGTCCTTGCTGCCGACGTGGAACCAGACATGGACCACGGCGCTGGTCAGTCCGGGATCGGGCTGCAGGATGACCTCGAGGCCGTTGTCGAGTCGGTAGTGGTCGATGGTCAGCGCCCCGGGCGCGGCCCGGGTCGACGCCGCCGACGAAACCAGCGTTGCGACCAGCGCGCATGCAAACACTCGAGCGGTCATCGGGCTCCTGAAGCGTTGTCCTGAACCTGCCGAACCTGCCGAACCTGGGGCGTGAACCGGCGCTGACCGCCGATCACTTCCCGGGCGCAGCGGCTGGAGTCGCCGGGCGCGGGCGCATCGGCGCGGTCGCCGGTGTCAACCGCGACGCGACCAGCTTGGCGACCAGCAGCCGACGCTCGGGATCGGGACCGGCGATGCGGGCGTAACACGGCGTATCGTCATCGACGAACAGGATGGCCTGGCCGTGGTGGTCGAGCGCCTTGCGGCCAACCGCGACCTCGAACGGTGCCGCGACCGCGTGCTGCTCGACACCAGCGTCGTCCTTGATGACCTTGCCGCCCGTCGAGGCGTCGAACTGAGCGATCAGCTCGTAGTTGCGCGCCGTGTACTCGCCGAACAGCTTCTCGGCGATCGCCAGCGCATGGTCACGGCAGTCCAGATCGAAGCTCCACGCCTCCGGCACGATGCCTTCGGCAACGAAGTTGCACGGCTTGGGCGTTCCGGGGGCCGAGCCGAGCGTGCTGTCGATGGCGCGCGCCGGGATGCCGAGGGTCTGCGAGATGAGCGCCGGTGTCGCGATCAGATCGCAGGTCCAGCGATCGACATCGACGCCGACCAGCTTGATGTCGACGTGGTGGTCGCCGGAGCCGGACGCGGCCCCGGACCGCGTCTCCTCGCAGGCCGCGAGAGTGGCACCGGCGAGGCCGGCCAGCAGCACGGAACGGACGGCTCGCATCGACCCGAAGCTACACCGAGCGGTGGCTGGTGCGTGCCAGCGGCGGGTTTTTTCCGCGACTACAGGGCCGCGGCGGTGGCGTCGTAGACCAGGCGAAGCTGGGCGACGTCAGCCACGGCTTGGGCGAGCGCGTACAGCGGGCCGGCCGATTGGTTGGTATCGAGCACGATCGGGTCACCGACGCGACGCTCGATCACGGCGATGAAGTCGCCGCGCGGCCGGGTGCGGACCACGACCGCCTTGAGGTGGAACAGGGGCACCACCGAGTGCGACGGAAATCCGGCCAGGCGCTGATCGATCCGCAGCACCCCATCGTCGCGATCGAACACCAGATGCTGGCGCATCGTGGCGACCAGCAGCCCGAGCGCTGCCACCGTCAGCGGGACGAGCGCCGCCCACAGCGACCACCGCGCCATCGCGAGCGACGCCGCGAGGCCGCCCAGGGTGATGGTCCAGCCGACGACGTGCGTCGAACGCGTCAGCGCAAGCTCGAGACGACGCGCCGAGCGAGTGCGTACGCGCAGGGTGCCGAGCAAGCCGAACATGACGCCAGTGTACCGCCAGGAACGACGGACTCCTAACCCGGTGTGATCCGGGATGATCCAGGTGAGCTCCGGGGGCTCGGTCAGTCCTCGTCGGGAGCCGGCGGCAGCGCCAGCGGTGCCGCGGCGCCCGCGGGTAGCGGTCCGGTCGCCGGCGCACCGTCGCGGAGGTCGGGCCGCCCGCGTCCGCCACGACCGCGGCGGCGGCGCCGCCGCCGCTTGCGCATGGGTTGACCGTCGGGTCCGAGCTGGACGGACGCCTGACCGTCAGGACCGTTCGGGCCGTTCGGGCTGGTGGCTCCGTCGGCACCGTTCGCGTTCGGGGCGTTGC
The DNA here is from genome assembly GCA_947483555.1 of Myxococcales bacterium. Lineage (GTDB taxonomy): Bacteria > Myxococcota_A > Polyangia > Haliangiales > Haliangiaceae > UBA2376. The sequence goes on from CANKMW010000053.1 coordinate 41,037, forward strand.
CGTTCTGGCGTCCGCCTCCGTTCGCGCCAGCGCCCCCCGCAGGCAACGCCGGCCGCGGTCCACCGACCGGCTGGAAGAACGACACCGGTCCGTCGGCGGGCACTCCGGCGCCCAGGGTCCGCTTCCGGCGCCGTCGGCGTCGTCGCTTCTTCTCGAGTCGGTCGGCGCGCCGCTCGGCGCGCCGCTCGGACGCCGATAGCGGTCGCTCGGTCCGGCCCTCGGGCGTGAATCGATCGCGATGACGGCGCTTGCCGCCATTGCGTGGCGGGCCGGTGTCGCTCGGGGCCGCCGACGCGACCGGTGCCATGTTGATGCGCATCGGACCGCGCACGTACTCGATCACGGGACCGCCGGCGGCCTGGCGCGCCCGCCCCGACGCCGAGTCGCCGGGGCTCAGGACCGGGGTCGTGAACGCCGACTTGGGCGGCAGCATCGCGCGCCGCTTGCGGCGCCGGCGGCGGCGCCGGCGCCGGGCCTCGGCCGCGGCGGATTGGTCCGGCTCCGCGTCGGGCCGTGGCGTGCGCGGCTTCGCGACCTTGGGCTGCCGCTTGCGGGCCAGAACCGTGATCTCGCCGTCGACCGCGACGCCTTCTTCGGCCAGGTCGGCGGCGGTGCGATCGATCGCCTCGATCTCGTCGTCATCGTCGTCATCATCGTCATCGTCGTCGTCATCGTCTTCATCATCGTCATCATCATCGTCACCATCGACCCCGTCGAGGTCATCATCATCGTCGTCGTCGTCGTCGTCGTCGTCGTCGTCGTCATCGTCGTCGTCATCGTCGTCGTCCTCGTCGTCGTCACCCTGGTCTCCGACCGGGCGCCGCGGCGCTGGGTCCTTCGCACCCGGCGCCGCCGGGTCCGCCGCGATGGCGGACGCAACCAGGAGCTCGGCCTCATCGTCGCTGGACGCGGCCGTCGGCGAGGCTGTGGCTGGCGCGGCTCGCGCGGCCCGCGATGGTGCCGTGGTCGCAACCGCCTGGGACGGTGGCGTCGCGGCGGCCTCGCCGCGATCGCCGCGTCGACGCACGGCGGGCGCGGGTGCGGCGACCGGGACGGGCGCGGGTACGGGGCCGGTCGCCGGGGCTGCTCCCGGCCTGGCGCGCGAACGAACGACCGGAGCCGGTGCTCGTGGTGGCTCGGCCGACGCTGGTGTGGCGCCGGGCGCTGGACGGACCGCGGCGGCCGGTCGGCCGCCGGTGATCGGGGCTGGACCCGGCGGCGGTCCGGCCGGCGGCTCGTCGATGCGCACCACCCGGTGGCGGATGATCTTGCGCGGCTTGGCCTCGACGGTGCCCTCGTCGTCGAGCACCCGGGTGACCGTCGCGCCGAGCCGGGTCGCCTCGGTGGCGGCGGCCAGTGCGGCCTCGCGCGATCGCAGGCAGTTGTCGCAGCGGCCGCACGACGGGGCGTCGGGTTCTCCGAGGTAGGCCAGGATGGTCTGGTTGCGGCAGCCGGGAGCCTTGACGTACGTGAGCAGCGCGTCGAGGCGCTGCCGGTCCATGATGCGGCGGGCCTCGTACTGGCGCGCCTTGTCGTTGAGCAACGCCTCCGGAAGCGGCGGATCGGCGAGCTCGTAGACCCCGCCGTCACGCTCGATGATGAAGCCTTCGTCCTTGAGCAGCGACAGCACGGTGCGCGTGCGCTGCTGACCGACGCCCGATCCGAGCGCGATGTTGGAGACGTTGATCGGGGTGTCGTCGCGGAGCGGACCGCGTCCGGCATCGACGTACGCCTCGAGCGCTTCGTACACCGCCCGGACCTGACGCCGCGTCGGGTAGGTGCCCGACAGGAAGTACTCCTGGATGGCGACGTCGTCGGGAGAGAACAGCAGCACGCAGCGGCTGGGCTTGGCATCGCGGCCACCACGACCGGCCTCCTGGGCGTACGCCTCGAGTGACCCTGGCACGTGGTAGTGCAGGACGTTGCGGATGTCTTTCTTGTCGACGCCGAGGCCGAAGGCGTTGGTCGCGAGCATGACCAGGTCCTTCCCCTCCATGAACCGCTCCTGCTCGGCGGTGCGGTCGTTCTTGGTCATGCGGCCGTGGTAGCGGGCCACCGGGATCCCATGTCGGCCGAGCGACTCGTACAGGTCCTCGACCTTCTTCACCGTCGCGCAGTAGACGATGCCCGGCCGCGGCAGCTTCTTGAGCAGCGTGACCAGGGTCTTCATCTTGTCGTCTTCGCCCGGGAACGTGATGACCTCGTAATGGAGGTTCGGGCGATCGAACGTGGTGGTGACGATGTCGGCGTCCTCGATGCCGAGCTGGTGCTTGATGTCCTCGCGCACGTGCGGGGGCGCCGTGGCGGTGGTGGCCAGCACCGGTGGCCGGCCGACGTCCTCGAGCGCCTTGCGCAGCGACAGGTAGGCGGGGCGGAAGTCGTGACCCCACTGCGAGACGCAGTGGGCCTCGTCGACGACGAAGCGCGACACGCCGACGTCCGCCGCGCAGGCGCGCAGGAAGGCGCGGAACTCGGGGTCGGCCATGCGCTCCGGCGTGGTGAGCAACAGCTTGCCGCCCGGTGCCTGGGCGAGGGCGTTCATCTCCCGGCGCTGGCGCACCGTCAGCGTCGAGTCGATGCGGACGACGGCGACGCCCTTGGCCACCATCTTGTCGACTTGATCCTTGATGAGCGCGATCAGCGGCGAGACCACGACGGTGAGTCCGGGCAGCACCAGCGAGGGCAGCTGGTAGAGCAGCGACTTGCCCGATCCGGTGGGCATCACCGCGATCACGTCCTTGCCACCGAGGATGTGGCCGAGCGCCTCGCGCTGGCCGGGGCGGTAGTCCTTGATCCCGAGCACGGCGCGGCCGATCTCGAGCAGTTCATCGGCGGTCCGGGCCGTCGGCCGCGCCGGCTCGGCGGGCCGCGCCGCTACCGTCGTCGGTGCGACGGCCGCCGCCTCGGTCGATCGTCCGGAACGCGCGGCGCGTGCCGGAACCGGGGGCGCGGCCCGGGCCGCGACCGCAGGTGCGGGGGCCGGGCTCTTGCGAGCCGGCTTCTTGATTCCGGCCGCGGCCGCGGCTGGCCGCTCGGGCGCGCGCGGTCGGGCGGGCGCCTTGGCCTTGGTCGGGCGCGATACGCGCTTGCTCTCCGCCTTCGCCGCGGCGGGTCTGGTCCGCTTGGTACTTGCCATCTGTCTCGTCTCGCCTCGAGTGGCGAACGCCGGATGCTGCGCCGCCGCCGCGGCAGCCTGCCCGTAGATCCGGGGGCCGCTCCTTCCGGGTACCGCTCTCTCAGAAAGAGCCGGTCTCGGTAGTTCACTCGCACCCAGCGCGAGCGACGCGATGCCCGGCGAACATACCACGAGGCCCCGCATCGCAAGCCTCGAACGGCGGGATCTCTCCCAGCCCAGCCACTCCCGCGCGTGCCAACCAGGGGAAATGACGCTCGGATCTGGTGAGGCGGTAGCCAGGCGATCGCGAGTCGCGTGGTATCACCGGCACATGGCCAGCGACCGGCCGGTGCGGGAGGGCCGCAACCGCCTCGAGAGCTTCAACGCCGATCGGGATCGGGTGCTGGCCACCGTGGAACGCCGCGTGGTGGCTCGGCTGTCGGAGCGTGCCCGGCGCGGCGGCGACGAGTCGCTCGAGTACGTGCTCAACGACGTGTGCGTGAACGAGCTCAAGCGGCTGGGTGGCGAGCACGCCGCGCGCTGGCGAGCGCTGGCCGGCAAGCTCGGGACCATGTCCGAGGAAGACAAGCGTGGCGAGCTGACGACCCTGGTCCGCCACTTCGGCAAGGACATCGTCGGCAACTTCGATCCGCGCGTGTACCGCTTCGCCACCCGGGTGCTCACGCCCGGCCTCGGCTTTCTGTTCTCACCGCTGTCGAGCGTCCGCGGTGGTGTCGGCGGCCTGCTCGCCGAGCTCGACAGCCGGATCCAGGTCGAGGGCCCGCTCGACATGCTGCGCGGGATCGCCGAACGCGGCACGCTGGTGGTGACGCCGACCCACTCGTCGAACATGGACTCGGTGGTGATCGGCCTGGCCCTCGAGCGCGCCGGACTGCCGCCGGTCACCTATGGCGCCGGCAAGAATCTGTTCTCGAATCCGTTCATCAGCTTCTTCATGCACAACCTCGGCGCCTATCGCGTCGATCGCCGGCTTCGCTTCGAACTCTACAAGGACATCCTCAAGGAGTACTCGACCGTCCTCCTCGAGAGCGGCTACCACTCGCTGTTCTTCCCCGGCGGTACCCGCTGTCGCTCGAACATGATCGAGCGCTCGGTCAAGCTCGGGTTGCTCGGCACCGCGGTCAGCGCTTACGCCAACAACGTGCGCGCCGGCGAGCCGCAACGCCGGATCTACATCGTGCCGGTGACCATCAACTACCGTCTGGTCCTCGAGGCCGAGACGCTCATCCACGACTACCTGGCCGAGACCGGCCAGCGCCGCTACATCATCACCGACGACGAGTTCTCGCGGGTCGGACGCATCGTCGAGTTCCTGCGCAAGATCCTGGTGCACGACGGCGCCGTGGTGATCCGGTTCGGTCGCCCGCTCGATCCGTTCGGTAACGACGTCGACGACGATGGTGGGTCTCGCGACCGCGCCGGCCGGCGGGTCGATCCGCGCTCGTACCTGTCGGGCGCCAGCGGCGAGCCGGCCGATGACGAACAACGCGATGCCGAATACACGCGGCTGCTCGGCCGTCGCCTCACCGAGGTCTACCCGCGCGAGAGCGTCTACCATTCGACGCACCTGGTGGCGCGGGTCCTGTTCGACGCGGTGGCCGCCGCGGCCGGGACCCGCGACGTGTACCGGCTGTTGCGACTGCCGCCGCGTGACGTCGCGGTCGCCGACGCGGTGCGCGCGCTCGGCGAGCTGCGGCGGCGGATCGCCGCCACCCCGGCCGCCGGGCACCTGCACCAGCGGGTGGTCGCCGCCGGCGACGCCGCCACGCTCGACGACGCGGTGCGCGCGCTCGGCACCTACCACGCCCGGCCGGTGATCGAGCGCGACGGCGAGTCGCTGCGGGTCGGCTCGCTCGAGCTGGTCTACTACTACCAGAACCGCCTCGCGCACCTGCCGCCCGATCGCCCCGACGGCGGGGCGGCCCGGAGCCGGTCGTGAGCGCGCGCGGCGACACCGTCGGGATCGTTGGTGCCGGTGCGTTCGGCACCGGGCTGGCGGTGGCCCTGGCGCGAGCCGGACGGGCGGTGGTGCTGTACACCCGCACGCCGGCGGTGGCGCAGGAGATCGCGGCGACCCGGCGCTGCCCACGTTTGCCCGACGTCGAGATCCCGATCGGGGTCCGCGTCATCGGCGACGTGCGCGAGCTGGCGGCGGCGGCGCGCTACGTGATCGTCGCGGTGGCATCGTCCGACGCCCCGGCCCGGCTGGCCGAGCTGGGCGCTGCCATCGACGGTGGTCACCTGGTGGTCCACGCCATCGGCGCGCTGGCGGGTCCGGACGACGAGCGCGTCAGCGTGCTGATCGAGCGGATGACGCCGGCCTTGCGCATCGGCGTGCTGGCCGGCCCGGCGTTGCCGCGCGACCTGGGCGGCGGCCAGTTTGCCTCGATGGTGGTGGCGTCGGGGTTCGACGAGGTGGTGCGCGAGACCCGCCGCTTGCTCAACCTGCCGCCGGTGCTGCGGGTCTACGGCTCGCGCGACGTCATCGGGGTCGAGCTGGCGTCGGCGCTCGCCGGCGCCTACACGGTCGCGCTCGGGCTCGCCGACGGCATCAAGGTCGGGGCCGGGCCCCGCGCGGTGGCGATCACGCGCGCCATCGCCGAGGCGTCCCGGCTGTCGGAGCAGGCCGGCGGCCAGATCCGCACCATGAGCGGGCTGGCCGGGCTGGGAAATCTCCTGGTCCGCGCCGGTGACGCCGACGATCCCGACTACCAGCTCGGCCTGGCCATGGCGCGCGACGAGCGGGTGACGCCGGCCCGCTTCACCGAGGGTGCCCGCGCGGCGCTGGCCGGCGTCCGGCTGGCGACCCGGCGGGGCTTGCGCCTGCCGCTCCTGGCCGGTCTGGCGGCGGTGCTCGCCGGCGAGGCGTCGATCCGCGACGCCGCCCGGCTGGCGGCGGACACGGTCGCCGAGGAAGAGTGACCGGCGGCGCGCGAACGCCGGTCGCCGCCCCGCGGGCGTGGCTGGTCGGACTGGTGCTGGTCGGCTGTCACGCCGGGCCGGCGGCGACGCCGCGCGACCGCGCCGACGAGGGGCTGGCGATCATCATCCATGCCGCTCGTGATCCGGCCCGGGCCGGGCGCGGCCACATCGACGAGCGCCGCTGGCGCGAGGTGCCGGCGCGCGGCGAGCTCGAGCTGGGCATCGTGGCCGCCGACCTGCAGCTCGACAGCGTGGTCGTGGAGTCGGTCAGCGATCCGGGCGGGCTCGCGACCCGCAGTTGCCACGTGGTCGGCGCCGTCGACGCCTTGCGCGACGCGGCGTGGCTGTGGGGCCGGGCGGTGGTCGTGACGCTGGTCGACGGCCGGCGCGTGGCCGGCGAGGTGGTCGAGGTCGGCGAGGCGACCGCCGTGATCGTGGATGCCGGCGGCACGAGGACCGCGGTGTCGGTGACCACCGTGCGGGCCGACGTCGAGTCGCCGACCCGCAGCGGGCCGCCGGTGGTCGGCGACCCGGTCGATGCGGTCGACGACGATGGTCGCGAGGTCGCCGGCCACCTGGTCGCGTTCCAGCCCCGGCGCCTGGTGCTGCGGGTCGCCGGCGGCGCGGTCCGGATCATCGCGCCCGACACGGTCGCGCACCTGGCGGTCGCCGGCGTGCCGGCCGAGCCCACGTTGCGATGTGAGGTGGAGAGCGCGCGCCCCGGCCGGCACCTGGTGCGGATCACGTACGCGACGCCGGGCATCGCCTGGCGCGCCACGCACAAGATCGCGGCGCTGGCGGCCGGCGACGGCTTCGCGGTCGACCACGTGACGCTGGTGACCTCGTACGTCATCACCGCCGATGGGCTGCGGGCCCCGCGGCGCGCGAGCGTGCGGCTGGTGCTCGGTCTGCCCGACGAGCCCGGTCCGCCGATCACGATCTGGGACGGCACGGCGTCGATCGGCGGCGGCGCGGTCCAGATCACCGGTGCGGCGCGGCGCCGGGTGGCGCGTCTCGAGCGCGTCTACCGCGGTGCCGGGATCGAAGGCGGAGAAAATCCGCGCCACCCCGACTGGCGCGAGGCGTCGACTCGGGCGGTGTGGCGGGAGCTGAGCTTCGAGCGGCTGGCCGGCGACGCTCACGGTCCACTCCAGGTCGCGGTCGCGGCCGCGGATCCGGGTGGTGGCGTGCGCTGGGTCGACGGCGAGATCGAGCCGGCGCGGGTCGACCATCCCAGCACCGTGGTGCGGGTCGCGCTGGCTCCGGAACCCGAGCTGGTCGGATTCCGCCGCAAGCGCGGTCGCGATCTGGTCGGCGAGCTGCTGATCGACGACCTCGAGTTCTCGGTCGCCAACCGCGGCGGCGCCCCGGTGCGCGTCGTCATCGAGGAGCCGCTGCGCGGCGTGGTGCGGCCGACCGTCGTGTTCGAGCGGGTCGGCGACCGCGACGGCGGCGGCGAGGTGCTGGACGACCGCTGGCGCGCGACCGTCGAGGTCGCCGCGGGCGCCATCGTGCAAGGCCAGGTGGTGTTGCAGTACCGGTTCAAGCGCTACTGACGACTGACGTCGCTTCACGCCGGTGAACGCGTCACCGCTCGGCATCGATCGGTCGGTCGTGGCGTAGTCGCGTTAGAGTGTCGGCCGTGGAGCCGGTCACCGACGCCCATTCTGCCGAAGCCGCGGCGGCGCTGCGCGCCGAGCTGTCCCACGCCCGCGGTGCGATGCGAGCGGCGCTGGTCGGCGGCGCCCGCGGCGGCGAGGCGGCCGCGGTGCTGTCCGACGTCTACGATCGGGCGCTGGCGACCCGCTGGCGGTGGGCGGCCCGCGACGTCACCAGTCGGCTGGCGCTGGTCGCCACCGGCGGCTGGGCGCGTCGCGAGCTGGCCCCGTATTCCGATGTCGATTTCCTCTTGCTCCACCGCGGCGACGAGGCGGCCGCCAAGCTGGTCACCGATCGGCTGCTCTATCCGCTGTGGGACGCCAAGGTCGCGGTCGGTCACGCGGTGCGCGAGCCGCGCGCCGCCGCCAAGCTGGCGCGCGGCGATCTGGCCACCGCCACCGCGCTGGTCGACGTCCGCCACATCGCCGGCGATCGCACCCTCACCGACGAGCTGTGCACGGTCACCCGCTCGGTGATCGCGCCCGGCGGTGACGCCAACGACTTCATCACCCAGCTCGCCGCCGAGAAGCAGAAACGCCACGATCGGTTCGGCGACTCGCTGTACCTGCTCGAGCCCAACCTCAAGCAGGGCATCGGCGCGCTGCGCGATCTGAGCACGGCGCTGTGGGCGGCGCGGGCGCGCTGGTTGTTGCGCGCCGGGCCGCTGCCGTCGCACGGCGAGAGCATCGCGATGTTGTGCGATCAGGGCCACCTGACCCGGCGCCAGGCCGACGTCCTGGCCCTGGCTCGCGACTTCCTGCTCGGCCTGCGCGCGATGGCCCAGCTCCAGGGCCAGCGCCGCACCGACCAGCTCACCTTCGAGACCCAGGAGGCGCTGGCACCGGCGCTGTTCCCCGATGTCCGCCGCGGCGAGGGCGAAGGCCGGCCGGCGGTGGCCCCGGCGGTCGAGGCGCTGATGCGCGCCTACTACCTGCACGCCCGCAGCGTGGTGCAGGTCGCCGATCGGTTGCTGGAGACCGCGCGGGTGCCGCCGCGACGCAAGCCGCGCATCCGCGACATCGACGGCAGCTTCCTCACCTTCAACGGCGAGCTGGCGGTGCGCGACCCCCGCGTGCTCGCCGATCGCCCGAGCGAGATGCTGCGCCTGTTCCGGGTCGCGGTCGACGAGGGCACCGCGGTGTACGGCCATACCCGCGATCTGGTCGCCGAGCTGGCGCCGCAGCACGGCGAGCGGCTGCGGGCCGATCCGACCGCGGCGCGCTGGTTCGTCGACGCGCTGTGCGACCCGCGCGACAAGGCGCAGCCGTCGCAGCTCGAGATCCTCAATCAGCTCGGCGTGATCGCGGCGCTGATGCCGGAGTGGGCGCCGGTCGTCTGTCGGGTCCAGCACGACCTCTATCACGTCTACACCGTCGACCAGCACCAGCTCTATGCGGTGGCCATGCTCAAGCGCATCGCGCGCGGCGAGCTGGCCGCCGAGCAGCCGGTGGCGACCGAGGCCTATCAGCGCGTGACCCGGCCGGCGTCGCTGTACCTGGGCACGCTGCTGCACGACGTCGGCAAGCCGCTCGGCAAGGGCCACGCCGAGAAGGGCGCGCTGATCGCGGCGACGGTCGGCGCCCGCCTCGGCCTGGTCGCCGGTGACGTCGCGATCGCCGAGTTCCTGGTCCGCCAGCACCTGACCATGTCGCACCTCTCGCAGCGCCGCGATCTGTCCGACGCCGACGTGGTGGCGCGCTTCGCCGAGCGGGTCGGCGACGAGGAACGCCTGGCGCAGCTGTACCTGTTGACGCTGTGTGACACCGCGATGACGGCCCCCAACAACCTGTCGGCGTGGAAGAGCGAGCTCCTGCGCGACCTCTATCTGCGCGCGCGCGCCCACCTGGCGGCGCGCGGCGCGGTCGACCCCGGCGCGGCGGTCGCCATCGACGGCGCCGAGCGCCGCGCCAAGGTGGTCGGGTTCGTCGCCCATGGCGACGACGTCGCGGTCGATCGTGCGGCGGCCGAGTCCATGGTCGCCGGTCTCGACGAGCGCTTCTTCGCGCAGCTCACGCCGCGGCAGGCGGCGCGTCACGTCCGGCTGGCGCTGAGCGTGTTGACCCGCGGCGCCCGGGTCGGGGTCGCGATCTCGCACTTTCCGCTCAAGGGCCACAGCGAGGTGGCGGTGGTGGCACCCGACGCTCACGGCGTGCTGGCCGCGATCGCCGGGGCGCTGGTCGCCCACCGCGTCGACGTGCTCGGCGCCGTGGTCGGTCACGCCGACGCGCCCACCGCCGGCGGCCTGGCGCTCGATCTGTTCTTCGTCCGCGACCTGGTCGGCGCCGCGATCCCCGACAGCGATGCGCGCTGGGCCCGCTTCGAGGCCGATCTCGCCGAGCTGGTCGGCGACGGCCCGCCCACGCACGCGGCGGTGACCGGCCTGATCACGCGGCGGCGACCGGCGTCGGGGTTGCCGCCGCGGGTGACGCCGGCGGTGGCCACCGAGATCCGGGTCGACAATCAGGAGTCGACCGAGGCCACCATCGTCGAGGTCTTCACGCGCGATCGGCTGGGCGTCCTCTACGCCATCACCCAGACCCTGGCCGACCTCGGGCTCGACATCTCGCTGTCCAAGGTCTCGACCGAAGGCGAGAAGGTCGCCGACGTCTTCTACGTCACCCGCGACGGCGGCAAGGTGACGCTGGCCGCCGAGCTCGACGCGGTGTGCGCGCAGCTCGAGGCGGCGCTCGCCGTGCTGGCCGACTGACCGCCATGGCGGCCGTCGACACGCCTCCCGGCCTGGGTCTCGACGCGCTGGCCCACGGCTCGTTCGCCGCCCGCCGTGGGCCGCGGCGGCTGGCCGAGCTCGGGCTGCGCGTCACCCTGGTGATCGGCGTGGCCGCGATCGCGCTGGCGCTGCGCCGTCCCGACGCCGCGCCGGCCTCGACGTGCGTGGTCGGCGCGCTGACGATGATGGCGCTCACCGGCCTCGGCGTCGCCGTGCGCCGGGCCCAGGTCTCGATCGGGTCCGACGGCGTGAGCTGGGGCTGGGGCCGGTGGACGGTGCGCATGGACCGCGACCGCATCGTCAAGGTCGAGCTGTTCGACGACGCCATCGCGCTGCGCCCGCGCCGCGGCTCGACCTGGTTCCTGTCGCGCCGCGACTGGGATCGCTTCGAGGCCATGCGGCGCGCCGTGGTCGCGGTCGGGCTGCCGGCCGACGAGCGCGCCCGCCGCGCCCCGCTCGCCGCCCGGTTGCAGAGCTACGGTCGCGTGCTCGACGCCATCATCGTCCTGGCGACGGCCACCGTGGCGTTGCTGGCGCTGATCGCCGCCGGCCTGTGAGCGGCCGCCGCGGGTTCAGAGCGGGGCGCCCTGGCTGATCCACTCCATGATCACGATGTAGTCGGGATCGAGCGCGGTCAGGAAGGTCGCGTGGGCGTCGGCGACCGGGAGGTCGAACTGCAGGACCGACGCGGCGGAGCAGCTCGGGCCAGGGCAGCCGAGCGCGGCCGGGCGCGGGTAGGCGTAGCTGGAGCGGTGCTGGACGAGTAGGCGCATCCTCGGAAAAGATCGTGCCCGGCTCAGGGGGCGGCGATAAGCGTACGGGGCGCCAGACTGCGGTATCGTGGGCCAGTGTCCGGGTGGAGCACCGAGGTCGATGCCAGCGCGCGCGCCCTGATCGCCGTCGTCGTGGATGGCGGGCCCGGCCGACTCCGCGCCTGGCAGACGCTCATGACCCAGATCGCGCCGGCGATCGAGAGCTGGGCGCGGGGCAGCCGCTTGCTGCGCCGTTGCCGGCTGGCCGGCGACGACGACGCGCGCGCGGTCATGGTCGACGTGCTCGAGCGCCTGGTGGCAAACGATCATGCCAACCTGCGCGCGTTCGTCGCGCGCGAGGAGTCGATTCTCGACGATGACGACGAGCTCATGCGCGAGGTCGAGCGGCTGGGCCGGCTCGACGACGAGCCGGCGGTGGTCGACGTCGACGAGGCCACCGGCACACCCGTGCGGGCGTGGCTGCTCCGCCTGACCGACTACGCGGCGCGCGACCACGTGCGACGGCGGTTCGGCTGGGGTGCCGGTGGCGCCACCAAGCGCGACCTGCACACCGACGCGACCCCGCTCGACGGCGCCCCGGAACCGGCGGCGCGGCCACCGCTGACCGACCGGCTGAGCGTGTCGAAGCTGGTCGGCGACGTGCTGGCGTACATGGCGACGTTCCCCGAGGCGATGCGCGCCGCGGTGCTGCTGTGGCTCGACGACCAGAGCTTCGACGAGATCGCTGCGGAGCTAGCGCTGGCGGACGCCGACAAGGCACGCGCGCTGGTCCGCGCCGGGCAGGCGCGCCTGCGTGAACGTTTCCGCGGTCAGGCGCCGCTGTTCACGGGATGACGGCGAGCCGCGGGTCGCGCGAGCCAGGACCGACGTCACCGTCGGGGGCGGGGTCGGGTCGTAGGGCGCGGTCGACGACGGGAAGCGCATCGGGGGCCGGGCCGGCCGGCGCCTCGACACCGGCCAGCGTCGCCAGGCGGCGACACGACGCGCAGCTGGCCAGGTGGGCCAGGCTGGCGGCGTCGTGTGCCAGCAGTTCGTCGATCGTCGGGTGAGTCATCCCGCGCGTCCCAGCGTTCGTGAACGGCGCGGAATCGGCATCGGGCCTCGCCCGGACAACTCAGCGATCGAACGCGTAGCCGACCTCGAGCGCGAGGTAGACATCGCCGTTGTCCGCGGTCGGGATGATGCCGAGCTCGGCGCCGATGGTGAACGGACCGAGCGGTGGGATGGCCTCGTGCCATGACAGCACGCCACCGAGAGATCCGCTCGACAGGTGGTACAGCGCATAGAGCTCGCGCACGCGGTGGTCGCGGAACCCGCCGACCGAGTGATACTGGAAGCCACCGACGGCGGTCGCGCTCACTCCGCCGCTCTCCGTGGCCATCGGATCGTCGGGCGCCGGGACGTAAAGGCCCTTGAGCCCGCCGGCGAGGATCAGGGCCTTGCGCATCACGGTCTTGTTCGAGGTCACGGTGCGCATGCCTCCGGACGGCGCGCCCGACCACGTGTCCCACCCCACGCCGTAGCGGTCCCACAGCACCAGACCGCCGAGCGCATCGAGCTGATTCACGCTGCCGACGTCGACGCGAAGGCGGGTGGACAGCCACAGCGGCCCGAGCTTCCGGTCGGCGCGCGCGAACGCGCTGACGCTGCCGCCGATCGCGTACCCGGCCGCCAGCTCGAAGCTGATCGGCGCCGGCTGCAGGCAGGCCGCCAGCTGGTCGTGAGTCGGCGCGGCCGCGAGCGCCGCCTCCTTGCAGACCAGCGGTTGCCCGGCGTGGGCCGCGCCGGCCGACGTCGCGGTGACCACGGCGCATGCCAGCGCGGCGGCGCGGATGGACGAGGTTGAGTTCCGGGGCCGAGACGAGCTCTTCATGACGATCCTTCCGGGTGGTTCGCGGATCAACACGGGCCTGGCGACCGGGACGTCAGGTGTTTCTTTCGCCTGACGCCCCGCTCGCACGCTTCGTGTTGCCGCTCATGAACCAATCAGCTGGTGTCGTTCCTGATCCCTCGCGTCGCGGCCGTCTCCTCCTCGCCGCATGCGCGCTTTCGCTCCTCGGTGGCTGCTTCTCGCTGTTCCCCATGCCCGGGACCGGGAAGAAGCCGGGGCCGCCGGCCAAGGCCGAGGTCGACGGCAAGGTGTTCGGGACCGGCACGCTGGTCGTCGACGAGTGGGCGGTGACGCTGCTCGTCGATCCGGCGACGGTGGCAATGTCGAACACGGCGGAGAAGCTGCGCGTCACGAGCGGTAAGGGGACGCCCGACCCGATCCACGGCGGGTTCGAGCTCGTGATGTGGCGCAAGCAGCCCGGCCAGACCCCGCAGAGCGTCCTGGTCGACGAGCTGAAGAAGCTCAACGTTGGACGCGAGTCGGGCAACCACAAGGCCTTGTTCGCGTCGTTCGACGTCCCGGCGATCGAGGATCAGGTGGGCCAGGGTCCATTCGGCGTGTTCAAGGTCGCCCAGCAGGGCAACTGCATCTTCGAGCTCATCCTCTTCGCGCCCGACATCGAGCAGCTCGTGCGCCTCGAGCTCGCGACCCGTGCCGGGATCCTCGCCAAGGTCGGCAAGACGCCGATGCCGCCGGCATGCCAGTGAGCCGGGTCGCCGCGTTGTCAGCACTGGCCGCGGTCACGGGGTGCGGGCTCGGCGTCGGGCCGTACCAGCCGCGGCGCGATTCCTACGCGACCGCCGGCGGTGCCAGGCCGACCCTCGACTTCAGCGACGTGGATCGACGCGCGGCCCACCAGGCGGCGAAGCGGCTGACGCTGCCCGAACGCGGCGGCGGCGATACGCCGATGTACGCCTTCGGCGGCGGCTACTACGTCGGGGTCAAGCAGGGCGTCAGCCAGACCCGCAGCGGCGACGCGGCCTGGTCGGGGAACCTGTACGCGTTCGAGCCTCACGCCGGGTTCTTTCACACGTTGCTCGCCGATCGCCTGACGCTGGCGACCAGCGTGCTGGCGGTTGGCTACGGGACCGGCGACGACTCCAGCGCTGCCGTTTCACGCTACATCGCCGGCGGGGTCGAGCTGGCGGCCAAGGTCGGCGTGACCGGCTCGCTGGCGCTGCGCCTGGCGGCGGGCCGGTTGCACGGCAGCGCTCGCTACGACGACGGTGCGGCGATGGGCGACTCGGCGCCGGTCGGGGCATGGCGCGGCGCCGCTGGCCTCGACTGGGTGATGATGCGCATCCGCGGCAACGATCTCGTGCTCACGACCGAGGTCCAGCAGGCGCGCACCGGCGAGGTCACGCTGCTGGCGCAGCCGCGCTCGATCGACGCGCGCGCCCTGATGTTCGAGCTGGTCCTGGTCGGGATCTGAGATGCGCCTCGACGCGCGCGCAGGTTACAATCGTCGCGATGTGGCGCCTCCTGGTCTGCGCGCTCGCCACGACGGTCTCCACCGGTGGGCAGGCGAGTGGGGAGCCTCCGCCGCCTGCCGCCCGCTGCCGGGCACCGGGCGAAACCTTCTCCGTGCTGCGCGGGGACCTTGCGCCGGGACGAGCATGCGGCTCGCTGGTGGTGACGACGGATGCGAGCGACACGCGCCTCTACCTCGGCGGCCTCTACCGCCATCACTCCATCGCCCGGGTCGCGTGGCGCGAGCCGATACGGGCTCCGTTCGAGGTGTCGCTGGAATGGCAGCTCGTCACGCCCGGTCGGTGGGCGCTCGAGCTCGACGGGCTCGGCGTCGTCGTGCTCCTCAGCTCCGATCGTCTCGGGTTCTTCATCGACGACGCCCAGATGATGGGGACCATGTTCGCAGACCTCCCGGGTGTGGGCGGCCCCGGGCGCCGCGCGATCACTCTCCGGCGCACGACCCGGGAGATCGTGGTCGTCGTCGACGGAAGCGAGGTGGGGCGCAAGGCGGTCGACGCACCTGGGCCCGGCATGCTCGTCGTCGGCCTCAGGGGGGCGCCCGGCCACCGGTCGCGCGCGGAGATCCGGAGCTTCTCGGTGCGCCGGTTGCCGCCGCCGCCGTGACGCAACCCGGCTCGGATCGTCCGAGCAGCGCGAGCGTGCGACACGCTCGACCCAGGGCGTCGACCGGTCGGAGGGGATGTAGCCGGAGCACGCCGCTGGTGTGGCCGACGGCGAGCTGACGACCGTCGGCGGAGAAGGAAAGCGCGCTGACGGCGCCGGCGCCGGCGGCGGGGAGCTCGAGCACAGCGCCGGCGGCGGCCGAGAGATCGAGGACGCGCACGACGCCGTCGGAGTCGCCGATGGCGAGCGAGGTCGAGTCGGGCGAGAGCGCCGCGACGGTCAGCGGGCGCGGCGCTGTGGCGACGCGCCGAGCGCCGACCCCGGGGTCGTGAAGGAAGACGTCCCCGCTCGAACCGACGGTGGCCACCCGCGTGCCGCTCTGGGAGACGGCCACGACGCGGCCGTCGAGCGCGCCGCCGTCGTCGAGCGACGGGACCGTCAGCACCGCGGTGCCGCCGCCGAATCGCGCCGCGAGCAACCGCGTCGATCCGGCGAACGCGATCGTGAACACGGCGCGGCCCACATCATCGAGCCCGGGGAGGATGCGTTCGGCGACGACCGCCCGACGTGACGGATCCCAGAGCTCCACGCTTCCGGTGACGTGGATGGCCGCCAGCAAGGCCCCATCGGGGGTGAACGCCACGGCGGTGACCGGTGGCGCCGCGCGCGGTCGCAGCGAGATGATCGGCGCGGTCGTGCCGACCAGGGCGACGAAGAGCTCGCCGTCGGTGCGGCCGACCGCGACTCGCCGCCCGTCCGGCGACATCGCCAGCGCGCTGATCGCCGTGCCCGACGGAGCCAGCGGAGCCCCAGCCGAGAGACGTCCGTCCGCATCGAGCTCGAAGAAGTAGGGCACGCCGTCGACGCCGCCCACCACCACGCGCCCGGCGCCGGTGGCGATCGCCACCGCCTCGCTGCCGATGCGCGCCGAGCTCGACCTCGCGCCCGCTTGGTCCCAGACCAGCACGCGGCCGTCGAGCCCGGCCGAGATCAGGTGCTGCCGCGCCTCGACGAGGCCGCTCACCTCGCTGCCGTGGCCCACGAGGACGCCGGCCTCGTCGGCGCGGGCGTCGACCAGCCACGCCGCGCTCTCGGTCGCCACCGCGATGCGCTGATCCGGACCGATCGCGATCACCTCCACCGCCAGGCCGGGCGGCCCCTCGAGCGCGCGAACCGGCGCGAGCAGCTCGAGGTCGACGAGCTCGACGCGTCCGGGTCGCGCCGACCAGACGCTCTCGCCAGCGACGTGGCCCGGCCCGAACATCATCTCGGTGGGAGGCTCGGCCGCCGTGACATCCACGACGAGCGCGGCGACGCCGCCGCCGCGCTCGACCACCAGGAACCGCCCCGACGCGCTGTATGCGAGCCGCGCGCCGGTGCGCGCCGACGATGCCGCCGCCAGCGGGATGCGGCGCCGTACGGCTGCGCCGGTGACGTCGTGGAGCTCGACACCGCCGGCGTCGAGGAGCGCGAGCCGGGAACCATCGGGTGACATGGCAAGCGCGATCACCGCACCGGTCGGGACGCGCGTGAGGGGGCGTCCGGCGCCGTCCCACAGCCCGACCTCGCCGGAGGTCGTCGCCACGGCGAGGCGATCGGCGGCGCTCGCGAGGGCGACCGCCGGCGCCGCGAGCTCCACGCGCCGGATCTCGGCACCGCTCGGATCGACGAAGGAGATGGCGCGCCCCGCCAGCACGAGGGTGCCGTCGGCGAGGAACGCCGCGCCCGCGAGGTGGCCATCATGGTCGAGGGTCAGGGGCCTGTCCTGAGCGAGTCCCCGCAGGGGCGAGTCGAAGGGGCGCCCGTCGACGCCGACCGGCCACAGCTGGGCCTGGGCTGGCGACCGCGCCCACGTCAGCAGGCGCGCACCGTCGGGCGAGAACGCCAGCTCGTCCACAGCGAAGTGGGCGCCGCCGGCGGCCACCGTCGCGAGGTGCTGCCCCGATCGGCCGTCCCAGAGGTGGACGCTGTGATCACCGGACGACCGACCGGCCAGACGGGATCCGTCGGGCGAGAACGCGAACGCTCCGAGCGCCGCGGTGTGTCCTTCGAGGACGACGGCGGCCGCCCCAGCGACGGCGTCGTGGAGACCCTGGCGCGCCTCGTCGACCGGCGGCTCGCCGGCAGCGATCGCGGGCGCGACCGCCGCCACCGCAAGCGCGAGCGCTTCATCGCGTCGCGTCGGAAGCAGCGCGAGACGGCTCGCCGCGACCCCCATGCCGCGACGCAGCTCGGTCCGGGACGCGCGCTCGTTGGCCTCGGCGCGGCGCTGGGCCGCATGCGCGGCGTTTCCGGATCGCGTCACGCGCACCGCGCTCACGATCCCGACCCCGGCGAGAAGCGCCGCGGCCACGGCCGCCACCGCCAGCGGCGCGCGGTACCGCCTGGCGAAGTGGCGGAGGATCTCGCCCGGCGAGTAGCGGCGGCTCTGGACCAGCTGGCCGGTCTGAAAGCGCCGCAGCTCTTCGGCCAGATCGCGCGCCGTCGCGAAGCGATCGGCCGGTGCGCGCGCCATCGCCCGCCCGACGATGTCGCACAGGGCCGGCGCCACCGATGGTGCGACCGCGGACAGTGGCGGCGGTGGCTCGGCGAGCAGGCGGGTTCGTACTTGCGCGGTGTCGAGCGCGGCGTAGGGCGGCGTGCCGGCGAGGGTGTGATAGAGCGTGGCGCCGAGCGAGTACACGTCCATGCGCGGATCGGGGGCCGTGCCCAGCGCCTGCTCCGGTGGCATGTATTGCGGGGTTCCGACGCCGAGCTGGGTGAGTCCGTCGGCGACCTCGGCGAGCGACGCGCTCGTCGGCGCGGCCTCGCGTGCCCGCAGGTCAGTGCCGAGGCCCCAGTCGATGACCACGGTCTCGCCGAACGAGCCGACGAGGACGTTGGCCGGCTTGAGGTCGCGATGCACGATGCCCTGGTCGTGCGCGTAGGCCACGGCCTCGCAGACCGCGGTCACGTGGGGCAGGAGGCCGAGGCGAGCTTCGGGCGTGGTGCGGCGGGCGATCTCGTCGGAGAGCGGGGCGCCGCGCACCAGCGGCATGGCGTAGAATGGCTCACCGTCGGCGAAACGGCCCACCTCGTACACCCCGACGATGGCCGGGTGCTGGAGCCGTGCCGTCAACAGCGCCTCGCGCTCGAACCTCGCGCGAAGCTCGCGGCCGCGCGGCTGCTTGATGACGACCTCTCGTCCGATGCGGACATCGTGGGCGCGGAAGAGGTGCCCCATGGCGCCACTGCCTTCGCCGAGCGCGCACCAGTCTGCATAGCGGCCCCGGTCGATGACGTCGGCGGGGAAGGCGTCGTCGGGCTCCGGCGAGCGCGGCGATGCCGGATCGTCGGCGAGCGAGACCACGCGGCGGCACGCGGGGCAGGTCTCGAGGTGTGCCTTCGCGGCTTCGCCGCCGCCAAGGAGCTCCTCGACTGGCGGATGGATCATCGACCGCGCGAAAGTAGCACGCAGCCGTGGCATGCTCGACCGGCGCACCGTGCCCGAGACGTGGCTCGTCGTGGTCCTCGCGCTGGTCGCTTTGGCCTGTCGCGGTGACGCGCCCGGCAGGCCGCGGCGCGTCCACGATGGAAGCGCGCGCAGCGACGGGGGCGGTGGCGTGGCGGGCGAGGAGCCGCCTCCGGTCGCGGTCTGCGCCGGCGCCGACTGCGAGCCCTTTCTCGTTGCCGAGCTGCCGACCCACCGCGGCATCGCGCTCACGCTCGGGGCGGGCTTCGCGTACGTCGGGGCCCTGTACGACGACGCGATCTACCGCGTCCCGCTCCAGCCCGGCGCGCCGCCGGTGATCTTGTATCGATCGCCGGGTGCCGACGTCAGCGGCATCGAGGTGCGAGGCGACGCGCTCCGCTGGTCGTCCATCGCGGCGGGCGCGATCTACGAGGCCCCGCTCTCGGGAACCGGACCGATCCGGGTGGTGGCCGACGGACTGCCGGGAATCTGGGGCTTCGCCTCGAGCGACGATTCGATCTACTGGATGGACTTCGCGGGCAGCGCGCCCGGGATGGTGTGGAAGCGAGCGACGGAAGGCGGGCCGAGCACGGGACTCGGCAGGGACCCTGGATCGCGCGTGGCCGTGAGCCTGCTCCTCGACGGACCCGGTGGAGACATCCTCTACAGCGATCGGACATCTCGCGTCATGCGCATGCCGGCGGGCGGCGGCCCCGCCACCGTGTGGGCCGACCTGGGAGGTCGTCGGCAGAGCGCGGGCCTGGCTGAGGACGAGGCCCACGTCTACGTGGCGGCGCAGACCTCGAACGACGTGATGCGCATTGACCGGCGGACCGGCACAGCCGAGATCTTCGCCCGGAGCGAGCACACGCTGGCCGCCGTGGCGGTGGACGAGACCACGGTCTACTGGCTGAACTACGCCGACCCCGTCGCCGTTCGGGGCAAGCGCAAGTAGGCGCGATCCGGATCGCCGCGGCGACCCTGACGGATGCGCCGGCGACCTCGTGTTGACCGGCATGAAGCTCTCGTGGTTGACCGTGGTCCTGGGCCTCCTGGTGCTCGCGTGTGGCGGTGGGACCGACCCGGTCGATCCAGATGCATCGCAGCAGGCCGACGCCGCATCCCCCGACGCCGCATCCCCCGACGCCGCATCCCCCGACGCCGCATCCCCCGACGCCGCATCCCCCGACGCCGCATCC
>CANKMW010000054.1 GCA_947483555.1 Myxococcales bacterium
CGCAACCCCGAGCGCTGGTCGCGCCACACCCGACCGTGGAGCCGCCCCGAGACCGTCACCCTCAACCCGGAGGCCAATCACGCAGCAGCCAAGCCCGACCGACTCGCAGCATGACGATTCACGCGACAACTACCTTGATTCCTGCCGGTCTTTGGCGCCCACTCGGAGAGCAGCCTGGCGTGGTTGCTCCATGTCGCGTTCGCGGTGGTGGGCGCCTGCTTCGCCGCCTTCGTCGTGGTGATGGGCGCCATGATGCGCGGCGAGACCAGCGACGGCGCCACCGCCGGCATGTACTTCGGCGCCATGGGCGTGGGCGCGCTGCTGTCGGGCCTGGCGGCCGGCGCCTCGGCGCCGAAACGGATCCTCGGCCCCTCGTACCTGGGCGCGATCATCGGCGTGATGGGCTTCTACCTGCTCATCCGCACCTTGCCCGGCGTCAACGACGACAGCGGCGACGCGGCGATCGGGTTCGCGGTCATCGGCGCCGGCTGCGGGCTCGTCACGCTGCTCGGCGCGCTGGTCGGCTGGAAGACCGTCGGCCAGCGTCACGCCGGCTGACGGGCGCCCGATGACGCCGCGAGAATGGGGCTGAGCCGGGCGGTCGAGACCCGCGTCAGGCGCGGGCCGCCGCGATCGCGGTCCACGCCAGCGCGACCAGCATGAGCGTGCCGCCGACCGGCGTGATCGCGCCCAGCCAGCGCGGCCCGCCGAGCGCGAGGCCGTACAGCGTGGCGGCAAAGATCGCGGTGCCGGCGACCAGGATCCAGCCCGGCGTGACGGCGCGAACCCCGTGCGCCGCGGCGAGCCCGAGCGCGAGCACCGCCAGCGCCCCGTACATGTGATAGCGGGCACCGGTCTCGAAGATGGCGAGCGCCTCGGCGTCGAGGCGCTGCTTGAGGGCGTGGGCCCCGAAGGCGCCGGCGGCCACCGCCAGCGCGGCGAGCGCGGCACCGGCGGCGAACAGCCGTTGCCAGGTCACGGCGCGACCTCGCCGACGCCCCGCAGGCTGTCGCTCAGGAAGTCGAGGTAGACGCGCACCTTCGGCGACAGGTTGCGCACCGATGGATAGACCGCGAACAGGTCGCCAGAGACGCCGTGCCAGGCCGGCAGCACCGGCCGCAGCTCGGCGGCACCGAGATCGCAGCGGACGAACTCGGGCAGGTACGCGATGCCGGCGTTGGCCTGCAGCGCCTGGCGCACGGCCAGCAGGTTGTTGGAGACCAGGCGCGCGCTCGGCGTCAGCTCGGCGGTGGCGTCGTCGGGACCGATCAAGGTCCAGGTCGCGAGCCGCGGGCTGGGCACGAACGCCAGCAGGTCGTGCTCGGCGAGATCATCGGGCTCGTTCACCGCCGGGTGGCTGTCGAGATAGGTGGCCGAGGCGTAGAGCCGGAAGGTGATGCCGCACAACCGGCGCGCGATCAGGCTCGACTCGTTGAGCGGACCGAAGCGCAGCGCGAGATCGTAGGCCTCGTCGACCAGGTCGACGATGCGATCGGAGAGATCGAGGTGGACGTGGAGGTCGGGGTGCTGGGTGAGAAAGCGCGCGGTCAGCTCGGCGATCCGGAAGCCACCGAGGTCGACCGGTGCCGTCACCCGCAGGATGCCGCGCGGCGTCGACTGCAGATCGGTGACCAGCTGCTCGGCGTGGGCGATGTCGGTGACGATGCGGGCGCAGCGCTCGTAGAAGGCCTGGCCGATCTCGGTGAGCGACAGCTTGCGCGTCGTGCGCTGGATGAGGCGCGCGGCGAGGCGCTCCTCGAGCTGCGACACCTTGCGGCTGACCGTCGACTTGGGCAGGCCGAGCTGCTGTGCGGCGGCGGTGAAGCTCCTGGTCTCGACCACCTTCGCGAACACCACGATCTCGTTGAGGTCGGCCATGGCGCGCATCCTACCCTGGGAGTTGCAGGGGGGCTCGGACCACGCCCTGCTCGAGGCCGATCATGGTGCGCACCATCAGGCGGTGGATCGGCCCGATGCGATCGCCCAGCGGCATGAAGCGGTCGCGCAGCCAGCCCAGCACCCGCGAGCTGGACTGGAACATCGGCGTCAGCGTGCGGGTCATGAACTGGTAGTGGCGCAGGTGGCGACGGCGGTCGCGCGAGTAGGCGGCGAGCGCGGCCGGCAGCGCCGGCGCCGCGGCGATGGCATCGGCGAACACCATCGCGTCCCACAGCGCCAGGTTGACGCCCTGGCCGAGCTGCGGACTCATGGCGTGGGCGGCGTCACCGAGGAAGACCACGCGATCGCCGTGCCATCGCGTCATGCGCACGTCGCGATACCGCGCCAGCACGACCTGGGACGGGTCGGTGATCTGGTCGAGGACGAACCCGGCGCGGCGATCGAAGCCGAGCACCTCCGGTTTCCACGCCGCCAGGCCGGCGTCGAGCCAGCGCACGTGATCGTCCGTGCGGATGCTCCAGAACAGGCTGACCACCGGCGTGTCGCGTTCCGGACCACGCCCGGTGGGCAGGACGCCGTACATGCGGCGGGCGCCGCGCACGACCTGGTACAGCTCGTCCCTGAAGATCCGATCCGGATCGTCGGCGACGAACCACAACGCGCCCCACGGATACTCGCGGGCCCTGACCGGCACGCCGGCGGTGGCGTGGAGCTCCGACACCGAGCCGTCGGCGGCCACCGCGAGATCGTGACGGCCGAGCGCGCCCGCGACGCCGCGGATGGTGATGCCGTCGGAGCCGTGCTCGACGCCGGTGACGGCGGCGTCGAGGCGCACGGTCACCCCAGGCTCGCGCCGGACCGCGTCGTAGAGCGTCGAGAACAGGGTGCCGCGATGCAACCCGAGCCCGAACCGGCGCCGATCGACGTCGGCGTAGCGCAGATCGACCAGCGTGCGACCACCGTGACGCACGGCGTGGAGGCGATCGATGCGGGCGGCACAGTCGAGGATGGGCGCCAGCAGGCCGAGCCGCGCCAGCACCGCCTGCCCGGTCGGCTGCAGCGTGACGCCGGCGCCGACCGGCCGCGGCTCGGCGACCCGCTCGTAGACGGTGACCCGATGACCGGCGCGAGCGAGAAACATCGCCACCGCCGCACCGGCGGTGCCGCAGCCCACCACCCCGACGTCGAGCGCGTCCATCAGCCACGCATGATTCAACCGTCTGACTGCGACCGCAAGTAGTCACGGAAGGCCAGCAGCCGGGGCAGCGACTCGCGGTCCTTGACGCGGTCGGCGGCGACCTTGCTCGCGACGATGTCGTCGATGTGGCACACTGGGAAGCCTTCGACATCGACGTGTCGTGCCCAGGCGTCGGCGAAGCGCTCGATCCCGTCGGGTGCGAAGATCAGGTCGAGATCGAACGGTCCGTTCTTGAGCTGGATGAAGTCCTTGCCGCGGCGGACCTGGTCGGTCTCGGACGGAGTGAGCGCGAACCCGAGTTCGATGAGGGCGATGACGAGAGCCTCACCGTTCTCGGGGCTCTTCTCGACGTAGAGGTCGGCATCCTGGGTCGTGTCCGGATAGCCGAGCAGGATGGCGCCAGACTTCCCCAGGAAGAGGTAGCGGACCCCGTGGCGCGCGAACACGTCACGGATCTCCTCCGCCTGGACGTACTCAAACTTGGCGGCCATAGCCAAGCCACGACGGGAGGTTTGCCTCGCACCAGGCTCGATACGCGGCCATCGACTCGAACGAGCGGAACCGCGCATCGTCGAGGACCGGGCGGTAGGTCCGGATGAACGCGTAGCGGAAGCGCTGGCGAAGCGGCCGGCGCGCGGCGGCCTGGAACTCGGCGATCCATGAGGGATCGGCGCTCATGAGGTCAGTGTCGCACGTCTGCTGACGCGGAGCACGACCGAGCGACCGGCGGGCGGCGTCCATGCTCACCGTGGCTGGTAGTACGGTTCGCAGCGGTCGAGGCCTTCGCGATCCCTGGCGGCCAGGATGCACTCCTTGAGCTGCGTCGACCACTTCTCGTCCGTGCACGAGGCGATGCCGCGCCGGATGCGCTCGGGATCGGGGCGCGAGCCGCCGTAGCGCTGGCCGCCCATCCGCTCCTTCACCTTCTGGTGGTGGCGGACGACGTCCTCGCAGGTGGGGGCGCCGCAGCCGGCGACGACGAAGCCGATCAGGCCCAAGGACCACAACGCTAGCTTCACGAGACCTCCGCACGGGTCGATTGACGAGGCGCGCCAGCGGCAGCCGCGCGTCCTGGAAGGGTACACAATGCCTCGTGCTCGCGCGCTACCACGAGCTGACCGACCGCATCGACGCGTTCTTCGCCCGGGTCGCGGCGCGCCACGCCGCCGACCTGCGCTGCGCCGCCGGCTGCGATGCGTGTTGCCGCACGCGGCTCACGGTCACCGGCGTCGAGGCGGCCGCCATCCGGGCCTGGGCCGCCGCGCGCAGCGACGCCGAGCGGGCCGCGATCGCCACCGCCGCGCGCACCGACGACCCGACGCGCTGCGCGGCGCTCGACGACGGCGGCCGCTGTCGCATCTACGACGCCCGGCCGCTGGTCTGCCGCTCGCACGGCGTGCCGGTGCGCATGCGGGACGCCCGCAGCCTGCCGGTGGTGCACAGCTGCGAGCTCAACTTCCGGGCTCGCGGTCCGGCGGCGGCCGATCCCGACTGCATCCTCGATCAGGAGCTGGTCTCGACGATGCTCGGGCTCGTCGATCGCGAGCACACGAGCGCGACCGGCGCCGCCGACGGCGTTCGCCACGACCTCGCCGAGGTGCTCGCCGCGCTGGTCCCGGAGGCCCGGTGACCGACGACGACGCGCCGGGACCGGTCTGGCTCGACGACGGTGCTACCGCGCGTCACGCCGCCGCCATCGCGGCGCGCCTGGCGGCGATCGGGGTCGGCGCCGGCGACACCGTGGCGTTGCTGGCCGGCAATCACGGCGGCTTCGTCGCCGCGCGCGACGCCGTCACCGCGCTCGGCGCCGTGCTGGCGCCCATCAACGCGCGCCTCGCCGGGCCCGAGGTCGCGTGGATCCTCGGCCACGCTCGTCCGCGCGCTCTGGTCGTCGATCGCGCTCACGCCGAGCTCGTGCCGCCGCCGTCGTCAGCCTCCGGGGCGCCCGTGCCGCTCGTCGTCGTCGACGACGTCGCCGCGGCGGCCTCGGCCGGTGCCGTCGACCTGACTCGCATCGGCGCCACGTTGCTCTACACCTCGGGCACCACCGGCCGACCCAAGGGCTGCCTGCGTCTCGAGCCCGCCGAGGCGGCGCGGGCGGCCGAGCTGCAGTCGACCTACGCGCTCGCGGCCGGCGACGTCCACCTGGTCGGGTGTCCGCTCGCGCACTCGGCGCCCGGCATGTTCTTGCGCGCCGCGCGGGCCGCCGGCGCCCGCACCGTGCTGCTCGAGCGCTTCCGACCGCGGGCGTTCCTGGACGCCGCCGTCGCCACCCGCGCCACCGTCTTCTTCCTGGTGCCGACCCAGTGGCACCGCCTTCTCGAGCTGCCGGCCGCCGAACGTGGGCACGACCTCGGCGCGGTGCGCGCCGCCATCGTCGCCGGCGCGCCGATCGCAGCGGCAATCAAGGACCGCATCAGCGCGTGGCTCGGCCCCGGCAAGCTGTGGGAGTTCTACGGCTCGTCGGAGACCGGCACGATCACGGTCGCCGCGCCCGGCGATCACGACCGCCATCCCGGCTCGGTCGGCCGCTCACCCGCCGGCGTGTCGGTCCGGGTCGTCGACGAGCGCGGCGCGCCGGTCGGCCCCGGCGTCGATGGCGAGGTCTTCGTGCGTTCGGCGGCGCTGATGGCCGGCTACCTCGGCGACGACGGTCAGCTCGCCCGCCCCGACCAGCACGATGGTCACGTCTCGGTCGGCGATCTCGGCCGCCTCGATGACGGCGGCTGGCTCACGCTCGTCGATCGCAAGCACGACACCATCATCTCCGGTGGCGCCAACGTGTACCCGGCCGAGGTCGAGCGCGTGCTGGCCGAGCACGCCGCCGTCGCCGGCGCCGTGGTGTTCGGAACCCCGGACGCCGAATGGGGCCAGGTGGTCACCGCGCTGATCGCGCCGCGCGGCTCGGCGCCACCGCTGGCTGCCGAGCTCACCGCGTTCGCGCGTCGCCAGCTCGCCGGCTACAAGCTGCCGCGCCGATGGGCGACCTGCACCGTCGCCGAGCTGCCGATCGGCGGCAGCGGCAAGGCCCTGCGCCGCGCGGCGCGCGACGGGTTCGCCGCCGGTCGATACCCGCCGCTGCCCTGATCCACTCCGCGCGAGCCGATCTGCTCCGCGCCGCCCGAGCCGCTGCCCCCGCTCGCCCTGAGCGAGCGGCGAAGCCGCGAGTCGAAGGGCCACACCAGCAGCGCGAGGTAGCCGCGCGGCGCTGGCTCCGCGACCCCGAGCGCGTAGGTCTCCGGCCCGGTCGGCCGCTGGTAGGTGCCGAACACGACGTCGATCCACGGCGCCAGGTTGGCGTAGTTGGCGGTCCGCGCGACGTCGCGAGCGTGGTGGTAGTGGTGCAGCACCGGCGCGCCGAGCGCGAAGCGCAGCCAGCCGACGTCGAGCCGCACGTTGGAGTGGATGAAGGCGCCCCACATGCCGCGGAACACCACCAGCGCACCGACCTCGCCGAGCGACAACCCGAGCGCCATCGCCGGCAGGTTCTGCGCCAGCTGCGTGGTCACGCCGTCGAGCGGGTGCTCGCGGTGCGCGGCCAGCCAGTCGAGCGACTCGGCGGTGTGGTGCACGGCGTGGAACCGCCACAGCACCGGCACGGCGTGGCAGGCGCGATGCCAGCCGTAGACCAGCAGATCACCGAGCACGACGGCGACCGCCACCTGCACCGCCAGCGGCCACGACCCGGCGCCGCGCCGCCAGCCGGCCGGCACCACGTCGCCGAGCCCGCCGCGCACCTGGTCGAGGACCAGCAACGCGAGCGCGCTCCACAGCAGGTACTGCCCGAAGAAGAACGCGAGGTCGACGCCGCTGCCGGCCCGCCACGCCCGCTGCCCGGGGCGGGCCGCGAACGCCCGCTCGAGCGGCCCGAACATGACGGCGAACACCAGCAGGCTGAGCACCGCGATCGTGATCGCTTCGGTGAACCACGGCCACGACATCAGCGGGGCGCCTGCTGGTGCTGGAGGAACGCGCCGCCCGACTTGCTGGCCGGGAAGTAGACCTCGGGCGGCGGCGGCGCGGCGTCAGGCGAGCCGGCATCGGGGGCCGCGGCGGCCGGCGCCTGATCGTTGGCGGGCGGCGGCTTGGGCGCCTGGGCCCGACAGGCGAGGAACGTCAACATGGCGAGGGACAGGCAGAGGGCGCCGATCTGGAAGATGCGGTTCATGAGCCGAGCTTGCCCGATCGCGCGTAAGGGATCCGTCAGTTCTATTCACTTGCGCGCATGCGGTGGCTGGGTCACAACATCGCGAGAAGACAGGCCACCAACGCCTGAATCCCCACCGCCGCTGATGCGTCTCTATTCCAAGCGCGTGATGACGCGCTGGAGCCCGCCATGATGATGATCAAACCCTTCGCGTTCATCTTCGGAACTTTCTTCGCCCAGCCCACCCCCCAGCCCGCCAAGCCAGCCCCGGCGCCGGTCGTGGCCACCGTCCGGGTTGCCGCCGCGCCGACCGCCGCCGAGATCCTGGCCGGCGTGCAGAAGTTCTACGCCAGCATCGGCGACGTCAACGCCAAGTTCCGCCAGGAGGTGGTCAACGCCACCTTCGGCCGCAGCGACATCTCCGACGGTCAGCTGTGGATCCGCAAGCCCGGCAAGATGCGCTGGGACTACTACGGCAAGAAGCAGAAGGACAAGCCGCTGGCGATCGCCAAGCACTTCATCTCCAACGGCGCCTACCTCTACGTCGTCGACCGCGAGAACAAGCAGGTCATCAAGAAGGATCTGCAGAAGAACCTGCTGCCGACCGCGATCACGTTCCTCTACGGCAAGGGCGATCTCGCCGCCGACTTCACGCCGACCGTCGACACCACCGGCACGTTCGGCGCCCGCACCGATCAGGTGCTCAAGCTGACGCCCAAGGCACCGTCGGCCCAGTACAAGCACCTGTTCCTGGTCGTCGACCCGGCCAACTCGCGCGTCAAGGAGTCGATCATCATCGACTCGGCCGGCAACAAGAACCACTTCCGGTTCTTCGAGCCGAACTTCAAGGCCAGCGTGAAGGACAGCTACTTCGAGTTCGACGAGAAGAGCCCGACGGTGAAGAACTACCGCATCGTCGACGGCGACGCGCCGCCGAAGCCGGCCGCCGGTGCGACCCCGGGCGGAACCACGCCGGCGCCGGCGCCGGGCACCGGTTCGGCCAGGTCGGTTCCCTGAGCCGGATCGGTTCACCCTGGCCCTGATACTACACATGTAGTAGAGTGGGCCGGATGCTAGGGTTCGTGACCGCATGAGCTCGGACCTGGTCCTGACCAAACACGCGCGCTGGTCCGGCGCGCGTGGCCCGCTGGTCCTCGCCATCCTCGACGGCGTCGGCATCGGGGCCGGCGACGAGGCCGACGCGGTCAAGCTGGCCCGCACACCCACGCTCGACCGCCTGTGGGCCCCGGGCGTCCGGACCCAGCTCCGCGCCCACGGCACCGCGGTCGGCTTGCCCAGCGACGACGACATGGGCAACAGCGAGGTCGGCCACAACGCGCTCGGCGCCGGCGTGGTCCACGTCCAGGGTGCGGCGCTGGTCGGCCGCGCGATCGCATCGGGCGCGCTGTTCGAGGGTGCCACCTGGCGCGAGCTGATCGAGCGCTGCCGCCGCCACCGCTCCGGGTTGCACTTCATCGGCCTGCTGTCCGACGGCAACGTCCACAGCCACGTCGACCACCTCGAGGCGCTGCTGGCCGGCGCGGTCCGGGCCGGCGTCGAGCGGGTCTACGCCCACGTCCTGCTCGACGGCCGCGACGTGCCACCGCACTCGGCGCTCACCTACCTCGAGCGCCTCGAGGCGTTCCTCGCCGGGCTGCGCAGCGGCGGCGTCGAGGCTCGCATCGCCTCGGGCGGCGGCCGCATGCAGGTCACGATGGACCGCTACGAGGCCGACTGGCGGATCGTCGAGCGCGGCTGGCAGGCCCACGTGCTCGGCCTTGGCCGCCGCTTCCCATCGGCCCGCGTCGCGGTCGAGACCCTGCGCGCCGAGTCGCCCGGCATCATCGATCAGGATCTGCCGCCGTTCGTGATCGGCGACCCCGACGCCGACGCCGGCGCCGGCGCGCCGGTCGCGCCCATCCGCGACGGCGACGCGGTGGTGCTGTTCAACTTCCGCGGCGACCGCGCCATCGAGCTGTCGCGCGCCTTCGACGACGACGAGTTCGACAAGTTCGATCGGGTCCGGCGTCCCGACGTGATCTACGCCGGCATGATGGAGTACGACGGTGACCTCCACATCCCGCGCCGCTACCTGGTCTCGCCGCCGCAGATCGAGCGCACCATGGGCGAGATGCTGGCCCGCACCGGCGTGCCTCAGCTCGCCATCTCCGAGACCCAGAAGTACGGCCACGTGACGTACTTCTGGAACGGCAACAAGAGCGGCATGTTCGACGATGCCACCGAGACCTACGTCGAGATCCCGTCCGATCGGGTGCCGTTCGAGCAGCGACCGTGGATGAAGGCCGCCGAGATCACCGACCGCCTGATCGCCGAGCTGCGCGGCGGTCGTCACCGCCTGGCGCGCGTCAACTACGCCAACGGCGACATGGTCGGCCACACCGGCAACTTCGACGCCGCGGTGGTCGCGGTCGAGGCCGTCGACCTGCAGCTGGCCCGGCTGGTCCGCGTCGTCGACGAGCTGGGTGGCGTGCTGGTGGTCACCGCCGACCACGGCAACGCCGACGAGATGTACCAGCGCAAGAAGGACGGCTCGATCGAGCGCGACCGCCACAGCGGGGTGCCGGTCGCCAAGACCAGCCACACCCTCAACCCGGTGCCGCTCACGATCCACGACCCGGCCCGCGGCGATCGCTACGAGATCGACCCGGCGCGCGCTGACGGCGCCGGCATCGCCAGCGTCACCGCCACCTGCCTCGAGCTGCTCGGCTTCCAGGCCCCGGCCGAGTTCGCGCAATCCCTCGTGAGGTTCCGATGAAGCGCCGTCTCGCGATCGCCACCCTGCTCGTCATCGTGGCGGTGACCGCCGCCGCGGTGGGCGCCTGTCGCAGCTCCGAGGCCTCGTGCTCGACCGCGCACCAGTGCTTGCCCGCGGTCTCCTACGAGGATCTGACCAAGGTGAAGTACCCACCCGCGGCGCTTAAGGGCAAGGTCGTGGTCGTCAACTTCTGGGCCACGTGGTGCGGCCCGTGCAAGAAGGAGATCCCGGCCTTCAACCGCGTCTACAACCGCTACAAGGACGAGGGCGTCGTGATGCTCGGCGTGCTGCACGACAACACCGTCGACGACAACGGCTTGCTCAACTTCATGAGCGACAACGAGTTCACGTACCCGGTGGTCAAGGCCGACGCCGACATCCTGAGCGCGTACCACTACCCGGGCGCGCTGCCGACCACCTTCATCTACGATCGCCACGGCCACATCGTCGACGAGCACAAGGGCCCGCTCAGCGAGCAGGAGCTGGCCGCGACCCTCGAGCGCATCCTGGGCCGCAAGTAGCGGGCGACCGCGGGCACGCGGTCACAGCAGTGGCGCCAGCTCGGCGGCGGCCGGGAACAACCCGAAGATGCCGCCGGTGTGCACGAAGACGATGCGCTCGCCGAAGCGGCCGCGATCGCGGGCCAGCTCGGTGACCATGCCGTGGAACGCCTTGCCGGTGTAGACCGGATCGAGCACGACGCCGTCGCGGCGGCAGACGTCGCGGAGCGTGACCAGCTCGGCCGGCTGGCTGCGGGCGTAGCCCAGCCCGACGTAGCCGTCGACGACGTCGAGCTCCTCGGGCGCGATCGCGGCCGGCAGCGACCAGCGCGCGGTCATGTCGGCGCAGATGCGGCTGATGACGCGCACGAAGTAGGCGCGATCGTCGCACACGTTGACCGCCGCGACCCGGACGCCGCGCTCGGGTAGACCGAGCAACTTGGCGCCCAGCGCCAGCCCGGCGGCGGTGCCGCCCGAGCCGCACGCGAACACGATCGTGGTCGGGCGCGCCGGCAAGGTCGCCAGATCGTCGGCCAGCTCGGCGGCGCAGGCGACGTAGCCCCACGACCCCATCGCGTTCGAGCCGCCCTCGGGGATGACGTACGGGCGGCCGCCGGCGGCGCGCACGGTCGCCGCCTCCTCCTCCATGATCGCGTTGCGCTTGGCCCAGTCGGGACGCGAGATCCAGCGCACCGTCGCGCCCGCCAGGCGGTCGAGCAGGATGTTGCCGGTGGCCGGCGGTGGCGCCGCCGGATCGTCGGTGCGCAGCACCACGCGCGACGCCAGGCCGGCGCGGGCGGCGGCCAGCGCGGTGGCCCGGCAGTGGTTGGATTGCTCGCCGCCGCAGGTGATCACGGTGTCGGCGCCTTGATCCTGGGCCTCGGCGAGCAGGAACTCGAGCTTGCGCACCTTGTTGCCCGACAGCTCGGCGCCGGTCAGGTCGTCGCGCTTGATCAGCACCTCGACGCCGAGCACCGCGCTGGTGCGCGGCATGGGCTCGAGCGGCGTGCCGGCACGAGCGAGCTGGAGCTTGCGCGGGTACGGCAGGCGGGTGCGGACCAGGCTCATCGCGCCGACTCTACTACGCGCCGGGCCGCCCTACGGGTGCGCCTCGAGCCAGGCCGCCGCGTCGTCCCGCTTCGCCTCGTATCCCTGGCCGAGTCCGGCGAACCGATCGTGCGCTGCGGTCGCCAGCGCGCGCACACGCGTGCGGCTGACGCCGAACGCGAACTGGTCGCTGCGGTGATCGACGCGGCTGCCATCGAGCTGCTCGGGCGCCATGTACCCGAGCGTGCCCATGAAGGCGCCGGTCTGCGTCAGCGTGGGATTGGAGGGCAGCGCCATCGACGCGGTGAGCTCGTCGCTATCACCGGCGCCGATGCGGACCAGGCCGAAGTCGGCGACCCGAACCCGGCCGTCGGCGCCGACCAGCACGTTGTCGGGCTTGAAGTCGCGGTGCACGAGCGCCTTGCCGTGCGCGGCGGCCAACCCGGCGGCCGCCTGCCGGACGCCGCCAGCAGGCCATCCTGCGAATCGTCCCCGGGTACCGCATCGAGCGAGCCGACGACCCGCGCCAGGATCGTCTCGTCGGTACCCTTGACCACGCCACCAGTCTACGACGAGGTGTGGTGACGAGATCGAATGCGGAGCCCGGTTCGCGTGTTAGATGTGAGGTGATGTATCGCTGGTTGGTGGTCGCTGCCCTGGCGACCGGGCTCGTCTGGCCGGTCGGCTCGCCGTCGATCGCCCGCGGCGAGGGCTGGCCGTCACCGGCCGCGGGCCAGACGATCTCGGGCGACCCCGAGGTGATCTTCACGTTCGACGACGGTCCCGACCCGCGCAGCACCAGCAAGGTGCTCGACACCCTGGCCGCGCACCGGGTGCAGGCGATCTTCTTCCTGGTCGGCTGGCGCTTCCAGCGCGGCGACCTCGCCGGCAGCCGCGTCCTGCTCGCCCGCATGCTCGACGACGGTCACGTGGTCGCCAACCACACGATCACCCACGCCCAGCTGTGTGGCCTGACGCCGGAGCAACTCGACCGCGAGATCGCCGGGGCCCGCGACCTGCTCGAGCGCGAGGCGGCCATGCGGGTGCCGTGGTTCCGCACCCCGTACGGCGCCTACTGCGGCCGCCTCCTCGACGGGCTGGCCCGCAATGGCGTCCAGCACTTTCACTGGGACATCGATCCGCAGGAGTGGCAAGGCAAGTCGGCCAAGTCGACGGCGGCGTACGTCATCCGTCACCTCGCGCGCCTGCAGGGGCGGGCCGTGCTGCTGATGCACGACACCAAGCCCGCGACCGCCGCCGCGCTGCCCGAGATCCTGGCCTGGATGGACAGCGAGAACGCGCGACGCAAGGCGATCGGCCGGCGTCAGATCCGGGTGATCTCGGGGCCCGAGCTGGCCGCCGAGCGCGTCAAGCCGACCCTCGACTGGCTCGCGACCGCGGTCGCCTCCGGCCCGACCCGGCTCGGCGGTGTGCTCGCCGGCAGCATCCCTTGATCCCATGCTAAGGTGCGTCCCGGCCGCGGCCGGGTGCGCGCATGTTCCGAATTCGCCAATCATATCGGGATGATGTCGAACAGATCTTGGCAGTCGCCGAGCACCTCGACACCGTCAACCTGCCGGCCGACCGCGGTCACTTGCAGCGCATCGTCGAGCGCTCAGAGGCCAGCTTCTCCGAGGCCCTGCCGCCCGCCGAGCGTGAGTATCTGTTCGTGCTCGAGGACCTGGACCGGAGCCAGATCATCGGCACCTCGATGATCCACGCCCAGCACGGCACGCGGCGCGCGCCCCACATCTTCTTCCGCGTCGAGAACGACGAGCGCTACTCGTACACGCTCGATCGCTACTTCGTTCATCGCACGCTGCGCATCGGCTACAACTACGATGGTCCGACGGAGATCGGCGGGCTCATCCTGTTGCCCGAGTACCGCGGCAACCCGGAGGCGCTGGGCAAGCTGCTGTCCTACGTCCGGTTCGTCTTCATCCGGATGCACCGGTCGGTGTTTCGCGATCACGTGCTGTCGGAGCTCTTGCCGCCGCTCGAGGCCGACGGCACCAGCCTGCTGTGGGAGCACCTCGGTCGCCATTTCACCGGCCTGACCTATCAGGAGGCCGATCTGCTGTCGAAGGACAACAAGGAGTTCATCCACGCCTTGTTTCCCGACGATCCGATTCACTGCGAGCTGTTGCCGGCCGAGGTCCGCGCCATCATCGGCCGGGTCGGACCGGAGACCCGCGGCGTCGAGAAGATCCTGCGCCGCATCGGCTTCGACTACGCCGGCCAGATCGATCCGTTCGACGGTGGCCCGCACTTCACGGCCCGCACCGACGACATCACGCTGGTTCGCGACAGCCATCAGGTCCGGCTGGTCACGGTCGACGACGCCGACGGCGAGCGGCCGTGGGCGATCCTGGCCGTCGAGCATCCCGAGCAGCGTCCGGGATTTCGCGCCCTGACGACCCGGGTGAGGTCGATGGACGACGGCCGCCTCGGCGTGACGAGCGAGGTCCGTTCGCGGCTGATGGTCGACGACGACGAACTGGTGTGGATGGTGCCGGTGTGAGGCGTGCGCTGCTGGCGCTCGGCTGCGCGGTCGGGTTCGGCTGCGACGCCCCGGCCCGCGCTCAGGGCAGCGGCTCGGCCGCGCTCGCGCCGGCGCCGGCGCCGGTCGCGGCGCCAGGCGGTGCGGACGATGCGACCGCGCCGGTGACGCTGCCGAAGGCCTGGCTGCCGCTGGCGGCGGTCGCCGAGGCCGGGCTCGTGGCCGCGGACCACGGCAACGCCGCGCACCCGACGGTGGTGCGGACGTGGGGCGACGCCGGGCTGGGCTGCTTCGTCACCGTGGTCGACATCACCGGCACGCGCGCCGAGCAGGTCGCCGAGCTTGCCGCCGAGCTCGAGACCACGCTGCGCGCTGCCGTCGACGTCGAGGGGTGGGCGTTCACCGATGGCGCGGTCGCCGAGGTCACCGCC
This sequence comes from Myxococcales bacterium, assembly GCA_947483555.1. Classification (GTDB taxonomy): domain Bacteria; phylum Myxococcota_A; class Polyangia; order Haliangiales; family Haliangiaceae; genus UBA2376. The sequence goes on from CANKMW010000054.1 coordinate 14,499, forward strand.
ACGATCGTGCGCGGCACGATGCGCGGCGCGCTGCGCGCCCGGTTGATCGCGGAGCCGACCGGGGTGCCACACGCCGCGGTGGCATCGTGCTTCTACAATGATCGCGAACCGGTGCGTTGCCAGGCCGCCTGCACCACGGTGCTCTCCTCCCTCGAAGCTCCCAAGGTCACACCGTGAAGCTGCCCCCGCTGGTCTCGTGGTCCACAATCGTCGCGTGGTCGGCGCTCGCGGCGCTCGTCGCTCGGCCCGCCATCGCCGACGAGCCCGCCATGCCGGAGCCGGTCGGGAAGCTGACGCCGCCGCCGGGATGGGAACCCGATCTCGGTCGTTCCGCCGGGTTCGAGATGGCGGTCGGCCGCGAGGATCACTTCGGCGGCGTCCGGGTCCACGTCAGCGCGCAGCACCTGCGCGCGCCGTCGCCGGGTGGCATCCTGCTGACGTCGGAGGTCGCCTCCGAGGCGTTGCCCGCCGACGCCGCGGCCGCCGCGACCGCCGAGCTGCACGGGATCCGCAGCGGCCTCGATTCGCTCGGCGACACCGTCAAGGTCGTGCGCTGGGACGTCCACGCCGACCCGGCCAGCAAGGTGACCGAAGGGCGGCTCGAATGGAGCGACGCCAGCCTCGGCACGACGTCGATCTCGCGCACGCTGGTGTTCCAGACCGGCGGCCGGCTGGTGCGCCTGAGCGCGGAGTGCATCATCGCCGCCGACGCCGGAGGGTTGCGGGCGCCGTGCGAGGCGGCGCTGGCCACCCTGACCCCGCTGGCGCCGGTGGCCACGCGCGACGCGCTGGCGGTCGCGACCACCGCGCCCGCGGCACCGGTCGCCGACGGAGCTGCGCCGCGGCCCGGAGCGCCGGTCGGCGGCGGCGGCGGCCCGACGATCAGCGAGCGCGAAGGCGGCATGCCGGTCACGATCGTCGTCGATTCGCCGAAGCCGAAGCGGGATCGCCGTCCGTACTACGTGGCCGGCGGCCTGGTGGTGATCCTCGCCGTGTACCTGTTCAACCGCCGCAACCGGCAGCGCGCAACGGCCGCCGCAGACGAGCCCAAGGACGAGCCCAAGGACGAGCCCAAGGACGAGCCCAAGGACGAGCCCAAGGGCGAGCCCAAGGACGAGCCCAAGGACGAGCCCAAGGACGAGGAGCGCGCATGACCGCCGACGAAGCCCCGGCGCCGGCCTCCGCCGAGCCCATCCTGCTCGTCGACGACGAGAAGAACATCCGCCGCACGCTGCGCATGGTCCTCGAGAGCGAGGGCCACGTCGTCCACGAGGCCGGCTCGGCCGCCGATGCGTTCACCGTGCTCGGCGCCAACCCGGTCGACCTGATCCTGCTCGACGTCAAGCTCGGCGACGACAACGGCATCGAGGTGCTGCGGCAGCTCAAGGCCCGCGGCGAAGACGGCACCGGCGCCGCCTGGGCCGAGGTGCCGGTGGTGATGATCTCGGGTCACGCGACGATCGAGGACGCGGTCGCTGCCACTCGACTCGGCGCCTTCGACTTCATGGAGAAGCCACTCGACCGCAACCGCGTGGTCGTGACGGTGCGCAACGCGCTCGAGCGCCGGCGCATGTGGCGCGAGGTCAACCAGCTGCGCCGCGCCGTCGACGCCCGCTGGGAGCTGCTCGGCGGCACCTCGGTGATGGCCGACCTGCGGCGCCAGATCGTCAAGGTCGCGCCGACTCGCAGCCGGGTGCTGATCACCGGCCAGAGCGGCACCGGCAAGGAGCTGATCGCGCGGGCGATCCACCGCAACAGCTCGGTGTCATCGGGTCCGTTCGTCAAGGTCAACTGCGCGGCCATCCCGCCCGAGCTGATCGAGAGTGAGCTGTTCGGACACGAGCGCGGCGCGTTCACCGGCGCGGTCGCCAAGAAACGCGGCCTGTTCGAGGTCGCCGACGGCGGCACCATCTTCCTCGACGAGATCGGCGACATGGCGCTGCCGGCGCAGGCCAAGGTGCTGCGCGTCCTGCAGACCGGCGAGTTCACGCGGGTCGGCGGCGAGAAGAGCCTGCGCACCGACAGCCGCGTCGTGGCCGCGACCAACCGCGACCTCGAGGAGATGGTCAAGACCGGCAGCTTCCGCGAAGATCTGTTCTTCCGCCTCAACGTGGTGCCGATCCGATCGCCGGATCTCTCCGAGCGCGCCGAGGACGTGCCGCTGCTGGTCGAGTCGTTCATCGCCGAGTGCTGCGAGGAGAACGGCTTCGCGCGCAAGCCGATCGACGACGACGTGGTCGACAAGCTCAAGACCTACGACTGGCCCGGAAACGTGCGCGAGCTCCGCAACGTGGTCGAGCGCCTGGTGATCATGTCCGACGAGGTCATCCGCGAACGCGACCTGCCGCCCTATCTGGGTGGGCCGCGCGCCGGCGGCGGCGTCGGCCGCAGCACCGGGCCGGTGTCGACGTTCGATCTCGGCCGCTACGCGCAGAAGTCGCTGCGCGAGTTTCGGGAAGAGATCGAGGCCGAGTTCATCCGCATGAAGCTGGCCGAGCTGGGATGGAACATCTCGCGCACCGCGCAGGCGCTCGGCATCGAGCGCACCAACCTGCACAAGAAGCTGCGCGCGCTCGGCATCCACCGCGGCGAGGACGACAAGAGCGAACCCGGGTGATCGGGGGCCGTTGTGGGGCATGATGGTCGGCGGATGTGGCGCGCCCTGACCCTGGCGATGGTGGTGATGGCCGGCTGTGGGTCGTGCTCGTGCGGCGGCGGCAGTGGCAGCGGCGTCGACGCCGCCCCGTCGTGCGGCCTGCCGGCGACCGAGCAGGCGGGCGACGGCACCTACTACGATGCCACCGGGGCCGGCAACTGCAGCTTCGAGGCCTCGCCCGGTGATCTGATGGTGGCGGCGATGAACGACGCCGACTACGCCGGCTCGGCGGTGTGCGGCCAGTGCGTCAGCGTCGATGGCCCGGATGGCTCGGTGACGGTGCGGATCGTCGATCGCTGCCCGGGCTGCAGCGCCGGTGACCTCGACCTGTCACGGGAGGCGTTCGCGCGCATCGCGCCGCTGTCGGCGGGGCGCATCCCGATCCGATGGCGCGCCGTGCCGTGCGCTGTCACCGGCCCGCTCCGCTACCGCTTCAAGGAAGGCAGCAACCCGTTCTGGGTCGCGATCCAGATCCGCAACCATCGCCATGCCATCGCCACGCTCGAGGCGCGCACCGACGCTGGCACCTGGCAGCCGATCGCGCGCGCGAGCTACAACTACTTCGTCCACACCACCGGCCTGGGCGACGGTCCGTTCCGGTTGCGGGTCACCGACGTCCACGGCCTCACCGTCGAGGACGACGCGGTGCCGCTGGGTGACGCCACCGAGGTCGCCGGCGCGGCCCAGCTCCCGGCGTGTCAGTGATGCGGACCCGCGCGCTCACCACCGCCGGCGCCGCGCTCGCCGCGCTGGTGGCATGCAAGCAGGCCGGCTCGGGGAGCGGGCCGCCGCCGCGCACCGATGCGGCCGCCGCCCCGGTGGTGGTCGACGCGGCGCCCGATCCCGAGGCGGCGGAGGCTGAGCGCGTGCTGGAGGAGATGACCGCCGGCGCCATCGATGGCGGCGAGCTGATGGGCTTCGTGCCGGCGTCGCTCGCCGGCGTCGAGCGCAGCAATCGCGTCGAACAGGTGTTCGCGGTCGCCGCCGCGTACCAGCTCGACGACGGCTCCTACGCCAACCTCGACATCAAGAACTCGTTCCGGCGTGGCGGCATCGATCTGGAGGACCAGCTCATGCGCGCCTGCAAGAAGTCGGAGCCGGTCGCCGGCTACGTCGCGTGCGTCGTCATCCGCGGTGACCGCACCTCGTTCCACTGGGACCTCAAGGACCGGATCACCGTCGACCTGTCGGCGCCCGACGGCAAGCTGGCCCGCACGATGGCGAACGAGCTGCCGCTCGCCGCGCTGGCCAAGCTGTCGGCGGCGGCGACCTCGCCGGTGCCATAGCAGGTTAGGATCGGCAGATGCTGCGGGTCCTTGCCGCGTTGTTCGCCATCGGCGCGCTGTCCGCCGGCGACGTCGACGCGCGCGGCAGCCGGCGCGCGCGACCCAGCGCTGGCACCGAGCTCGGCCTCGCCGAGCTGTCCTGGCCCGACTCGACGCGCTCGGCAGCGGTGCGCACCGCCACCAAGGTGTACGGGAAGCCGGCTGGCAAGGGCTCGCGCCTCGGCAAGCTGGCCAAGGGTACCCGGGTGGCGTGGACCCACATCGTCGCCACCCGCGATCGCTGCCAGGCGTGGATGCAGATCGAGCCTCGCGGCTGGGTGTGCGTGAAGGATCTGACTCCGAGCTCGGCGCCACCGGCGGCGACGCTGGTGCCCGACCACATCGTCGCCCTGACCGAGCTGAAGGAGCTGCGCGGCATCATCCCCGCCGGCGCCCGGCCCTATGCGTCGCTGGGCGCCATCCGTCGCGGCCGACCGTCACGCAAGCTCAAGGGCTGGACCCTGGTCCGCGAGCCGGGACCGACGGTGGTCGTCGCGGGGATCACGTACGTGAAGACCGAGCACGGATACCTGGTCGACCAGGCGGTCGAGGTCCGCCGGCCCTCGACGTTCACCGGGATCGATCTCACGGTCGCGCCGCCGCTGGTGTGGCCGTTCGCGTGGATCACGCCGCGCCACAAGGACGCGGCGGTCAGCGTGCACGCCACGCCCGCCACCGACGCCGTCGCGGTCCGCACGCTGGTGCGCCGCGATCTGGTCGCCGTGCTCGAGACCCGCGATCGCTTCGCCCGCATCGGCGTGGACGAGTGGGTCGGCCTCGCCGAGCTGCGCGTCGCGCGGCTCACCGGCCGCCCGCGCGGCGTCGCCGCCGACGAGCGCTGGATCGACGTCGATCTCGACGAGCAGGTGCTGGTCGCGTATCAGGGCGACGCGCCGGTCTACGCCACGCTCATCTCCGGCGGCCGCGGGCGCTCGACGCCGACCGGCATCCACCGCATCGCCAAGAAGATCTCGCGCACCCGCCTCAAGGCGCCCGACGTCTCGCTCGGCACCTGGGACATGCCCGATGTCCCGTTCTCCATGCGCTTCCGCAAGTACTACGCCGTCCATGGTGCCTACTGGCACGACAGCTTCGGCAAGCCGCGCAGCCAGGGCTGCCTCAACCTGTCGCCGCGCGACGCCCGCTTCATCTTCGAGTGGTCGTACCCGCAGGTGCCCGCCGGCTGGCTCGACGCCCGCGACTACGCCGGCGGCACGCCGATCCGCATCCGCAACCGCCGCGATCCCGAGCCGGCGTGGGCCGACTACGACAGCGAACCGCCGCCGTCGGTCCCGCTCCGCGACCTCGAGGAGTGAGCGCGAAATGATCCAAGACCCGGTCGTCCAGAGCGATGGCCGAGCGCCAGCGAGGCCGAGTCGAAGGACGCACTCCGTCGAAATGCGACCTTCGACTCGGCCGCTGCGCGTCCTCGCTCAGGGCGACCGGATGGTGGAAGTGATCGGCTTGGCTAGATCGCGTCGTCGTCGAAGCCCGCCGGCGCCGAGGCCGCGGCGGTGGCACCGGTCATGCGCGCCTCGGGATTCTCGGTGGCGCCGAGCTCGACGTAGATCCGCTTCAGGATCGGGAGCTCGGCACGCAACCGGGCCTCGATCAGATCGACGAACTGGGTGGCGTCGCGCGCCGAGGTCGAGTCGCTGACGATGACCTTCATCCCGACCAGCACCTCCTCGGGGCCGAGGTGCATCGTGCGCATGTGGACCAGCTCCTTGACCCCGGGCGACTGCTCGATGATCTCGACCATGCGCGCCCGCTGGGCCAGCGTCACCGACTGGCCGATGAGCAGTTGCTTGGTCTTGCGGGCCAGGAAGTACGCGACCCCGAACAGCGTCACGCCGACGATGATCGAGCCCACCCCGTCCCAGACCAGGTTGCCGGTCAGCTGGCTCATCAACAGGCCACCGAACGCGGCCAGCAGGCCGACGAGCGCGGCGATGTCCTCGAACAGGACCACGATGATGACCGCGTCGCGGGCCTCGTTGATGGTCTGGCGCAACGAGCGGCCGGCCTTGAGGTGCCGGAACTCGACCACCGCCGCGCTCAGCGAATACAGCTCGAGGCAGATCGACAACCCGAGGACGATGTAGGCCACCGTCCGGCTGCCCATCTCGCCACCGGGATGGAGCACCTTGTGCACCCCCTCGTACATCGAGAACGTGGCGCCGATCGTGAACAGCGACACCGCCACGATGAAGGCCCAGAAGTAGCGCTCGGCCGCGTAGCCGAACTCGTGGATCGCATCTTCGTGCCGCGTCGCCCGCCGCATCCCCAGCAAGAGGAAGATCTGGTTCCCCGAGTCGGCCAGCGAGTGCACCGCCTCGGCCAGCATCGAGGCGGAGCGCGAGATCGAGGCCGCCACGAACTTCGCGATCGCGATGCCGAGGTTGGCGACCAGCGCCTTGACGACGACCGACTGGGATCCGCCTGCCATGTGGCCCCTAACCTAGTCCGAGCCGGGTCTCAGCGCACGCGGTCGAGCACACCGATGCGGTCGGAGACGTTCGACGTCGTGGCCCGGTTCGTGGTTATGTCGCCTGGCGTGACCCGACCTGGCGAGCAACCTGCGGTCCATCGGTGGGCCAAGATCCTCGATCAGACCAAGTGCATCGGCTGTCACGCCTGCAGCACCGCGTGCAAGTCGGAGAACGGCGTTCCGCTGGGGGTCAATCGCACCTACGTCAAGGCGGTCGAGGTCGGCACGTTCCCGACCGTGCGACGGGCGTACCAGGTGACGAGGTGCAACCAGTGCGACGACGCGCCGTGCACGACCGCGTGTCCGACCCGCGCGATGTTCCGGCGACCGGACGGGATCGTCGACTTCGACAAGAGCATCTGCATCGGATGCAAGGCGTGTATCGCGGCCTGCCCGTACGACGCGATCTTCATCAATCCCGAGGACAACTCGGCCGAGAAGTGCAACCTGTGCTCGCACCGCATCGACGCCGGGCTGGAGCCGGCGTGCGTCACGGTGTGCCCGACCAGCGCGATCCTGGTCGGCGATCTCGACGATCCGACCTCGGAGGTGGCGCGCATCGTCCAGCGCGACGTGGTCGCGGTCCGGCGCCCCGAGAAGGAGACCCACCCCAAGGTCTTCTACAAGGGTGCGCACCAGGCCACGCTCGATCCGCTGGCGGCCCGCCGCCCCACCGGCGGCCTGTTCATGTGGAGCGAGCAGGGCAACGTTCCCCACGGCGTCGTGTCCGGACACCCGGGGCGCGCCAACAGCTCGGCGGCGGCGCTGCTCGCCTATGACGTGCCCCATCGCGCACCGTGGGACTGGCGGGTCAGCCTGTACACGTGGACCAAGGGCATCGCCGCCGGCGTGTACCTGGTCGGCCTGCTGCTGCTCGTGCTCGGAACGATCAGCGCTGACTCGGCCTTGTGGCGGTGGGCCGTCCCGCTGACCGCCACCGGCTTCCTCGCCGCCACCGGGCTGGTGCTGATCGCCGACCTCTCGCACCCCGAGCGCTTCTATCTCATCTTCACGCGGCGCCAGTGGCAGAGCTGGCTGGTCCGCGGCGCGTTCATCATCGCCGGCTACGGTGCGGTGCTGGCCGCGCATCTGGCGTCATCCGTCGTCGTCGGCGGCGGCGGCGGCGGCGGCGGCGAGCTGAGCGGCTGGCTCGCGGTGATCGGCGGACCGCTGGCGGCGATGACCGCGGTGTACACGGCGTTCCTGTTCGCGCAGGCGAAGGCGCGCGACCTGTGGCAGAGCCCGCTCTTGCCGCCCCATCTGCTGGTCCAGGCCGGGCTCGCGGGCTCGGCGGTCCTGCTGCTGCTGGCGCCGGTGGTGGCCGTGCCGCGCGCGACGCTGTCGTGGACGCTGCTGATCGCCGCCGTCGCGCACCTGCTGATCGTCCTCGGCGAGCTCACGCTCACCCACGTCACCGCGCATGCTCGACTGGCGGCGCACGAGATGACCCACGGCCGCTTCCGGCGCTACTTCTGGACCAGCGTCGTGCTGGTCGCCGCCGCCGTCGCCGCCCCGTGGGTGCCGTTCGCGCCGCCGGCCCTGGCACTGCTCGGCCTGCTGGCCTTCGAGCACGCTCACGTGCAGGCCGGTCAAGCCGTGCCGCTGGCCTGAGAGACGCCATGGATATCCGCAAGCTCAACCAGCGCGTCTCGGCCGCTCGCAGCGAGGTGGAAGCGCGTGGCGAGACGTTCTACCCTGGCGCCAGCCGCAACCACCTGGCGGCGTTCCCGCCCCGCGAGCGCTGGGACGACTGGGTCGAGATCGATGTACGCGCCCCGGATCGACCCGAGCGGCATTACCTGCTGGTGCCGACGACCTGCTTCAACTGCGAGTCGGCGTGCGGGTTGCTCGCCTACGTCGACCGCGACACGCTCGAGGTCCGCAAGCTCGAGGGCAACCCGGAGCACCCCGGCTCGCGGGGCCGCAACTGCGCCAAGGGTCCGGCGACGATCAACCAGGTCACCGATCCCGATCGCATCTTGTTCCCGCTCAAGCGCGTCGGTGAACGTGGCGAGGGACGGTGGGCCAAGGTGTCATGGGACGAGGCGCTCGACGATCTCGGCGCCCGCATCCGGCGCGCGATCACCGAGGACCGCCACAACGAGGTCATGTATCACGTCGGTCGTCCCGGCGAGGACGGCTTCACCGAGCGCGTGCTGGCGGCCTGGGGCATCGACGGCCACAACTCGCACACCAACATCTGCTCGTCGGGTGGGCGGGCCGGCTACCACTACTGGATGGGCTTCGACCGCCCGAGCCCGGACTACGCCAACGCCGACGTCATCTTCCTGATCAGCGCCCACCTCGAGTCGGGCCATTACTTCAACCCGCACGCCCAGCGGATCATGGAGGCCAAGGCGCGGGGCGCCAAGCTGATCGTCATCGACGTCCGGCTGTCGAACACCGCGACCCACGCCGACCACTGGCTGGCGCCGCAGCCGGGCTCGGAGGCCGCGATCCTGCTCGCGACCGCCCATCATCTGATCGCCACCCGCCGCTACGATCGCGAGTTCGTCCGCCGGTGGTGGAACTGGCAGGAGTACATGGCGGTCGGCCTCGGGCGCGTCGACGCGACGTTCGAGGACTTCGAGGCCGAGCTGGCGGGCATGTGGGCCGCGTACAGCTTCGAGATGGCCGCCACGGAGTCGGGGATCGCGATCGACACCCTGCGCGAGATCGCCGAGGTCGTGGCCGGCGCCGGCTCGCGGCTCGCCAGCCACAACTGGCGCAGCGCCGCGGCCGGCAATCTCGGCGGCTGGCAGGTGTCGCGGACCCTGTTCCTGCTCAACGCACTGCTCGGCGCGGTGGCCAGCGAAGGCGGCACGTTCCCGAACGCGTGGAACAAGTTCGTGCCGCGACCGATCTACGCGCCGCCGCATCCCCACACCTGGAACCAGCTGACCTGGCCGCTCGAGTATCCGCTGGCGATGAACGAGATGTCGTTCCTGCTCCCGCAGCTGGTCGCCGACGGCCGCGGTGCGCTGGAGGTCTACTTCACACGGGTCTACAACCCGGTGTGGACCAACCCCGACGGCTTCTCGTGGATCGAGATGCTGACCGACCCCGCCAAGATCCGGCTGCACGTGGCGCTGACGCCGACCTGGAACGAGACCGCCCAGTACGCCGACTACGTGTTGCCGATGGGCGTCGGCAGCGAGCGCCACGACCTCCACTCCTACGAGACCCACGACGCGCAGTGGATCGGCTTCCGCCAGCCGGTCGGACGCACCGCCCGCGAACGCCTGGGCCGCCCGGTCGACGACACCCGGGCCGCCAACCCCGGTGAGGTCTGGGAGGAGAACGAGTTCTGGATGGAGCTGTCGTGGCGGATCGATCCCGACGGCGCGCTCGGCATCCGGCGCTACTTCGAGTCGAAGGCGCACCCGGGCGAGAAGCTGGGCGTCGACGAGTACTACCGCCACATCTTCGAGCACTCGGTGCCCGGTCTCCCCGAGCGGGCCGCCGCGGTTGGCCTGGCGCCGCTCGAGTACATGCGTCGCTACGGCGCGTTCGAGATCGAGCGCGGCGTCGGTCGGCTCCACGAACAGCTGGTGCCGGCCAGCGAGCTCGACGATGTTTCCACCGATCGCATCGGTCGGGTCTACACCCGGGCGCCAAAGCCGGCGCCGCTCAACGTGGTCCCGGTCCCGACCCCCGACCCCGACAGCGAGGGCCGGCGTCCGGTCGGCGTCGACGTCGACGGCCAGATCATGCGCGGCTTCCCGACCCCGAGCGGGCGCCTCGAGGTGTGGTCGCGCACGCTCGCGCAGTGGGGCTGGCCCGAGTACGCGCTGCCGACGTACATCAAGAGTCACGTCCATCCCGACCAGCTCGGCGAAGACGGCCTGGTCCTCATCCCGACCTTCCGCCTGCCGGTGCAGATCCACACCCGCAGCGCCAACTCGAAGTGGCTCGACGAGATCGCGCACACCAACCCGCTGTGGACGCACCCGACCGATGCGCGGCGGATCGGCGTGATCACCGGTGATCTGGTCCGGGTCGAGACCGAGATCGGCCACTTCGTCCTCAAGGCGTGGGTGACCGAGGGCATCCGGCCCGGCGTGGTCGCGTGCAGCCACCACATGGGGCGCTGGAAGCTCGACGGCGCCGAACGTCCCGGCCAGCGCCAGCTGATGGCGACGGTCGGGCTCGATCGCGACGGCCGCCGCTGGACGATGCGGCGCAAGCGCGGCGTCACGCCGTTCGCCTCCGACGATCCGGACACGCAGCGGATCTGGTGGAGCGACGCCGGCGTACACCAGAACCTGACGTTCGCGGTGCATCCGGATCCGATCTCCGGCATGCACTGCTGGCACCAGGCGGTTCGCGTCCGGCGCGCCGAGCCCGGCGACCGCCACGCCGACATCCACGTCGACACCGCGAAGAGCCGGCTCGCGTACCAGCAGTGGCTGACGCGGACCCGGTCGGCGGAGCAGGTCTCACCGGACGGGACCCGGCGACCGTACTGGCTGTTGCGCCCGCTCAAGCCGGGCCGCGAGGTCTACGCCTTGCCCAAGAAGCGCGGCGGATGACGATGGAGCTCCTGCGCGCACTGGCCAGCCTGACCGACGCGCCCACCGACGCGCATCGCGCCGTTGCCGACGCGGTCGGGATGCCGGCGCTGCCCAGCCTCGACGACCACACCGACGCGCTCGTCTTCCAGGCCTACCCGTACGCCTCGGTCTACCTGGGCCTGGAGGGCATGATGGGCGGCGACGCCCGCGACCGCATCGCCGGGTTCTGGCGCGCGCTCGACGTCGAGCCGAGCACCGAGCCCGACCACCTCGCCACCCTGTACGGCGGTGCGGCGGCGCTCTCCGATGCCGAAGCCCAGACCACCACGGCGCGCGGCGCCGCCGGCGTTCGCGGCGCGCGGCACGCGCTGTTCTGGGAGCACGTCGCGAGCTGGATGCCGCCGTATCTGACCTTGCTCGGTCGCATCGGCGGACCGTTCTACCAGGCGTGGGCCGAGCTGGCGGCGGCCGCACTGGCAGCGGAGGCCGAGCTGCTCGGTGCGCCGACCGCGCTCGCCGCTCACCTGCGCGCCTCACCGCCGCTGGTGGAGCCCGCCGATCTCGACCAGCTGATCGCGCTCCTGCTCGCGCCGGTGCGCACCGGCTTCACGATCGCCCGCGACGATCTCGTCCGGGCAGCGGACGAGCTGGGCATCGGCTGCCGCGTCGGCGAGCGCCGCTACGTGCTGCGCGCCTTGCTGGCCCAGGACGCCGGCGGCGTGATGGCCTGGCTCGCCGGTGAGGCCCACCGGCAGGCCGCCGAGCTGGAACGGGTGCCGTTGCCGCCGCTGTCGACCTGGTGGGCGGCGCGCGCACGAGCGACCGCGGCCGCGCTGCAGGCGTGGCGCGAGCCCGCCGCCGAGGTCGCCGTTGGCTGAGCGCGGCGCGCTCGTGCGTGGCGAGATCATCGCCGGCCTGACGATCACCCTCGTCGGACTTCCGCAGTGCATCGCCTATGCGCTCATGTCCGGGGTGCCGCCGGCCTACGGCCTGGTCACCGCCGCCGTGCCCGGCCTGGTCGCGGTGGCGGTCGGCAAGAGCGCGCAGATCGTCACCGGGCCGACCAACACGACCGGCCTCTTGATCCTCGCCGCGCTGTCGCCCTACCTGGGGGACGGTGGCGTGATCGGCGCCGCCGCGCTGCCGGTGCTGGCGACCCTCACGGTCCTGGCCGGCCTGATCCGGCTGGCGCTGGCGCTGGCCGGGGGTGCGGCGATCCTCGATTTCCTCCCCGAGTCGGTGCTCACCGGGTTCACCAGCGGCGCCGCGGTGCTGATCACCGTCATGCAACTCGACGAAGCGCTCGGCATGCGCGGGATCTCCGGCGCATCGCTGATCGCGCAGGCCGATTCGATCGGACGATCGATCGGCGGCGGGGCCTCGCCGACGTTGCTGGCCGTCGCCGTGAGCGTCGTCACCGTGGCGGCGCTGCTGGGCGCCAAGCGGTGGCGCCCGGGCTGGCCGGTGCCGCTGCTGGTCGTCCTCGCCGGCGCCGCGCTCGCCGCCGGTCTCGATCTCGACGCCGCGCGCGGGCTCCCGATCGTCGGCGATCAAGCGCCGCTACCGATGGGCTGGCCCGAGGTGGCGTTGCCGTCGACCGACCCCACGGTCTGGGAGCAGCTCGCGATTCCCGCGCTCGCGATCGTGCTGCTCGGCACCCTCGAAATGACCGTCAGCGCCCGCGCCGGCGGCGCGCTCCCGGATCTGCGGCGCGAGATCGTGGCCCAGGGCGCCGCCAACGTCGCCGGCGCGTTCACCGGCGCGTTTCCGGCCTCGGCCAGCCTCACCCGGTCGGCGCTGTTGCGTCTGGGCGGCGCCCGCACCCGCCTGGCGCCCGCGCTGTCGGCGGTCTTCGTCGTGCCGGTGTTGCTGTTCGCCGCGCCGCTGGCCAACCAGATCCCGAACGCCAGCCTGGCCGCGGTGCTGTTCGTGACCGCGCTCGGCATGATCGACGTCGGCCGCATCCGCCGCATGCTCGCGGTCGGCGGCGAGACCAGGCTCCTGCTGGTCGCGACCTTCCTGGGCACGCTGCTGTTGCCGCTGCAGTGGGCGATCGTCGGCGGTGCGCTGTTCGGCGTCCTGCGCCATCTCGATCAGTCGATGCGACCGCGGCTCCGGGTCTACATCGCGTCACCCGACGGACTCGCGCCACCGGCCGCGGACGCGACGCCGGCGCAGGTCATCGTCGAGGTGTCGGGGACGTTGCACTATGCCGCGATCCGCAACTTCCTCACCGAGCTCCGGGCGCGCGTCCCATCCTCGGCGCAGCACGTGGTGCTCGATCTCTCTCATGCTCACCACATGCGCTACGCCGCGCTGGCCGCGTTCGAGCAGGTCGCGACCGATCTCGACGCCCGCGGTGGCCGCCTCGTCCTCGCCGGCGTGGCCGTCGAGTTTGCCGACTACCTGGCTCGCGCCGGGTCGCGCCTGCACGTCATTCGCGACGGTGAACGCCCCGGCGAGGCGGTGCGCGCCGCGCTCGCCGAGGTCGACGCCCGTCGCCCCGGTTGACGACGCCGCGACGGCGAGCGCCAGCTCGAGCTCGGCCATCGCGCGCGGCAGGGGTGGCAGCCTCCAGCCACGGATCGCGCGCGCCAGGCACGCCTTGACCCGTCGCTCGGCCGCTGGCGTGCTGCCGTCGCCGCTCGGCGAGTGAAACTGCCAGGCCGGCAGCCAGACCCGGGTGACCCGCTTGCGGAGGTCGAGCACCAGTCGCACGGTCCGGGCCCGGGTCGCACAGCCGTCGAGGCTGGCACGGCGGCTGGCGTCGAGGAACGCGGCCAGCGTGGCGCCGGGGTCGCGCCAGGCCGCGAACGCGGGCTCGACCGCCGGCGCGCCAGCACCGTCCGCGGCGACGACGTGGCGCAGGGTCACGCGCTCGACCTCGGGGGGCAACGGCGGCAACGACACCCGCGCGATGACCCGGGCCAGACACCGCTCCGTCGGGGTAAGGCCCCGGCCTCCGACCGCCGGCATCGGCATGGCGACCACCGTGGCGCCATCGCGCGCCCGCATCGCGACCAGCGCGAGCGCGTGCGGCAGACCGCGGCCCACGCACGATCGCAGATCGGCGTCGACGGCTGCGGTCGCGGACGCAACCAGCGCCGGGGTGTCGGTCCAGCTCGCGGCCGCGGGTGACGCGACCGGCTGGACCTGGGGGGCCGAAACCGCGGCCACCGCGGCCACCAGCACCAGCGCCGGCGCGCGCAGCAAGGCCGGCGGGCGGAACCGGCGGCCGGACGAGGACGGAGTCACGGACGTACTGTCACCCAGCCGCGCCGAGGTGTCGTGCCGGTGGCGATCAGGCGTCGTCGGCGCGAGCGGCGCCGCTTCGAGTCGCCGGCGCCATCATCTAGCGTCGGGGCCTGTCCTGAGCCTGTCGAGGGGGTGAAAGCTGCCGCTGGCGCGCTCGAGGCGCACGGTGGCGACGTTCCACTGCTGGATGGCGGTGGCCAGCCTCGCCCGCATCTGGAACCAGCCCAGGTAGGCCTCGGCGAGATCCTTGGCTTCGGCGGTGCCGATCGCGTCGGCCTGCACCAGCGATGCGACCCAGGCGCGGGCGCTTTGCTCGCCCGCGGTCGCGGCCTCGACGCGGCGGCGAGCGCGAGAGGCTTCCGCGTAGGCGGTGCGCTGATCGAGGCTGGCCCCGACCCGGGCGAGGTCGGCCTGGGCGCTGGCCTTGCGGGCGACGGCGCGGGCGCGGGCGACCTTGGTCCGCGTGGTCCACGGCTCGAGCTTCCAGGACAGCTTCAGGACCAGGCTGGCGCGGGCCTGGTGGTAGGGGTCGTCGTGGATCACCTCGGGCGGATCATCGACGCCCTGCGCGCTGGCGTAGGACAGGGCGCCAACCAGCGACAGCATCGGCCAGTAGTCGCTGGCCTCGAGGTCCGCGAGGGCGTGCGCCGCGCGGGCCCCCTCGGTGGCGGCGATGACCTGGGGCCGCCGGGTGCGGGCGCGGGCGAGGTAGTCGGCCTCGGCACCGAGCTCGTAGCCCACGGCGTCGATGGGTGCGTCGTCGATGTCGGCGCGGTCGTCGCCGGCGAGGGCCCGGACCGCCGCCAGCGCGATCTCCTCGCCCTGCTGGGCATCCTCGAGCTGGATGCGGGCCTCGGCCAGGATGGTGTCGAGGCGCTGCTGATCCTGGATGGTCACCTCGCCAGACGCCTCGGCGACGCGCTCGACCAGGCGCTCCCGCGCGGCGCCGAGCTGATCGATCCCGTCCTCGAGCATGTAGCGCAGCTCGCGCGCCAGCTTGAGCCCCCAGTAGGCGCGCGCCGCGTCGACCGCGGCGTCGCCAGCGACTTCGTCCTCGAGCGCGCGACCGGCAGCGACACCGGCGCGGCTGGCCTTGCGCGCCGGTCCCGCCTTGCCGTAGGCGTAGATCGGCTGCACGACGTCGAGGCTGAAGCCCGTCCACGCGCCGTCCCAGCCCCAGGCCAGGCCGTCGGGATCGGTGGTGTCGCAACCGGGGTCGAGGCAGCGGATGCGCGGGCTCGGTCCCACGAACGCGCTGGCCGCGATCCTCGGCAGCAGCGCGGCCGTAACCTCGCTGCCCCGCGTGCGTGCGGCGTCGCTGTCGCTCGCCGCCATCTGCGCCCGCGGACCGAGCAGGGCGCGGGCGGTCAGTTGCTCCAGCGTCAGGCGCGGCGACTCGTCGGCGGCAGCGAGCGCAGCCGCGGCCACGACCAGGGCCGCGGCGCCGGCGAGGGTGGGTACGAGTCTCATCCATCCGTTCTACCGTGCGAGCCGCATCGATTCGGTCCGGAAACAGACCCAGAAACGGTGGTGTTGCAGCAAACAATCCGCGGCTCCGGGTCGCTCGAAGGGGAGAATGGGGGGCCGCCGCGCGTAGGATGGGGTGATGAAAGCCCGCGGCGGATCTGGGTCTGGTGAGGTCGAGACCGAGGCTCGCGGCGCCGGCACGGCGCCCGGCAAGCGCACGCGCACGGAGGCCATCCAGCGCCGGCGCTCGAACGGCGACGAGGCGGCGGGCGCCAGCCCGGCCGGCGGCGGCGCGGGGGCCCTGCTGCCGCAGCCGGTGCAGGCGAAGATGGCGGACGCGTTCGACTTCAACTTCGACTCGGTGCGCGTCCATCAGGACGACAAGGCCTCGGCGATGGGCGCGCTGGCGTACACCCAGGGCTCCGACGTGCACTTCGCACCCGGCCAGTACGATCCGGACAGCGCGCGCGGCCAGGAGCTCCTCGGCCACGAGCTGGCCCACGTGGTCCAGCAGACCGAGGGCCGCGTCCAGGCCACCACGCAGCTCAAGGGCGTCGGCCTCAACGACGACTCGGCGCTCGAACGCGAGGCCGACGACTGGGGTGCGCGCGCGGCGCGCGGCGAGTCGGTCGACCGCGGCGGTCAGGCGAGCGCGGCGAGCGCGGGTTCCGACGCGCCGGTGCAGCGCTTCAAGGACTACGGCGCGACCGGCGAGCACGACGCCAAGAAGGCGACCCACTGGGCCAACAGCACGCCGCTGCGGGTCGCCGACGACGGCACCGCCGCGGTGGCGCAGGGCAGCGTCGCCGGCTCGCAGGAGCTGTACGTCGTGCCGGGTCGCCTGCCGGCGATCAACAGCGATCTCAAGTCGGCCAGCGCTCCGCTCAAGCTGATCAAGGCCGGCGGCAGCGTGAGCGGCGCGACGCCGGCGGATCTCGAGCAGCCGGCCGCGATCCTCGATCGCGTCAAGCCGGTCGAGGTCGCCGACGCCAGCAAGGACAAGAAGATCCCCGACGATTGCGGCAACGCGGCGCGCACCGTCACCGGCGCCACCGACGAAGGCAAGGCGCTGCACGCCGAGTACAACGACAAGGCCGGCAAGCACGCCACGACGAGCAGCGGTGATCCCGAGATGATGAAGTACGAGATCATGGTCAATCACTTCGGCGACAAGATGCCGCACGTGAAGACCGTGCTCGCCGACGTCGAGGCGGCGATCGCCAAGACCAGCGCGCTGTCGACGCAGCTCGAGCCGTTCGTCGACGATTTCAAGAAGCTGCGCGAGGCGGTCGACGACGCCAACGCCGCCGCCGAGGCGATCGTGAAGGAGTTCGACGCCATCAAGGCGGCCCACGCCGCCAAGGTCCAGGCCGTCGAGGACGCCGGCGCCGCCGACAAGGACGATCAGATCAAGGCCCTCGAGCTGAAGCTCGCCGCGGCCAAGAAGAAGATCAACGAGAAGTTCGCCAAGGCCAAGAAGGCGTACGACGCCGCCGACAAGAAGTGGCAGGCGTTCCTCGACCAGGACGTGAGCGGCAAGAAGCTGCGCGCGGTCCTCCAGGCCTACTGGGACGCCGACAAGATCCGCACCAGTCTGATCGCCGAGATCATGGGCCCCTACGAGGGCATGAAGGCGGCCGATCAGGAGGCGTTCGACGACAAGGTCGAGATCAACCGCCACGCCAACCCCGGCGTCGGCGAGGCCTACACGATCTCGTCGGGCGGCCCGGCCAAGAGCTCGCGCTCGACGTGGAACTTCCACTGGGGTGGCGTGATCATGAAGACCGGCGGCGACAACGTCACGATGGAGAACTACGCCGGCAACCAGACCGACGAGTGGTACTTTCAGATGTACGGCGTGCCGACCAAGGGCAACCCGCGCACCGGTCAGACGTTCCACGAACAGCACCGCGACGTGCACGCCCAGCACGGCACCACGCCCACCACGCTCTCGACCGAGAAGACCTGATCTGGAATGACCTCGTTCCGCCTCATCCTGTTCGGCCTCGCCTCGACCGCGGTCACCTGCGGAACCAACGGAACCAACGGAACCATGGACCCCACCACGCCCACCGCCGCCCCGGCGCTCGCCCCCGACGCCGAGGTCCGCACCGCCGCCGATCGCGACCACAAGAACGGCAACATGGTCGAGGTCTTCGGCACCTACGAGCAGATCGCCGACGGCAAGTCACCCGACGCGCGCCACCTCGGCCACGTCGCCGTCCGCCTCGACGACGACTCGCTCATCCATCTGCAGCCGCCCTGGCACCCCGACGCCGTCCGGCCCACCGACGAGCTCGCGAAGTTCGACGGCCGTCCGGTGGTCGCCAAGGGCATCCTGTTCGCCGAGTGCCCGCCACCTCCCGACGGCCGCGCCTACCCCAAGGTGCCGTGCCTGTACTCCGAGATCGTCCTCGTCGACCGCCGCACCTACGACGCCCTGCGCCGCGGCACGCTGGATTGACGTCAGCGGCGGCCCGCAGACGCTCGAGCTCCACGGCTACCGCGCCAACGGCGCGGTCGAGCTGGTCGACATGACGGCGGCGGGGCTCATCGCGGCGCCGATCGTGTCGAGCACCGCGCCGCTGGCGTTCGACGCCCGGACGTTCCTGCAGGACCAGGCTGCGATCCGGCCACCGTTCGTGGGCTTCATGCTGCGCCTGCAGACGCGGCCCGCCGCGTTCTTCAACCTCGGCATCACCATGAGCAACAACACCACCGTCAACCTCCGGCCGCGGCTCGATCTGCTGGTGTGCGTCGACCCGGAGGGCAACGGCTGCTGAGCCACGCAGCGCAACCACCTCGAGATCATTGCCACTCCCGTCTCGGCGCACGTCGACGATCAGATCACCCCGCTAGATTGGCCCGCTATGCGGCGGCGATCCGGGCATCAAGAGCAGGTGAGAGAACACCTCCTGTTCGATCCACACGCCGCTGTGGTGCAACTCGACGAGCAGCTCGTGGCACGCGGCGTCGGCGTCGGCGATCGCGACCAGGCGGGCGATGCGAGCGCGCTCGTCGGCGTCGATGGCGCGACCTGCGGCGGCGGCGAAGCGACGGTGGGTCGCCACGTCCATGTGCCAGGGCTCGATGGTGACGTGGGCGCGCCGCATCAGGCTGCGCAGGATCAGGATGCCGGTGCGATCGAGATCGCCGGCGTGGCGGATCGGCAGACCGGCGGGCGCGCACAGCCGGAGCAGCATCACCACCGCCCAGGTGGCCTGGCCGCGAGCGAACACGACCAGCTCGGCGCCGGGGTCGGCGCGCTCGATGTAGTCGAGGAACGGGGCCTGGTTCTCGAAGATCGTGACGCGGCGGGCGGGCAACTCGACCAGCGCCGCATCGCGGAGCTGCGCCGCAGAGAGCGGGGTCGGGTCGCCGAGCACGGCGTGGCGCGCGACGTGGTCGAACGGCGACGCGGCGCCGTCGCGGCGGTAGACCAGCGGCCCGAAGGTGTGGACCAGGACGCCGGCGTCGTCGCGGAGCAAGCCGCGGAGTTCGAGCGCGGCCGCGGCCGCGGCCATGGGCGAGGCCGGCTGGCCGATGGCGACATCGGCCTGGGTCGCGGGGTCGTGGACCAGGAGCGCGGCGCCGAGCCGGCGGGCGCGCTCGCTGCCCGGCGCCAGCGCCTTGCTGTCGCCGAGGGCGCGGGCGGCGAAGTTGGCGACCCGGATGGGCGCGCGGAGCTCGAGGACAGCGGCGAGGGCAGTCGCGACGTCGGTGACCACGGCGACCGCGCGCGCGACGCCGTCACTTTCGGCGAGGAGCCAGGTGTCGCCGGTGGCGGTGGCCGCCGCGGCCCGCTCGCTGTCGAGGAAGGCGCGGGCGACCGGATGCGGCGGGGCCGGGATCGCGGCCAGCGCGGCGCACAGTTCGTCGCGGCGACCAGCACGCTCGGCGCGCGGATCGCGCCGGGCGCGGCCGAGGGCGGCGTAGAGCAGCTCGTCGAGCGGCGCGGCGGCGGAGACCCGGCCGAGATCGAGCCGGGCGCGCGCCGGCGAAAGCGGCGTGACGGCGCGCGGCGAGAACACGCCGCGCAGCGCGGCGACCGCGGCGGGGTCGGCATCGACGGTCAGGTGACGCGGCAGCCGGCCGGTGCGCTCGCGGTGGTCGAGGATCGCGTCGAGCGCGGTGCGGAGACCGGGCACCGCGGCGACGGCGTCGCGGATGGCCAGAACGATGTCGGTCCGCTCCATGACGCGCACGATAGCGCGGCGGCCCGACGTCTGATCGCCGCCGAGCCGGGCGCCCGCGCTGCCGCTTTCGCCGACGGCTGCGCGCCGGTGCTGGCCCGCGGCCTGAGCGGTCGCATCGCCGCCGCGATCACCGCCGAGCGCGCGCCGTGGTACCTGACCATCCTCTACGGCCTGCTGCTGTTCCGGCGCAACCACGAGCTGGAGCCGCTGCACGAGGATGTGCTGGCGCGTGTGGCCGGCGCGGCGACGACGCTCGGGCCCTACGACGCGGCGCTGTTCGCGCAGGACGTCGGCCAGCTGGTCGACTGGGGCGCCGTCGACCGCGTCACCGAGGCGCACAAGCTGCGCAGCTACCGCGACAACCGGCGCGAGCGGTTCCGCTACCGCCTCACCGACGACGCGGTCGCGATGCTCGAGTGGCTCGAGGCTCGCCTGGCGGCGAAGCTCGCCGGGCGCGTCGGCGACAGCCGCGACCGGCTGGCCGATGTGGTCGGCCACCTGCGCGAGGTCCGCCGGGTCCTCGACGAGTGGCGCGGCGGCGACCGCGGCGCAGATCCGGCGCGGCGCGCGATGTATCTCATCGAGGTGATCAGCGACGCGATCGACGAGGTCGGCACCGAGCTGCTCGCGTTCCGCGCCGAGATGCTGGCGTTCGCCTCGCGCCCGTACGACATCGATGCGCTGCGCGCGATCCTGGCCTGGCTCGAGCGCTACGTCGCCGTGTACGTGCGGCGCCTCGAGGAGCTGCGCAGCGAGGTCGCGACGCGGCTGCGCGACCTGGACGCGCCGCGCTATCAGGCCGCGCTGGAGGAGTGCCGGGCCGTCGTGGCCGGGGAACGGGCCGCAGCGCCGCGCGCGCTGCAGGCGGCGGCGGTGGTCCCGCCCGGCGAGCGGATCGTGGCCCACGCCGCGTTCTTCGCCACCACCGGCATGCTGGCCGCGCTGTGCGCGCGGATCGACGAGTCGGCCCGCGCGGTCGTGGTGAAGATGCAGCGCCACGTGCGCGAGCTCGAGCGCCGCAGCGCGCGGCTCGCCGACCTGCGCGCGGCGATCCGTGCCGTCGCGGCGTGCCCGGCGCAGGATCCGCGCCTCGCCGAGCTCGGGCACACGCTGATCGCGGCGGCTCACATCCATGTCGATCGCCGGCCGGCGTCGGCGACTCACCCCATGGCGCCGCCGATGCCACGCAGCCATTCGCGGACGGCGCCGGCGGCCGGCTCCCGCCCGCTGGCGCGCAAGCGCGGCAGCCTCGAGGCGGTGCGCGAGCTCGCGGCGCGGCGTCAGGCGACGCTCGGGGCGTGGCTCGGCGAGGTCACGGCGGGAGCTGACCGCGTGCAGCTGTCGGCGGCCGGCCTGACCGGCGCCGAGGCACCGCGGCGCTGGCTCGACGTCGCGCGCGCCGCGCTCCTGGCCGGCGGCCGCCCGCTGCGCGAGATCGGGTTCGCCCTGGAGCCCGCCGCCGGTGAGGCCGTCCTCGGCGACGAGACCTGCGGCCTGGCCGCGCCCGACTGCTGGATCACGAGGAGGCGATGATGGGGATCTACTTCGACAAGCTCAACGGTCCGCGCGTCACGGCGGTGCTCAACGTGCTCGGCGAGGCGCCGTTCTTCTATCGTGAGGACGACGTCGAGCTGTTCCAGTTCTTGCGCCGCAACCGCGCCGAGTTCGCGCGTTTCTTCGACGAGCTCTACGGCTGGGAGCTGGTCGTCGACGGACGCACCGCGCGGGTCTACAAGGAGGTCTGGCACAACCGCGCGCTGCGCCGCAGCCAGCACGACGTCTTCGACCTGACGCGGCGCGACGAATGTCTGGCGTTCCTGCTCCTGCTCGAGTTCCACGGCCGACTGCTCGAGCAACACAACCTGGCCGGCGACGACCCCGAATCGCCGCGCTTCCTGTTCGGCGAGCTGTTCGCCTTCGCCCGCACCCGTCTGATGGAGGAGCTCGGCGCGGTCGCACCCGTGGAGGACGAGGTGCGCCGGCTCTTGCGCGCGCTGTGGCCGACACTCGAGCGCTACCGCTTCGTGCGCGCCGTGACGCGCGACGACGGCGACGGCGACGGCAGCGGCGCCGGCCGTCATGACGATGGCGACGATCACGTGCTCTACGAGGCGCTGCCGGCGCTCCACCACTACGACATCCGCCGGCTGGGGCCGGCGGTGCTCGCACGCGCGTTCGGAGCCGAGCCCACGGCCGCGGCCGACGACGTGTTCACGAGCAGCGAGGATCAGCCGTGACCTGCTTCCAGCTGCGGACCATCCGCCTCATCAACTTCCACAACTTCGTCGACGAGACCATCGCCGTCCGCGACGGCGGCCACCTGTTCCTGCTCGGCGACAACGGCTCGGGGAAGACCACGGTGCTCGACGCGGTGCACCTGGTCCTGGCCGGCGGCGACCTCGAGCTCAACGCGGCGGCGCGGATCGGCGGCCGACGCGATGACGGCCGCACCCTGCAAGGCGTCGTGCTGCGTTACGACTTCGAGCACGGCGCCCGCAACCAGGGCGGCGCCATCGCCTACGCCGCGATCGAGCTGGTCGACCCGGCGAGCGGTCGGCACCTGACCCTGGGCATCGGCGCCGAGGCCACCACGATGGAGGCCCGGGTCGCGAAGTGGGGGTTCGTCGTGGCCCGGCCGTTGGCCGAGGTCGCGTTGCTCGACGCTGCGTCGCGTCCGCTCGACCGCGACGCACTGCGCCGCCAGCTCGGCCCGGCGCACGTCCACGCGCCGCTCGCCGCGTACCGCAAGGAGCTGGCCCGGCGCCTGTTCGCCTCGGAGCGCCAGTACGACGAGGCCGTGCGCTTCTGGGGGATGGCGAAGGCGTACCGCGAGATCGTCGCCGGCGCGCGCGACTTCGGGGCCCTGTTCGAGCGCCTCCTGCCGGCGCCCGACAGCGCCGTGTTCGAGGAGATCCTCAAGACCCTGCGCGCGATCGACGACCTCGACGTCGCGGTGCGCGATCTGGACGTGCAGCGCGAGTACGTTGGCGGCCTGGCCGCGCGCGCGCGCGACGTCTCCTCCGGCCGCGAAGCGGCGACGCGGTACCGCTGGCTGGCCTGCCGTCGCGAACAGGAGGAGGCGGTCGCCGCCGGCGCGCGCGCGGCCACCGAGGCCGCCGGGTGGACCCACGCGGCGCGGCGCCTGGCGATCGAAGCCGAGGCGGCGCGGCTGCGCAGCGAACGCGCCGACGACGTGCTGCGCCGCGCCGAGGGCGACGACGCGGCGGGGATCCTCGGCGCGGTGCGCGAAGCCGAAGCCCGGCGACGCCACCTCGCTCTCGACGCCATGGGCGCGGACGCCGAGGCCGAGGACCGGCGCCGCGAGCGAGACCGGCTCGCCGGCACCGCCGTCGCGACGCGCACGGCGCTGGCCACTTGCGCCCGCTCGGCGGCGAGCGAGCTGCGCGCGGTGGTCGCGGCGGTCACGGAGCTACCCGGCGACCTCGGTGCGGTCACGCGCCTGGCCGACGAGCTCGACCGTATGGCGCCACCCGCTGCCGCGAGCGCGGTCGACGGCGCCACCGCGCCCGCGGTCACGCCGGTCGCCGCGTTGCCGGAGGTCGCCGCCGCGACCGCGGCGCACGACGTGCTGCTCGACGAGCGGCAGCGAGCGCTGATCGAGGCACAGGTGGGCGCGCGCGCCGCCCTTGCGCAGCAGGCTGCGTGCGCGGCAACGCTCGCCGAGCTCGAGGCGGTGAGCGAAGCCGGGCCGGCGCTGCCCGGTCACACCGCCGCCCGGCGGGCGCTCGCCTCGGCGTCGATCGCCGCCCAGCCGCTCTACGAGCTGCTCGAGCCGTCGGCGGACGCCGACCCGGCGGTGCTGGCCGCGATCGAAGCGCTGGTCGGCGACGACGTGCTCGGCGCCCTGTTGGTCGCCGATGACCAGCGTGGGCGCGCGCGGGAGATCGTCGCCGCCGCGGCCCCCGGGATCCGGATCGTCGTGGCGGCCGGCGACGCAGCGCTGCCCGACTGGTGTGCCGCCGCGTTGTCCGCGCCGCCGGCTGCGACCTCGGCGCCGCGATCGCTGGCCGAGATCGCCATCTCCGTGCTCGCGGCCGCCCTGATCCAGCCGCCGGGACTCGGTGCGGTGGAGCCGCCGGCTGCCGGCGACGTCGCGCTGCGCGGGCTCGGACACCGGGTGGCGCACGACACTCCGCGACTCCTCGGTGCCGCGGCCCGACGGCGAGCCCACGCCGCACGGATCGACGGCGCGCGTGCTGCCCTGGCCGGTGCCGAGCTGGCGCGGCGCGACGCCGAGCGGGGCGTCGACCTCGCGCGCGCCGCTGTGGAGCGAACGCAGCGCCTCGGGCGTGCGATCGCCGCGGCCTGCGGCGCGACGCTGGTGGCGGCGTGGCACGCGGCCAGCGCCGCGCTTCATCGCAGCGAGCTGGCGACCGCATCGTGGCGCGACGCCCTCGGTCGAGCGGGGCGCGCCGGCGCCCGTCTCGCCGAGCTCGACGGCGAGATCGGTGCGCTGCGAGCGCGGATCGACGGCGTCGATCTCGACGAGCTGGAGCGCCGACTGGCGACGCTGCGCGGCGTCGCCGAGACCACCCGCGCCAGCTGGCACCAGCTGCTCGCCGATCAGGCGCAGGCCGCCGCCGAGGCCCGCAGCGCCGACGCGCGCGGCGCCGCCGCCGTGGCGCGACGTGCGGACCTCACGGCGCAACTCGCCGAGGCGACCCGGCTGTTGCGCGCCGCGATGGCGGCGATCGGCGCCGATCCCCTCGACGGCGACGACGACGCCCTGGCGCACCACGTGCGGGTCACGCTGCGCGGCGACAGCTTTCGTAGCCTGGACACGGTGCGCCAACGGATCGCCGACGAGGACCGCGCCGCCGACGCGGCGGCCGACGAGCTGGAACGCGACGGCTCGCACGGTGTTCGCTCTCTCGCGCATGCCGCTCGCTTCGGATTCGTCTACCAGCGGACGCGCAACCACATCGAGGACCGGCGCGGCCAGCCCCTGGCCGGCGTGCTCGCCGAGCTCGACCGATCGATCGCGGAGCAGCGTTCGGTGGTCAACGATCGGACCCGGACCCTGATGGACACGCTCGTGATGGGCGAGCTCGCCCGTCACCTGCAGGGCCAGGTCCACCATCTATACGAGACCATCAAGGGCATCAACCGCGTGCTGCGCGGCCTGCGCTTCGGCCCCACCGAGTACCAGTTCCAGGTCACGCCCCGGACCGATCGTTCGGAGCTCATCGAGCTGGTGCGTCGCCTGTCGATCCTCGACGAGGACAGCCGCCACCAGTTCCGCGCCTGGATCGACGCGCGGCTCGACGAGCTGCGCACCTCCGACGATCAGGTGCCGGCCCTGCTCGACTACCGTCGCTGGTTCGAGTTCAAGCTGCGGATGAGCACCACCGACGCTGAAGGCGTCGAGCTCACGCACCGCCTGCGCCAGGTCGGCTCGGGCGGCGAGCAGGGCGTGCCCAACTATCTCCTCGTCCTGGCGCTGGCCAAGCTCATGTTCGACGCCGCCGGCGCCACGGTGCGCCCACTGCTCTTCGACGAGGCCTTCTACGGCATCGACGGCGGCCGCCGCGATCAGCTGCTCCGGCTCGCCACCGATCTCGGCCTCCAGGTCCTGGTCGCGTCACCGGATCAGGACGGGGCCACCCCGGCGGTCCGCGCCGCGACCACCCTGTTCGTGGTCAAGGACGCCGACCACGACGTGCACCTGGCTCCCTACCACTACTGGAACCACGCCCACGGCGACCAGCCCGACCTGTTCGCGCGCCCGCCCGATCCGGCCGACGCCGCGTGTCGGACGTGACGCCGTCGGTGCGATGGTGGATGGGTTCCGCGCGTCATGTATGCTGATCACATGGCCGCCAGCCGCGCCTCCGAAGTTCTCGTTGCAGCCTTGCGGCTGCCCCGTCGCTCTCGCGTCCGCGTCGTCGAGGAACTGCTGGTCAGCCTCGAGAGCCTCGCCCCGAGCGTCGAACAGGCGTGGATCGTCGAGGCCGAGCGTCGCTGGGCCGCGATCCGGGCCGGCCGCGAGCCCGTCATCGACGCCGCCGTCGTGCTCCGCGAAGGCGACGCTCTCGCCCGGCCAGCGCGTCCAGCCACTCGTCGTCGCGCCCGGTGATGCATGGTCGTCTTCGCGCGCGGCGCCCGGCGCGAATATCACGAGGCGATCGCCCGCTACGAAGCCGAGCGCGACGGCCTCGGGGCTGAGTTCGCAGCTGCGGTACGCAAGGCAATCGGGCAGATCACCATCGCGCCGGCGAGGTGGCCACTCGTCAACGAGGGTAGCCTTCGAAGGTTCGTCCTGCGACGCTTCCCGTTCACGCTCATCTACGCGCACGAGGCGTCCGAGATCACGATCCTCGCCGTGGCGCACGGGAAGCGCCGCCCTGGCTACTGGGTGGCGCGAACACGGCGCGGAAAAATCGGTCGCTGAGACTTTCTCGTCGCCCCGATAGGCCTCGTAGAATTGCCGCATCCGAAAGAGTGATGGCGGACAGCAACGGCTGCTGAGCGACCGCCACGTGGCTACCGGAGCGTGAACGACGATTCCCAGGTGTTGGCGCCATGGCCATCGCCGGCGGTACCGGTGATCAGGCCGGTCGCGTCGAAGCACCACGACTGGTACGAGGCCTCGGCGCCGCCTCCCGGATCGGACAGCTCCATGTGGCACCACGCGCCGTCGGGGCTCTGCTTGGTCTCGTAGACGTCGCGCGCGCCCTGGTCGTCATCCGGGTCGCCATCCGCGTCGTCGTCGTCGACCACGGGTACCTCGTCGTGACGCGCGACCGGCGGCAGCGACAGCATCATGGCGATCGGTTCGAGCGGATCATCGACGTTGGCCACCTGCCAGAGTCCGGCCGGAGTCGCGACCCAGTAGGCATCGAAGTCGATGTCGAACGGCCCGCCGTTGGAGCCGCCGCATGGGTCGGGCACCGGCTCCGCCTCGCAGCTAACCTCGGCGATCCGCCGCGGCGGTGGCGCGACCACCGGAACCTGCTTGCACGCGATCAGCCAGTGATGCTCGCTCTCGCTGGTGCCGTCTTCGCCGTAGGACGTGAACACCTTCTTGCCGGCCAGCTGAAACGTCCTGGCCGTGAACAACCCGTCGACGCTGAAGGCGGACCCGGGCGCCAGCGGTGCCAGCACCGGCGTGCCGGCGCCGGGGTCAGGACCGCTCGGCGTCGGTCGATGACAGGCCACCATCGCGAGGGCCGCCACGCCCGGTCCCAGCGCGCGCAGCCGCCGACTCGTGATCCCGATCAGCATGTCAGAGCGCCGGCAGCGGGAAGTGATTGGCGGAGCCGGGCCGATAAGTCGGCGAGTCGCGCCGGATGGCCCAGATGCCGAACCCGAGCAGCGCGGCGCCGGCGGCGAGCGTGATCCCGCCGCCGGTCGCGAGACCGTCGCTGTCGTCCGACAGGCCGATCGGCAAGAGCACGATCCCGGTGATCGCCGCCGCCGCGCCGACCGACGTGCTCACGATGCCGACCACGCGCAGCGCGCCGCTGTTGTCCTCGTAGCGGCTCAGCGAGCGGCGGTAGACGGTGGTTCCGGGATCGATGTGCACCAGCTCGGTCTCGAGCTGGTTGTTCCCGAGCACGGGAAACCCGAGCAAGAGGTTGCCGGGAGCAAGGTCCGCCACGCACGGCGAGGCCGGGCACAGCAGCTCGGGCGCCTCGGAGAAGCGATAGCGGACGCGACCATCCGCGCCGGCGACCGGCTGCGCGGCCATGTGGACGCGGTGGACCGCCGACGGGCCGTCGACGACATCGACCACCAGCCGGCCGGTGGTGGCCGCGGGTGGAGCGGCGACGGCGCCCGGGGGCGCGACCGCCTCGGGCGTCGGGGCGGCCGGCAGCTGCTTCACGCATGCGGCACCGAGCACGGCAAGCGCTGCGATGCCCCCAACAGGCTGCGCGACACGAGAGAACACGAGTACACTCGAGGCTACTCTCTCGGGTCGGGGATGTCATCCATGCGTCCACTGCTCCACGTACCGCTCCTGATCGCGTGTGCCGCATGCACCGTCCGGGTGCCGCTCACACCCGGCCTCACGGTGTCGATTCCGATCCGCGCCGAGATTCGCGCCGCGGCACGCGTGGAGGTCGCGACGGCGCCGGTGGAGCTGCAGGGCGCCGCCGTCGTCGAGTTCTTCGGCATCCCGCTCGAGGGCGCCCAGGATGTCGTCTTCGTCCTCGATCGCTCCGGCTCGATGAGCGACCCGGCGCAGGGCCGCCTCGCGCAGATCACCGTCGCCGATCCGGCCGCCGGTCCGCCGCCCGGTCCGCCGCCCGGTCCGCCGCCCGGTCCGCCGCCCGGTCCGCCCGGTCCGCCCGGTCCGCCGCCCGGTCCGCCCGGTCCGCCGATGTCTCCACCACCGCCGCCTCCTCCGCCCGACGCGACGCCGATACCCCCGGACGCGCCCCTCGATCCGCCGATGTCTCCGGCCACGGTGCCGACGGCCGCGCCGCGCAAGATCGACGTCGCGCTCGCCGAGCTCGTCGACGCGCTCCGGCGTCTTCCGCCGGGCACGCGCCTCAACGTGGTCTTCTTCAACGACGAGCTCGAAGCCTTCGCGCCCGACATGGTCCCGCTCGACGAGCCCGGCCGCGAGGACCTGGTCGGCTTCGTGCGCCTCACGACCCCCACCGGCCGCACCGCCCTCACGCCGGCCATGCGCGTCGCGTTCCTGATGAACGCGCGCCGCATCGTCCTGCTCTCCGACGGCCTGGGCAACGTCGGCGGCAACGCCAGCGCCCTCCTCCGCGACGCGCGCGAGGCGATCCGCGGTGGCGTCCGCATCGACACCATCGGCCTCGGCTCGGATCAAGACGCCGCACTCCTGCAAACGCTGGCCACCGACAGCGGCGGCATCTACCAGCCGCTCTAGTGATCGCGTCGGTGATAGCGTCCGGGCGTGGGGCAAGATCGCGACGCACCCGGCGGGACCTTCACGGCGGAGGCCGGCGACGGTGGCAGCGGTGCGACCGCGCCCGGCCACCGCAAGGCTCGCGACCCTGACGCGGCGCTGAGCGACACCGCCCTGGCGGCCGGGCCGGCCGACGTCACCGACGACGCCGGGCCTGGCGGCGCCGAGGCCCCGCGGGCCCGAGCGCGTGGCACCCAGATCGATCGCTTCGTGATCCTCGATCGGCTCGGCGCCGGTGGCATGGGCGAGGTCGTGTCGGCCTACGATCCGCGCCTCGATCGCAAGGTCGCGATCAAGCTCCTGCACCCGAGCCGCGCCGACGACGGACGCGGCGACCATGCCCGGGCCCGGATGCTGCGCGAGGCCCAGGCGATGGCGAAGCTCCGCCATCCCAACGTGGTCACGGTCTACGACGTCGGCGAGCACGACGGCGACATCTACGTCGCCATGGAGTACGTCGATGGCGGCACGCTGCGCGGCTGGCTCGAGACCCACGCGCCGCTGCCCACCGAGGACCCGCTGGCGCGGTGGCGGCTGGTCGTCGACAAGTACCTGAGCGCGGCCCGCGGGCTCGAAGCCGCGCACGCCGCCGGCATCGTCCACCGCGACTTCAAGCCCGAGAACGTCCTCGTCGACAGGCACGGCCGGCCGCAGGTGACCGACTTCGGTCTGGCCGGACTGGTCGACGAGGTCGAGGTCGACCTGCCGCGCGACTCGCTGGTGCCGCAGCAAGCGGTCCTGGCGCTCACCCAGACCGGGATGATCATGGGCACGCCGCGCTACATGGCACCGGAGCAGCATCGCGGCGAGCGCACCGACGAGCGCACCGATCAGTTCGCGCTGTGTGTCGCGTTGTGGGAGGCCGGGTTCGGCGAGCGCCCCTTCGCCGGCGAGACCCTCGCCGGCCTCGCCGATCGCGTGCGCTCGGGGCGCCTGACCGAGCCCCAGCATCCCGAACGCGTGCCGCGCGAGGCCCGCGCCGCGCTCGAGCGTGGGCTCCGCCCCGAGCCGGGCGATCGCTTCCCGTCGATCGCTGCGTTGCGCGAGGCGCTGCCACCGCCAGCAGACCCACGCCCCCGCCGCTGGGTGAGCGCCGCGGCCGTCGCCGTGGTCGCCGGCCTCGCGCTCGCGGCGTTCGTGCTCACCCGGGGCAGCGACGACGCCGGTGCGGCCGCCACGCGCGAGGCGGTGCTCCGCAAGCAGCAGGACTTCGTCGACCAGGCGCGAGCCTGCGACTGCGCGATCATCACCCTCGATACGACGGCCGACGGCGACGGCTCGTGGACGCACGAACTCCGACCGATGGCCGGCGGCTCGGTGGATCGCCCGTGGGCTCTCGGTCCGACGTTGGTTTCCTCTCATTACTCCCCGGCGACCGGCGCGGACGTCCAGATCCTGGTGCCGCCCGGCCGCTACGTCATCGAGTACGGCAAGCTCGGCGAGCCGACCTGGTTCGCGTTCTCGTCCCAGGGCTTCGGCGTCGACCGGCGGCTCACCCTTCCGGCGCCGATGCACATCGACGGCTTCACCTTCATCGCCGGTGGTGAGGTGGTGATCGGCGACGCCGGCGATGCCGACGTCGGTCAGGCCCCGGCCGCCACCCTCGAGCTGGCGCCCTACCTGATCGCGAACCGCGAGGGCGTGCGCGCCGCGCAGGACGGGTTCGCGGAGCCCCAGCTCTTCACCGCGGCCTCCGCCGAGCGTTTCGCCGAGCTCGCCGGCGCGCGCCTGCCCACCGCCGCCGAGTGGGAGTGGGCGGCGATCCTCGGTGTCGGCGAGGGTCTGGTCGCGCCCGACTGGGAGTGGACCGCCACGCGTCATCTTCCGTACCCGTACGCCGACGACGGGCGCGATCATGTCGCCGCCGGGGCCGCGACCCGCGAGGCGCGGAGTGGCTGCGTCGCCGCGGATTGCCGCCGGCGGCCCACGAACCGACTCGAGGCGCATTCCGTCGGCGGCGCGCAGCTCCGCCTCGCCCGCGATGCCGGGGCTCACGCCACCGGCACAGGTCGACGCTTGCCGCTCGAGCTCGACGAGCACGCCAGGCCGCCGACGCCGGTCACCATCACGACCGGCGGCGTGACCACGACCCAGACCGACACCACGATCGACTGGCTGCTCGCCGACGAGCAACGCGCCCTGCTTCGACGTTTCCACCAGCGCTGGAAGCCGGTCATGGACGCCGCGTTCTTCGAGCTGCGGGGCACGAACTGCCGCGCCGCTGGCGACGCGCTTCGGGAGGAGGGCGTCGCCGACGACGTGGTGCGCTTCTCTCGCTCGGGCGACATCCCGGCGTCGCGTTGCGAGGTCGTGGTGCGCACCGGCGATCGCAACGCCGAGGGCCTCAAGGCCCGTCCGTCCGTCATCATCTCGACGACCTCGCTGGAGATCCTGGCGCCCATCGGTTTCCACGGAGCAGCGCTGACCGCAGGCAGCCGCGAGACGATCGCAGCAACGGCCACGACGCTGGTCGGCAACCCCGGCATCCGGCGGGTCGCCGTTCTCGTCGCTCCGGCCGATCGACGTCGCCCGAACAGCGCCCTCGATCGCCAGCGCGAGCAGCTCGTCATCGACCTGCTGGTCGCCGACGGCGTCGATCGCAGCCGTCTGGTCCTCGCCAGCGACCCCGTCCTGCCCGAGCCCTGCAACCCCGACGAGCGCGCCCGCACCGCTCGTCGTGCCCGCACCGAGCTCCACCACGGCCTCTCCCCGTGCGACGGCGCGGTGGTCGCCTCGCCCCTCCCCGCCGTCACCGCCGGCGTCTCGTTCTTGATCCTCGAGCGCGACTGACCTGCACGACCGACCGCGCAGCAAGTTCAGTTTCGACCAGCGCCGCGCGCAGAGATGATCTGGTCAGTCGAGCTCGACTCCATACTTGCCCGCCCCGAAGGCGCGGGCCTGGATGTCACCTCCGCCAGCGACCTCTTGCATCCGCTCAGGTTGGATCCGTCTGGCACGAACGCGCGGAGCCACGACGACGACCGGAACAGTCGGCTTCTTCATGTCGGCGACCTTGGCCGGCGCGAGCCGTGGATCCAAGACGAACGATCTGTGACGTTGCCGACGGTACGAATCAGTCGGGCCTCGGGGGAGAGCGGCCGCCGCCGTGGTATGCGGACACGCA
Source organism: Myxococcales bacterium (assembly GCA_947483555.1). Classification (GTDB taxonomy): domain Bacteria; phylum Myxococcota_A; class Polyangia; order Haliangiales; family Haliangiaceae; genus UBA2376. The sequence goes on from CANKMW010000054.1 coordinate 46,435, forward strand.
ACGTTCTCCGCTGGAGCGGCAGGACCAGCGATGGGCAGCGAACGGCCCATGCCCGCCGACTGCAAGAACTGATACCGTCGACAGATGAAGCTTCGCCACGCGCTGATCGCGCTCGCGCTTGCAGGCTGTGGATCCAAGGAGGCGGCAAAGTCAGAGTCTGCACCCGAAGCGGTCCAGAACGATCCGGCGCCGAAGCCCAAGGGCGATCCGCTGCCCGCTCTCTCGGACAACGCGCCCACGGACAAGCCGACGGCGATGAATGCGGCGGTGGAGAAGCGAGTCGCGGAGATCTCCAGCGAGGCGATGAAGACCTATCCCGATGCGAAGGCGCGCTACCTCAAGGGGCTGCCGTCCGGCGAGCACTTCTTCGTGATCACGACGCTCACGAGCCCGGGTACCAAGGAGAGCGTGTTCGTCTCGGTCAATGGGATCACGGAGGGTAAGGTCGCGGGCACGATCGCGAGCGAAATCATGAACGTCACCGGCTACAAGGCCGGCGACGCCTACACACTCCCCGAAGGGGCGATCACCGACTGGCTGATCACCAAGCCCGACGGATCGGAGGAGGGCAACGCCGTCGGCAAGTACCTCGACACGATCCACTGAACGTGCCGCCGTTTCCGCCGGTGCCGCCGTAGCAGCGCACCTCACCCTAGAGGTCGGCGCGCTGAGTTCCCTGCGACGGCGCGCACCCGCGCGACGAGCTGGTCGCGCTGGCGGCGCGCTTCGTCGGGTCGCCGCCGGAGAGGTCGGAGTCGGACTGGAAGCTGTGGAAGAGGCTGGGCCAGGAAGTACGACCTCGACCTGACGATGTTCCGTCGCTGACGTCACGACCCCGGGCAGGTGATCGGCTCTGGCTTCAGCTCCTCCGGGTTCGCGGTGTACTTGCACAGGTTGAGGCGGATCCGCGCCCAGTCGTCGGCGTTGCGGTAGTCGACGTCGAGGATCCCGTCGGCCTTCGGGTTCAGCCACATGTCGTTCGGCTTGCTGTCGGACTCGACCACCTCGAGCGCGCGCAGGTTGGCATCGATGCCGGACTCGTACAGCAGGTCGAGCCCCCAGGCGTTGCTCCATTCATCGTCGAACATGTGGTCCATGCCCAGGGTCTCGGGGAGCCACGCGCCGATGTCCGGACTGACCGGGACGTACGAGATCCGCATGCGCTGGACGCCTGGCACGTCGCCCGATCGCTTGGCGTACATCAGGTAGACTCGCCCGGGGTACGACGCCGCCGAGCTGCTGGGGATGTACGCCACCGACGGACGCGACCAGATCGGCCCGGGGCGGGTCGGCCCCTCGAGGACGTTGGTCTTGGTCCAGCGCTGCGTCGCCGGATCCTGCCAGTACACGTCGAGCAGCCCCCCGGCGTCGGGGAAGAACCCGTACACCGAGAGCTGCGCCGGGCGGAACGGCAGGTAGGTTTCGAAGACCGTCGGCGACGACATCTCGGCGGTGGTCGTGATAGCCGCGCCCGCGGGGTCGAGCGCCTGCTGGTCGCCGAGCCACCCCGACGGTCCACGGTAGTTGGTGTGGATCCGCTGATCCGTCCCCTTGTAGACCAGCAGCGCTGCGCCGCCGCCGATCGTGCCCAGCCCGGGCTCGTGGAGCGCGGTGCCCGCGATCGCGACCGAGCCGCTCCAGACCTCGGTGCCGCCGCTCAGGTGCAGCGTCCGCTCGCGCATCGCCCCACCGCTGTTGGCGACGACCAGGATCAGCCGCGTGCTGATCGTCTGCCCGGCCTCGGACAAGGCGCAGTGGCGCGCCGAGATCGAACGGTTTTCGCGCCGCACCTGCCAGATCGTGCTCGGCGCCAACCACGAGCGCGCGGCGCAGTACGCAGGCGACGCGTTCTTCACGATCTGCAACTACGAGCAGGTGCTCCGCGACCTGCGCCCGATCGAGCAGGCACCGTGGGACCTGATCGTGCTCGACGAAGGCCAGCGCATCAAGAACTGGGAAGCCAAGACCAGCGACGTCATCAAGTCGCTCCGCTCGCGGTTCGCGCTCGTGCTGTCGGGCACGCCGCTGGAGAACCGGCTGGACGCGCGACATCGCGGCGAGATACTAGCCGGCCGACCAGGTCAAGCCAGGAGAGACGCGGGAAGCGACGCCGCTGGTGGACGGGTTACTGTGCAGCGGAGCGTTCATCGCCTCCACACTGATCAGGTCGTCCTCAAGCTTCTTCATCTCCTCCCGAGACTCGCAGAGCGGGCTGTCGTTGGCGATCGTAGCGCAGCGGGCGGTGCTCATCAGGCGAGGCACGCTACCCGTGTGAGATCGATCCGGAAAGGCCCGCCGTCGTCAACCGCCCGGAATCGATCGACTTTCTGTGGCCGCAAGAGATCCGCACCCATGCTCGTTCGTGCGCAGCTGGTCAAGGCTCTTTCGATGATTCGCCGCCATGTTCTCAGATCCCGGCACCTGCCGAACGGCCTCCAACGCGATCACCTCGAACTGTTCGTGACCCAGAGGCGCCTTCGCTCAACCCGCAACCTCTTTCGGCGTGATGCATAGTGATCGCGTTCCAGTCGGTACGTGCCCTCGAGGGTTTCGCCCGGGGCGACGTCCGTGGCGTGGAGCCACAGCACCGCGTCCTCGTTGTGGGCATCGGCGGTCAACGGACGATCGATGACCACTTGACGTAGATGATCGCGGCGGCAAGCAGCAGCGCCCCGAGCGCCAGGGATCCAATCGCCTTGTCCGAAGCGTCACGAGGCATCGAGAGCATCGACGAACGACGCGAGGTCTGGCCGCTCCGTCGGGTCGCTGCGCATCCCGCGTGAAAGCAGATCGGCGAGACCGGGAGCCAGCGAGAGCTCGCGATGGCGTCCTTCGCACAGGTTCCAGTAGCCGTACGCGCCGTCGGTCTCGTACGGGTATTCGCCGAGCGCCCACTCGGCGACGATAACCGCAAGCATGAGCACGAGGGAGCGGTCGTCGTAGCGCTCGCCGCGGCTCACCTCGGGCGCGTGGTAGCGCCGTGTGAAGAGCGGAACCGTCCGCAGACCGCGCCCGCGCGAAGCCGCCGTGAAGAACGTGCCGTTACGACCGCCGATGCCCGTGACGACGGGCACCGAGCCTTCCATGCGAGCCCAGACGTACTCGGGCCGCAAGCCCATGACGTAGACCTCGCTGGTTCGCAGTGCGCTCTCGAGGATCCGGCCGACCTGGCGGCCCAGCGCAGCGGCGTGGGGCCGAGCGTCGGAAACCACGCGAGCGAGCGGACCACCATCGGGCAGCTGCTCGATGAACGCGCAGTGCTGCTGCCGGTGACGGTCACGGTCCGCATCGTCGCCGAGAACGTCGAAGTGCCCGACGAACATCGGCGTGAATACCCCCGGCGCGGCCTTCATCAGCCGATCGCGAACGGCATCGAGCTGGTGACCGTTGTCGGTCGACGTGCTGATCAGGTACCGCTCGTCCGCGCGTGACGAAGCGTGGCCGAGGTACAGCTGGTCCATCCCCCCGCCGAGGTAGTGCTCGTCCGGAAGATAGAGACCGCCATCGAGCGTGTCCTTCAGCGGGAAGTCCGGGAACTCCGCAAATCCGCTCACGGCTGCCCCCAGCGCCGGCCAGCTTCCAGCGACGAGCGAAGCTTCTCGATCAAGTCGGGACGCACGCCGGCGTCGTCGTAGACCGACGCACCGATGATCATCTCGATCATGTCCTGGACGTCCTCCCCGATGTAGTTCAGGCGCGCGAGGGTCTCGGGGTTGAGCTCCACCGATTGGATGTCGCGTATGCATCCGTCGGCGAAGGAGACCTCGGCGAAGGTCTCGAGCTTGCAGAACAGGCAGGTCCACGAGAGCAGGACGCGGGTCTCTTCAACGGGAGAAGGCGTTCGCACGAGGTAGGACGTGTCGTCGAAGTCCACCGGAGGGATATCGCGTCCAGGGCAATCGCCGATCTTGTACTCAGCGCCGTGGCTGCCGAGATGGCTCAGGATCTCCGTCTTGCCCTCTCGGCCGCAATGCGGACAAGTCGATGTGGTCTTGAAGCAGGTGAGGAGCGCCATGGTCATGCCACCATCGGGATGATTGTGATCGTCTTGAACCCGCCGACACCATCGGGGATGTCGACATCGAAGCCACCAGGGAACTTCTTGGCGATCGCCTGGGTCATCGATTGGCTGGGCTCTTGGGTGATAGGCGTCGTCTTGCCCGGGCCGTACTTCTTGAACAATGGATCGATGATCTTCCTGTCACCGCTCATGAGCGTCGGCTTGGCCTGGCCCTTCGCGAACATCGCATCGGCGACGATCGCACGATCGGCGAAACCCTTGCTCTGGCCAACGGGCCCAGGCGGCTTGGCCAGCTCGTCGAGGACCCTGCCGTACTGTGTATCGTCACGGGTGATGCTGAGCTCGACGCCGCTGCGATCCAGGCCGGCCAAGGGTGCGCTCTCTCCGAGGGCGCTGTTGGCGGCACGCAGGTCATGCCCCTTTCCGATGATCGAGTCCATGTCGCGCGCGGGCGGATGCGACCGAAGAACAAGCGATCGGCGCCGTCTCCGAGGTAGTGTTCGTCGGGTTGATAGACATCACCGTCGAGGGTGTCCTCGAGCGGAAAGTCGGGGTACGAGACAAACGGGCTCATGATCGATCGGTCCTACCAGCGCCTGCCCGCTTCCAGAGCAGTGCGCAGAGTCGCGAGCCAATCTGGGCGCACTCCGTGATCGTCGTAGATCCGGGTAGCCGTGATCGTCTCGATCATGCTCTGCACATCCTCCGCGATGTAGTGCAAGCGCTCCAACGTTTCGGGGTTGAGCTCGACAGACTGGATGTCGCGAACGCATCCGTCCGCGAACACGACTTCTGCAAAGGTCGCAAGTCCGCAGGAGCCGCAGGTCCACCCAAGCAACACGTCGAAGTCCAGCGGATAAATGTCGCCTCCTGGGCAGTCGCCGATCTGGTAGGTCGCGCCACTGTCGCCAAGGTGGCTGTGTATCCATGCCGTCTCGTCTCGGCCGCAGTGCGGACACCGTGAAGTCGTCTTGAAGTACGTGATGAGGCCCATGGTCATTTCACCATCGCAATGATCGTGAGGGAGCGGGCCGTCGGGAATCTCCACGTCGAAGCTGATCACTTCAGGCAAGGATGTCGACGGTGAAATTCTTTCCCAGGAACTCACTGAGGGCCTTGAGGGCAACGGTCGAGTCGCCGCTGGTCGCCCCTGCTGGCGCGTGGTCCATGAACCACCGGATATCGTCATGGGCGTCCTGCCCCAGAGGATGATCCGATACGTCGACTACCCACTCGCCCCGCGGATCCCGGAAGACCCAGCCGACGGTGCGGTCGGCACCGAGCGTTCGGATCCGGATGCACGGACGTGGTCGCTCCGAGGCGACCTGGCTGGCGAAGATCTCCTCCTGGAGCGGTGTGAGGCACGTGTCGGGATCCAGGTCCTCGACGCGAGAATCGATCCTGCCCAATAGCTGGAGGATCCGGTAGGCGAGCACTGGCTTCACATCCTCGGCGGGCGGCCGAATGAGGTCTGCAACATCTTGTTCTGCGCGCGCAACCACGTCGGTACGTCGCTCCGGCGTGAGTTCGCCGAGCGCAAATTCGGCCAACCCCTCGACGTCAACGAGGTTCGCAGCTTTCGCCACGCGCACCGGCCCAAAGTCGGCCTGTCGTCCGGCAGCGCGATACAGGCGCTGTAACACCGTCAGGGCGAACATGCCTACCTCGAAGACGATCGGGCGCCGCGCCCGTGCGACCACCGGAGCATCGTCGGCGAGCATCGACTGCAGCCTGGGGACAGCCGCGAAATGCAGCTGTGCTCCAATCTCCTGCAGCGCTCGAAGTCGTTGATGAGCAGCTGGCGCATCGAGACCCGACAGGTCCGGCGCGTACTCGCCGCGAGCGCGGGCCCACTGCTGCTCAGTGATCCCTGCCCTGGCGAGTCGCTCGAGGAATCGCTTCCGCTTGTCATCCGCGTCGATCATCACCAGTGCTCCCAGAACAGGTCGTCATCGAGGTACTTGCCGGTTGCCGCGGCCTCGTCATACGCACCGACCACGGCGTTGAAGTAATGCTCGTTCGTGCGGAGCTGGTCAAGGCTCTTTCGATGACTCGCCGCCATGTTCTCAGATCCCGGCACCTGCCGAACGGCCTCCAACGCGATCACCTCGAACTGTTCGTGACCCAGAATCGTCCGTAGGACGGCGGTGGCATCGGCGACATTGGCTGCTGGAACGTACACTCGGCGTACCCGCTGCCTCAGGTCCACCGGCTCGTGCACGGCTGCCTCCCCTCCGAATACCTCTCCCGCCCCGACGTCGGCGCGGTGGTCAATGCGGAGCCCAGCGCTGTCGAATTCGAAGAGGACCGGATAGTCGTCGACACTTGCGGGTCCACCCGCTCGCCGTGGGTCATCCGCCGGCAACCGGTCACGGCGTTTTCGCTCAACCCGCAACCTCTCTCGGCGTGATGCAAAGTGATCGCGTTCCAGTCGGTACTGCGGATCCATGACGACAACGCGCGCGTATTCGTCCACAACGTGCGTGAGCCGGGCGATCTGGGCGTCGAGCTCTGCCAGTGTGAGGCGCTTCGTGTTGTAGTGGTCCAGTTCGCGTGATGCGTCGGCATAGGCAAGGCTCGTGCCGAAGCCGGAGTCGCCGTGGCCAATGGAGATGTCTGTCTTCGGCCCCGCTGTTGGTGTGAAGCTGTCGCCTTCGCCTGTCGCGGGTTCGAGTCCTCGGCGGTCGAGCTCCGCCGCCGACAGGATCTGCCCCTGCGACTTCTCCAGCCCGGCGAGCATCTCCGAGTTCGAGCCGTGGAACCCCGCATCGCCGAACTCACCGATCGCCCGCAGGGCCTTCATGCGGCGCGCATGCTCGTCAACCATCTGCTGAACCGGCACTCTTCCAGCCGGCTGTTCATCGACGAGCTTGACCCGTTGCTCCCGTACCCTCGCTCGCAGAGCGGCGACCTGGGCAGGCGCGAGCGACGAGGCAAGCTCCTTGTATCGATCTTCAAAAGCGTCGGGATCACGGCGAAGGAGGTCGCCGAGCTCGCTGGCATGCTGCCCCACGACATCAGGCTCCGGAATCACGTCGATCGCGTGCTCGGTTCCGCCGCCCTTGACGATCCACCGCAACGTGCCATCCGGCCCCTTCTGCTCGGTCACCCTGAGGCCGGCCCTGGCGGCCTGTGACGCTGCGCGGCGCACGTCGGCCTCGCTTCCCAGCCAGCGACCTGGCGTCACTTGATCGAGCTGCGCCAGCGTCAGGAACGTCTCGGCATAGGCATCGGACTCGGCCCTCCCGCTGTGCGACCCCGCGTCGTGGGAGCTCGGCTCCGCCTGCGAAGCGCCACCGCCGTCGTCGCCGGCTCCGACGAGTGCCGCCTCGGCGCCGACAAGGCGGTTCTGCTCGGCGAAGAGCTCGAGGATATCGGGCTGGTCGACCGGCCTGTCAGGGAGCGCCTGGGCACGCTGGTGGAGCGCATCGATCTCGGCCAGCGTGCCGTCGAGGCGTCGGACGGCATCCGCGGGGAGCCGGGACCGCGCCTGCGCGAGACGGGTCCTGGCATCCGACACTCGTCGAATGATCCAGTGGCTCGCCACGATCGAGGCGCCCTGCATCGCCCACTGCAGCGCCTCGTCCTCGGTCGGCTTGACCGGGCTGCGCACGATGCGCTGAGCGGCGTAGCCGGCGCCGGCGCCGAGAACCATCTCGAGCGTCACGTGCGTGGTCCGCAGCGCGAGCCCGGTGCCCCGGGCGCCGAAGCGCTCCCAGAGGGCAATGTTCTCCGCGGTGAATGGCCCGAAACGTTGCGTGACCCCGTGGAAGCCGCGGAGGACGGCGATGGACATCAGGGAACCGAGGAGGTTCTCGGCCAGGGCCTCTCCCGGCTTGTCGCCCATGACCTCGGACTGGAGCCACCCGCCGACGAACGCCTCGGTCGCCAGCCCGGCCGCGGCAACTCCGAGACGCCCCGCGGTCAGCACACCCGCCGCCGTGGCGGCGGCCACCGACGGGGTCGTCAGGGCCGCTGCCACGGCTATGCCGGCTCCGGCAGCGATGAGCGAGATGCCGAGTGCTAGCAACGCTGAGCTGACGATCTGGATGACCCGGTCGGCCCGGTCGATCTTCTCCAGCATCGCGACCACGCGCCGCGAGAGGTCCACGATCTGGGTCGCGCTGATTCGCTCGGCCAGCGCATTCTGCGCCCGCTCGAGCAGGGCCTGGCGCGCCGGCGCGCTGGGGGTCTGCGCCAGCCGCTCGATCATCCAGATCCGGACGCCCTGCGCCTTGTCGCGCACCGAGCTGACCGCGCGGCCAAGCTCCTCCGCCTGCGTGACCCACGGCATCCCGACGATGGTGGCCATGCGCTCGTTGGTCGCGAACAGCGCGTTCGCCATGGCGTCGAGCTGCTCTTCGACCGACTGCGTGTGCAGCAGGAATGCGTCGATCGACGCCTCCACGTCCATAGACCCCGGGTCAGGCGCGTTCGAGTCGAGCTGATCGAAGCGTTCGCGCTGCCGCTCGCGTGCATCGTCGGCGCCGGTGCCGCCGCTGCCGGCCAGCTTGTCCGCGGCGGCGCCGTTCGCCGCTACCGCTTCCTCGGCCAGGCGGCGTCCGACGTCGGCAGCCTTAGTGCGAGCCGCGGCCAGGTGGCGCCGCCCGACGGCGTGCAGGTGCGAGTTGCCGGCCGCGAGGGCGAGCTCCCGGTACACGGACTCCATGGCTGCGCCGCCCCGGGTTCGTCCCTGTGAGAAGGAGATCCTGTGGAAGGTCCCGATCTCCAGGACGATTTCCCGCAGCAGCGCCACCTGCCCTGTGAGAACCCTCGCCACGTCGGCGCGCTGGCGGTCGCTCGCCGCGCCGGCGGCGCCCACGGCGACGAACGCTGGCACCACCCGAGCGGCGTATTCGTTTCCTAGCAGCGCAACGACCTGGTGAATGTCACCTTCGATCTGCGCGATCATCTTCTTGACGTCGGCAGCGGTCGCTTTCTTGCGTGGAACGTCGCCGGCCTGCGCGATCGCCGCGTCCAGTGCGAGTGGCGACGACGCGAGTTCGGTCCCACTGGCCACGGTTGCGGAGGACGGCGCGTACTCGGCGGCGCCCGGCTGGGTGCGCGACCAGTCCTCCGGCATACGGAAGAAGCGCCCATCACCCTCGACCATCGGCGGAACGTCAGGAGGCAGGAGCAGGACGACGTCCTCGGCGGAAGCGTCGGGCGGGTCGGTGACCTCGATCCAGTTCCACAGCCCAACATCCCGCTTCCCGAGCCAGTGCCACTTCTTCGGCTTGCGCGCGCCGTGCCCGCGCTCGGGCTTGGGCAGTGGGCCCATGACACGCACGAACTCCTGGGTAAGAAGCCGGGCGGCCACCCCGTCCATCGCATCAGTGCGCGCCAGATCGATCGCCTTGACCTCGCCGCCGCTCGCGTCGTACGCGGCGACGTAGCGCGCGCCCATGCGCTCCATCGACTGCGCGAGGCGACGCTCGAGCAGACGAGCGACCGCAGTTCCCACGGACGGGTTCCACGTCGGATCGCCGTCGCCCTCGCCTGGGCGTTGCATCGTGACGAGGCCGAGCGCGAGCGCAGGCGCCAGTGGATCCGGTGCGACGAGGCTCTCGAGCTGGCCAGAGATGTGGAGGGGCGGGAAGATCGCGCCGACCATCTCGGCCGCCCGCCGCTCCGCATCGACGGCCCAGTCGAGGCGAGGCAGTTTCCACCGCCGCAGATGGCCGGCGAGGTGCCGCTCGGCGGCGTCGCGCAGCTGGTCCCAGTGCGTGCCGAGGTACTGCTCGTGAGCGCGATCGCGCTGGTCGTCAGGACGCACCGGCACGTCGCTGGTGATCGGCGCGTGCTCGGTCGACGAAGGAATACGCGATGCCGGGGGTGACGGTGTCCGCGGGGTCGACTGCTCCGACACCGGTGCGAGCGGCGCCGGTGTACGCGCGGTCCACGAAGCGCGTTCCTCCTCTGAGGGGGGACCACCGCTCGGGGCCTTTGGTGCCAGCTCTTCGAAGCGCGGACGAGAGTTACGCAGCTGACCGATGGCGGCCTGGCCGTCGGCAGAGGTAGCGGGCCCCGGGCGGAGCAGCTCGTCGACACGCGGCAGGAGCTCGAGGGCGCCGCTCATCGCCTGGTTGGCAGCAAAGTAGTCGCGTGCCTTGATGCCGCGTTCCAGCGCCTCCATGGCGTCGGCGAACGCCGCCTCTACCTCGTGCGCCGACCCGCTGGCCGGCGTCTTCCGCTCGCCCCTGCCGCCTCCACTTTTTTTCTGTTGAACGGCGGCTCCGATGACGCCGCCTTGGCCCTGCCTGCCCCCCGCCATCTGATCGAGTAGTGCCTCAGCCGACTCGCCGCGCACGACCTTGTCGGCGACCGCGTCCGCGTGCCGCTCGTAGGAATCGCCCTCCTCGCCAACGCCTCCCTTGAGCTGAACGCCGCCCTTCTGCTGGACGGTGTGCGCCGCCTCGTGCGCGGCGGTGTGCAGGTCGGGCGCGCTGGCGAATCCGACGTGGCTGCCGCTGGCGTAGGCGGAGGCTCCCATCGCGGCGCTGGCCGAGGCCGCGGCCCCGCCGACGTGTGCTTGCACATGCGAGACGTCGTGGTGGCCGAAAGACCGCTGGATCTCATCGAAGTGCGGCAGCGGGCTCGACGGCGCCTCGATGCCGCGGGCAGCCGCGGCATCGACGGTCTCGGGGGACGACAACGTCACGCCACCCGCGGCCTGGACCGGCCTGAACATCGTTTCGAAAGCGAACGGGTCCTCGAACTGAGTAGGCGCCGCCCGGCGCTGAACCGGTTGCGCGAGGTAGGCCGAGCCATCCAGCGGCTGGCATACAGAGCCCGAGTCGGTGGCACGACGCTGAACGTTCGGTTTCAGCCGGCTTGTGAGCGTCACCTTGCCGGGCGCGGGCCGTTGAGGCGCTTCGCCGTCGAGCAGCTCCTCGTCGTCACCGCGGCCACGGAAGAAGTCGCGGGTCATTTGGCATCCCAAGACGGGGAGCGTCCCGCTCGCGGTGAGACGATCCCGCCGCCGCCGCAATGGACGGGGCCGGCTCCTGGTGGCCGCTGCTGTCCGCGCTTGCTCATGCCGATCTTATCGACGCCGCGGCGCGCGAAGTTTCTTGGTCCGTGACGATTCTTGCATCGTGTGGATTTCGTTGGGCTCTTGAGTCGCGCTGCCGTTCGACTTCGACTGGTACGCAGTCATGTTGCCCATCGTACGCGTCGTGCCGGTGGCTCCTTCCCGAACGCAACCGTACGGATCCGAAACGGCCGATTGGTTGCGCTCCTGCGGGCCGATCGATGGCGGCCTTTGTTGGGAGGCGCTGGGGCTCGGGCGGCTCGGGCTCCATGCCGATGCGAAGCAGTTCGCGTCACGGTGATCGGAGGCCGCGGCGCGGCGGTCGGTGCGCGGCGCTACGGCGCCGGAACATGCGGCTCCGAAACCGCCGATCGGTTCGGCCACCAACAACGTCAGGGCCCTCGGCGGCGCCGACGGGATCACGAGACTACTCGGCGGGGACGAGGCAGACGACGGTCGCCGAGCCGGTGGTCGCGGCGGCGCTGTTGTTGAACCACTGGCAACGCCAGCCGTTCGAACCATTCAGGCCAGCCTCGATCAGGTGGATCTGATTGCGGAGCGCGCTGAAATCGAGCTGGCAGAACCCCGAGATCGCGATGCCGCGCACGCACGTTGTCTCGGGAGCGCCTCCTGTGCCGACTGGAATGCTGGTCATGCTCGTTTCGCGCGCCAAGCGCTGAGAGGTGATGGGGGCTTCGGCCGCTGCGCAGTCGCAGACCGCAGCATCGGCGTCGTCGGGGCTGTCATCGCTGCAAGACAGAACGAGTGCCAGCCCAAGCACGAACGCAAACAGCGAGGCGCAGACGGTCTTCATGGAACAGGCTCCGGATCAGGGACAGGTGGGAGGGTTATCGGTGCCGTGGCAAACGAAGTCGGTCTCGATCGAGGACCAGCCGCCACCATAGTTGGGGATCTGCGGGTCACTAAGGGCCCACTCCGCGGTCTTCTCCGCCGTTGTCGGCGTCGGCGGACTGGCAGGCGAGGAGCGGCCGTGAACCTTCAAGACCCCCGAGAACCCGAACACAGCGTAGCCCAGCACGCGGACCTGGCGGTAGTTCGCCGTCTTCGTGCAATCCTGCGACGCGTTGAAGGTCAGGCAGTAGATAATCGACGACGTGAGGTTGTACCCGGTGTAGTTGATCGTCCCCGAGTCGAACGAACTCGACGCCAGCTCCATGGCGCTGGCGGAGATGCCCGTCGGCTTGAAGCCGCTCCATCCGCGCGTCGTGCCGGTCACCCGGAAGGTTCGCGGCTGACCTACGCCCACGCGTCGCTCGAACCGGAACAGAAGCTCGTCAGCCAAACAGGCGGAACACGACTCCGGGATCAGCGGCACCGGCGAACTGGTGACATCCCACACGCGCACGCCGAGGCTCGGGATGGTCGGTTCCGCCACCGCCTCGAAGCTCGTGTTGGGTACGCGACGGCAGTTCGCCGGCGGATCAGGATCCATCGGATCGCAGTTGATGAACTGCACGGTCTCGGAGAGCTTAATGTGGGTCGTCGACCACCGCCGAGTCATCGTGGCACCTTCGGCACCCTCCGGGCGGAAAATCATGTAGACGACCTCGTCGGTCCCGTTGCGGACATCGAACCCCATCAGACCCGCACCGGGGTGGGAGATGTTGACGAGCTGGCTGATCGGGTCGACTGGGGCGGTGTGGTCGAGCTTCAGCGTCTGCAACGATTCGAAGTTTTCATCAGCACTCGCGGAGCCCAGAATCGCGGGCATCGTGTACACGTCGGTCGGCGCGCCCAGCGGATGGTGCGTCCAGCACCGAGCAAGGGGGACCACTTGTCCAAAGCGGTCATGTGCGCGGACATCCAGATCCCATAGCCCGTCGCGTGTCCCAAGCTCCGGCACGTCGGACCGGTACATGTTCACCGTGAAGTCCACATTCGCACCCGACACAGTGCCGGCCCCAGTCGCCAGCCAGCCGCTCCAGACGCCGGTTTGTGCCGGCCGCACGCGCCACTCGGCACTGCTCGCGTCGATCCCCACTCCCACGTCCCCGGCCTGGAACACCCAACGCAGAGGATCCGGGCCGGGCGACTGCGTCACCGGCGAGGTCGGTTGCATCAGATACGCGTACTTGTAGACATCGACACACGCTGGGCTCGTCGTCGTTGTGGCGTTCAGCGTCGTCGTCGTACCGCTGCGAGTGTGCGAGGGAACCGAGTTCGCGTCGAAGATCACGGCGTCCGAGATTTCGTTCGCTACCTGCGTCGCGATCTGCGTCAGCGTTGGCGACTGGTTGTCGTACGCCAAGTTCGGAACGATCGTCGTCAGGTTCCCCGCGAGATCGATCGCACGTATCGTCACCGGGGTCGTCACCTGGCCTGCGAGTGTGCCGTCGGGAAGATCCACCGTCCAGTTCCCACCGGTGACTGTGGCGTCATAGGTGGCCACGCCGATCTGGATCGTGACGTCGTTCATCGGGAACGCCGGCAGATTCGCATCAGCGACGGTGCCGCTCAACACCGGGCCACTGTCTTGAGTCCAGTACACACCCAAGACCGGTACGAGCCCCGTCGTGGTCCACCCCAGCGTCGGCGGCGTAGCATCGACAGTCTTCGCGACTGGCGCTGTCGCCGGATTGGCGGCCCGGTCGGCGATCGAGAAGGTCACCGTCAACGGGCCGTCACCCGCGTCGGTTGCGGCGTAAGTCACGAAGAGCTGGCGGCGGCCGTCCCCAAGCGGCGTTGCCATCGACATCGTCGGCGGGATCACTCCATTGGCTCCCACCGCGACCGCCGTCACGTCCGCGGTGAACGAGCCCATGCCCATGAAGTTGTCGCTGGCGATCGCGGTGATCATAAGCGTGCCGTTGACGTACGTGCCACTCGGCATCGACGTCACCGAGAACGTTGGCGCTGTCTTGTCGATCGTGAAGCCAACGCTCTGCATGGAGTTGTTGCCCGCTTGGTCGGTCGCCGTCACCGCCAGCGTGTGCGGCCCCGCGGTGCTCACCGTGTTTCCCGTCGCGAACGCGGCGCCGTCAACCGTTGCCGTAATCGTCCCGGTGTCGTTGCTCGAGAAGGTGATGACCCGGTTCGAGTTGTACCAGACCCCGTTGCTGACGTTGCCGATCGTGATCACGGGTGGCGTGTTATCGACCGTGTACGTCCGCTGCACCGAGCCGATGCGGCCGGAGTCGTCGACCGCCTGGGCGCGTACGGTCAGCGGGCCGTCAGGCGTCGTGA
>CANKMW010000055.1 GCA_947483555.1 Myxococcales bacterium
AGCGCAAGCGAGGTCCGTGTCGAAGGACGGACTTCGTCGAGATGAGCCCTTCGACTCGGCCGCTCCGCGGCCTCGCTCAGGGCAAACGGATTTCCACCGTCGTGGAACGTCGCGAAATCAGATCCGTTTCAAACCGTTCGGTGTTCTAGTCTGAGCCCGGGGGCCCGGGGTCAGTCGGCTTGCACGCCGTCGAAGGCCACGACGCTGTCGTTGCCCAGCCCGGCGGCGTTGGCCTCGTCGGTATCGATGTGCAAGTCGAGCGCGAAGTCGTGGCGCACCCGCACGATCACGTCGCCCATCGTCATCTCGCGGTCGCCTTCGACGCGCACCTTGATCAGGTCGTGGTCGGCGACGCCGAAGCTCCGCGCCTCGTCGGGGTTCATGTGGACGTGGCGGTGGGCCAGGATGACGCCGCGGGCGATGACGACCTCGCCCTGCGGTCCGCGCAGCGTGACCCCGGGCGTCCCGTCGAGCGAGCCGGACTCGCGGAGCGGCGGTTCGATGCCGAGGCGGAACGCGTCGCTCCTGGCCAGCTCGACCTGGGTCTCCTTGCGCAGCGGGTTGATGATGGCCACGCCGCTGAGCTCGCCGCGCGGGCCGACGAGATCGACGGTCTCGCGGGTCACGTACTGGCCGGGCTGGGTGACGTCACGGCGGCGCGCCAGCTGGTAGCCGACCCCGAACAGGCCGTCGCAATCGGCGCGCGACAGGTGAACATGACGGACCGAGACCCCGACCGGGATCGGCCGGGCGCGCACGCTGCGCATCGCCGCGGTCGGCCCGACCAGGCATCGCATCACCTCGCGCGCGATCATGCGCTCCTCGTCGGTCCGGACCACCAGCACGCGGGTCCGAGCGTGGCGCTCGGCGACGTCGGTGCACCCACCGTTGTCCCCGGCGCGCGTCCCCGCGTTGCGCTCGCCGTCGAGCGCGATGCCCATGAAGCCGAGCGGCTCGCACACCCGCGCCCGCACCATCGCCGAGTTCTCGCCGATGCCGCCGCTGAACACCAGCGCGTCGACGCCGCCGAGCTGCGCCGCGTAGGCGCCGACGTACTTGCGGACCCGGTAGACGAACAGGTCCACCGCCAGCCGGGCCCGGACATCGCCGCGCTCGGCGGCGGTCTGCACGTCGCGAAAGTCGGCGCCGATGCCGGAGACGCCCGCCAGCCCCGAGTGGCGGTTGAGCAGCTCGTCGATCTCGTCGATGGTGCGGCCGGCGCGGGCCAGCTGCAGCACGATGGCCGGATCGAGGTCGCCGGCGCGGGTGCCCATGAGCAGCCCCTCGAGCGGCGTCATGCCCATCGAGGTGTCGACCGAGACCCCGCCGTCGATCGCGGCGACGCTGGCGCCGCCGCCGAGGTGGCAGGTGATCAATCGCCGGCGCCCGAGCTCGGTGCCGAGGTGCTCGGCGGCGCACGCCGCCATGTACTGGTGACTGGGACCGTGGAACCCGTAGCGGCGCACGCCCTGCTTGGCGTAGAGCTCGTAGGGGAGGCCATACAGAAAGGCGTGCTCGGGCATCTGGGCGTGGAACGCGGTGTCGAAGACCGCGACCTGCGGGGCATCGAACACCGCGCGCGCGGCGCGGATGCCGGCCAGGTTGGCGGGGTTGTGGAGCGGCGCGAACCCGGCGCACTCCTCGATGATCGCCTCGGCCGCGGCGTCGATGCGGACCGGCCGCACCAGGCGCTCGCCGCCATGGACGACCCGGTGTCCGACCGCGCCGACGCCGCCGCTGGCCAGGGGGCCATCGCTGCGCGCCAGATGCGCGAGCACGGCGGCGAGCGCGCCGGCGACATCGGGCGCCGCCACCGCCACGCTGGTGTCGCCGACGACATGCGCGGCCGCGGCGCCGATTCGCTCGACGCGTCCGCGCGCCAGGCTGGCCTCGGTGTCCATCTCGTAGAGGTCGTACTTGAGCGACGTCGAACCGGCGTTGAGGACGAGCACCTTCATCGGCGCGTATCGTACGGCATGAGAGAGGCTGAAGCTCCCCCACCGCCGCCAGTGCGGTACGGTGGCGCGCCGTGACCATGCTCGCCCCGCTGCCGCCGACCTCGTTCCCCAAGGGCGAGATCAAGGTCTTGCTCCTCGAGAACGTCCACACCAGCGCCGACGAGCTGTTCGGCGGCGAGGGCTTCCAGATCGAGCGGGTCGCCGGCGCGCTCAAGGAAGACGAGCTCGCCGAGCGGATCCGCGACGTCCACGTGCTCGGCATCCGCTCGAAGACCCGGATCACGCCCCGGGTTCTCGACGAAGGCCGCCGCCTGCTGTCGATCGGCGCGTTCTGCATCGGCACCAACCAGATCGAGCTGGCGCACGCCAACCGCCGCGGCGTGCCGGTGTTCAACGCCCCGTTCTCCAACACCCGCTCGGTCGCCGAGCTGATCCTCGCCGAGACCGTGGTCCTGTCGCGCCAGCTCTGCGACCGTTCGCGCGAGGTCCACGACGGCACCTGGAAGAAGGTGGCGACCAACTGCCACGAGATCCGTGGCAAGACGCTCGGCATCGTCGGCTACGGCCACATCGGCCGCCAGATCGGCGTGCTCGCCGAGATGGTCGGGATGCACGTCATCTTCTACGACATCGCGGCCCGGCTCCCGATGGGCAACAACCGCGCCACGCCGGCGCTGGCCGACCTGCTGGCGAGCTCGGACTTCGTCACGCTGCACGTGCCCGAGACCGCGCAGACCCGCATGATGATCGGGACCGCCGAGCTGGCGCTGATGAAGCCGGGCGCCTACCTGCTCAACGCCAGCCGCGGCACCGTGGTCGACCTCGACGCGCTGGCGGCGGCGCTCCGCAGCGGCCGCCTCGGCGGCGCCGCCGTCGACGTCTACCCCGAGGAGCCGGAGAGCAACTCCGACGGTTTCGGCTCGGTGCTCCGGGGTCTACCCAACGTCGTGCTGACGCCCCACATCGGCGGCTCGACCGAGGAGGCGCAGGAGGCCATCGGTCGCGAGGTCGCCACCTCGCTGGTCAAGTTCGTCAACAGCGGCGCCACCACCGGCGCGGTCAACTTCCCGCAGCTCGAGCTGCCGCCGGCGCGCGACACCCATCGCGTGCTCAACATCCACAAGAACGTGCCCGGCGTCATCCGCGACATCACGGCGATCATCTCCGATCGCGGCGCCAACATCCGCGCCCAGATGCTGGTCACCGATGCCAGCATCGGCTACTTGGTGATGGATCTCGATCAAGGGCTGTCGCACGAGGTCAAGAAGGCCGTGGCCGCGCTCGACACCAGCATCAAGACCCGCATCCTCTACTGATGCGGGTGATCGGGTAGATGAGCGAGCTGCAACTGGCCGGCGACGGACCGGTGGCGCGCTGTCGCCACTGTGGCAAGCCGGCCGTCGGCCCGTGCGCTCGCTGTCGCGCGCCGGTGTGCGGCGACTGTTGTGTGCTCACCGACGGCGGGGCGACGACGTTCGCGGTGTGTGTGGCTTGCGAGCGGCGGGGCGGCGCGAGCTTGCGCGGCGCGTGGCTCGGCATGCTCGGCTGGCTGGCCGTGATCGTCGTGGTGCTGGCGGCGCTGGGGATCGCGCTCGCGTTGTTGACGTAGCTCGCGCAGCGACCGGGCGCGGTCGTGTGCGCGGCGACGCGATCGCGTGTCCGGGCGAGGACGCCGTCCACGGACCAGGCTGGATCCGCACACATCGGCGCCGATGTGGGATGGCACGGCGGATGCTCTTGAGATGGCTCGTCCCCATCCCCCAATCACCCGAGGTCCCCGCCATGTTCTCTCCGCTCTCCCGCTCCACCTTCGCCGCCGCGCTCGTGCTCGCTCTCGGGCTCGCCGCGTGCGGCGACGAGGCGCCTCGTTCGGCGCCGACCGAGCCGTCGCGCGGCTCGATGACGACGACCAAGCCGAAGCCGGCGGTCCCGGCGCCGCTGCCGCTGCCGGCGAGGATCGATCCCGCGACGGTCAAGGCCGTCGACGCCGGCGCCGCGCCGGTGACGCCGATCGCGGCCCGCGTCGTCCCGTCCCCGGCGGTGCCGGCGCCGATCTCGATCGACGAGGCGATGACGCAGGCCGCCGCGCTCGACAAGAGCGGCGACCGCGACGGCGCCATCGCCGTGCTGCACGCCGGCGTTTCACGGTGGCCGAAGAACGCCACCGCGCGCGTCGAGCTGGCGCGGCTGTACCTCGCCGCCGGCCAGCCCGGTCGCGGCCTGCCTCATGCCGAGAAGGCGACCGAGCAGCGCGCCGACTGGTCGACGGCGTGGAACACGCTCGGCCGTTGCGAGCTCGGCATGGCCAAGCTCGAGGAAGCCAAGGTCTCGTTCGAGCGCGCCATCGAGGCCAACGAGGACAACCGGCACGCCTGGAACAACCTCGGTCACACCCACATCCTGCTGAAGCAGTGGGACGACGCGGTCGCCGCGCTCGAGCACGCCGTCGACGGTGACGAGGTCGAGGCGTTCATGTGGAACAACCTCGGCATGGCGCTCGAGAATCTCGATCGTCTCGACCAGGCCCGCGCCGCCTACGAGCAAGGCGCCGCCGCCGGCTCGCGGCTGGCCGGCAAGAACCGCGAGCGCCTCGAAGGCATCGACACCCTCGCGGTGACCCCGACGCCGGGCCCCGGCGCCGGCGGCACGCAGTAGTCGGCGCTGACCTGGCGGCGCGCCGCCGTCAACCGACGCGGTCGCGTCGCTCCAGCCCCGCCCGCCAGGCGACGATCTCGTCGACCAGCCAGCGCGGCTCGTCGGTGCTGAGGTCGTGGCCCGCGGTCGGGTGCTCGCGTAGCGGCGCGGCGTAGCGGCGCGCCAGCGCGCGCGAGCAACTGGCGGCGACCAGGCGATCGGTGGTCCCGACCACGAACAGCGCCGGCACCTCGAGCCGTGCCGGCGCGTTCCAGCCCATGGCGGCGACGATCTGCGCCCGCGCCGCAGCGCCGCTGACCGGGCGGGTCCGAGCGATCTCGGTCCAGCGCGCGCCCACCGCCCTGGCCTGCTCGGTCCGATTGGTCACCACCCGCACGATCGCCGCCTCGCGGGCCGCGACGTCGCGACGCAGCCGCCCGCCGAGCACCGCCGGCAGCGCGGTCGGTCGCATCCGCTGCCATGGCCGCGACAGATCACGTGCGCTCGATGCCCCGATGACGATGCCGGCCAGCTCGCCAGGATGGCGCGCCGCCCACTCCATCGTCAGCATGCCGCCGAGCGACATGCCGAAGACGAACGTCCGGGCACCGTCGCGCCCGCCGGCTCGCGCCCGCACGTCCTCCATCGCGGCGGCGACGTCACCGGGCCACGGCAGCTGGCGCAGCTCGCCGGCGCCGGGCAACTCGAGCGCGCGCACGTCGGCGTCAGGCACGGCGGCAGCCAGCATCGGGACGAACCCACCCCAGTGCTCGACCTCGCGGGTCAGCCCGCGCAGCAACAGCCAGCGATCGCGTGCCATGGCCCGATCTAACTCGATCGGCGATGATGCCGCCATGCTCACGTCACACGCCATCGCCGTCGCCTGGCTCGACGCCTTCAACCGCCACGACGTCGACGGGCTGATCGCGCTGTACGCCGACGACGCCACCCACACGTCACCCAAGATCCGCGTGCTCCACCCCGAGACCGGCGGAACGATCGTCGGCAAGCCAGCGATCCGCGCCTGGTGGGCGGGCGCCGTCGCGCGCCTGCCCGGCCTGAGTTACCAGGCGGCGACCATCACCGCCACCGCGGAGCGCGCCGTGATCGAGTACATCCGCCACGCGCCCGACGGCCCGCCGATGCCGATCGCCGAGGCGTTCGATCTCCGCGATGGGCGCGTGGTCGCGTCCCGCGTCTACCACGGCTAGAGCGCCGCGGCGGTCACGGGATCGCGAACTGGCAGCAGCCCGAGATGCAGAACGCGTTGGAGGGGCACTCGGCCTGACCGGCGAGCCCGCAGGCCTGGATGGTGCCCGGACACTGAGCGTCGGGATTACACGACGGTGGCGGCGGCGGGGCGCCGATGCACACCTCGCACATGGCGCAGTCGTTGTAGCAGCCGACGACCGGCGTGCAGGTCGGGCACTTCACGGGATCGGCGATGTCGGCGAACGTGCAGGTGCCGTTGTTGTTCGAATCGAGCGCCCCGATCCAGACGTCGCGCGGTCCAGAGCCCCCGGCCCCCGCGTTCGGCATGGTGCAGCAGCCGAAGCAGTCGCAGCCGTTGGGCGTGAGCGGACCGCAAAGGGTCGCGCACTGCGGATCCTGGGTGTTCGGACACTGCATCCCTCCGACCCGGCCGGGCTCGTAGGGACAGATATCGGCCTCGGGCGCGAACGGATCGCAGCGGTGATCCCAGACGCACAGATCGTTACCCGGCCCGTTGCCAAAGTCGAAGTAGCAGTCGACGCCACACGAGTTGCCGCCGCCGCCGCCGACCCCGGCCTCGAGCGCCGGCCCCTCGGTGTTGTCGCAGGGACCGAGACATTCGCGGTCGTGCGAGTCGATCTCGCCGTCCCCATCGTTGTCGACGCAATCCCCGCACACGGTGACGCGATTGTCACAGCGGGTGACGTGGCACTCCCAGGGACCGCCGTCGCCACCGACGATGGTCCCGTCGCCCGCCGTGCCGCCGTCGTCGACGGAACCGTCGCCGTCGTCGCCCCCATCCCCGTCGTCGCCCGCAGAACCGTCGTCGCCGCACGCGGTCAGCGCCGCAGCCAGGGTGATCGAGAGCAAGACGCGCGTGGTCATGGGAGGACCTCCGCCTTGTTGGTGGGTGCTCGCAGCCAAATGGTCGCAGCCGATTGGTGTCGGCAGATCGGCGGTGATGTGGGCGCGCCGGTCAGGCCACCGTCACGATCTCCAGGCCGCGCAGCCGTGGTCCGGCGCGCAGCTCGACCTCGTCGCCGGCGTGCTTGCCGAGGATCGCTTGACCGAGCGGCGAGCTCGGCGTCACCACCTGGACGGCGCCGGCCAGGCTGTTGCCGCCACCCGCGGGGGCGATCAGCAGCCGGCGCTGGTCGCCGTCCTCGTCGATCGTCACCAGCGCGCCGACCGCGACCTCGTCGCTGCCGTCGAAACCGCGCGGCGTCCACGCCGCCACCAGGAGCAGCGCCTGCGCGAGCTCGGCGACCCGCTGCGCCTGGCCGCGGGCCAGGTAGGTCTGTTCGACCGCCCGGGTGTCCTTGTCGTTCTCGGCCCGCGACTCGGCGTGGGTCGCGCCCTCGACCGCCGCCGCGTGGGCCGCGGTTGCCGCGACCAGCGCCGCCTCGAGCTGGGCGAGCAGCTCGGCGCGCAGGGCGTGCTTGGTCGGCCGCGGCGGCATGACGAACCGATCTTACTCGCGCGCCTGCGGACGCGCCCAGCTCCAGCTCCGCAGCAGCGCGGTGGCCCGAACCTGGACCGCGACCGGGGTCTGGCCGGCCGCGGCCGCCGCCAGCGTATCGGCGAGCTCGCGGGCGCTGGCGAAGCGCGCCCCCGGGTCCTTGGCCAGCGCGACGAGCAGCACGTCGTCGAGCGCGGGCGCGAGGTCGCCGACCGCGCTGGGTTGCGGCGGCATCCGGTGACACACGTCGTGGAGCATCGTCATCACCTCGGCGGCGGCCACCACCGGTCGACCGGTCAACGCGCGGTAGGCGATCACGCCCAGCGAGTACAGGTCGCTGCGATGATCGATCACGTCGCCACGCGCTTGCTCGGGGGACATGTACGACGGCGTGCCGATGGCGTGACCGATGGTCAACGAGCCGTCGCCGGAGACCAGCTTCGAGACGCCGAAGTCGAGGATCTTCCAGGTCACGTCGTCGTCGGCCGGACCGGTGCGCGCCGCGAACACGTTCTGCGGCTTGAGGTCGCGGTGGACGATGCCGGCGGTGTGCGCCGCCTCGAGCCCCGACCCGATCTGGCGGATCAACGTCACCACCTCGGCCACCGGCAGCGTCGGCCGCTCGCGCAAGATCGTGGCCAGATCGTTGCCCTCGAGCAGCTCCATGGCCAGGTACGGCAGGGCGGCGTGGTCGGGGGACACCTCGACCACCCGCACGACGTTGGACGAGTCGAGCGCCGCCGCGCTGCGCGCCTCACGGGCGAACCGCTCGTACGCTGCGGGATCGGCGAGCAGGTGCGGGTGCAGGAGCTTGACCGCGTAGCGTTCGTCGGGCGTGGAGCCGTCGTCGCGCCGCGCCTCGTAGACCTCGCCCATCCCGCCGCGACCGCGCAACGTCCCGAGCCGGAACCCGCCCACCACGTGATTGCTGAACCGACCGCGACCACCGCCGAGGACGGCGTCGCGCAGATCACGCCGCGCCTCCGCGAGCTGGGCCTCGCGCTGACCGAGCACGCGCAGCGCACGGTCGAGCTGTTCGATCGCGCTACGCGACGACGCTCGCAGCTTGCGCGCGACCACGAACGCGGCGAGGAAGATGCCGTCGATCAGCGCGACCAGCACGACCTGCGACGATCGCGGCAAGTGCGAGGCCGACACCAGCGACCGATCGTCGAGCACGCCGGTGAGGAACATGGCGCTGATGGCGGCGTGGGCGAGCACGCCGTGGACCGTGACCGAGAGCGCGCCCCCCAGGTTGCGATTGCCCGAGAAGATGAAGGCTCCAAACGGGATGATCAGCAGCGCGGCCGAGAACGGGCCCCAGTAGTAGAAGCCGGTGGTGATGGCCACGACGCAGGCGTGGCCGAACACGACGCTGTGCCAGGGCCGGTAGCTGGCCGGATCGCGCGCCACCCGCACGAACCACAGCGCCGTCGCCGCCACCATCGCCAGGCCGGCGACGTGCAGCGAGCGCGCGAACGGATCGCCGCCCAGCAGCTGCATGCTGCCGGCGACCACGACGATCAGCCCGATCAGGAAGCCGCCGAAGATGAGCGTGCGGCGGGCCTCGTCGAGATCGAGGACGTCGTCAGTGGTGCTCGGCCCGAGCGGCGTGACCGGGCTGGGGGATGCCGCCACCAGCCCGGCATCGCGGGTCAGCGTGTCGAGGTCATCCCGGCTCGGATCGGCGCGCGGATCTGGGTGGGACGACGGCACCGCGCGAATCCTACCGGGTAGGATGCGGCCCATGAACCTCTACGACGCGACCGTCCCGATCTTCACGAAGTTTCTCGGCAACGTCGACCGCTTCCTCGACAAGGCGGTGGCTCACGCCGAGGCCAAGAAGTTCGATCCCGAGGTGTTCGTCAACGCACGCCTGGCCCCCGACCAGTTCCCGCTCAAGGGCCAGATCCAGGGCGCCTGCGATACCGCGAAGTACGCGTGCGCCAAGCTGACCGGCACCGAGCCGCCGTCCCACCCCGACACCGAGCAGACGCTGGCCGACCTCCGGGCCCGGATCCGCACTTGCGTCGCGTACGTCGAGGGCTTCAGCCGCGACGACTTCGCCGGCGCCGAGGAGCGGCGGTGCGGTCACAGCTGGATGAAGGGTCAGACGATGCGCGGCGGCGACTACCTCGACCACTACGTCCTGCCCAACTTCCACTTCCACGTCACGACCGCCTACGCGATCCTGCGTCACAACGGGGTCGGCCTGGGCAAGACCGACCTGCTCGCCCCGCTGCCGCTCATCACCTGATCCGCGCGCCCCGGCCACCGCGCCGAGATCGCGGTTGCTACAGATGCCTGTTCTTCCTCATGAAAATGAGGATGACAATCGCGAGATCGGAACGATCCGTAACGCCGGCCGCGTCGTATCCTCCGACAACTCCTCGGACATCCAGATGTCGTCCCCTCCTGCCACGCTGCTCGAGTTGCTCCCGCTCCACGCCATGGGTGCGCTGGACGAGACCGAAGCGGCCGCCGTGGAGCGAGCCCTGGTCGAGCATCCGGGGCTGCGCGTCGAGCTGGCCCGCTGGCACGAAGCGCTCGCCGCGCTCGGCGAGACGCCGGCGCCGGCCGCGCCGACGGCCGCCGTCCGCATCCGCTTGCTGGCATCGCTCGCCGCACCGGCGCCGGCTGGCCGATTCGACCACTTCGCCACCCAGGTCGCCGCGTTGTTCGATCTCACGATCGATGGCGCTCGCGCTGCGCTGGCGCGAATCGACGACGCCGCCGCGTGGAAACCGATGATGGCCGGTGTCGACTCGATCGGCGTCAGTGCCGGCCCGCGCTGGACCGGCAATCAGTGCTGCCTGGTCCGACTCGCGGCGGGCACCACGTTTCCGCGCCATCGCCACACCGGCGAGGAAGCGTCGCTGGGGTTGCACGGCGGCGCCCACATGTCCGACGGCCGCGACCTGCGGCCCGGCGATCTGCTCGTGGTCGACGAATCGGTCGAGCACGACTTCGTGGTCGACGACGACGGCGACGGCTGTATCTTCGCGGTCCGCGCCCACGGCATCGTGCCGCTGACCCCGGTCAGTTCACGATGAAGTGGCTGAAGTCGTCCTGGCCGACCGCCGGGTTGCCGGCGGCGTCGGTGACGCGGACCTGGAAGATGAAGAGGATCGTGCCGGTGTGGGTGAAGACGTCGGCGTTGTGGGGCGTGCTGCACGGCGCGTAGGCCGGCGGCACGGTGTTGCTCTGGTAGAGCCGGCAGTCGGTGTCGGCGACCCCGCCGCTGGTGGTCCACACGTAGCGCACCGGATCGGACGAGTTCGACTGCGCCGGCACGGTCGTGAACGTCATCGACGGCGGGGTGCCGTCGACGGTGAACACCCGCGTGTAGACGGCGTTGTTGCCGACCGCGTCGCGCAGGCGGAGGCTGAAGGTGTGCACGCCGTCGCCGAGCGACGTCGCGGTGTAGGTCGTCGAGGTCGGGCACGCGGTGTAGAGCCCGGTGTTCATGCGGCACTCGATCGCGACCGCGCTCGGGTCGGCGGCAAAGGTGAACGAGGGCGTCCGATCGTTGGTCAGGCCGTTGGTGCCGCCGCCCGAGAGGATCACGCCGTCCGGGCCGGTGGTGTCGAGCACGACCACCGCGGTCGCCGATCGCAGGTTGCCGGCCAGGTCGGTGACCTGGACCTCGAACGTGTGGTTGCCATCGGGCGACAGCGCGGCGGCGATGTGCGAGGTCGCGGTCGTGCAGGCGCCGGGTCCGGCCGCATCCATGCGGCACGTGACGCTCACCGCATCGGCGCCGGCGGTGAACGGGAACGTCGGGGTCGGGTTGCGGGTCGGGGTCGTGTAGGCCCCGATCGAGACCGCCGGGGCGACGGTGTCGACGGTGACGTTCGCGGTTGCGGTGCCGGCGTTGCCGGCGCCGTCGGCGACCCGGACCTCGAGGGTGTGGGTGGCATCGCCGAGCACGGCCGGGGTGTGGCTGGTCGCGGTGGTGCAGGCCCCGAACGCGGCGGCGCCCATGCGGCACTGCACGGTGGTCGGGTTGCCGGCGGTGGCGAACGTGAACGTCGGCGTGGGGTCGTTGGTCGGCAACGCGAACGCCGTGATCGTCACGGTCGGCGCGACGGTGTCGACGGTGACGTTGGCGGTCGCGGCGCCGGTGTTGCCGGCGCCGTCGGTGACCCGGACCTCGAGCGTGTGGGTGGCATCGCCGAGCGCGGCCGGGGTGTGGCTGGTCGCGGTCGTGCACGCCCCGAACGCGGCCGCGCCCATGCGGCACTGGACGCTGATCGGGCTGCCGGCGGTCGCGAACGTGAACGTCGGCGTGGAGTCGCTGGTCGGCAACGCGAACGGCGTGATCGTCACGGTCGGCGCGACGGTGTCGACGGTCACCGCCTCGGTGTCGACGGCGGTGTTGCCAGCGCCGTCCATGACCAGGACCTCGAGCGTGTGGGTGCCGTCGGCGAGCGCGGCCGGCGTGTGGCTGGTCGCCGTCGTGCACGGACCGTGAGCCGCGGCGCCCATCCGGCACTGGATCGAGGTCGGGGTGCCGGTGGTGACGAACGTGAGGGTCGGCGTGGGGTCGCTGGTCGGCACCGTGACCGCCGCGATCGTCACGGTCGGCCCCATCGTGTCGACCGTGACCATCGCGGTCGCGGCGCCGATGTTGCCGGCGTCGTCGGTGACCCGGACCTCGAGCGTGTGGTCGCCGTCGGCCAGCGCCGGCGGCACGTACGAGGTCGAGCTCGAGCAGGCGCCGAACGGCATGGTGTTCATGCGGCACTGGATCGTCGTCGGGTTGCCGGCGGTGGTGAAGGTGAACGCCGGGGTGGTGTCGCTGGTGGGCGTCTGCCGCGGCGCGATCGTGACGGTCGGCGCGACGGTGTCGACCGTGACGGTACCGGTCGCCGCACCGATGTTGCCGGCGTCGTCGCGCACCCGGACCTCGAGCGTGTGGACGCCGTCGGCGAGCGCGGCCGAGGTGTGGGAGGTCGCGGTCGTGCAGGGGCCGAAGGCGGCGGTGCCCATGCGGCACTCGGTGGTCGCCGGGTTGCCAGCGGTGGTGAACCCGAAGGTCGGCGTGGTGTCGCTGGTCGGCACCGAGATCGACGTGACGGTGGCGGTCGGCGCGATGGTGTCGACCGTCCACCGGCGCTCGGCCGGGGTCGGGTCGTAGTTGCCGGTCGCGTCGCGGACCCGGACCCGGAAGGTCCGCTCGCCCTCGGCGAGGCCGGCCAGATCACGCGGCGAGCTGCACGGCGCGAAGACGGCGGCGTCGAGCGCACACTCGAAGGTCGCGCCGGCGCCGGCGTCGGGCGACGCGAACGTGATGCGCGCCACGGCCGACGACACCGCGCCGCTCGGCGCCAGCTCGATCTGGGTGTCCGGGGTCGAGGTGTCGATCGCCCATCCGTGGACCGCGGGCGCGAGCTCGACGTTGCCCGCGAGGTCGGTCGCGAGGACCCGGAACGCGTGGGCGCCGTCGGTCAGCCCGCTGACCGAGTGCGGTGGCTCGCACGGCAGGGTCGCGCCGCTGTCGAGCGTGCACACGAAGGTCGACAGCTCGGTCGAGCGGAACTCGAAGCGGACCGTGGTGCTGTTGTCGAGCGCGGCCGGGACCTGCTGGAACGAGCTGTCGGGAGCGACGGTGTCGACCCGCCACGCGTGCATCGCCGGGCTCGGATCGGTGACGCCGCTGCTGGTGGTCGCGGTGACCTCGAAGACGTGCGGGCCGTCGGCGACCGGGATCGTATGCGGCGACGTGCACGGGGCCGCTGCGCCGCCGTCGACCCGACACGCAAAGGTCGACGGCCGGTCGGCGGTGAACTCGAACCGCGCGGTCGCCTGGTTGCTGAGCGCGGCCGGCGTGACCGTCAGCGTCGTCTGCGGGACGGTCGGGTCGAAGGGGTTGGCGTCGGTGGCCTCGACGTCATCGGCGCCCCCGTCGACGAAGACGGGCTCGATCGAGCCGCAGGCGGCGATCAGGACCAGGAGGCACGACGAGCGGCGCAGGGACGGCATCTGGACGAGGCATAGCAGCCGGCGTGCCTCGCCTATGCATGCGGAATCCCATGGCCCTCGCGTTGCCGCGACAGATCGCCTGATCAGTTCGTCGAGGCAACCATGCCAAGCCGGTTGCCGTCGGTCCGGGAGGTCCTCGTGCAGCTTCCGCGGCCCCCGCCACCCCACGACCCGCATCGAACGTCCTATCCGCCCATCAGGCCCATGGCTAGGACCTGCGCGCGCGGGTCGGCCGGCGGTGGACGGTCGTGTCGGCGACGTGTGCGACGAGCCGGTCCTCGACGGCCTTGGTGTGATCGTCGACGACCCGGATCTGCGCGGTCGTGTGCTCCATGATCACGTTGGCGAAGCGGGAGATCTCGCCCGCCAGCGAGCGCGTCTGTTGCTCGAACTTGGCCTCGAGCTTGGCCTCGAGGCGTTCCTCGAGGTCGAGCAGGTCACCGACGTTTACATGTGCGGAGCGATCGATGGTCATGGCCGGACGCGCAGCAAGGATCGTGCCCCTGGCAACCACGCGCAAGCTCGATCTCGAGCGTCCGGAATCCGGACGATGGCGACGATCGTGGCCAGGTCAGGAGACCCGCGAGAGCGCGTCGAAGACCTTCTACAACCCCGCCTCGACGCAGCGCAGGAAGCGTTCGCCAGTACATAGAGCTCAGGGTTCCCACCCCCGGTCGTCCGGAGCGAAGGCCGAGCGCTCGCACGGCCGAGTCGAAAGACGCAGTCCGCACGATCCTGCTGCGTCGACCCCAGCAGTTCGGTATCCTCGTCGAGTGGTACCGCATGGAGTCGCACTGGCGCGTGTGCTCGCCATCGTGACGATCGCCGGGCTGATCGCCCTCCCGCGCGTCGCGACGGCGGGTCGCTGCACCGTCAAGACCTGCGGGAGGGTGCGAGTCCACGCGGACGTCGAACAAGCGCGCGTGTACGTCGGCCGTGGCCCGGCCGTCGGCTACACCCCGCTGACCCTCGATCTTCCGGCGGGCACTCACACTGTCGTCGTAACCAAGGCGCCGGGCAGACCCGTGACGCTAGACGTGGCCGTCACCGCAGGCGCGACGACGAAGGCGTTCGCATCACTCTCAAAGCTCTCCGTGGACGAAGTCCGTACCGATCGCGAGACCTGCGACGACGGTGATCACGATCAGGACCAGGAGGCACGACGAGCGGCGAAGGGAAGACAGGTGGATGACGCATAGCAGCCGGCGTGCCTCGCCTATGCACGCGGAATCCCGTGCCCCGCGCGCTGCTGCGACAGATCGCCTGATCAGGACGTCGAGGCATCGCCAAGCCGGCCGCCGACCGAGCCTTGACGAGATGTCGATGCGGATTGCCCAGGCAACCGGTCGACCGACCGCCAACGTCGCGTGACGCCTACGGCACGGGTTGGCACCCCTGGTGCTATCACCGGTGGCATGAACAAGATCGCCGCCGCTGTCGCCGTCTTCGGCACCCTCGTGGCTGGGGCAGCCACCGCGTCCGCGTCGGATGACTCGCCGCTCGCGAAGCTCATCACCAAGCTGGCCTACAACCTCGACGGCCAGCACTTCGCCAAGCCGGACTGGACGTCGACCGTCGATGACATGAATGGGTTCGAGCCGCCGGCCACGTGCTGGGACACGCTCAAGGCGTCGGGGCTCAAGGCCGGTGACAAGCTGTTCACCGAGGGCGCGTTCCGCTTCAAGACCGCGCAGAAGGAAGGCGACAAGTACTTCGTCCTCGGCCAGGACGTCGAGGCCTTCTGCAAGCGGTGGGAGGACTTCTACGTTCACGAATACGTCGAGACGGCGGTGATGGCGGCGTGGCAGCAGCAGGACATGATGAAGCGGCCCATCGAGGGCATGTACGAGGCGGACGCGCAGCGCGTCGGCATCTCGGGTCGCCTGTGCGTCGAGTGGGTCGACAAGGCGCTCGCCCATGGCTTCAAGCCGACCGACAAGGTCGAGTCGTCGCGCTACTCGATGCCGAGCGTCGAGCTCGGCAAGGCCAAGGAGCTCTTCTGCCAGCCGGCGGTCGACTTCGAGACCAAGCGCGTCGCCGAGATCCAGAACCTCGCCGCCGCCAACCTGCAGGCGATCATCGACGTCTACAAGAAGGTCGGCATCAAGGGGAAGCGCCTCGAGCTCTTCGCGAGCTACGGCATGCCGGACCGGGGCAGCTTCTACGCCCCGGGCTGCGGCGCGGCGGTCGAGACCGCGGCCGGGCTCAAGAAGGCCAAGAAGCTCTTCATCTGGCTCGAGGGCGCGGGGGGCTACACGGTCCGCAAGTACACGTTCAAGGGCGACAACTACAGCGTGAGCGAGCGCACCTACTCGACCCAGGAGGGCGCGTACCGCGGCTGCCGTTGAGCGCTCTCCACGTCTGCCTCAGTTGAGCAGGACGAACGGCTGCTCGACCTGCGAGCGGATCGCGTGGCCAGCATCGTCACGAGCCGGGTCGTAGCGGAAGCGCCACACCGCGTCGGCCGCCCGCTCGCCGCGACGGCCGCCCGGCCCGCCCAGCATCCGGACGCCGACGACGAAGCCATCCTCGTCGACCGTGAGCAGGACCTTGAACAACCTGCCCTCCTCGGGCTCACCGTGGCGCCGGGGCCAGATGAGGCGCGCCTTGCGCGCCTTCGATGGCGGACGACGCTGCTGGGGTGGGGTGGGACGGAGAGTGTGGCCGGTGCCGGGGCGGCGGCCGTGGCCGGTTCCGATCGCGGAACCGGGCCCGTTGCCGGTTCCGGGACCGCCTCCGACTCCGTCTCCGAGTCCGACTCCGCCGCCGACTGCGGTTTCGGTCGCGGTTTCGGTCGCGGTTTCGGTTTCGGTCGCGGTTTCGGTCGCGGTTTCGGTCGCGGTTTCGGTTTCGGTCGCGGTTTCGGTTTCGGTCGCGGTTTCGGTCACGGCTGCGGCTGCGGCTGCGGCTGCGGCTGCGGCTGCGGCTGCGGCCGGCGGCTTCCGCTTCGCGGCCCGCCTCGGTACCGGCGCGCTCGTCCTGGACGGTCCGCCCGCTTTCGGCAGGCCAGCCTCCGCGCGCACCTTCATCAACTGCACCGTCCGGGTGGCTTGCGGCCGTGGCTGGCGCAGCTCGACTCGTTCCACCGCCTCCTCGATCGGCCGTGGCGACCCGCTGCGGCACAGCACGCCGACGGTCGCCAGCCCGGCGAGCCCGACGTGCAACGCGACCGAGCCGAGCATCGCCAGCGAGCGAGCCTGGACCATGGTCGATTCCACGCCCATCCGAGCCCGACGGTCGGGACGCGCGCCTCACCGGCGCTCACGGCGGCCCGCGCGCCGAGGCGTGATGACCGCACCCGCGTCGCAGTGACTGGCCGAGCGTGTTACCAACGGCGCGTGCTCGTCCTCGCTGACGTCGGCTGCGGTTACGGTGCCGCCCCGGTCCTCGACGGCATCTCCGTCCGCGCCGCCGCCGGCGAGCTGGTCGCGATCGTCGGTCCCAACGGCGCCGGCAAGACCACGCTGGCGCGCGTGGTTGGCGGGCTCCTCCCGGCGCGCCGCGGCACCGTGCGCATCGACGGTCGCGACCCGGCCCGGACGCCACGCCGCGAGCTGGCGCACAGGCTGGCCTACTTGCCGCAACGCTACGAGGTGGCGTTCCCGTTCACCGCGCTCGAGATCGTGCTGATGGGGCGCTACGCCCACAGCCGCGGCCCGGGCCTCGACCGCGCCGCCGACGTGACCGCGGCGCAGGCCGCGATGGTGCGCTGCGACGTCGAGACCCTCGTCGACCGCCGCTTCGACACCCTGTCCGGCGGCGAGCGCCGCCGCGTGCTGGTCGCGCAGGCCCTGTGCCAGGGCGCCAGGTTGCTGGTGCTCGACGAGCCCACCGCCGGCCTCGATCCGTCGCACGCCATCGCCGTGATGGCCGCGCTCGCCGCCGAGCGCGACCGCGGCGCCGCGGTGCTGGTGGTCACCCATGATCTCGATCTCGCGATCCGGACCGCCGATCGCGTCATCGTGCTCGCCCATGGCCACGTCATCGCCGACGCCGCGCCCGCCGAGGCGCTGGCCACGCCCGCGGTGGCGCAAGCGTTCGGCTGCGAGTTGCACCTCGGCGAGTTGCGCGCTGGCGGCCGCTTCCTGGTGGCCCGGTGATCGCCAGCTTCCTCGCCGGTGGCGCCCGCCTCACGCCGGCGCGACTCACGGCGGTGCTCGCCTGCTGCGTCGCGACCTGCGCCCTGATCGCGATCGTGACCCCGCTGTGCGGCACCGGCCTGCCCGGGCAAGGCCTCGAGCTGATGTCGCCGGCGGCGATCTGGAGCGACGACGGAGATTCGACGATCTACTGGCGGGTGCGCTTGCCCCGTACGCTCGCCGCGCTGCTGTGCGGCGCGGCCCTCGCCGGCGCCGGCTGCGCCTTCCAGGCCGTGCTGCGCAATCCGCTCGCCGAGCCGTTCACGCTCGGCGTCTCGTCGGGAGCGTCGCTGGCCGCGGTGCTGGCGATCCGCCTCGGCCTGGGCTCGGCGCTGGGCGGCGCCGGCGTCAGCGCTGCCGCCGTGCTCGGCGCCATCGCGGCCGTGGTCATCGTGTGGCGGCTGGCGCGGGTCGGCGACGCGCTGCCGCCGGCGACGCTGATCCTGGCCGGCGTCACGGTCTCCATGTTCTGCTCGGCGGCGTCGCTGGCGGTGCAGTACTCCTCCGACTTCGCCGACGTCAGCCGCATGCTGCGCTGGATGATGGGCGGCCTCGAGTGGACCACCTACGCCACCGTGGCCCGCGCCGCGCCGGCGATCGCCGTCGGCGCCCTGACGCTGATCGTCCTGGGACGCGCGCTCAACGCGATGGCCGCCGGGCCCGAGGCGGCGGCGTCGGTGGGCGTCGATGCCGGCCGGACCCAGACGCTGGCCTTTGGCGCCGCGTCGCTGCTGGTCGGCGCCAGCATCGGGGTCGCGGGGCCGGTCGGGTTCGTCGGCCTGATCGTGCCCCACG
This sequence comes from Myxococcales bacterium, assembly GCA_947483555.1. Taxonomy (GTDB): domain Bacteria; phylum Myxococcota_A; class Polyangia; order Haliangiales; family Haliangiaceae; genus UBA2376. The sequence continues at coordinate 18,183 of CANKMW010000055.1, forward strand.
CGCTCCGCGCCGTGGTCGGCCCCGACCATCGAGCGCTGCTGCCGGCCTCGATGCTGATCGGTGCGGCGCTGGTCGCGGTCTGTGACACCCTGGCCCGCATGCTCGGGCAGTGGCCGGTCGGCATCATCACCGCGCTCCTGGGCGGGCCGTTCTTCATGCTGTTGCTGGTGCGCGGCAAGCGCAGCGCGGACCTGTGGCGATCGTGATGTCCACGGTCCTCGCGCACGTGGTGTCCTCGATCCTGCCACCCTCGGTGGCCATGGCCGCCGAGGCGCGGGCGCGCGGCGGCGAGCTGGCCGGCTGGCTGGCCGGCGCCCGCCACACGCCGCGGCCGAGCGCCGAGCGCCGGGTCGTGCTGGTGGCAGCTGCCGATCACGGCGTCGCCGACCCCGGCGTCGCGCTCGGCGCCGGTCACCCGACCGCGATCGCGCTCGCCGCCCTCGACGGCGGCGGTGCCGCGCTGTGCAAGATCGCGCGCGCCGCCGGCGCCACGCTGCTGCTCGTCGACGCCGGGGTCGCCGAGCCCAGCCACGTGCCGCCGGCCGCGGTCTGCCTGTCGCCCGGTCACGGCTCGGGAGATCTGGCCACCGGAGCGGCGCTGTCGATCGTCGAGGTCGGGATGGCCCTCGACGCCGGCATCGCGCTGGCGACCGCGCTGGCCGAGGAGCGTCTCGACGTGCTGGCCCTCGGTGCCCTCGGGCTCGGCGGCGATGTGGCGGCCGCGGCGGTGATCGCCGCGTTGACCGGCGGTGACGCCGAGCTCGCGCCTGGCGACCTGCGCGCCCAGGTCGCCGCCGGACTCGCGCACCTGCCGCCGGGCGCGACCCCGACCGCGGTGCTGGCGGCGGTCGGCGGTCGCGAGATCGCCGTCCTGGCCGGCGTCATCCTCGCCGCCGCCGCCACCCACGTGCCGGTGATCGTCGATGGCGCGGTCACGACCGCGGCCGCGCTGGTCGCCGTGCGGCTGGCGCCAAACGCCGCCGGCTACGTGTGCGCGGCCCATGCCGGCGGCGGTCCGGCGGCAGCCGCCGCGCGGCGTGCGCTCGGACTCACGCCGCTGGTCGCGGTCGGCCTCGGCCACGGCGAGGGGACCGGCGCGGCGATGGCGCTGCCGCTGGTGGCCGCCGCCGCCGCCGCGCTGGCCTGACGCCCGCGCGAGCCGGCCCAACGATGGCTTCGGGGCCCGGCTCCGGCCTGACGCGCCCGCGCGTCAGCCGGTGGGGCCCGACGGCCGGTGCCCGGGTCAGTTCCCGGCCACGAACTGACAGGTCAGGTCGCCCGCGCACTGGGCGCCGCCGCCCTCGACCGAGAGGTTGAGCAGCAGCGGCCGGGCGCCGAACGTCGGGTTCTGCGGCGACATCAGCAGCAGCATCACGGTCCGCGGGACCGGGTTGCGAACTCGCGAGCGGGCGGCGAGGTGCGGCGTGCACTCGCCGATCGTGGGCATCGGCACTGCGTTCGCTGCCGCATTGGCGGTCACGAAGCCGACCTCCCACTCCGCCTGCGCGGTGCCGCCGACGACGTGCCAGGCACAGGTCGCCGGCAGCGTGACGCCCGGGAACGACAGCGGCGTACGATCGGGTGGACACACGGCATCGCCTACCGACGCCGTACAGCTGGCGCGGCCGAAGGCACTGGTGCCGAGCGCGCAGCCGACCGGATCGTCGGCCTCGAGGCACGACGGCGACGACATGGCGGCGCACAGCGTGGCCGGTGCGGTCACGTCGCTGAAGCTACCCGGCAGCCGCTTGCAGTCGAGCGCGCCGGGTTCGCCGACGTACTCGCCGCGCAGCTCGTCGCACTTGACCTCGCCGAAGTAGCACTTGCCGGGCAGGTCGGGGATGATGCAGGGCAAGGCCGGCGGCAAGAAGCCGTCGCAGCCGTCGTCGCGGCCGTTGCAGGCCTCGGCGGCCCCCGACGGGTTGGCCTGCTGGCCGGCGAAGTTCTCGTCGCAGTCGGCGGGCAACACGGCACAGACGCCGTGGCTGGCCATCACCTGCCCGCAGGTCGTGGCGCCACTGCCGTCGCGGTCGAGGGTGGCCGCCTGGCACAAGCCGTTGCAGTTCTGGTCGACGTGCTCGCACACCGACAGGCTGCTCTCCTCGGGATCGAGGGCGCCGGGGTGCACGGTCGACGGATCGAGCCACGGCACCCGATCGTCGGGATCGTCCATGCAGTCGCCGCCGCAGCTCGTGAAGCTGTCGCCGTCGACGTCGAGGTTGTTGCGGCTCGGATCCCGATCGTCGCAGTCGGCATCGCCAACCGCACCATCGCAGTCGAGGTCGTCGATGGGCGTGATCCGTGACGGTTGCTGCGTGTTCATGCCCCAGACGATGCAGGCGTCGTCGATGGTCCCGCTGGCGCCATCGGGCGGGAGCAGCGCCAGCGGCACGACGCGGATCTCGCCGGCCGCGAAGTCCATGGGCTGGTCCGCCACCGCGAACCCGGTGAGGCGAAACGGCAGCCGCGCGTCGTCGGGGTCGTCGCCGACGGCCGCGGCGAACACCATCGAACCGAGGGCGCCGAGCTCCTCGCTGCTCGGCTCGAGGAGGTAGCGAAACGGCGTGGCCAGATCAGCGCGGGTCTTCGCGGTCGTGAAGTAGGCGTCGGCTTCGCCGGCGAACAACGCCGGATCGGAGGTGGTGCGGCCGACCCACACGCGCAACTTCTCGAAGTTCTCGCCGCTCTCATCGAGCGCCGTCGTGAGCTCGGCCGACAGCGAGATCTCGAGGACGATCCCGGTGTCGTTCGCGCACGCCGGCGCCGCCATGACGAGCGCGCCGAGCAACCCGAGCCGCACCGATCCTGAACCCCGTCGAAGGGTCGCGTTCCCCATGCCACCAGGATACGGCAGCCCGCGGTCGCCGCGCATCCAACGTATGCCCGTCGTGACCCCGATCGCGCCGCCGACGTGGCCGGCGCACCTACATCCCGAGGGTGGCGCGGGCCAGTCGTTCGACGATGGTGCGGGCGCGGCTCGCCGACAGGCCACGCTCGCGCAGCGCGTCCCAGACCCGGCCGCCGAGGATCAGGTCGAGGACGTCCAGCAACTCCGGGTCGCGCGCGGTCTCGGCCGCGAACACGCGGGCCACGACGCCGCGCCGGCGCTCCGCGCTTTCGGAGACCGCCGCTGCCACCACCTCGAACTGCTCGGCGAAGCGCGCCGCCGACGCCCGCACCGGTCGCGAGTGCTCGAGCTCGTCGGAGCGGGTCGCCACCAGCGCGGCCAGGCGGGCGGCGAGCGGCCCGGCCGCGGACGGCTCCAGCATCGCCGGCCGCGCGTGGTACGCCGACGACGCGGCCGCGAACAACGCCGCCCGGCTGGGGAAATGCTGGGCGATCGAGCGCAGCGACACCTTGGCTCGCCGCGCGATCGCCGCCGCCGCCGGCGCCGGATCGCCTTCCGTCACCAGCGCGAGCACCGCGTCGACGATCGCGGCCCGGGTGCGGGTGGTGCGAGCACGGCGCCCGTCGACGCGGGGCGGCTCGGCGGCCCGCCTCGTCACGGGTCGTCGGAGGGGGGCGGCAAGCGGCCGACCGCTTCGTTGTAGCCGTTGCGCGCCCGCACGCTGTCGGAATCGAGCTGCAACGCCTTCTTGAAGCTCTGCTCGGCGAGCTTGGCGTTGCCGCTGTTGAGGTGCGACTCGCCGAGCAGCGTGTGGACGCGCGCGCTGCGCGGCGACAGCTTGGCGGCGCGCTTGAGCTGGCGAATGGCGTCGGTGTACAGGCCCTGCTGCATCGCGACCTCGCCCAGGCCCATGATGGCGTCGACGTTGTGCGGGTTGGAGGTCAGGGCCTTCGTGAAGTTACCCGCGGCGCCGCTCGAGTCGCCGCCGCGCAGCGCGGCTTCACCGGCCTTGGCATAGAACTCGGCCATCTTGATGGCTTCGTCGTCGATCGCGCTGCCGGAGCCGCTCGAGCCCGAGCCGCTGCCGGGCCCCGGGAACGGGTCGTCGATCGTGCGACCGCTGCCGCTGCCCGACCCCGCGCCGCCCCGATCGCCCGAACCACCCCGATCACCCGCCCCACCCCGATCGCCCGCACCGGCGACCGCGGCGTCGGACGCCACGCCGGCGTCGACCACGGGCGACCCGGCCCCGGCGTCGGTGGCGGTGGCCGGCTCGGCGCCGGCGTCGATCGCCAGCGCCGCCTGCACCAGCGGCGCCCGCGGTTCGTCATCGCCCTTCTTCTTGCCCTTGCCACCCGAACCGATCACCAGCACCGCGCCGACCAGCACGACCGCTGCCGCGACCGCGATCAGGAAGATCTTCTTGGTCGGCGCCGTGGCCGAGCCGTCGTCGAGCAGGCTGTCACCGGGATCGATCGTCGCGCGCGCCCGCTCGAGCGAACGGGCCTGACTCTCGCCCAGCGTGTCGCCGTCGCCGTCGGCGAACCAGGCGCCGGACAGGTTCATGCTGTCCGACGCCCGGACAACGCCCTCGGACGGCCCTTCGGCCGGGCTCATGCTGTCGGATGGGCGGGCGGTCCGCTTCTTGCCCCGCGCCTTGCCGTCGTCGCCGTCGACCGCGACCTGCGAGGCGCTGGCCATGACGACCCGCTCACCGGCACCCGGATCCGCCGCCACCGACCCCGAGGCCGGTGCCGCCGCGGCCGGCGCCATCACCGGCACCCCGACCGCGGGCGTCCCGGTCGGGCCGCGCCGCGAATCGCTCGCACCCGACGTGGTCTCGGCGATCGGCACCGGCACCGCGCCATCCGGCGCGATGGCGCCGGTGGCGAGCCCGACCCGCATCGCGTCGACCAGCTTCTGGGCGGTGACGAAGCGATCGTCGGGCCGCTTGGCCAGCGCGCGCATCACCGCGACGTCGAGCCACTCGGGCACGTCGGAACGGCGGTCGCGCACGGGTCGCGGCGCCTCGTTCACGTGCCGCGTCAGCACGTCGAAGACCTTGCCACCGACGAACGGCGGCTCGCCGGTGAGCATCTCGTACGCGATGCAGCCCAGCGAGTAGATGTCGGCGCGTCGATCGATCGCGTCGCCCTTGGCCTGCTCCGGCGACATGTAGCGCGGGTCGCCGAACGTCATGCCCAGACTGGTCGACGCCGCGCCGCCGCCGGTCTCGACCAGCTTGGACAGCCCGAAGTCGAGCAGCTTGATGAAGTTGGCCTTGCCGCGCCGGACCGCCAGGTAGACGTTGCGCGGTCGCAGGTCGCGGTGCACGAACCCGACCGAGTGGGCCTCGGCGAGCGCCTCGCCGACCTGGATGACGACGTCGGCGGCGCGCTCGACCACCATCTTGCCGTCGCGGGCCAGTGACGCATCGAGCGTCTCGCCCTCGAGCATCTCCATCGCCAGGTACAGGCGGCCGTCAGGCGTGCGGCCGAAATCGTGGATCTCGACGATGTGCTCGTTGTCGATCTCGGCCACCGATGTCGCCTCGCGGCGGAAGCGTTCGATCGCCAGGTCGTCGCGCGACAGCTCGTCATGGAGCACCTTGATCGCGACCTTGCGGCGCAGCGTCACGTGCTCGGCGCGATAGATGGTCCCCGACTTGCCCTGCCCGAGCCGCTCCTGGACCAGGAAGCGCTCGCCAAGCACCTTGCCGACCAGCTCGTCGGCGATGCCGTCGCGGACGCGCGGTGTCCCGCAGGCGGGGCAGAACAGCGCGGCGGCCGCCAGCTCGCGCCGACAGTTCACACACATGAGGTGGGCGGGGTTCATCTCGTGGGCGGACATGGTGGGGAGCCCGGCCGCGCTGGGGAATATAGCGCACGCAATCGGGGTGTTCCCTAACCATGCACGCCCCGCGCCAGGCAATCGACGGCACGGGGGGACCCCGAGCCGGGCGATGAATCCCGCCGATCCGCACCCTTGACGGTCGCCCCGCGCACCGCCCCGGCTACCGGCCGGCCCGAGCTGCGTGACCCCTGGTTCTCGCTGTCGAAAAACCACGGCCGCGCTGTCGCGGATCCACCACGACCCTGCTCAGTCGCCGCGGTCGCGCAGCAAGTCGCGGATGGCGGTCTCGTAGTCGTCCTCGCTGAGGACGCCCTTGTCGATGAGCACCTTGACCAGCGCGGCGACCCGCGTTCCGGCGTCGGCCTCGTCGGCGATCTGGTGGAACGGAACCGTGCGCGCGTGGTCCTGGGTGTCTTCACCCGCGACCCGCGCATGCGGCTTGGTGTTGACCGACAGGTTGCCGCCGAAGGCCTTGCCGCTGGTGCGCTTCACGACCTGCGTGTTGAGCTCCTTGTAGCCGCGGTCCATCAGCTCCTCGATCGCCGACAGCGGCAGCAGCGCCGGATCGACGACGGCGCCGGTGACCCGCTCGACCTCGGCGATCGCGCCCATGTCGGTCGGATCGGCCATCGCCAACCAGATCTCCTTGTCGTCCTCGGGCGGGCCACTGACGCGCAAGGGCACCACGCGTAGCCGCCGGCACAGCTCGAGCGACACCTCGCGCAACGCGTCGGACTCGGGCTTCACGGCGCGCGGGTCGACCGAGAGCATGCGCAGCTCACGACGGAAGGCGCCGACCAGCGCGACCTCGTCGATGCCGAGCTCGCGGATCAGCGCCACCACCAGCGGTACCCGCTTCTCGTCGGCGAGCTGCTGGGCACGACCGACGTCGGCGCGCGACAGGAGGCCGGCATCCACCGCGATCTGGGCAAGGGTCTTGGGCACGCGCCAGCTCGTGCACCCGGCAGGATTCGAACCTGCGACCTTTGGCTCCGGAGGCCAACGCTCTATCCAGCTGAGCTACGGGTGCGCGCCGCCTACAGATACCGGGAACTGTTACGCTTCGCAAGGGCAGCCCCATTCCGAAGCGCAGCACGGCGGGACCATTGCACGGCGCTCGCGACCCCGGTAGGGTCCCGAAACTGCGCGTCCAGGACGCGTTCGAGGCACAACTGATGTCCAAGACCCAAGAGCTCGACCGAGTCGTGATCCGCTTTGCCGGCGACTCGGGCGACGGTATGCAGCTGACCGGCACCGAGTTCACCAAGGCCGCGGCCGAAGCTGGCAACGACATCTCGACCTTCCCCGACTTCCCCGCCGAGATCCGCGCGCCGGCCGGCTCGCTGTTCGGCGTGTCGGGGTTCCAGCTCCACTTCTCGTCCGGTGAGATCCACACCCCCGGCGATGCGCCCGACGTGCTGGTGGTGATGAACCCGGCGGCGCTCAAGACCAACATCAAGGATCTGGTCGACGGCGGCGTGCTGATCGTCAACTCGGGAGCGTTCGTCGAGGCCAACCTCAAGAAGGCCGGGTACACCAGCAGCCCGCTCGATGACGACTCGCTGGCCAAGTATCGCGTCCACGCGGTCGATATCTCGCATCTGACCGTCACCGCGCTCGACGGCTCGTCGCTGTCGACCAAGGAGAAGGGACGCTCCAAGAACTTCTTCGCGCTCGGCCTGGTGTTCTGGATGTACGGCCGCGACCTCGAGAACGAGATCCGCCGCATCCACCAGCAGTTCGCCAAGCGCCCCGAGCTCGGCGACGCCAACGTCACCGTGTTCAAGGCTGGCTACCATTTCGGCGAGACCGCCGAGGTGTTCCAGACCGTCTACAAGGTGCCGGCGGCGAAGTTCGCGCCCGGCACCTACCGCAACATCACGGGCAACGAAGCGCTGGCCATGGGCTTGGTGGTCGGCGCCCATCTCGCCGGCAAGCACGTCTTCTACGCCGGCTATCCGATCACCCCGGCGTCGTCCATCCTCCACTCGCTGGCCAAGTTCAAGAACTACGGCGTGCTGACGTTGCAGACCGAGGACGAGATCGCCGCCATGGGCGCGGCGCTCGGCGCCGCCTACGGCGGTGCGGTCGCGGTCACCGCGTCGAGCGGCCCGGGGATCGCGCTCAAGCAGGAGGGCATCGGCCTCGGCGTCATGACCGAGCTGCCGGTGGTCGTCATCAACGTGCAGCGCGGCGGGCCGTCGACCGGCCTGCCGACCAAGACCGAGCAGAGCGATCTGTTCCAGGCCCTCTACGGCCGCAACGGCGAATCGCCGGTGCCGGTGATCGCGGCCAAGTCGCCCGGCGACTCGTTCTACGCCGCGATCGAGGCGGTCAAGATCGCGACCACGTACATGGTGCCGGTGTTCCTGCTCTCCGATGGCTACATCGCCAACGGCAGCGAGCCGTGGCCGCTGCCCGACGTCTCCACGATGGAGCGCTTCGACATCGCGCACCGCACCGAGCCCAACGGGTACTACGTCTACGAGCGCGACCCCGAGACGCTGGCCCGCGCCTGGGTCATTCCGGGCACGCCCGGCCTCGAGCACCGGATCGGCGGCATCGAGAAAGACTTCCTGACCGGCAACATCTCGTACGAGGCGGTCAACCACGAACGCCAGACCAAGGTCCGCGCCGACAAGGTCGCGCGGGTGGCGCAGTCGATCGGCGAGCTCGATCTGCGCGGCGAGACGTCGGGGGACGCGCTGGTCATCGGATGGGGCGGGACGTTCGGTGCGCTGCGCCAGGCCACCGAGGAGCTGCGCGCGCAGGGTCGGCGGGTCAGCCACGCCCACCTGCGCTGGCTGTCGCCGCTCGAGCCGGGGCTCGAGAAGATCATCGGCAACTTCCGGCACGTGATGGTGGCCGAGCTCAACAGCGGCCAGCTGATCACCGTCTTGCGCGCCAGGTTCCTGATCGACATCAAGGGCCTCAACAAGGTCCAAGGCCAGCCGTTCATGGTCCGCGAGGTCGTCGCGGCGCTCGAGGCGCTGTGCGAGACCGCCACCACTTCCAAGACCGCAGCGTCGGCCGCCGCGGCCCACGCGTCACAGGCGTCACCGGTCTAGGCGCCGGAACCGAAGGACCACGATCATGAGCGATCCTGCCCCCAAGCTGGTGAAGCTGACCAAGAAGGACTTCGAGTCCAACCAGGACGTGCGCTGGTGCCCAGGCTGCGGCGACTACGCCATCCTGGCCACCGTGCAGCGAACGCTGGCGCAGCTCGGCGTGCGCCGCGAGACCACCGTGTTCGTGTCCGGAATCGGCTGCTCGAGCCGGTTCCCGTACTACATGAACACCTACGGCTTTCACTCGATCCACGGCCGCGCGCCGGCGGTGGCCACCGGCCTCAAGGTGGCCCGCCCCGATCTCGACGTCTGGGTCATCACCGGTGACGGCGACGGCCTGTCGATCGGCGGCAACCACCTGCTCCACGCGCTGCGCCGCAACGTCGAGCTGAAGATCATCTTGTTCAACAACCAGATCTACGGGCTCACCAAGGGGCAGTACTCGCCGACGTCGAAGGTCGGCACCCGCTCGGGGTCGACGCCCAGCGGCTCGATCGATCACCCGGTCAACCCGCTGCAGTTCGCGCTCGGCGCCGGCGCCACGTTCGTGGCCCGCTGCACCGACACCGACGCCAAGGGGCTGGGCGTGATCCTCGAGCGCGCGCACCGACACAAGGGGTCAGCGCTGATCGAGATCTTGCAGAACTGCCCGGTGTTCAACGACGGCATCTGGGATCAGGTCAAGGACGAACCCGCGGAGCGACAGCTGCAGCTGGCCGACGGCAAGCCGCTCACGTATGCCGGCGGCACCATGGGCGTGCGCCTTGGTCCCAACTTGCAGACCGAGCTGGTCAAGATCGGCGACGGCGGCGTGGCCGCGGATCAGCTGCTGGTGCACCACGATCGCGGCAGCAGCGCCTACGCATATCTGCTCGCCGGGATGACGCATCCGGACTACCCGGTCCCGGTCGGCGTGCTGCACGTCGAGGACAAGCCGACCTACGAGGCGATGGCGCACCAGCAGATCGCCGACGCCCGAGCCAAGCACGGCGAGGGGCAGATCGACGAGCTGCTGCACTCGGGCATGACCTGGGAAGTCGGCGCCGACGGCACGCGGCACTGACCCTCACGACCGCCGCGCACCGCCGCGATGATAGAGCCAGCTGGCCGTGAACAGCAGCAGCCCGAGCACCAGGAACGAGGCGACGCGGTAGATCTGCTCGACGCGGCCGAGGTCGACGATCGCGACCTTGGCGACCGTGACGCCGAACAGCGCCAGGGCGTAGACCCGCAACGCCGTGACGCGAAGCCGGAAGCCGACCGCCAGCGCGGCGGCGGCGAAGGCGCTCCACGCGCACGACAGGGCGGCTTGAACCAGCCAGCTCGCGCGCACCGGATCGTCGACGCCCGCGCTGGCTTGCTGCCAGGCCTCGATGGTCACGGCCAGGAACAGGCCGGCGACGACCACGGCCGGCGTCACCACCCGGACCCAGCGGCGGAGCTCGAGACACGACGGATCGGATGACACCGCCAGCCGTCGCTCGCAACGCCACAGCCCGATCAAGGCGCCGGCGGTGGCGACCAGCAGCGCGAAGCGGGGGTTGACGAACACCAGCGCCGGCGCCGGCGGCAGCAGCGCCACCCCGAGCGAGACCAGCGTCGCACCGGCGGCGGTCACCGCGGCGGCGAGCCAGGCCACGGTCGACCGCCGCCAGGCCACGGCGAGCAGCCCGGCGGTGGCGACCAGCCACCACGCCAGCACCGCCAGCCGGGCGCCGTGGTGGTAGCCCGCCTGCCGAAATCCGCCCCCCAGCTCGGCGTGGACCAGGGCCAGCACCAGCACGGCGGCCAGGATCGACGACGCGATCCCGATCGCGACGCCGAACCGGTCGCCGAACCGAGCGCCGCTGCGCTGCGCACCCCAGCCGTAGAGCGCGGCGGCGATGGCGACCGCGAACGCGCTGGCGAACGTCGGGTTGAGAAACGGCGTGAACGGTTCGCCGTGCATCGGGAGGTGAGCGCTGATCAGCCGCAACGCCGCCAGCGCGACGACCGCGGCGCCGGCGTGCCGCACCAGCGCGAGGCGATAGCGGCTGCCCAGCCAGACCAGGACCGGCGCCTCGAGCGCCCAGGCCAGCATGATGCCGTGGGCCCGCAGCGCCAGCGGGACCGCGAGGGTGGCAAAGGCAGCGGCGACGATCGCGAAGACCGCGTAGGCGAGCCCGTCGCCGCGCAGGCGGCGGCGGACCAGCGCGGTGAGGCCGGCGTAGGCCGCCGCCAGGGCCAGCGCGACGCGGCCGAGGTGGGCCGCGTCACCGTCGAGGATCTCGCACGCGAAGCCGAAGCCAACCGCACCGTCGATGACCACCAGGGCGAGCCGGTCGCGCGACAGCGCGATCTGCCGCCGCAGGTGATAGGCCAGCGGCACGGCCAGGAAGATGGCGAAGAACACGGCGCACCAGACCAGCGTCAGGGTCGGGTCCGGCGCCGCCGTGCGGTGGTACCAGGCGGCGAACAGGACCCAGGTGCCGGCGAAGGCGAGGCGCTCGAGCGCGCGCCAGCGGCGGGCCAGCGCGACCCCGAGCACGCCGAGATCGAGCACCGTCAGGTACGCGAACAAGATCTCGCGCTGTTCACCGGGGTCGCCGCCGCTCGATGCCAGCGCCGGCGTCAGGTAGCCACCGAGCACGGCGATCACGGCGATCGGGGCCGCGTCGTGGCGCACCGCCAGCAGCATGCCGACGGTCGTGACCCCGATCAGCGCGAAGGCGGCGACCCGCGGATCGTACAGATCGTAGAGGGCGTGGCCGGCGTAGAGGGCGCCGAAGACCACGCCGATGCCGACCCCGATGAGGCCCTGGCCGAGCACGCGCGCGTCCCGGCGGGTCGCGCGGTCGCCGGCGACCACCGCGAGCGTGCCGGCGGCGATCGCGATCGCGATCTTGCCGATCGGGCCGAGCCAGCCCCGGCCGGCGGCGAGCTGCAGATAGAAGCCGGCGGCGAACAGCAGCGCGACCGCCCCGGTCCAGGTGCTCCACCGCTTGCCGATCCGTTCCTCGAGCGAGAGTCGGGTCGGCCGATCCGGATCCGGTGATCGTGATTCCATGTGCGCGTCGAGCTGCAACCGACGTACCTCGCCGCCACCGCGTGCCGCGACGCCCAGTTGCGCCGCGGCCGTGAACGTGGCGGGCGACCAACCTTCCCCACCCTGTCGCGCCGTTCACCACGACGTGAGCTCGACGTGAAGCGGCGAGCGTGAACCTGGCGTGAGGGCGTGGCCAGCGCCGGCCGGCGGGGTGACAATGCGACATGGGACAGGTCCAGGCGGGCGTCGCGGCGCCACCGGCGCGGCCGGCCGACGCGCCGTGGAGCGCGACCGCGACCCGGGAGGAGGCTCGGGCCTACGTCCAGGAGCGGCTCGACCTGTTCTCGAAGATCACGACGCTGTCGAGCGGCGCCTTCGTGCTCAGCGTCCAGGGCATGTACGCGTACTACCCGCACTTGCGACCCGAGCGCACCAGCCTGATCCACGGCTGCGCCTTCGTCGGGATCGGGGTGCTGGTGTTCATCTGGTTCGGCGTCCTGCGCCGCCGGCAGATCTCGCTGCCCGGGCTCTACGCGATCGATACCTTCTACATGTTCGCGCTCGGCGCGATGCTCGGCATCTCGGCGTACTTCTCGCCCGACCAGCGCCAGGCCGTCTACGGCGCCTTCATCTGGGAGTCGTTCATGGTCTTCAGCCGGGTGCTGATCGTGCCGTCGACGGCGTGGCGCACCGCGGTGGTGACGACGGTGTCGTTCCTGCCGCTGGCGGTGGCCAGCGTGCTGTCGGCGTTGTTCCAGGAGTCGTACCTCGAGATGCCGCCGCTGGCGTTCGTGGCCGCGGTGTGGTGGCTGGCAGCGTGGGCGGTCGTGATCGCGACCAACGGCTCGCGCGTGATCTACGGCCTGCGCCGCGCGGTCAGCGACGCGATGCAACTCGGCCAGTACACGCTGGTCGAGAAGATCGGCGAGGGCGGCATGGGCGCGGTGTACCGGGCCCGGCACGCGATGCTGCGGCGGCCAACCGCGATCAAGCTGGTGCCGCCGGCCAAGGTCGGGGTCGAGAACCTCAAGCGCTTCGAGCGCGAGGTCCAGCACATGAGCCGACTCACCCACCCCAACACGGTCGCGATCTACGACTACGGACGCAGCCCCGACGGCGTCTTCTACTACGCCATGGAGTTCCTCGACGGCATCGACCTCGAGACCCTGGTGCGCCGCGACGGCCCGCAGTCGGCCGCGCGCGTCATCCATATCCTGCGCCAGGTGTGCGCGGCGCTCGACGAGGCGCACGCGATGGGCCTCATCCATCGCGACGTCAAGCCCGCCAACATCCTGCTCTGCCTGCGCGGTCGCACCCCCGACGTCGCCAAGGTCGTCGATTTCGGGCTGGTGAAGGAGTTCAGCCGTGACCAGGATCAATCGGTCACCCGGGTCATCACCGGAACCCCGGCGTACATCGCCCCCGAGGCGGTGACCGACCCCGACCAGGTCGGGCCACGCAGCGATCTCTACGCACTCGGCGCCGTCGCCTACTACCTGCTCACCGGCCAGCGCGTCTTCACCGGCCGGAACTCGGTCGATCTGTGTATCCAGCACGTCAGCGCGATGCCGACGCTGCCGTCGACGCGAACCACCAACCCGGTGCCGGCCGATCTCGAGGCGGTGATCATGCAATGTCTGGCCAAGGCCCCGGCCGAGCGGCCCGCCGACGCCCGCGCGCTGTCCGCCGCCCTGGCCGCCTTGCCGGCCGCCCAGGCGTGGGACGAGGAGGCCGCCATGGCGTGGTGGCGCAGCTTCGACGCCACCCGGCGCGCGCGGCCGCGGCCGCCGGCCGTCGACGAGCCCGGCACGATCACCGTCGACGTGCTCGGGCGCGCCGCGGCGCACGAGGCGATGACCGAATCGCGGCCGGCGTTGCGATCCGCGCCGCCGGTCGCGCACGGCGGTCGGGCCACGCCGCCGCCGGCCGATCCTTGAACCGTACGTCCAATGGACGTACAGTGGGGACATGGCTCGTTCGACGGCAGCTCGTGCCGAGGCTCCTCGTGGTCGAGGCGCGCGCCTCGGCTTCCGGATCGATTCCGCGACCAAGAAGCTCGTCGAACGCGCGGCCCGGCTCGAACGCCGTAGCCTGACCGATTTCTGCCTGTCCGCGCTCGCCGATGCGGCTCGGCACAGCGTCGACAAGCACTCGGTCCTGGTCCTGTCCGACGCCGACCGCGCGGCGTTCTTCGATGTCCTCGTCCATCCACCGAAGCCGCACGTGAGGCTCCGGCGCGCGGTGTCCCGCGAGAGAGCGCGGGTCGAGCGGCAGCGGTGAGTCCGGCGGCGGATCTTCGTGTCGAACCGCTCGACGCGAAGCGACACGACCGTGCTGGGTTCAGCTGCGGCGTCGACAGCCTCGACGCCTACATCAAGACCCAGGCCAGCCAGGACCTACGCCGCAAGGCGAACGCGGTGTTCGTGCTGGTTGCGGTCGGCGATCCCCGCACGATGCTCGGCTACGTCACGCTCTGTGCGTTCGGGGTCACGCCGGCGATCGTGCCCGATGAGGCCCGCAAGCACCTGCCTCGCTACCCGCTCGTCAGCGCGACGCTGATCGGTCGACTCGCGATCGCGAGCTCGCGACAGGGCGAAGGGCTGGGTAGCGTGCTCCTGGCGCGCGCGCTGCGACTGGCGTACGCAAACGCCGCGGTCGTGGGGTCCTCGATGGTGGTCGTCGATGCCCTCGACGAGCGCGCGGCTGCTTTCTATGCAGCGCACGGCTTCGTTCGGCTCCCGGATTCGGCGCGCCTCGTGCTGCCGATGCAGACGCTGGCGAGGCTGTTCATCGCGTCGTGACGCTCGCCGTACGGCTCGTCAGGTCAGGCTCACCGGCCAGGCCACGAAGTAGCCGCGGCCCGGCACGGTCTCGATCACCCCCGCCGCACCGATGCCCTCGAGCGTGGTCCGCAACCGGCGCACGACCTGGCGGACGTTCTCGTCGTTGGCGTAGCGGGTCTGGAACGGCAGCACCCGGGCGAGCGCCTTGGTGAGCACGGCGCCGCGGCTGCGCTGCGGTGCGTCGCCCTCTTCGATCGCGCGGGCGCACAGCGCGCGGAGCAGGTGAAACTCGAGCGGCGGCAAGCTGATCTCCGCCCACCCCGAGGTTCCGGTGGCGCGGTGCAGCAGCGCACCACCGGCGCCGTCGTCGACGCTCCCGAGCGCGCACAGCTCGATGGCAGTGCCACGGAGGACCACCCGGAAGGTCCCCGAGTCGGCGGCGTGGGTGGTGGCCGCTTCGGGACCGCTGGGCGCCGTCAACGCGGCGGGCCGGCCGACGAACAGCAAGGCGACGTCACCGACACGGATGATGGCGAGGTCGTCGAGGGCGGCGCGACCTTCGACGCGACGGCCATCGAGCCGGGTCGCGTTGCGGCTGCCGAGGTCGCGGACCTGCCAGCCGGCGCCGGCGCGCGCCACCTCGGCGTGATCGCGCGACACCGAGCCGTGCAGCACGATCAGCTCCGAGCCCTGGCTGCGGCCGATGCGGGTGCGCGCCGCCGACACCGGGTGGGCGACGCCAAACCCGTCGACCAGCCAGCCGTCGGCCGCGAGCGCCGGCCGCGAGGTCAGGTGGTCGGGCATGAGGCCGTCGTCAGCCGCGAGCAACGCGGCGCAGGCGGCGCACAGGACGCCGACCTCGGGCGGATTCGCGCAGCGCGGACAGGTGATCACGAGACCATCCCAGCACGCCGTGATGGCAGACACAAACCGTTCACGCGAAGCTAACGCCCGTCACCCTCGCCACTTCACGCCGCCTGCGGCCATGGTCCGGAGCCCCCCGCTGTGCAGGCCCCCATGACCCTCTTGCTCCTCGAGCTGCTGTTCCTCGCCGTCCTCGTGATGACCTCCGCGATCGCCCTGTGGCGCGGCTGGTCGCGGACCGACGCTCGCCGGGTGCCGCCCGGCTCCGACACCGACGAACCCCGGGTGCTCGCCGTCGACCTGTCGGATCGCGAACCGCCGGCGTGACCGGTTGGGAAGGATGACCGGGTGCCGGCGCGGATCACGTGACCCTCACGCAGATCCGCGGCGACCGTCACCGCCCGCTGCTCCTCATCTCACGTGGCCCGGTCGCACCGTGAGCGGAGGAGGACATCATGTTTCGATCGATCCGTCACCGTCTCGCGCTGTTCACCTACTCGTGGCACGCCATCGGCCCGGCGTCGATGCTGCGCAACTCGGTGCGCTGGAGCGCCGACGCCGAGGCCCGGGCCGTCGACAGTGGGTTCGACGCCCGCTACGGCACCGACACCAACGCCGACCTGACGCCCGGCGAAGCCGACATCCTCATCGATCGCCACCACGCCGCGACCATGTACCTGCCGACCATGGATCAGGACCTGGCGGCGATGCTCGCCGCCCTGCCGTGGCCCGAGTCGCTGCGGCGCGACGCCACGTTCATCGACCTGGGTAGCGGCAAGGCGCGGGTCGTGCTGCTGGCCGCGATGCAGCGGTTCCGCCAGATCGTGGGCGTCGAGCTGTCACCCCGCTTGCACCTGGCCGCGGTCCGCAACGTCGAGCGTGTGCGGGACGCCGGCGCCCTGGTGTCCCCGGTGCGCCTGGTCCACGGCGACGCCACCGCCTTCGACGCGCCGCCCGGTCCGCTGGTCACCTACCTCTACCATCCGTTTCGCGAGCCGATCGCGGCGCTGGTGATGGACCGCCTGGTCGCGTCGCTCGAGGCGTCGCCGCGGCCGGCGGCCATCCTGTACTGCCATCCAGCGCTGCAACCGGGATTTCACCCGTCGGTGTTCGGGCAACGCGACGTGTTCCAGCTCGCGGTCGAGGGCGGCCGGCAGACGCGGGGCTTTCTCCTCGGCTGGAGCGTGTGGACCAACGACGCGTGGCTCGACCGCACCACGATTCCGGTGCCGCTCGTATCCGGTGCGGGCGAGGCGTGACCGTGTTGCTCCACGTCCTGCTCGGGCTCGCTCTCGGCGTCGGCAGCAGCGTGCTGCCGGGGCCCTGTAACCTCGCCGTGATCACGGCCGCCTCGCGGCACGGTCTGCGCCGCGCGCTCGGCACCGGCCTGGGCGCCGCGCTCGGCGACACCACCTATGCCGCGCTCGGGATCCTCGGGCTCGGGCCGCTCCTGGCCCGCCATCCCGCGCTGCCGCCCGTGCTGCAGGCAGTCAGTGGCATCGCCCTGATCGGCTACGGACTCGCCCACCTGCGCGCGCGCCGAGCGGCGCCACCGGCGACCGGCGGCTCGGATCAAGACCCCGGGTCGGGCGACGGCGTGCGAGGGCTCGCGGTTGGCCTCGCGACGCTGGTCGCCAACCCGGGCGCGATCGTGACCTGGGTCGTGATCGTCGGCTCGGTGCTGGCCGGCGCGTCGGCGACCCAGGGCTGGGCCACCGTCGCCGGCATCGGCGTGGGGTCGTTCATGTGGTTCGCGCTGGTCGGCGTCGTGAGCTGCCACGGCCGAGCCCATCGGGACGACCGCGTCCACCGCGTCACGCAGGTGGTGAGCCGGATCCTGGTCGCGTACGGCGTCGTCTCGCTGGTGCGTGCCGCCCAGGTCTGGTTCGCGAGCTGACCACGCGCGGTCACGCGACGGTGAGCGCGAAGACCTCGACGTCGCCCCGGCGTGCGTGGAGGGCATGGTCGGGCTCGCGGCCGTCGCGCCCAGGCCATCGGGTGCAGCTCGTCGACGTCGCGCTCGACGACCACGCCGCTCGCGTCGCCTGCTCACCCACCGGTCCACGTCGATGCGTTCGCGCGCGATCACCTCAAGAGCGGCTTCGCCGTGCCGGTCGAGCTCGTCGACGGCACCGGCACCGTGGTCGCAAACTGCACGGTCACCTACGACGTCTGGCGCGATCAGTACCTGGTACGCAGCTCCGACTACTCGTTCTCGTTGGTCAGCACGATCCCCACGGCGCTCGGCACGTGTCTCGGCGGCCAGCCGACCGTCGAGCTCAGCGCCCGCGTCGAGCCCGGCCTGCAGCCGCAGTCCCGCGCTTCGGGCTCGATGACGTTGTGACCTTGCCGCCGTCGAAGCGGCGCTCGCGGGTCGCCTCCTGCTGCTGCGCGGCCGGTGCAGACCCAGACCTAGTGCGACGAGAGCGCCGGCACCGCGCAGTGCCTGCAGCTGGTGTGTCCGCCTCCCGGCACAGGTAGCAGTCAGGTTCGTCGCGGCTGGAGCCTCATCAACACGCCCTGACCGGTCTCCGACGGCGCGAAGATCTCGCCCAGGAGCGTCATGGTGCCGGCGTTGAGTTCGGCGGTGGTCCGGAAACCCCAGACTTGGACGTGGAGCGCGGGGCCCGAAGGCACATTGAGGACTGTGAAGAGACCGTCGCGGTTCATCACCGACGCGACGTTGTGCCGCACCGGCAGGCTGGTCGAGCCGGCCGAGAAGTAGAAGGTCTCGCCGCCGGCGTTGGTGAAGGTCGACGGTACCGTGCTGACCGCAGCGACGGCGTTGGAGACCGTGCGGCCCTGGCAGTCGCGCATCGAGCCGACGTAGAACGCCGCCGTCGGGTCGCGGGAGACGCCGACCAAGGCCGGCAGCGCCGACGCGGTCGCCTCGGAGATCACATCGATGTCGTCGACAGTGGCGGAGCCAGAGGGGTAGTAGCGGCCGAGCACGACCGTCGACACGTAGCTCTGGGCCGTGATGGTGAAGCCGTAGCGGCGGGTGCCGGCGGGCAGCATGCCGAGCGTCATCGAGAAGTCGCCGCGGGTGGCGGCTGCGTTGGCGGAGATCGTGGTGCCGACCGTCATCGCCGGGGCCGTGCTCCAAGCGGCGATCGTGCCGTTGCCCACGCCGTTCCCGGTCTGGAAGTCGCTGATGCGGCCGCCGAGCGCGACCGTACCGGTCGACGGCAGATCTGGCGACGCGGTGTCGAGGCAGGTCCAGTCGGGGTCGCCGACCTCGGTCCAGACTCCGCCGATCTGCAGGTTGGCCTTGGTGATCGCCGTGGGCGTGACGAAGCCGTCGTTGCTGGCCGGCGCATCGATCGAAAGCGCGTCCACCGCCGCGTCGACCAGGGCCGCGTCGACCAGCGCCGCGTCGACTGCGGAGTCGTCGAGCCTCGACGCGTCGACCGGTTCGTCGGCGCCGCCATCGGCGCCGCCCGAGCATGCGGCGAAGCCGGTCAACGCGATGACCCAGATCGTCGTTGACTTCGACATGGAACCAGCTCCAGCCATCATCAGGTGCGGCGCGGGTCGAGACGCAGCGACACGTACTGATCCGGCTGGGACGGCGCAGCGATCTCGCCGAGGAGCGTCAGGGTGCCGGCGTTGAGCTCGGCGAGCGAGCGGAAGCCCCAGACCTGGACGAAGAGGGTCGAGCCGGGCGCGACGTTGACGATGGTGAACTGGCCGTCGTTGTTCATCAGCGGCTCGACGGTGTGACGCACCGGCAGGGATGTCGAGCCGGCCGAGAAGTAGAAGGTCTCGCCGCCGGCGTTGGTGAACGTCGATGGGACGAAGCTGACTCCGGCGACCGCGTTCGACACGGCGCGGCCCTGGCAATCGCGCATCTCGCCGATGTAGACGGCCTTGGTCGGGTCGCGCGCGAGCCCGATGAACGCGGGCAGGGCGAGCGCCGTGGCCTGCGAGATCATGGCGACGGTGTCGGTGGCGGCATTCGCGGGCGCGTAGTACCGGCCGAGCACGACCGTGGAAACGTGGTCCACCGCGATGAGGGTGAAGCCGTAGCGGCGCGTGCCCGACGGCAGCATGCCGAGTGTCATCGAAAAGTCGCCGCGCGTGGCGGCGACGTTGCTGCTGCTCGCGGTGCCCAGCATCATCAACGGCGAAGTACCCCAGGCCGTGATGCTCGCGTCGCCGACGCCGTTGCCGGTCTGAAAGTCGGTGATGCGACCGGCGATCGCGATCGTGCCCGTGGACGGCTGGTCGGTGGATGGTGCACCGAGACAGCTCCAGTCGGCATCGCCGACCTCGGTCCACACGCCGCCGCTCTTCGTGTTGGCCTTGGTGACCGCGAACGGTGTCACGAAGCCACCATTGCTTTCCGGACGGCCGTCTAACGCCGCATCGAGCGCCGCCGCATCGAGCGCCGCCGCATCGAGCGCCGCCGCATCGTCGCCACCGGAGCACGCGGCCAGCGCGGCGAACGCCGTGGCGCGGAACGTCGTCGACCTCGACATGACGGCACCTTATCGCGGGGATTCAGCGCCACCGCAAGCAAAGTCAGGCATCCGCCGGCAGCATCGGTGACCTTGCGGCGAGAAGCGCGACGACCGCGTCGATCGCGAGCTGACCGGGGCGACGGCCTGGTGCGCGCCGCCCAGGTCTGGTTCGCGAGCTGACCGCGCTCGGTCACGCGACGGTGAGCGCGAAGACCTCGACGTCGACCCGGCGCGCGTGGAGGGCATGGTCGGGCCCGCGGCCGGGCGCGCCCAGGCCGGCCAGCTCGAACACCCGGGCGTCGTGGGCCTCGACCCGCGCCGGGCTCAACGGGTATGGCGGGTGGTGGACCTGGCCGGTGAACAGGCGCCCGTCGCGCCGCCGGCGGGCGAACAACCGGTAGCGCTCGGCGAGGAAGAACTCGAGCGTGCCGGGACTGGCGGCGCCGGGCGCCGCCTCGGGCTGGTACGCGAAGCGCGCCGGGTGGTCATCGCGGCGGCGGCGAGAGACGTACTCGACCTGCTCGCCGACCACCCGGGCCCACATCGTGGCGTGCTGATACGGCAGGTGGAAGGCGGCGCGCGCGATCCACACCGCGAGCGCCCGGTTGCAGTCGAGCGAGTAGAACCACACGCCGCTGCGGCCGTGCCCGTCCACCACGTAGGTGCGCAGGTTCAGCTCGAGGAAGCTCGACAGCCAGGGCACCGGCGGCAGATACGCGGGCCGGATCCGGTTCATGAAGAACGGCACCAGCCCGACCCAGGCCCGACCGTCGTGGGTGTCGACGGTCAGCCCGGGCGGCAACGTGCGCTGGATCGCGGCCGGGTCCCAGGCCCAGTGCAGGAACAGCAGGTGCTCCCAGCGCTGGTACCCGAACACGCGCCCGGCCGGGCGTTCGCGCTCGGCCAGCCGCTGCTCGAGAGTTGGCACCATCGACATGCCCGCGACCAGGCCGGCTCGCTAGCCCTCGAGCTTCTCGACGATCAGCTCGATGAACTCCTTGGCGCCGAGCTCGCGATACGAGTAGCCGTCCTCGAACCACTGCACGACCGGGTCGGCCTGGCCCTCCTTCATCATCGCCGGCACCGAGCCCCGACCGCTGATCGCCAGCAGTCGACCGATCACGGCGTCCGCGTTCACGTGCTCGAGGTAGTTCTTCCGGAGCCAGGTGAAGATCAGGTAGATGAGGGCGGGGTCGGCATCCTCGACGAGCGCGAAGGAATCCGCCGCACTCATGGTTCCCTCCTCGATGCCCTCGAGGATGCGAAGCGCGGCCCGCTGTTCTTGCTCGAATGCCATACGGTGATCTAGCACCAGCGCCGCCGCGAACCGACCGCGCGACCATGAAAATTGCGACTCACCGCGGCCGCGTCACGGGGTCGCCGAGCCGCCGCTCGGACCGCGGCGAGCGCGGATCGCGAGGGCGCCGCCGATCGCCGCCAGCACCACGAGCGCGAAGACCTGGCCGCTCGACAGCCCGGCGATGAAGCCCCGCGCTTCGTCGCCGCGCAGGTTCTCGATGCCGAGCCGGACCGCGGCGTACGCCACCACCGCCGCGACGAAGACCCGCCCGGAGCCGACCCGCTGCGCGCGCCGGTTGTAGGCCCAGGCGGCGAGCCCGATCGCGAGCCCGAGCGCGGCTTCGTACAGCTGGGTCGGGTGCACCGGCAACGAGGCGTCGCGGGTGGTCGGGAGCAGGCCCTGGGCGACGTGGTCGCGCCACGCCGCGCTACCGCGCGGGAACCGCACCGCCCACGGCAGCGACGAGATCTGGCCGTGGTCGCAGCCGGCCAGGAAGCAGCCGACCCGGATCAGCGCCAGCGACACGCCGAGCATCGGCGTGCTGCGATCGGCCAGCCAGCCCAGGCGGGGCCCGCCGCGCCGGCAGGTCGCCCACACCGCCAGCCCGCCGGCCAGGTAGCCCCAGAACGAGGTCATCCCGGCCAGGCGCGGACGCACGCGGCCGGTGCGCACGTAGACCTCGACGACGTCGATCACGGCCGGCACCAGGACGCCAGCGACCACCGCGGTGACGTACGCGACCACGACCACGGTGGCGACCGCACCGGGGTCGCCGCCGTCGCGGCGCGCGTGACGCAGGAGCACCCACAAGGTCAGGAGCCCGGCGATCCCCACCATCGTGAACCAGGTCGGCGCCAGGAGCTGCGCAGCGGTCGGTGAGACGAACTGCGCCAGCCAGGCGACGACGTGGCTCCTCACGCCGGGTCCGCAGGCGGTCGCGCCCGCTCGCGCCGTCGCGGCCGCCGCCGCGCCCACAGCGCTGCCGGGACCGGGAGCAGGACCCAGATCAGGCCGGCGGCGAGACCGGCGCCGCGTGACGGTTGACGGGCGACCGAGCAATTTCCGCCGCCGCCGCCGCCGTTGCAACCACCCCCGCCGCTGCTGTCGTTGCAGCCGCCACCGCCGCCACCACACCCGCTGCTGTCGTTGCAGCCGTCGTCGGTGGTGGAGTCGTTGCAGCTACCGCTGTTGCTGTTGCCGCTGTCGCACGAGCCGCAGTCGCAGCCGCTGCACGAGCCGCAACTACCGTCGCTGCCGCCGATGCCGTAGAGCTGGGTCAGGCACACCGACATCGCGTTGACGCACGCTTGATCGTCGAGAAACTCGGCGTTGGCGTTGAGCCCGCCGGCGCTGTCGATGGCGACCGCGTCGATCGGACACGACGAACTATGATCGGCGATACAGGCGGCGATGTTGGACAGCGACACCGCCAGGTTCGCGCACAGCAGCGCGTAGTTGCGGCCCGGGTTGGCCGCCAGCAGCGTGCAGGCCTCCATGCCGGTCATGCCGGTCCAGATCGGGTCACACTGACCGCCGGCGAGGCAGACGCCGCAGTCGCTCTGCACCGCCGACGCGCACGAGGCGATCGAGTCGTCGTAGCTCCACGTCGAGGTCACGAGCGGCAGCGCGATGATCGGCGACAGCGGCGGGGCGAACCGGGTCGGGGTGGGCGGCGCGCCGCTCGCCGCCGACGACGCCACCGCATCGTCGCTGGCACCGACGGCGGTGACGATCGGGTTGACCAGCAGGGTCGGCGTGCCGTCGGCGGCGCTCACCAGCGCGGCGACCACCGCGAGCTGCACCACCGGCACCACGCGCACCCGGGCGGCGCCCGGGGCGGCGTCGGTCGCGAGGTCGATCAGCACCTCGAAGTCGCACTCCGCGTCGGTCGGACATGGCCAGGCCCGGGGATCCAGCTCGACGGCAACCGTCGCCGCACCGTCGCCGCACCGTCGCCGCCACCGGCGCCACGCTCGCCGCGCAGCGTCGCGCTGCTGGCGAGGGCCTCGATGGCCTGGCCCGCGGCCGGGGCGCGATCGCGATCGATGACGACCAGGCCGACGGCGTCGAGCCCCTGGTCCAGGAGTCGATCGTCGATCACGGTCAGCGCGTGGACGACCGCGGCGTCGTCGACGAGCTCGCCGACGTCGGTCAAGGCGAGGTCGGCGCCCGGGCTCAACCCCGCGGCGAGGACCTGACGGGCGGCCGCCCGCTGGGCGTCGTTCCACGTCACCGCGACCCGGGGCGCCACCCCGAGCAGATCGCGGAGCTCGAGATCGCCGGGATCGATCGACTCGTCGGCTGCCCCGCAGGCGCCGGCCGCCGCCAGGGCCGCCACCAGCACCATCGCACGAGGGATCCGGACCGAGCGTGGCTGCCGCATCCGACGAACGTCTCATCCCGCACGCGGACGGGCAATCGTTCCTGCCACCTGGCGACCGGTCGCCGCGTGCTGTCACCCAGCTTCGGGGCCGGTGGGCGTGACAGGTGACAGCCTGGCGTCTCCCAACCGGGCGCGAACCCGTGGCGGTCGAGCGGGTACGGCGCGTGCAACCGCCCTGATCATGAGCAAGACAATCACGATCCTGGTCACGATGCTGGCCACCACGGCGATCGCGAGCGCCGACAACGACGACGACGCCGAGGCGGCCGCCAAGCTGCTGTTCGGCGGCGGCCTGCTGATCGAGCCCCAGGGCGATTCGGTCACCATCTCCTACGATCCGAAGGGGACCTTGAACGACGCCCGGGTCCGCGATCTCGTCGAGCGCTTCCTCAAGCCGGAGGTCCGCAACCGCGGCGCGTCGCCGTCCTTCAACGCCGAGTTCCAGCTCTACCTCGTCGACTACAGCAGCCCCGCGAAGCAGGGCGGTAGCGCGTGGGTGATGCTCGAGCCGATGGAGAAGCGCAACGCCTGCATCAACATCGCCGAGGAGATCCGCGACTCGGACCGGATGGCCGCGACGCTCGACTGGTGCCGGTGGGAGGCGGGGCGCACCGCGCGCCACAGCTTGCACGACTTCAAGGGCCAGCCCGTGGTCGGCAAGGCCGGCGAGTGGAACTACCACGGCGAGCTGAAGTTCACGACGCCGATGTGGAAGGACGACAACCTCCACCTGGTCGTCCCCGGCCTCGAGCGTGCCATCGACATCCAGGGCCTGCGCGTGCAGCAGAACTTGTTGCGCTACCTGCCGGAGGAGAACCGGTACCTGGCGCCGGCCAAGCGCTTGATGGCGAAGAACGAGGACTGGACCAAGCAGCGCGCCGCCGCGGTCGCCGCCCTCGACAAGAAGCAGGCCGGCGCCAAGGGCCGCAAGGTGGTCTTCGGCCGGCGCTGGTTCGGGCCCTGGGATCCGGTCGAGGCGGTGACCAGCGTCGATAGCTGCCTGCAGGTGTACTGGAAGGCGTTCGCGGCTCCCAAGGTCAAGTCGGGCGCGGTCCATGTCTGGCAGATGGCGGTCGATGGCACGGTGTGCAAGACCGACTTCATCCAGAACCACTGGATCGCGGTCAACGGCCCCTTCTTCACCGGCAGCCCCGACGACTGCTCGCCACAGCTGGTGACCGCGGGCAAGCACAAGCTCGAGGTCACCCTGTACGCGACCAAGGATCAGAAGACCGGGCGGGTCACGTTCGATTCCAGCGACACCTCGTTCCGCGAGGAGATCCGTTCGGTCACCGGCAAGACGGTCGCCCGGGGTGTGATGACGTGCGAGAACGCCACCGATCTGACGATCCGCGCCGGCAACTGAGCGCGCACGCCGACGGCGACTTGGTCGCGCGTTCGCTCGCCCTCAGCGCCGGACCGCGGCGCCGAGCGCAGCCGCCAGCTCGACCGCGGTCCAGTAGCGCTGGTCAGGACGCTTGGCCAGCCCGCAGGCCAGCACCGAGTCGACGATCGCGGGCACCCGGACCAGCAGCCCGACCCGCGGCGCCACCTCGTGGACGACGTGGAAGATCAGCGCCGGCATCTCGATCCCGGCGAACGGTGGCCGCCCGGTGAGGCAGCGATAGCAGAGCGCGGCCAGCGCGTAGACGTCGCTCCGGTGGTCGGTCTCGCGGCCGGCGGCCTGCTCCGGTGACATGTAGTGCGGCGTGCCGATCAGGTGGCCGTGGGTCAGCGTGCCCGCGCCGTCGGCGAGCTTGGAGACCCCGAAGTCGAGGATCTTCCACACCGCCGCGCCGCGCTCGTCGACGGCGCGGAACACGTTCTGCGGCTTGAGGTCGCGGTGGACCACGCCGACCAGGCGCGCCACCTCCAGCCCGGCCGCCAGCTGCCAGGCCAGCTCCACCACCTCGTGCAGCGGCAGTCGTCCCTTGGCCCGCAGGTACCCCGAGAGATCGGTGCCCTGCAACAGCTCCATCGCCAGGTAGGGCACCGGCGCGCCGGTGACGCTGACCTCGAGCACGCGCACCACGTGTGCCGAACGCAGTGACGCCGCCGCGCGCGCCTCACGCTCGAAGCGCGCCAGGTTGCCCGGCACCTCGGCGGTCTCGACCTGGAGCAGCTTGACCGCGGCGGGCTCGCCGGTCGTGACGTGGTGGCCGGCGTAGACCTCACCGACGGCGCCACGCCCGATGACCGCACCGAGACGGAACGAGCCCAGCACCTGGTGGCTCCAGCGACCCTCGTCACCGAGCCGCATCGAGTGCTCCAGGTCCTGGTGGACCTCGTGGAGCTGGGCCTCACGCTCACCGATCGTGGTGACCGCAGCCTCGAGCTGGCGCAGCGAACGCACCGAGGTCCGGCGTGACGCGCGGGCATGAACGTAGGCGGCCACCAGCACACAGAGGAAGCTGGCCTCGAGCACCAGCTGGATCTCGGGGCGATCGCTGCGGGTCGACACCAGGCCACGATCGCGGACGTGGCCGGTGAGGCACAACGCGATCAGCGTCGCGTGGCCGATCGCGAACATGAGGAACGACCCGCGCGCGATCCAGCGGTGTTGGCCGAGCGCGATCACATACAACCCCAGCGTCGGCAGGATCAGCGCACCGGACTGCAGGCCGTACACGAACACCGAGCCGAGCGCGGCACACACGCCGCTGAACCAGACCGCGACCAGCCGGGGCGCGGTCCAGACCCGGCCGGCGAGCAGGAGGAGCAGGTTGGCCAGCACGAAGACCGCGGTCGAGGCCCACAACAGCCGCTCCGCGCTCGCCTCGACCCCGAGCAGCGGCGTGATCGCTGCGCTCGGGATCGCGAGCACCGTGTTGACCAGCACCAGGTTGCGGGTGCGCTGGGCCTCGTCCTCGCGGAGGGCCGCACCGGTGAGCGATGGACTCCCCGGCGCCGATGTGACGGGTGACGGCGACAGCGACCGCGACGGCAACAGCGGTGGCCGTGGCCCGGCGATCGGCGCCGCGGCGGCTGGTGGCGCGACCGTCGATGGTGGTGGGATCGGTACCGGCGCCGGCGTCGGCGCCGGGGTCACCCGGGTGACCCCGGACGAGGTCTCGACGAGTGCGCCGCTCGGCACGGCCTCGATCACCGTCGCCGCGGCCGACACGTCGCCGCCTGGCGGCGTGCTGCCCTGCACCCGCAGCCGCCGCGATGGACGCGGCCGCACCTGGGTGGTGAACGTCGCGGTCGGGACCTCGACCGGCGTTGGCGTATCGCCCCGGCGCGTGTTCAGCGTGTCGTCGTCGTCCAGCACCGCGCCACCCTAACGCGGCGGGCGTCGAGTGTCCGAGGTCCGGACGGGCACGACCACGCCGATCACGAACTGATCAACCTTGATCAAGAATGATCACCAGGACGACGTTCAGAACCGGGCCTGGGTCCACAGCAGCAAGCGGTGGTCGTGGGGGCCGGCCTCGTCCTCGAAGATCTCGTACGTGGCCATGGCCCGCAGCCGCGCGGTCGGCCGGCCCGCGTAACCGCCGAACGTCCAGCGCTTGAACTCCTCGGCGTCGGCGGCGTCGTAGCGCACCACCGGCCCGACGTCCCACGGCGTCTTGCCCGCGATCAGCAGCGAGTAGGCCATGGCGTCGCCGCCGGCGTCGGGATCGGCGGGCACCGCGTCGGCGCCCATCGCGTATTCGGCGGCGACGAACACCCAGCGATGCTCGACCTCGACGTCGGCGCCGAGGCGCCAGAAGGTGAAGCGGAACCCGGGCAGCAGCGGCGGGCCGGGGTCGTCGGGTTCGCGCTGGTCGCCGATCGCGCCCGACACCCCGGCGCGCACCATCAGCGCGGCGTCCGGATCGTCGTAGCGCGCACCGACCCGGGCCCACACGTTCTTGCGCTCGGTGTCGTCGACCTGCACGTTCATGCCGGCGCCGTTGACCACCGCGACGTGGTCCTCGAACGTGAACCCGGAGCCCAGCGGCACCTCGCCGACCACGGCGACACCGATGTCGCGCAGGGTGAGACCGCGGCCCAGCCCCTCGGCCAGCTCGGAGCGCACCACCGTGTACAGCCGGGTCGACGACTCGCCGTTCTCGTAGCCGAACGGCGTCTTCTGCTGACCGAGCCGGAGCTTGTGATGTGGGATCACCGCGATCGACAGGAAGGCGTCGCGCATCACACCGCCGATCTCCGGCGCGCGCGGGTCGATCTCGAGATCGAACCTGACCCGCGGCGCGATCCGGCCCTCGAGCTTCACGCGCGCGCGCTGGACCCGGAACAGGTCGGGCTCCCGGGCGTCGTCGCCGTTGGTGTCGATGCGCAGCTTGTAGAACAGCTGCAGGTAGCCGGAAACCTTGACCCGCCGTTTCTGCTTCTTGCCCTCCTTCCGGTCCGCGAACGCCGGGCTCGACAGCACGGCCAGGAACCACGTCGCCAGGACCACGAACCGAAAGAGGCTGGGCACGACCGTGGGTGCCCGGATCGGGACGGTTCCTTCCCGACTTTGACGGGCACGCGCCGGGCTGCCGGGCTATACCCGGCGGGCCGCCGAGACGGACTCGGCCAGTACGGCATTTCCACCGGGAGGATCCATGTTCAAGTCCATCGCCCTTGCTGCGCTCGCTACCTTGCTCGTCGCCACCGCCGCTCCTGCGCACGCCGGTGACGGCAAGGATCTGCTCAAGTTCGCGCCCGAGGCCAGCCAGATGGTGCTGGTCTTCGACTTCGCGGACGCCCGCGACTCGGCGCTGCTGCAGAAGGGGTTCCAGACGCTGCTCGACACCAGCGCCGACGCCAAGGCCAAGCTCGCCGAGCTCGGCCTCGATCCGATGAAGGACATCGACACCGTCATGTTCGCCGGCGGCGGGGCCAGCGAGCTCGACATGGACAAGGTCAAGAACGTCCTGATCGTCATCGAGGGCCGCCTGCCCAAGGACAAGCTGGCGACGATCCCGGACGTCAAGAAGTCGACCTACAGCGGCGTGACGATCTACGCCCACGACGACACCGAGGCGGCGTTCATCGGCGATCGCCTGTTCTTCGCCAAGAAGGGTGCGATGAAGTCGACGATCGACATCGCGCTGAACAAGGGCAAGGGCAAGGGCAAGAACGTGGCGCTCTCGAAGAAGGCCAAGGCCCTGCGCGACGCGATCACCGCGACCGACACCAGCGCCGACCTGTGGGCCACGGTGCTGGTCCCGGCCAAGAACCAGAAGGAGATGAAATCGCAAGGCATGGTCGCGAAGACGGTCTCGGCCGGCTTCAACTTCAGCGCCGACCTCGCCATCGCGCTCAAGCTCGGCACCGACAGCGCCGACTCCGCCGCCAAGGCGGTGGCGATGATCCAGGGTCAGCTCCCGCAAGCGGTGGCCGGGCTGTCGCAGGTCGGCCTGTCGAAGGCGGCCAAGTCGCTGTCCGCGACCCAGAGCGGCGCGTTCGTGGACATCGCGGTCAAGATGACCGAAGCCGAGCTGATGTCGCTGGTCACGCTCGCGAAGAGCATGGGCGGGATGGGCGGCTCGAACCCGTAGCAGGCGCCCGCTTCCCGCGGCCTTGGTCAGCGCTTCGAGAACAAGCCCGCGGGGTGGCTGGCGGACGGCGCCAGCGCCCGGGGGTGGACGGCGTGGGTGTCGCGATCGTAGCTCCACAGGCCCCGCTCGAGCACGGCGACCCAGCGCTCGAGCGCCGCCGCGAAGCTGACGTCGATCACGACGAAGTCGGCCTTGTTGACCATCGTGAGGAGCTGGCCGCCGACGCCAGCCCGGCCGGGATCGAGATCGAGCAAGGTGCGCCCGCTGTCCCAGCGCGGCGACCCGGCGATCGGGATCCGACCGCTGCGGTGCAGGCCGACCTTCAGCTTGCCGATGCCGTCGAGGGGATCCGGCCGCGGCGGCTTCTTGCCGGCGAGGTCCTGTTCCTCTTGCCACCGCTCCACGATCCGCGCCAGCGGCGCCAGCGGCGGACAGCCGGGCATCCACGGGAAGCTGCGCTGGTCGGCGCTGGCGCTGGTCGCCTGGCCATCGTGCTGGAGCAACGAGGCGCGGAAGTCCGGCGGAAAGGCGAGCTTCATCGTCTTCTCGGCGGCCGCGATCGACTTCTCCGCGGCGCCGGAGTTGAGCGCCAGCGGCGGCCCACCGAACGCGGCGACCCACACCTCGAGGCGGCGCCACGACTCGGCGACCCGCGCCGCGTGATCGACCACCGGCACGACCGCGACCGGCGAGACCGCAACCGCGGGCTTCGCCACCGCCACGTCCGCAGCCGGCTTCTTGGCGGCCTTCTTCGTCGGCCTCGCAGGCTTCTTCGCGGCCATGTCAGCCTCCCGGCTGCGGCTACGGTACCAGAGCGCCGGCCTCCGGGCCGCCCGGGGCCGGGCGAGTTGGTGTCGGTGTCGCCGCCGGCCACCCGGCGTGACTGCGATACTCACCGACGAGGGCGCCACGGCAGACCGTCAACGCCGCCATCGCGAACGAGGTCGCCACCACCGGATCGTCCTCGCGCATCTCGGTGTAGGCGTTCTTCCAGCTGCCGTCGTCGCGCTGGCGGCCAACCAGCTCGGCGGCGAGCGCGCCCGCCCATCGAACCGGTCCCTGCGTGGTCATCAGCTCGGGTTTGCTGGCGGCGCGCAGCGCATGCGCCGCCGTCCAGGCCCAGTAGAAGTACGCCGACTCGCGCCGGACCTCGGCGCCGGGCGCGAACTGCCCCGGGTTGCGGGCGGCGTCGAAGTTGCGCTCGAGCCAGGCGGCGGCCTCGACCACGCGCCGGTCGTCGGGCGCGACGCCCAGCCGCAACAGCGCCCGCAACCCGTCGGCGGTCATGGAGCCGTAGGAGTGGTAGCGCTCGGCGCCGCCCCAGCGCAGGCTGCCGGCCTTGTTGGCGTCGGCGACCGCCGGTGAGAAGAAGAACCCACCGTCGGCGGGACAGGGTTCGGCCGCGCATGGCGCGACGCGGTTCTGGCACCGCTCGACGAAGCCGCGGGCCAGCACCAGCGCCGGATCGTCGACCGCCACGCCGCCGAGCGTCAGCGCGCCCACCGCGAGCAGGGTCGCCGACAGGTTGCTCGACAGCAGATCGTCGCTGATCGACCCCGCCGGCCGCCGCGGCTCGCGCGGGTAGTACCCCCAGCCCCCGTACGCGGCGTCGTCGGGTCGCCAGCCGAGCGCCGGCCCGAGCTGACGTCGACGCAGCACCTCGCGCAGCGCGTCGCGGGTCGCACCGTGTCGCTGGTTGCCGGGCGCGTTGAGCACCAGCACGCCCAGCGCGGCGGCGTAGGTCGGGTAGGCCGGCTCGGGCGCCCGCATCCCGCCCTGCTCGTCGACCAGCGTGGCCAGGAAGTCGACGGCGCGCGGATAGGCCTGCCGCGCTGGGTCGCCGGGCGCCAGCCCGAGCGCCATCGCGGCCAGCCCGGTCAGCGCGTAGCCGTCACGGAAGGCGGCGTAGGTCGGCGACCGGATCGCGCCGTCGGCCTCCTGGCGGGTGGCCAGAAACGCCGCGCCGCGAGCGAGCGCACGGTCGACGACCGCGAGCTGGTCGCCGGCCTCGATCGCCGCGTCGCGGCCGCCGGCCGCATCGCGATCCCCGCCGACCGCCGACCGCCGCCCGCGGCCGCACCCCACCGCCACCGCAGCCGCGATCGACGCGGCCACGACCACGACCCCGATCAGCGTCCGCTCACCCGGCGATCGCGAGCTCCGGGGCCGGCGTCCGATCGCCCATGAGCACCAGCAAGGCCGCCGCGGTGCAGAAGGTGCGT
Source organism: Myxococcales bacterium (assembly GCA_947483555.1). Taxonomy (GTDB): domain Bacteria; phylum Myxococcota_A; class Polyangia; order Haliangiales; family Haliangiaceae; genus UBA2376. The sequence goes on from CANKMW010000055.1 coordinate 49,487, forward strand.
CCGGTGATGCAATGGTGGCCGGTCCAGCTTCCATCCTCGTTCTGTACCTTGTTGACGAGCGTCGTGATCTGCGCGTCCCACCTGGCCCACTCGTCGCCGCCCTTCGCGACCAGGCTCTCGCTGATCATCATGTACGACAAGAACTCCTCGCCGCCATTGTTGCCGAAGCCGGAGATGAACGAGTCGTTGGAGAGGTTGGCGATCAGCGCGCCCTCGACCCGGGCCGCCGCCTTGCCCGAGACATCGGCGCGCGCCTCGGCGGCGGCGACCTCGGCCTTGGTCGGCGCGTCGGGAGACTTGTGCTCGTTGCCGCCACCGCCCTTGGCCGCCTTCGCCTTCATGGTCTCGGCCTTGGCCTTGCGGGTGGTCGCGGTGTCACGCGATGCCGCGGTGGCGGCGGCACCACCGTACAGCCCGACCCCGGCCGCGCTGTCGGCGGCGAACGTGTTGGTCTGCAGATTGACCTGGCTGTGGGCCTGATCTTCGAGGCGATCGAGGACCACCTCGGAGACCTCGATGCCGTTCTGCGCCGCGCGGTTCATGCCCTTGGCGGCCAGCGCCTGCGACAGCACCGGCGCCCAGCCGGCGCCGTCCCAGGTCCCGTCCTGGCGCTGATTCTTCTCGATCTTCTTCACGACCTTGTTGAGCAACTTGTCGAGGCGCGCGTTGGCCGGCCCGTCGCGCATCGCGCCACGGGCCTCGGAGAGCGCCATCAGCGCCGCGAAGGTGTCGGCGTACGGCCCGATCTTGCCCTGCACGCGGGTCCCGCGCACCGAGCTGACGAACAGCGAGTCCTGGTCGGCGTTCTCGACCTCCGACAGCACGTACTCGAGGCCCTTCTGCACCACGTCACGGTGAGCCCCCTTGTTGGGCTTGTGGCCGGCGCGCATGAACGCGAGCAGCGCCATCGACGTGTCAGCGACGTTGGCCGCGTCGCGCATACCGGCCATGCCGTCGCCCATGCCGGCTGACTCGTCGCCCTGGCCCCAGCCACCACCACCCAGCTGGTGCTTGGCCAGCCAGGTCAGGCCCTTGTCGACCGTCGTGCTGATCGCCTTGGCCGACCGCTGCGTGTGCTTGATCTCGATCTCGATCGCGCTGCCGCTGCCACCGCCCGGATCCCCGCCCCCGCCTGGATCCACGATCGCGATCGGATCGGTGCGCCCATGATCTCGATTCTTGGGCGCGCCGCACCCGAGCGGGCCGGCGGTGAAGGCAACGAGGGTGAGAGCGGCGGCGAACGTGCGGGACCGGGCCATGGAAACCTCCATGGCCTACCAACGCCCACGCCCGGCCGGCGGATCTAACCTGCTGCGTCTTGGCTGGGTCACGAACGCGGAGCCGGGGTCGCGAAGCCATCGCTGGGCCGCGTCAGCGATGCCGGACCCTGCCGATGCCCGCGCCTCGCAACCGGCGGGCGGTTGTGAGCACCGGTTGGAAAGTCGTCGCGGTCCCGGGCAGTTGGGCGTCGCAGAGTGGATGATGTAGGACAGCTCGGTGCCATGAGAACCCTCTCGCTCCTCCTCGCCCTGGCTGCCACCGGCTGCGCCGGCGGTGCCCCGCCCGGCTTCTCGAGCGGCGACGCGTGGGTGTTCCCGCTGGTCGGCCCGCTCGAGCACGGGGTGCTGATCACGCCGGTCACGATCGGAGGCAACGGACCGTACCTGTTCGTCCTCGACCCCGACGCGTCGGCCTCGTCGCTGGACGACAGCCTGGCCGTCGAGCTCGACCTCGTGACCGGGCTCGGTCCCCGGCTCATCGACGAGACCGACACCTCGCGGCAGATCAAGATCGCCGAGGTCCCCGCGTTGACGATCGGCACGCTCACCGTCAAGGGCCGCGTGGTCTCCCTGCACCCGAGCGGCGCCTACGCCACCGACGGGCGCGACGTGCGCGGTGTGCTCGGCCGCGACGTGATCGCCGACTCGCTGGTGTTCGGCTTCGATCGCGACGCCGGCGTGGCGTTCCTCGCCACCCGCGAGGCGTTCACGCCACCAGCGCAGGCGCTGCGCATCTCGTACCGCCACCAGACGATGCGGCGCGGCGACGTCGGGACGTCGGCGCGCGGCGGCCCGACCGGCGCCGTGCCGCGCCGCGTGGCGAAGGCGCAGGTGAACGGCGCCGCCGCCGAGCTGCACCTCGATCTAGGTGCGGTCCCGAGCCAGCTCAACAGCAGCAAGTGGAAGTCGATGCGCCTGGTGCCGGTGCCGTACCGCGCGGCCGCGATCGACGAGCTGGCCACCACGCGCCTCGTCGACAAGGCCGGCATCGCCAACCACGTCGAGGCCGGCGGCGCCAGCGCGATGGGCCTGGTGATGATCCCGTACGTGGATCGCCGCTGGGACGACGAGGACGTCGACGGTGCGCTCGGCCTCAACTTCTTCGCACCCTACAAGGTGTGGGCCGACTGGCACGATCAGGCGATCTACCTGCTGCCTCGCGATGGCGAGGTCGACGGCGTCGCCGAGCGAATCGCGCGCTGGAACGCGCCGGTGTTGACCGACTGCAAGAAACCAGCGTGTGCGTCGGCCCGCCTGATCAGCCCATCACCGTCGGCGCCCGCGCCCACGCCCCCGCTTCCGCCGCCGGTCGAGCTGGCGGTGGCCGCGCCGCCCAACTTGCTCGTCGAGCGAGACGCTGCGGTCGCCGACCTCGCCTACGAGCTGTTGCTGGAGGCGGTCGGCGCCGACGGCCGCTCGCTCGGTCTGCCGCGCCTGGTCGCGACCTTCGGGCCCGGCACGCGCGAGATCCGCCAGAAGCTGTCACCGGCGTTTGCCGGCGCGCGCTTCCTCGTGCTCGACGTCAGTCCGTACCTGCGCGTGTGCCCCAAGGCCGACGCCGGCTGCGTGTTCGAGCTGACGCCGGCGCGCTGATCAGCGGCGTGGCCGGTTCAGTCGACGTCGACCAGATCGTCGTAATAGTCGTAGATCGGGACCCGCAGGCGCCCGCGCCAGCTGTCGAACCAGGCCGCATGGTCGGCCGCGTCCGAGCGGCGCTCGTCCTCGTGGCGACAGCTCTCGCAACGTAACGCGAGCAGGGTCACCGCAGCGAAGGCGGTCTCGATCTTGCGCACCGCATAGCTGCCGCAGCGAGGGCAGCGATGCTCGTCGGTCACGGTCACCGCCCATATATACACGCCTCGGGCATGGCCGGGGCGGCGACTCGGTTATCGTACCTGCCGATGCGTCACTCGGGGAAGCGGCTGGGTTCGGCCGGCGCGCTCGGCGCGCTCGGCGCCCTCGGTTTGCTCGCCGCATGCGGCCTGCCCGACGGCGAGTACTTCGGCCCGGTGCCCGAGGTCCGCGATCCCCGGCACCTCCACTTCTGCAACAGCGGGCAACCCGAGAGCCTCGACCCGGCGCAGGCGTCGAGCACCACCGCGATGCCGCTGGTGCACGCCCTGTTCGACGGCCTGACCATCTACGGCAACGACGGCCATCCCGAGCCCAGCCTGGCCACGTCGTGGGACATCGCGCCCGATCAGCGACGGGTGACGTTCCACATGCACGACCAGGGGCGGTGGTCGAATGGCCGCCCGGTCACCGCCTACGACGTCGCCTACCAGGTCGTCCGCATGCTCCACCCGCTGACCGCGTCACCGTCGGCGGACGGCCTCGACTTCGTCAAGAACTACGAGCTGTTCATCGAGGGCCGCGCCCGGGTGCTGATCACCGACGCCGGCGGGCTGAGCGCCGGGACCATCGTCGAGGTCACCGGCTGGGCGGGCCAGACGGTCGCCGAGCAGACCGCCGCCAAGCACAAGCTGCCCGACTCGAACCTGCGCACCGCGGGCGTCGCGCTGGCCGTGCGCGATCTGGGCGCGGCGGCCACCGCGGCGTACGCCACCGTGCCGGCCGGCACCCCGGTCACGCTCATCGAGCTCTCGGGCCGCCCGGCGACGCTGCCGTCACCGGGCGCCGAGCCGTGGGCGTACGTGCACTGGAACCGCGGCGACGGCGTGTTCGGCTGGGTGCCAGCCGCGGAGCTCGATGGCCAGCCGTCGGCCGAGGTCGTCTACCGCGTCCGCCCGGTCGCCAAGAAACACGTTCCCGGCCTCGACCTGCCGCTGGCCGAGCTGGCCGACGACGCCCGGGCGACGCGCGCCGAGGTCGACGTCCACGGCCGCGACCTGCTCGCCTTGCCCGAGGTGCTGGGGGTCCGGGTTCCGGACCCGCACACCTTCGTGATCGAGGCCGCCGCTCCGACGCCGCACATCATCACCGCCTCGCCGAAGCGGGTGCTGCGTCCGACGCCGCGCGAGGCGGTGTCGCGCCGGCCGCGGCGCTGGGCGCAGCCCGGGACCATCGTGACCTCGGGGCCGCTGCACCTGGTCGCCGCCGAGGAGCGCGACTACCTCGAGATGGTGCGCTCGCCGACCTACTGGGAGCAGGCCGACGTCAAGCTCGATCGGCTCACGGTGTACTCGATGGACGATCAGGCGGCGAGCGCCAACACCTACTTCACCGGCGGTTGCGATGCCAACCGCGGCAACAACGTTCCGACCTCGTACCTGCCGGTGCTGTCGGGTGGCAAGCGCGGCGGCAAGCCGTACGCCGATTACCAGGTCCGTCCGTACCTGGGCGTCTACTTCATCATGGTCAACACCCTGCAGTTCGACAACGTCCACCTGCGACGGGCGCTGGCGTTCGCGCTCGATCGCACGCTGATCCCGCGCGTCCTCCACGGCGGGCAGTTCGGCGTCGCCTCCTACACCCCGGGCACGCCGATCGCCCGGCTCTCCGACGCTGACCTGGCGACCTGCGGTGTCGGCCGTGACACGCCCGGTGTGGCGATGATCATCGAGCCCGGGGTGCTGTGCTACGTGCCGCCGCCGGGGCTCGAGTTCGATCCCGTGCGCGCGAAGCAGGAGCTGGCGCTGGCGCGCCAGGAGATGGGGGCCGGCTTCCCGACCACGGTGGTCTACAAGTTCAACACCGGCGTCGAGGATCACAAGCTGATCGCCGAGTACGTGCAGGCGCAGTGGAAGGGCGTGCTCGGCATCGACGTCAGCCTCGAGTCGCAGGAGTGGCAGGTGTTCCTCGCCGACACCCGCAAGCAGCAGTTCCAGACCGCGCGCCTGGGCTGGATCGCCAGCGCCGCCGATCCGGAGAGCGAGTTCGCGCGGCTGTGGCGGTGCTCGAGCCCCAACAACCGCCCCAGGTGGTGCAACCCACGCTACGAGGCGCTGCTCGACGAGGCCGCGACCATGACCGACCGCAAGGCGCGGCTGGCCAAGGTGCGGGAGGCGGAGGCGGTGATGATCGAGGAGGCGCCGATCATCCCGCTCTACAACTACACCCAGCGCCACCTGCAGAAGCCATACGTGCGTGACCTCCACATCAACTTCATCGACGAGCCGCCGCTGTGGCGGGCGTGGCTCGATCCCGACTGGAAGGCGCACCGGGGTCGCTGATGGTGCGCCTCATCGTCACCCGTCTGCTCGGCGGCGTCTTCGTCCTGTTCGTGGTGGCGACGGTGTCGTTCTTCCTGCTGCGCGCCGCGCCGGGCGGTCCGTTCGCCAGCGAGCGCGCGGTGCCCGACGCGGTCAGGCGCAACATCGAGGAGCGCTACCACCTCGACCAGCCGATGTGGCAGCAGTACGTCACCCACATGAGCCGGATGGCTCGGCTCGACTTCGGTCACTCGATGAAGCGGCAGCGCACGGTCAACGAGATGATCGCCGACCACTCGCCGCACAGCCTGCGGCTGGGGCTGATGGCGATCGTGTTCGCGACCCTGTTCGGCACCGCGCTGGGCGTGACGGCGGCGGCGCGGCGCAACACCTGGGTCGACCACGCGCTCATGGTGGTCGCGCTGCTCGGCATCTCGATCCCGGCGTTCGTGCTCGGCCCGATGTTCATCCGCTTCTTCTCGCTCGAGCTGGGCTGGTTCCCACCGGCGCGCGCCGAGGGCTTCACCAGCTACGTCATGCCGGCGGTGGTGCTGGGGATGATCTACGCCGGCACCGTGGCGCGCCTGGCCCGCGCCGGCGTGCTCGACACGCTCGGTCAAGACTACGTGCGCACCGCGCGCGCCAAGGGCCTGTCGGAGCGGGTCGTGGTGTGGAAACACGCGCTGCGGCTGGGCGTGATCCCGGTCATCACCTACCTGGGACCGGCGACCGCGGCCTTGATCTCGGGCTCGTTCGTGGTCGAGAAGATCTTCCAGATCCCCGGGCTCGGCTTCTACTTCGTCGACAGCGTCACCAGCCGCGACTACCCGGTGCTGACCGGCCTGCTGGTCTTCTACGTCTCGTTCCTGGTCCTGCTCAACCTGGTGGTCGACATCCTGTACGGCGTGATCGATCCCCGGACTCGAGGCGGCCGGTGAGCGCGGCGACGACCACGACCGCCGAGCGCAGGCACTCGCCGTGGCGCGACGCCTGGCAGCGGCTGCGCAAGAACCGCATGGCGGTGGTCATGGGGGCCGCGTTCGCGACCGTGGTCGGGTTCTGCTTCCTCGGCCCGCTGATCGCCGGCGGGTTCGGCCTCGACGCCACCACCATCGACATCACGCGCGGCGCCAGCTCGCCATCGTGGGCCCACCCGTTCGGCACCGACCTGCTCGGCCGCGACATGCTGGTGCGGGTGATGATCGGCGGCCGCATCGCGATCATGGTCGCGTTCACGGCCACCGCGATCGCGCTGGTGATCGGCGTGACCTGGGGCGCGGTCGCCGCCTACGCCGGCGGCCGCCTCGACTACGTGATGATGCGGGTGGTCGACGCGCTGTACGGCTTTCCGACCGTGGTGTTCGTGATCGTCGTGATGGCGGTGTTCAACACCAAGAACATCGTGGTGCTGTTCGCGCTCATCGGCGGCATCTCGTGGCTGACCATGGCGCGCCAGACCCGCGGTCAGGTGATGTCGCTCCGCCACCGCGAGTTCGTCGAGGCGGCGCGCGCCACCGGGGCCTCGCCGGCCCGCATCTTGTTCCGTCACATCGTGCCCAACGCGCTAGGCGTGATCATCGTGGCGGCGACCGCCAGCCTGCCCAGCGTCATGTTGACCGAGGCGTTCCTGTCGTTCCTCGGCCTCGGCGTCCAGGCCCCGCTGGCGTCGTGGGGCACGCTGGTGTCCGAGGGTAGCTCGCAGATCTCGGTCTACTCGTGGGTGCTGATCGCGCCCGGGGTGGTCATGGGCCTGACCATCATGTCGCTCAACTTCCTCGGCGACGGCCTGCGCGACGCGCTCGATCCGCAGACCCGCAAGGATTGACGCCGGTCGCGATCGCTACTTGCACTCGAGGACGTCGCGGCAGCTCTCCGACTTCCCGACGCACTCGGCGTGGACCGTGACCAGGCCACGGGTCTCGGGGTCACGCTCCAGCGCGGCGCAGGCGGCGATGCACTCGCCCTCGTCGAACGTGGAGTCCTCGGGCGTCTTCGACTCGTGGCAGTCGGCCTCGCGCGTACATGTATCCCGGCAGATCTTGCTCTTGGGGGCCGTGCAGGCCGCCACGGCCAGGAAGATCAGGCACCACCGCGACATCGGGCGCATTGTAGACCCAATTGGCGGCCCCGGCTCGCCGGTGCGGGTCCCGCAACCGGGGCTGACCGGGCGTGTCTTCGAGGCATGAAGCGACTCTCCCTGGCCGTCCTCGCCGTCGTCCTCGCCGCCGCTCCGGTCGCCGCCCAGCCCCGGGCCCAGAAGCCGACCCCGGCCCAGGCCAAGCCCCAGAAGCGGGTCAAGGTGATCACCATCGAGGGCATGGACGTCGACGGCGACCGCGTGACTCGCCCGCTCGAGCCGATCAGCGTCGACCAGGCCGCGAAGTCGAGCAGCCTGATCCGGATCCGCCGCGACTTCATCGATCTGATCCTCAAGGCCGCCGACGAGGTCTGACGTCCGCGCGAGTGAGCTCGCCTGGCCGCCCGCCGGCCGATCGCTACTCCTCCCGTCGCTCGCGTTTCTTGCGCTCGCCGTCCTCCCAGCGCTCGCGGTGACGTTCCACGACCTGGTGGTCGGCCCGCGCCGACGTCGCCTGCTCGCGCCCCAGCGCCACCGCGGTCCGCCACTCGTCGCGCTCGGCCTCGACGGCGGCCAGCCGCGCCTGGCACCGGGCCAGCTCGCGGCGCAGCCGCATCGCCCACGCCTCGCGCTGGATCACCGCCCACGCCGGGACCGCGGTGGCGCCGGCCAGCGGGACGCCGCGAGCCGCGGCGCGCGCCGCTTCCACCGCTGCCCTCGCCGCCGTGACCTCGGCGTCGGCCGCCGCCTCGCCGCCGAGCGCGGCCGCGAGATCGATGGCCGCGCCGGTGGCCCGCACCTCGCGCAGCTCGGCGAGCCGCTCCAGCGGATAGCGAGTGATCACGGCGCAGCCTACCGCGAGCCAGCCCGACCGCATCTGATACAGTCAGTCGCCATGGATTTTGGGGCCACCGCCGGCGCGCCGATCGAGCGCTACGTGGTGCTCGAGTACCTCTCCGAGGGCGGGATGGGCGCCATCTACCTGGGCAAGAAGCTGGGCGCCGGCGGTTTCGAGAAGGAGGTCGTGCTCAAGCAGCTGCTCCCCGAGTTCACGCAGCAGTCGGAGTTCATCGACCTGTTCCTGCGCGAGGCCCGGCTGTCGGCGACGCTCGATCACGCCAACATCATCCACACCATCGACCTGGTCACCGCCGGCAACGAATACTTCATCGTGATGGAGTACCTGGCCGGCGCCGATCTGCGCACGCTGGCCAAGCGCACCAAGCGGCGCCGCAAGCAATTCTCACCGGCGGCCGGCATCTACATGGCGCGCGAGATGCTGTCGGCGCTGGCCTACGCCCACTCCAAGATCGGCTCCGACGGCCGGCCGCTGCGCCTCATCCACCGCGACGTGTCGCCCTCGAACATCCTGGTGTCGCGCAACGGCGAGGTGAAGCTGACCGACTTCGGAATCGCCAAGGCGGCGACCCACACTTCCATCTTCTACAAGGTGAAGGGGAAGATCGGCTACATGTCGCCGGAGCAGGCCAAGAGCGAGCCGATGGACCATCGCTCCGACCTGTACTCGCTGGCCGTGTGCCTGTACGAGATCATCACCGGTGAGCGGCTGTTCGTGGCCGCCGGTCTCACCTCGACGCCGGAGCAGATCTACGGCCAGCCGATCACGCCGCCATCGCGCAAGGTGCCCGGCCTGCCCGCCGACTTCGACAAGGTGATGCTCAAGGCGCTGTCGATGGACCCCGATGGCCGCTACCAGAGCGCCGGTGAGCTCCAGGAGGCGCTGCTGCGCTGCGCGCACCGCAACGGGCTGATGATGTCGGCCTCGGAGCTGGCGGCGCACCTGCGCCAGGTGTGTGGACCTCCCGAGGAATGGCGCGACGTGGACGAGGCCGGGCCGCCACAGCACACCGCGGCGCTCGGCGGCGGCGGGACCGAGGTCTACGGTGCCGGCGACGATGACGACGAGGCCAGCGAGGACGACGATTCCGAGGGCACCGTGCGCCTGTCCACCGACGAGCTCGAGGAGGACGACGGCCTCGACGATCTGGTCGGCGCGCTGGGCCGCGACCGCGCCGCTGGCCGTGACCGTGACCGTGACCGTGACCGTGGCCCACGTGACGGGCGGCGCGACCGCGCCAGCTCGGTGATCGAGATCGGCCGGCTCAAGCACCTCGAGCTGACCTCGATGATCAGCCTGGCGGCGCTCGAGAAGGAGGGCGAGCTGCCGATCGACCAGTGGGAGGAGGGCGGCGATCGCCTGGGCAACGAACCCGGCCTGGACACGCCCGTGCCGCAGCGCCCCATCGAGATTTTCGCGCCCGCCCCCCGTCCACTTCGCGGTCCCGGTACCCAGGGCGAAGTCGCCACCGAGCACGTGGAACAGCTGCCTCCTGGCCGCCGGTGGCTGGTGCCAGCGGTGGTCGCGGTCGTGGTGATCGTCGCCGCGCTGATCGCGGCGTGGGTGATCGGCACCTCCGGCCCCGAGGTGAACTGAGCGTCTGAGAAAGAATCGGGCCCCAACCCGTTTGCCCTGAGCGAGCCGCGACGCGGCGAGTCGGAGGGCCCGTGGCCTCCGGCCTCCGACCGGCAGCTCACGGCCCGCCTCGCTTCCAGCCCTCGCGCAAGAGCCAGGTCTGGGCCGCCGGCAGCCGGACCTGCGGCGCGCCCGCCGACGAGTAGGGGTCGACGTAGCCTGGCGAGTAGACGTCGCCGCGCTCGGCGGCGTGCTTGCGCGCGTTGTCGCGGATGTAGTGGATCGCGCGCTTGACCTCGGTCGGCGTGCGCAACACGTGGGCGTGGTAGCGATCGCCGAGCACGCGGCCCTTGCGGCCCATCATGCGGTTGAGGCCCTTGGCGATGCGGACCGACAGGCCCTTGACCGCACGCGCCAGCGCGGTCCGGCTCGGCGCCTCGACCAGGAGATGGATGTGGTTGCCCAGCACCGAGAAGCTCACGGTGCGGACGTCGAAGCGGTCGGCGCCGAGCCGCAGCGCCGCCTCGATCACGCGGAACGAGCGGCGGCTGCGCAGGTTGTAGACAGCGGGCGCCATGCGCATGGTGACGTGGATCGGCAGCCGCCGGGGCAGCTCGGGGCGTGGGCGGTGGCAGACGCCGGGCCGACCAGAGGCGGGCTTGCGGCCAGCGCCGGCGCGCTTGCCGCCCCAGGTGCGGAACTCGAGCCCGAGCTGGCGGCGCCGAGGGGGAGCGCGGCGCCGACGGACGCGGCGAGGGGTGCGGAGCGGCGCGGTCACTTGATTAGGCGCACATTATCACGGACCGGGCAGGAGTCAACGAGGAACAGGGGTCCGGTTCAGAGGTGCAGCCCTGATACATCCTTGACAGGTCGGCCCTGGGACACCCTGGACAGCTTGGGCCACTTGCCCACGGACATCCTTGACACATCATTCATCAGGGGCGCGACGTTTGTCGATGCCCTGGAAAGCGACCGACATGACCAAGGAACG
>CANKMW010000056.1 GCA_947483555.1 Myxococcales bacterium
AGGCCGCCGCCAGCGACGGTCCTCTTGCCGGCCGCGCGCTCGCCGCCGCCACCGACCGCCGCCGCCACCGCCGCCCCACATCGCGGTCGCAGCCACCGCCGGCTTGCGGTCCTGCGCCGCGCGGCGAACCGTGCCCACGCTCTCAGTCGTCGTCAGGAGTCGAAGGTGAGCGAGCCCGCCCAGGTCGTCACGACGTCGCGGGTGATCACGCGCGACCACGAGAAGTCTCGCACGAGATCTGCGGGCCGGAGCGGCGCGGCGTCCTCGGTGAGACCGACCGCACCGGCCAGCAGCCCGCACAGCTCGTCGCCTCGGTATCGGGCGCGCAGCTCGCTGGCCGGCGCCGAACCGTGCAGCTTGGCCAGCTTGCCGCCGCGGGGCGCGACCAGCAGCAGGTGGTGGCGGTAGACCGGCGTGGGCAGCCCGAGCAGCTGCTGCATGGCCACCTGGGTCGCGGTCGACGGCGCGATATCGCGGCCGCGGACCACCCGCGTGACCCCGGCGGCGTCGTCGTCGACCACCACCACCAGCTGGTAGGCCAGCACGCCGTCGCGCCGTACGACGATCGGATCCCCCATCTCCAGCGCCGGATCCTGGGTCAGCTCGAGTCCGCCTTCGTCGACCAGCGCGATCGGTCCGTCGTCGAGGCGGACGCGGAGCGGCTCGGTCGCGGTGCGCCAGCCAGCAGCGGGCAGGGTCCGGCCCCGGCAGGTGTTGGCGTAGGCCCACCCGCCGTCGGGCGCGCGGCGGCCGCCGCTGCGGTCGCGGCGCGAGCACGTGCATCGATACAGGCGGTCGGCAGCGGCCAGAACATCGAGGGCGGCCTCGTGGTCGGCGCGCCGCGCCTCCTGGTCGACGATCGCGTCCCAGTCGAGGCCGAGCCAGGCCAGGTCGTCGATCATCTGCGTCGCCCACGCCGGCCGGCAGCGGGTGTGATCCAGGTTCTCGAGCCGCAACACGACCCGGCCGCCGGCGGCGCGGGCGTCGAGCCAGGCCAGCAACGCTGCGACCAGCGTGCCGGGATGAGCCTCGCCGGTCGTCGAGGGAGCAAAGCGCCCGACCGGCCGCGGCGACGGCTCCATGTGCGGTCACCGTAACACGCGGCCGCCAGCCGCCGGCTACCTGCGCGGCTTGCCGAGGCCCTTGCGGTAGCGCTCGGGGATCAGCGACTCGTGCTCGACCTTGGGCGGGCCCGCGACCGGCGCCGCCATCGGCTCGCCGCTGGTGAAGTCGACGGTCTTGTGGCGGGCCGGCGGCGGTGGCGGCGGCGGCTCGAGCACCACCAGCGACCGGTTGCCGTCGCGCAGCACCAGCTCCGACATCGCGGCGCCGCCGCTGGTGCGGGCGGTGACGATGTACGTGCCGGGCGGCAAGCGCCACGCGCCGCTGGTGAGCGGGATCTCCGGGTAGGCATCGACGATCGCGGTGGCGCCGTCGGTCTTGATCACCAGCTCGACCTTGGACCAGTTGCCGGTGGTGGCGGCCCGCGACACGGCGATGCGGGTCTTGCGCGCGGCATCGGCGAGCCCGGCGTCGACGGCGACGCGCTCGCACGCCGAGACCAGCATTCCGGCGCGGACGTGATCGCCGGACGTGCCGAGCGCGATCGCGGTGCGGCAGATGCGGAGCGGATCGCCGCTGGCCAGCGCGGCGCCGACATCGGGACCCCTGGGCTTGCCGCGCGGTTTCCGGGTGTGCAGGGTCTCGGCGGCGGCGGCCGAGGCTGCCACGAGCACGCCGACGGTGGCGAGGATGGAGACGAGGCGGGGCACGATCGGAAAGACACGCGGCGGATCTGCCGGTTGCGTCCAGCGTAGCAGGCGAACCAGTGTCGATTCGCGGGTTTCGACGCCACGCCCATCATAAGATGAGGTGGTGAATCCAGCGCTGGAGCGCGAATCGCGACGGCTGCTGGACCGCTATCAGGTCGAGATCGTCGAACGCTTCGGCCTCTGTCCGTGGGCCGCGCCGGCGCGCGCGCGCGGCGAGGTGCGGGTTGCGGTGGTCGATGCCGAGCACGCCGGTGCCGCGCTCGACGCCTTCATCGCCGACTCCGGCGCGATCATCGGCCTGGTCGTCATGCCGAGCTTCACCGGCGACGCCGGTGCGCTCCGTGGCCTGCGTGACGAGCTGCTCACCGCGGCACGCGCCGCGACGCTGGCGCTGGCCGACTTCCACCCCGAGGCGCACTTCGACGCCACCGCGGCGGCCCGCCTGGTGCCGTGGTTACGTCGGTCCCCCGATCCGATGCTGCAGGCGGTCCGTCACACCACCCTGGCGCCGCTGCGCCGCAGCGTCGTCCTCATGGACGCCGCCGAGCAACTCGAGGTGCTGGCCGGCCGCGGGTCTCCGCCGCGCCCCGATCCGGCAGCCGTCGTCGCCACCGACAACCTGGCGACGGTGGTCGAGCAGGGCGACGCGGTCGCCGCGGCGTTCGACGAGATCGCCCGCGACCGCGCCGCGGCCTACGCCGCGCTCGGCGTCAGAACACGCCGGTGACGGTCAGGACGATGTGAACGTCGGGAAACCCGATCGCCAGCATCGTCTGCGGCTCGGTGATCGCGCAGTCGACGGCCTTGACGTAGGACGGCCCGGTCTCGGCGGCGGCGTTCGAGCCGGCGAAGAAGATGTTCCCCGCGGCCACGCCGTCGGGAACTTGAACCTCGGCGACGAGCGTGGCGCCGGGCTGGATCACCGGCTGCGGCGATAGCGCCACCGGGATCACGATCCCGGCCCCGGTGACGTCGTTCACCGAGACGTTCTGGCCGGCGACGTTGGTCAGGTTCGTCGTGATGAACGCGCCGGTGAGCGTGCTCAGCCGCACCTGTACCGTCTGGGTGGTGCCGATCCCGGCGTTGGCAGCCTCGACCCCGAAGTCGATCCGCTGCGCGGTGAACGGTCGAACCACGCCGAAGTCCGACAGCCGGAAGAGCCGGTAGTAACTGTTCTGACGGGTGACTCCGTCGGGAGTCTGGTTGCACGACACCGTGCTGAGGGCGACGATCGCCGTCGACGAGTTCTGCGACAGCGTGATGGTCTGCAGCCCGGCGTCGATGCCGCCGCCCGCGGCGTCGATCGGCGTTCCCGGGGCGTCGACGTTGCCACCGACCGGAGCGTCGATGTTGCCGCCAACCGGGGCGTCGACCCCGCCGTTGTTGCCGCCCGGCGGCTCACCCGTGGCGCACCCGATGAAGGCGCAGGCGAGGGCGGCGGACAGACGGATTCCGCTCATGGGCCGATGGTGCCCTCGAATCCCCCCCGGGAGCAATGAACAACCCTTCGCGTCGGCCTTTTGGCCTCGCGCCGGGGCCGGAGCGTGATCAGACCGCCAGGCGGAGGCTAGCGCGGGCGACGTTGAACGCCGGGCGGTCGGCCAGCCGAGCGTTGGCGGCCACCAGGTCATCGATGGTGTCGATCTCGGTGGCATACAGGTGCCCGATGTCGACGCCGTACAGGCTCGCGCCTTGATCGATGACCTCCTGGAAGGCGGCCTCGTAGTACTCGTTGACCAGACCCTGGCCGTGGACCCGGCGATCGAGGGCGGCGAACAGCTTCTGCGACGAGGCGGCGCTGAACAGCTCGATGCCGACCGACTCGCCCATCGCGCCGCGCACCGGGACGTGCTTGCCGATGGCGAGCACGCGGTCGCTGCGGTCGGCGGTGACCTTGACCTCCTCGAGGCCGATGTCGCCGACCGAGCGCACCGCCAGGCAGTCGGGGCCGCGGGCGAGCAGCGCCTCGACGACGCCGATGTCGAACACCACGTCGCCGTCGAGGAGGATGAACGAATTCTGCTGCAGGTGCGGCCGCAGCAGCGACAGCGAGTAGCCGTTGTTGGTGGTGCGGAACACCGGGTTGCTCACGTACTCGACCGCGAGATCCGGGAACCAATCGGCGATCGCGTCGCGAACCATGTGCTCGAGGTAGCCAGTGCCGACCACGAACTGATCGAATCCACAGCGCAGCAAGCTCGTGAACGTTCGCCGCAGGATCGGCACGCCGTCGACCGCCAGCAGCGTTTTCGGGGTGTCATCCGAGTACGGCCGAAGCCGGTTCGCACAGCCGGCAGCGAGGATGGCAGCCTTCATGACGGCTTCGCCCTCTGCAATCGATATGCGCGACGGGAGATCGGGAGGTTAGGTCCACAGGTGTTGAAAAGTAGTCACCCGCCGAAGGCGTAGATGCCTGGATTGACCGAAAGCTGCCACCGCGCCGGCCGCCAAGGTGGCGTCGACCCTGGCGAAGCCGGCCGCCGGAGTTCAATCTCGGCCCCGGTGCTCGACGCGATCGTGCTCGCCGATGGGTCCGGGACCGCGATGCCGGTGGTCGGGCTCTCGCTCGCCGAGCGGGCCCGGCGGGTCGCGGTTCGCGCCGGCGCCCGCCGCGTGCTGGTCGCGCGCGATCGGGCGGCGATCGCCGCCTGGTGGTCGGAGGCGGCGGCGGTGCGATCGGTGCTGGTCGTGCGCGCGACCGATCAACTGGTGCACCCGCCGCTGGTCGGTGGCCTGGTGGCCACCGCTGCCGAGCGGGCGGTCGCGGTCGCGCCACCGGCAGCGGCGGCGACCGACGTCGCGCCCGGCGCGTACGCGGGCGCGCTGCTCGGGCGCGGCGCGGCCGCCGATCAGCTGGTCGCCGCGCTCGTGCGTGGCGAGGACGACCGCGCGCTCGGTGCCGCCGCGCTCGCCGCCGGCGCCGTCGCGGTGCCGCATGGCGAGATCGCGCGCCATCCGGCCACCACCACCACCGAGCGCACGGCCGCGGCGCGGTTGCTGTACCGCAGCATCCACAAGCCGCAGGACAACGCGATCACGCGCTACCTCTACCGACCGGTCTCGTTCCCGCTGACCCGGCTGCTGGTCCACACACCGGTGACGCCCAACCAGGTGTCGTACGCGGTCGCGGTCCTGATCGCGCTCGGATGCTGGCTGACCGCGCGGGGTCCGATGGGGTCGGCGATCGCGGGCACCGCGCTGTGCCTGGTGGCGTCGTATCTCGACTGCTGCGACGGCGAGATCGCGCGCCTCAAGTTGCTGTCGTCGAAGTTCGGGGCCTGGCTCGACACCGTCGTCGATGAGCTGTCGCAGCTCGCGTACATGCTGGCGGTCGGCTGGCACTGCCGGGCCTACTTCGGCGTCGACTACCTGGGCGCCCTCGGCTTCGATCCGTGGCTGTGGGCGATGGCGATCGCGACGCTGACCTACGCGATCTCGATCTACTGCATCTACTTCAACATCATCGTCGTCGTCGGCTCGGCCAACAGCCAGGACTACGTCGGACGCTTCGAGGTCGTCGCCGGTGCCGAGCCCGGCAGCGTGCGGTTGCGACCGGCGGCGAGCCAGCCGATCGCGACCGCTGGCGAGCGGCATCCGGCGCTGACGTGGATCGCGACCTACGCGCCGTACATCGTGCGCAAGGACTTCGTCTCGTGGCTGGCCCTGATCCTGGCCGTCGGCCACCAGACCCAGGTCGCGTTCCTGCTGCTGGTGGTCGGCGGGCCGGCGACCGCGGTGGTGGTCGGGCTCGATCACCTCAGGTTGCGCCTCCAGCTGCGCGCGATCGCGCGCCGCGGCGCCCGGGTTACTCGACCCGCTTGATCATGTGGAAGCCGAAGTCGGTCTCGACGACACCGACCTCGCCGACGTCGAGGCGCAGGCCGAGCTGGCGGAACTCGATCACCAGCTTGGCGTCGGGCGTGACCTCGTAGGACTCGGCGGTCTCGGCCGAACCGTGGTCCTCGCTGTGCGCCTTCATGAGGGTGTCGAAGTCGGCGCCGGCCGCGAGTTGCTTCTGCAACGACCGGATCTCGCGTTCGGCGTCGAGCTTGCTGCGCTCGAGCGCCCGCGGATCGGCGCCGCCGCTGAACGCCTCGGACTTGTCCCGCCACGAGATCAGGATGTGCTTGACCTGGGTCCGGTTGGAGCGCGACTCGCGGTTCAGGATCTCGGTGGATTCGACGGTGGTCGTGGCGGTGACCGGCGCGCCGACCTTGTTGTTCATGCTGGGGCCGGACATCCCGGTCGGACCGCAGGCGGCGACGGTCACGGCGACGGCGAGGGCGAGGGCGAGGCGCATCGCGGTGACCGTAACACGTGCTTGCGCCGGGTCGCGGACCGCGGCAGGGTGCCGCGGTGTCCGACCGTCCCACTGACTCCGCCGCACCGCGCGCGCCAGGCGAGCTCATCAGCTTCCTGCCGCCGCGGGTCTGGTACCTGACCTCCAACGGCGACACGATGTGGTGTCGGCGACCGTACGGGTTCTGGTTCTCGTCGGGCGAGGCGGCCGCGACCTTCGCGGCGGCGATGGGCACCGGCGACGAGTTGACCCCGATCGGCATCGACGCCCATGACCTGGTCACCGACGACGCGCTGGCGGCGCTGCGCGAGCTCGACGTCACCCGCATCTTCATCGACCCGCAGATCGACGCCGCCTCGGGCGACGTCCACGGCACCATCCTGCGCCTCGAGGGGCTGAACTGACTCGATCGTCGCCTTGATCAGTCGGCGAGCAGCATCAGCAGGTCGTCGCGGGTCAGCCGGGCCGCCGCGTCGGCGCCGTCGAGCGCCGCGGCCGCGAGGCGGCGCTTGCGGTCCTGGAGCGCGAGCACCCGTTCCTCGACGGTGTCGCGGGCGACGACCCGGTAGATCATCACCGGCTTGTCCTGGCCGATGCGATGGGTGCGGTCGGCGGCCTGATCCTCGACCGCCGGGTTCCACCACGGATCGAGCAGGAAGACGTGATCGGCGGCGGTGAGGTTGAGGCCGGTGCCGCCGGCCTTGAGCGACACCAGCATCACCGGCGGTCCGTCCGGATCCTGGAACTCCGCGACCACGCCGGCCCGATCGCTGGTGCTGCCGTCGAGGCGCGTGAACGCCAGCCCGGCCTCCTCGAGCGCCGGCTCGACACGATCGAGCAACGAGGTCCATTGCGAGAACACCAGCGCCTTGTGGCCGTCGGCGGCGGCCGCGGTCAGCGCCTCGATGACCGTCGCGACCTTGGTCGAGGACGGCGCACTCTGTCCCGGCAACAGGCCGCGGTGGCAGGCGGCCTGGCGCAGCCGCAGGAGCGCCTCGAGCGCCGCCATCACGCCGCGGCCTTGCTCGAGCATCGTCACGACCTCGGTCTGGGTGGCGGCGCGGATCGCGTCGTAGGCGGCGCGCTCGGTCTCGTCGAGCTCGACCCACAAGATGGCCTCGGTCCGCGGCGGCAGCTCGGGGGCGACATCGCGCTTGAGGCGGCGGAGCACGAACGGTCGGATGCGGGTGCGCAGCCGCTCGGCGGCGCCGCGATCGCCCGACTCGATCGGCGTCCCCCACCGGGTCGCGAAGTCGACCCGGCCGCCCATCAGGCCGGGGTTGGTGAAGTGGAGCTGGCTCCACAGCTCGTCGAGCCGGTTCTCGACCGGCGTGCCGGACAGCGACAGCCGCCAGCCGCCCTGCAGCCGGTACGCCGCCCGCGCCAGCTGGCTGTCCGGGTTCTTGATCGCCTGCGCTTCGTCGAGGACCACGACGTCCCACCCGATCTCGGCGAGTCGATCGACGTCGTTGCGCAACAACGGGTACGTGGTGATGGTCAGGTCGGCGTCGGGATCGAGGGTGCGGCGCGAGCCGTGGTAGAGCGCGACGTTCAGCTCGGGGCGAAAGCGGCGGGTCTCGGTCAGCCAGTTGGGCGCGACGCTGGTCGGGCACACCACCAGCGATCGGCCCCGCAGCGCGCACAGCGCCTGCAGCGTCTTGCCGAGGCCCATGTCGTCGGCGAGCACGCAGCCCATGCCGGCGTCGCGCGCGAACATCAGCCAGTCGACGCCGGCGCGCTGGTAGGGGCGCAGGACGCCGGCCAGATCGGTGGGCAACACCGCCGCCGGCAAGCCGTCGAAGCCGTCGACCAGCGGGGCGAGCCGCGACAGGTCGGGTGCGGGTACATCGAGGTCGCGGGCCAGGCGCGCGGCGTCGGGCAAGGAGTAGGGCGGCAACGCGCCGCTGTCGCTGGCGGCCGCCAGCAGGTCGGCGAGCAGGGCGCCGTGCTGGTCGAGCCAGGCCATCGGCACCCGGCCCCAGCCGCCGCCATCGAGCGCGACCAGGTCGGCGCCCGCCTGCCACGCCCGCACCACCGCCGCCGCGCTGGCGCCGCGGTCGCCGCCGCTGAAGCGCACCATCAGGCCGGCGGCGAGCGCGACCTCGGGCTCCAGATCGATGGCATGGGCGAGCTCGGCGGCGCGCGAGTCGCCGCGCAGCCAGCGCGCGATCTTGTTCGAGACCGCGAACGCGTCGGGCCCGGCGGCCTCGACGCGTCGCCCGGGCAGGAGATCGAGCTCGGCGCGCAGACGGTGGCGCAGGTGCTGCTCGGCGACCGGATCGCGGGTCGGCACCGCGCCGCCGAGATGGACCAGGCGATCGCCGTCGACGCGGGCGCGGGCCGGATCGCCGTAGACCAGCGTGGCCAGGACCGACAGCGTCTCGCCGCGCTGCACGACGTCGAGGGCGATGCGCGGCGCATCCCCCTGCGACACCTCGGGCAGTCGCCGCGAGCGGACGTCGATCGTCAGGCGCCGCGACAGCTCGGGCAGGATGCGGGTGACCAGCGCGTGCAGCTTGTCGCTCGAGAAGCGCAGCTCGGCGGGCAGCTGCTCGAGGCGCGCGCCGCCGAGATCGTGGGCACCGATCGGTCGCAGCAGATCGCCGATCCGGGCGACGCCGTGACAGACCGCGATCACACCCGCGGGCGCGGTCAGCCGCAGCACGACGTCGGCGCCGTCGTCGACGATGACCGCGTCGGGCAACACCGGTTCGGCCCCGCACCGCACCCGCTCGTCGACCAGCCACACGTCGTCGGCGTCGGCGAGCGCCACCACCAGGCGCTCGACGCGGTCGGCCGCGAAGGGCGCGTCGAGGCGGGTGCCGACCAGCCGGTCGACGGTCAGGTCGGCCTCGGTGGTGGCCAGCTGCGGTCCGGCGATCCGTCCGGCGAGGATCGATTGGATCGGCGCGTCGATCGGCGTCTCGCCGCCGCTGCTGTCGACGGCGATGCGGCTCAGCGCCAGGCCACCGGCGGCCGGCCGCAGACGGTAGCGCAGCGTCGCACCGGCGCGACGCGAGGTCGGCAGGGCGGCGCCGGCGGCATTGGCCTGCTGGATCGCCAGCACCGCGCCGACCACGTGCGAGCACGCGGCTTCGCGGCCGCCACAATCGCAATCCCATTCGCCATCCTGCAGGTACAGCACGACCGTGAACGGCACCGGCCGCCCGGGCAGCCTGACGTCGAGCACGACCTCGTCGGCGCTGCTGCTGCGACCACTGACCCGGTCATCCCGGCACAACGTCACGCCTTGCGACCACACCCGGGTCGAGGCCGCGTCCCGGACCGCTTCGTGGAGCGCGTCGACGGCCGCTGGCGATGGGGATGGTCCGGCCACCGCCACTGGATAGTCGGTGAACCGAAGCGTGGCAACCGAGTTGGGCCGATCTGGCGCCCCGCTCGTACGTCCGGCGTGCTTGGCTACCCGGGTCGGTTCGGTGCTAACGTGCGAGCCATGAGCGCGGCGGGGCAGCGGGCGATGAGCCCGGCGGCAGATGACCACGACGATGTGTTGCTGGTCCGGGCGATCGCCGGCGGTGACCGCCAGGCGCTGGCCCGCCTCTATGATCGATACGCGCCGGTGTTGCTGGCGCTCGGGTTGCGCATCATCCGCGATCGCCGCGAGGCCGAAGACCTGTTGCACGACGTCTTCCTCGAGGTGTGGCGCAGCGCCAAGGACTACGAGGTCACCCGCGGCCGGGTTCGCACCTGGCTCATCATTCGCATGAGGTCACGCGCCCTCGACGTCACCAAGAGCGCCCGCATCTCGCGGCGCAGCGCCGACCCCGAGGTCATCGACCGCATGGCAGCCGAAGGAGAGGCGGGCGGGTCACCCGACCGGCATCGGGTGCTCGCCGCGCTCGCCGCCTTGACCGCCGACCAGCGCCAGGTCCTCGAGCTGGCCTACTTCGAGGGCCAGTCGTGCTCGGAGATCGCCGAGCGCATCGGCATCCCCATCGGCACCGTGAAGTCGAGACTTGCTGCCGGCCTGGGAAAGTTGCGCCATACTCTCGGCGCCACCTCCGGATCGGCACGCACCGCCGGGGACGAGCCGTCATGACCGTCGCCAGCCAGCAGCTCCACGAACTGATCTGCGGCCACGCCCTCGGCGCGCTGGCGGCCGACGAGGCGCGGCTGGTCGATGACGCCATCGCCGGCGATCCGGAGCTTGCCGACGAGCTGGCCGCGCTGATCGAGGCGGCCGCCGCGATCAACGACGGTGCGGCGGTGGCGCCCGGTCCCGCGGTGCGACTGCGGCTGCTCGACAGCATCAGCCGCGAGCCGGCGGCCGCCGGTGCGACCGGGATCCTGCACCGCTTCGGCGCCGCGTTCGCCGCCATCTTCGACGTCACGGTGGCGCGCGCCCAGGAGCTGCTGGCGCTGGCGAGCGATCCGTCGTCGTGGCAGGACGGGCCGGCGCCGGGCACGTGGCTCATTCATTTCCAGGCCGGCCCGGCGTGCGGCGCCGCCGATACCGGCTTCGTCAAGTGCGCGGCGGGGACGCAGTTCCCGTGGCACCGCCATCTCGGACCCGAGCACAACCTCGTGCTGTCCGGGGAGGCCGACGATTCGCGCTTCGGCCGGCTGCGTCCCGGCGACGAGACCACCGCCGAGCCCGGCAGCGAGCACGAGTTCCGCGTCATCGGCGACCAGCCGTTCGTCTACGCGGTGCGCGTGTTCGGTGTCGACTTCAACGTGCTTCGTCCGGGTCCCTGAACGTCACAGACGGCGGTCACGACAGCGGGGCCGGCCGGATGGTGGCGATGTGCATCCCGCTCGGCGTCGTGGTCGTGATCTGCACCCGCTCGCCGGCGGCGAAGCGAGGCACCAGCTCGGGCGGGCCCTGAAAATGGAGTCCGGACAGGTTCTCGACATTGATGTCGGTGCCGTCGCCGTCGGTGGCCTGGTCGATGTCGAGCGAGATCTTGGCCACCTGGCGTGGTGGCACGCCCTGGAACTTCGACATCACCGCGTGTAGCTCGATGCTTCGGATGGTCCCGACCACCCTCATGCCATCGTCGCTACTCATGCCGGTAGCATACACCCGGCTCCGAACCCGATTCGGGAGTGACACCGATAGCTGCTGACGTCGACCCGCGGGCTACAGCACCGCGCGAACGATCGCCGCGATGCCGAGGGCGCCGAGCAACATCGCGACCCCGCGGGTGAGCGTGCGGTTCGCGGCGCCGGACTGGATCGATCCGCGCGCGGCCAGCCGGGCGAGCGCGATGAACCAGCTCGCCGAACCGACGAAGACCCCGGCGGCGGTGAGCAAGCCGGCGACCATCGATGGCGGGGTGATCGCCGCGGCGACGGCGATCCAGGCACCGAGCGCGGCCGGGTTGGGCAGCGTGAGGGCGAAGCCGGCCAGCACGGCGCGACCGACCGTCGCCGGTGGCTGGCGCGCGGTCGCCGCCGACGGGTCCCGGCGCCGCCACAGCAGGATCGCGTAGCCACACAGCACGGCGCCCGCGATCGCGTGCAGGGCCGCGGCGGCGGCCGGCCGCGCGACGATCGCGCCCCCGACGCCGCCGAACGCCAGCGCGGCGTGGACCAGATCCGCGGCCGCGCCGCCGACGCCGACCCCGGTCGCGGTCCGGGCGCCCCGGCGCGCGGCCGCCTCCACGATCGCCACGTTCACCACGCCGAGCGGCAACCCGGTGACCACGCCGAGCCCGAGGCCGATCGCGAACGCGCGACCCAGCTCGAGGTCGGTCACCACTCGAAGTGCTTGGTCACCGTCTGGGCCGCCTCGATGATCACCTCGAAGCGTTCGATCTTGCCACGCGGTCCGACGACCTTGACCTTGTACGGTCCGGGCCGCAGCGGGTACTGGTCGAAGGCGTCGTTCACGATCCGGCTGCCATCGATGTAGACGCTGAACTTCGCGGACGAGGTCAGCGTGAGGTACCCGTATCGGTTCTCGGCGATGATGTCGGCGCGCGAGGCGTCGATCGGCAAGGCGGCGTCGACCGGCAGATCGAGCACCTCCTCCCCGGCGTCGAGCACCGGCGCCGAGCCGAGCAGCGCGCCCGGGTCGGTCAAGGCCGGCTTGCCGCCACCGCCGCCACCGATCCCGAACACCAGCAACGCCGCGATCGCGGCCGCCACGATCGCGGCGCCGATCATCAACCGCTTCATGCGCCGCTTGCGCCATTCGCCGAGCAGGTCGGTGCCGGCATCGGCGAGGTCGACCATGGTGACGCCATGGGGCGCCGCCGCGCTGCCCGGTGGCGCGGTGCGACGCGGTCCTGGTACCGGCGGCGGCATGAGCGGCCGGATCACCCGCCCGGTCGCGGGCGTCGTCGGCGTGGGCGCGATGACCATCGACGCCGGGGTGTGGTCGGGGCCCGGCTCGGGGTCGAGCTCGGCGACCAGCATCTCGCCGTCGATCGCCTCGAGCTCCTCGGTGGTGGTGCCGAACGGCGATGGCGCCACGTTGGTCGGGGCGACGCCGATGCCACCGGAGCTGGACGACGACAGCGAGGGCACGTCGTCGGCGTCGGCCGTGATCGCGGCGACCCGGCGCGCCTGGGCCAGGATCTCCTCCTTGGCGGCCAGCTCGTCGGCGAAGTCGCGGCCGACGATCGTCGACAGCTCCTGCGTGGTCGCGGTGCCGCCGAGCGGCGCGATCGCCGCCCGCACCGCCTCGGCCATCTCGGCGGTGGTGGTGAAGCGTCCGCTCGGCTCGCGGGCCAGCGAACGGGTCAACACGGCGACCAGCGCCGGCGGCAGGTCGGGGCGACGGTCGCGGATGTCGGGAACCGGCTCCTCGGTGATGGCCTTGAAGGTGAGGAAGTCGCTCTCGCGATGGAACAGGCGCTTGACCGCGAGCAGCTCGTACATGACCGCACCGAGGGCGAACACGTCGCTGCGACGGTCGAGCGGCTTGCCGAGGATCTGCTCGGGCGACATGTACGCGTTCTTGCCCTTGACCGTACCGGTCCGGGTCTTGGAGCTGGCGCCGCGCGCCTTGGCGATGCCGAAATCGAGCATCTTCACCACGCCGCCGGTGGTGATGAGGATGTTGGGCGGCGACACGTCACGATGGACGACGCCGAGCTGACCGCCGTCCGCGCTGCGGGCCTCGTGGGCATGGTGCAGCCCGGCGCACGCCTGCTCGATCAGCCCGGCGACGGTGCGGACGTCGAGGAAATGGCGCTGCTTCGACAGCCGCGACAGCATCCGCGACAGCGCCACGCCGTGCAGGTACTCCATGACGATGAACCACACGCCGCCGGCCTGGCCCAGCTTGTGGACCCGGCACACGTTGTCGTGGACGAGCTGCGAGGCCAGGTTGGCCTCGTCGCGGAACATGGTGACGAAGTGCTCGTCATCCGCGAGGTGGGGCAGGATGCGCTTGACGACCACCACCTCGTCGAAGCTCAGCTCGGCGCCGCCGCTCTTGCGGGCCAGGAAGATCTCCGCCATGCCTCCGGTGGCCAGCTTGGCCAGGAGGGTGTAATCGCCAAGCGCACGATCGCGGGGCGCGGGGGCGCCGGCGGAGGTCACGGCCGACAATGATAGCCCAGGGACGACTCCCGGCGCGAGTAGCGGCAGGACTTCGTCGATCAGGTGAGTCCGCGGCGGTCGAGGTACTCCTGGGTACACCCCGCCGTGACGGTGAGCGACCGCGACAGGTCGTCGATGATGGCCTTCTCGACCCGGCCGCCGATGAGTCGGGCCTGGACCGTGACCTGGCCGTCATAGAGGCGCTGGACCTGGCCCGGGGCGACCTGGGCCAGCCGGTAGGTGGCGACGATCTGGGCCCGTCCGTCGAGGAGCCGGGGGCGGATGTCGAACTCGATGCGGTGGTCGCGTTTGTGCCAGACGATGGTCTCGTCGTAGCTGAGGTCGCCCTTGATCAGCGGCCGGATCACCACCGGCAGCTGGCGGCGCGGGAACACGCGCGCGGTGCGGCGGCGGGTGTCATCGCCGTCGACCTCCTCGAGGATCTCGCGCTGGGCGACCTCGACCCGCCGGTCCTGTTCGGCCTGGTGCTCGGGGTCGAAGTAGACCGTGAACACCGCCTCCGGGTCGCGGGCACGAAAGCGGTACTCGAAGTGGAACGGCGTCACGGGTTGCCGCAGTAGTAGCCGACCTGGTTGTCGATGAAGCGGCAGACGTCGCCCTGTGCGGCGCAGTCGCGGGTCATCAGCGCGCCGTCCTCGCACCACTCGGCGACGTCGCCGGTGCAGCGGCCGAGGAAGTCGAGGCCCATGCACGGATCCGGCTCGCAGTAGGCGCCGCCCAGCGACGGGTCGACGTTGCAGCGTTCGCCGCGGCACGCGCAGTCGCGCGCCTTGGGGTCGCCGGCTTCGCACCAGCGGGCGACCGCGCCGCTGCAGCTCCCGATGCCATCGACCCCGCCGCACGGGTCGGCGCCGGTGATGCAACGAAACCCGCTGGCGGCGGCGTCCCAGCCACAGCTCTCGCCGGCGGCGCAGGCCTGGTTCTGGAGCTGATCGGCGGCGCAGTACAGCGCGTGGCCGCCGCTGCAACGACCGGCGGCATCGACGGAGCCGCAGCGGTTGTCGGGGGTCGGGGTCGGGCCGGTGAACAGCTCGACCCAGGCGACGGCGATGTCGACCCGCGCGTAGTTGTCCTTGCCCACGCACGAGCTCTCGCCGCCGGTCAGCGCTCCGCCGGTGCGCACGGTGCCGGCGGCGTCGATGACGAACACCGGTCCTCCCGAGTCGCCGTAGCACACGCCGCGCAGCCCCATGCCGTCGACGGTGAGCTGATCGCCGGTGACCGCGAAGATGGTCTCGGCGGCGAACAGCCGGGTTCCCGACGAGCCGGTCTCGGTGTCGCCATACCCGGCGGTCTCGGCGGTGCCGCCGATGAACGGTGCCGGCGACTCGACCAGGATCGGCACCGGCGCGATGCCGGGTACGACGGTCGCCGCGTCGGCGGCGAGGCGCACCACCGTGAGATCGAGCGGGGTCGCCGTGCCGTCGATCATCACGCTCGGCCGGGTGTGGACCTCGGCGGCGGGCAGGCAGGTGCCCTGCTGGGTGGTGGCGCCGAAGCAGATCGTGTTGCCGACCTCGACCCCGCAGTGGGCAGCCGTCAGCACCCAGTTCGGCGTGATGAGGGTGCCGCTGCAGAAGATGTCCCCGGGACCGTTGCCGGTCCAGCCCCCCACCGCCTGGACCTGACCCGGCGTCAGGGGAACGAAGGTCGGCTGGGCGGTCCCGTTGTAGATCTTGGGGACGGTCACGATCTTGGCGACGGCGCGGACGTCGTCGCTGCTACATGCCAGGGCGTCGATGGACGCGGCATCGGGGGCGTCGCCGCCGCCGCCGCCGCACGCCAGGAGGGCCAGCGCCAGCGCGAGGATCACCGCCCGGGAGGCAGACATCGACCCAATCTAGCCGCCAGCGCGCCGCCGTGGAAGCGGGTTGGTGGCCGGACCAGTCATGAAACGGTCACAGCAAGCGCGAGGATGGAGAGACGCTGACTTCGGCGCGGGGCCCATCGGTTGTACGGTCCGCGCATGGCTGGACTCATCAAGCGCGACCCACAGCTCGACCGCATCCGGTGGATCGACAACGTCCCGTTCTGGGGCGTGCACCTCACCGCCGTGGTCGGCCTCGCGATGGTCGGCTTCTCGTGGCTCGGCGTCGCGCTGTGCGCGGGGTCGTACTTCTTCCGCATGTTCGGCATCACCGCCGGCTACCACCGCTACTTCTCGCACCGCACCTACAAGACCAGCCGCTTCGGCCAGGTCGTGCTGGCGCTGATGGGCGTGATCTCGACCCAGAAGGGCCCGCTGTGGTGGGCCGCGCATCACCGCAACCACCACAAGTTCTCCGACCAGCCCGAGGACATCCACTCGCCGCTGCAGCGCGGCTTCTGGTGGTCGCACATGTTCTGGATCCTCGTCGAGCGTCACAAGCGTGCCGACATGTCCAAGATCAAGGACCTGACCAAGTACCCCGAGCTGGTGTTCATCGATCGCTTCGAGATCCTGTTCTCGATCGCGTACGCGACGGCGCTGTACTTCGCGTTCGGGGCGGTCGGCCTGTTCTACGGCTACTTCCTGTCGACGGTGATCCTGTGGCACGGCACGTTCACGATCAACTCGCTGGCCCACGTGTGGGGCAATCGCCGTTACCAGACCACCGACGACAGTCGCAACAACGTCGTGCTGGCGCTGATCACCGGCGGTGAGGGCTGGCACAACAACCACCACCACTACCAGCGCACCGCCAAGCAGGGCTTCTTCTGGTGGGAGATCGACACCAGCTACTACGGCATCAAGATGCTCGAGGTGCTGCGCCTGGTGTGGGACGTCCAGGGTGTGCCGCAGCACGTCCGCGACAACACCGAGGCCCCCGGTCGCACCCGCCTCGACGGCGACGAGTCCGAACAGCTCGCGGCCTGAGCGCGGCGGTCGTCGCCTCCTCGCAGCCGCCTACCCGCGCACCGCCAGCCACGCGGCGGCGCGGACGTCGGCATCGGCGTCGCCGAGCAGGCGACGCAGGATCCCGGTGTCGCCGACCACCGGGATGCGCGCCCAGGCGGCGCGCGCGATCGCGGCCCGCACCCGCGGATCGGGATCGTCGGCGAGGTGGGCGAGCAGGATGTCGTCGGAGGCGAGCGGGAACACCCAGGCCAGAGCGCCGGCGAGCACCAGGCGCTCGCGCGGGTCGGTCGAGGTGGCGAGATCCGCGGAGGCGCCGACCGCAGCGAGCGGCGGCAGGTCGGTGAGCCGCGCCGCGAGTTGACGGGCCAGGACCTCGACGTCGTCGCTGTCCTCGAACGGCGTGGGCATGGGTGCGGCCTCGGCGACCGCGGGTGCGGTCGCGCTGGGGGTGGCGCTGGCGCTGGCGGTGGCGGTACCGGCGATCGCGGCGAGCGTGGCGGACTTGAGGATGGCGCGCAGGCGCGCCAGAGATTTCTGGTTCGACATGACAGACCTCGCGGCAGAGGGCCGCGCTGGCGGCGCGCGTGATCGCGCCGCGCAGGAGACTCGGAGCTGGTGAGAACAGATGCTCGGGGTCTCAGGATCGGGGCGGCGAGGTCTTCGGCGCCACCGCGAGCACGTCGCCGCCACGCGTGGGCGCGGCGGCCGCGCTCGGCAGGGCGAGGTCGATCACCGTGCGCGGCGGCAACGCCACGCGCGGCCCGGCCGTGACGATCACCGGACCGTCGATGGTCCGGTCGCCGAGGTCGGCGTTGATCGTCGGCAGCTCGGCGGCGCAGGCCAGGCGCGGTGCCTCGGCGCAGGTCGCGGCGTCAGGGCAGGCCGACGCCTGGGCACACGCGGCGCCGGCCGCGAGAACCGCGGCGAGGGCGAGCCTCGACCAGACGAAGGCCATGAGCGACACCGTGGTCATGGATGTGGTGGCCGTCAAGCGGCACAATCACGGCCACGGTCGATCGGTTGCTGCGGTCGCGAATCTGTCTCAGGGAGCGGGGCGCCTCACGCGACCAACTCGACGAGCGCGCGGTGTCCCGGGACACGGGCGAGCTTGCGGTCGCACGTGATCACGGGCGCTCCCAGCGCTTCACCGAGCGCGATGTAGCTCGCGTCGTACGGCGTCAGGTTGCCGCGGAGCCCCCAGATCCGGTCGACCAGCAGCTCGTGGGGATGCCGGACGAGGTCGATCGCGAGGAAATCGGAGAGCGACTGCTCGGCTTCCGCTGCCGTCACGGCCTTCAGCCGCTCCAGCGCGCGCAGCGCGCTGCACACCTCGAGATCGATGAGGTGGGGCACGTGGATCTCAGCGGTGCCGATGCGCGCGACGAGCCGCGCGGCGATCGGCGTGTGCAGCACGAGTTCGGTCGCCGCCGAGGCATCGAGGACGATCATCGCGAATCGCGATCGGCCCTGATCAGCTCGGCCGCGCTCGGGTTCAGCTCCTTGCGTGTGATCTTCGCGAGCCGACCCATCAGCTCGGAGCGCGTGGGCCGCGCGGCGATCCGCTGCAGCTCCTCCAACAAGAAGTCCGAGAGCGATCGCCCGTCGAGCGCCGCGCGGGCCTTGAGCCGCCGGTGCACGGCGTCGGACACGTGGCGAATCTGGATCATCTTCGACATGCATCCAACATGTCTGCATGTGTTGCACATGTCAACGCCGAATTCATCGCCCGCATGGAGGACGTGCTCGCGCTCTACGCCGAGCCGCCCGACGAGCGCCGGCCCGTCGTGTGCTTCGACGAGACGCCGCGCCAGCTGATCTCGCCAGCGCTTCGACCGCAGCGGAGCAACACCTGGACCGCTGCCGTACACGGCACGGCCGATCTGTCGATCGGACCGAGTGGCGGCAGCTACCGGATGAACGCGAAGGGCTCGCTCAAGAACTCGCTCATCGACTTCGGCGAGGCCGACGTCACAGCCACCGTCAACTCCAGCGGCGAGATCCGGTTCACGCACCCGCTCGATCCCGGGCATGCGCGTGCTCAGGTAGTGCCGCCGGGCCCGGCGCGCCGGCGCTCAGGGCGCCACGATCGTGGCCGTCATCACCCACCCGGCCACGGTCGCGCGCCGTGGAGGACGCGGAGCAGCTCGATGCGACCACCGACGACGCGATAGGGGATGATGTAGGGCGTCCCGGTGACGACGAGCTCGCGCGTCCCCGGGACGCGGCCGGGCCGGCCCAGGGCCGCGAACCGGCCGAGCTTCCGGACTGCGGCGAGGATGCGGCGCGCGACCTGGCGCGCCGCGGCCCGGTTGCGCTGCCCGATGTACGTCCTGAGCTCCGCGAGATCCGCGACCGCCGGCGCGGTCCAGCAGACCTGCACTACTTCGGGCTCCGCTCGCGCCCGCTCCCCCAGCTCTCGAGCCACGCGGTGACCACGTCATCATCGACGAGTCGCCCATCTTCGGCCGCGGCGATGCCCTCCTCGATCGCCTGCACCTGCCACTCGTTGAGTTCGACGTACGCGCGGATCGCCTCCTGGGCGAGAAACGCCTTGGTGCGCGCGGTGGCCTTGGCGAGCCGTTCGAGGCGGCGTCGCGTCGGCGCGTCCAGTCGCAGGGTCATGGTCTCGCTCTGTGCCATGTTGTACACAACATAGCACGGCCATCGTGGCACCGGCCTCGCTCACCATCGCCCCGACTCGTCCGCTGTCCAGCGGGTTCACAGTAGCTCAGGGCGCCGCGACCTCGAGCTCGATGTTGCGTTCCTCGAGGAGGAGGCCGGTGGCGTGGAGCAGCGCCGCCGCCGCCTTGTGGTGGCCGAGCAGGGCGCCGAGCTCGGCGAGCTGGGCGGCGGCGACCTCTTCCTGGCGTTGTGCGACCAGGAAGTTGGACGAGGTGCCGTTGAGGAACTTGCGGGCCTCGAGCTCGAGGTTCTGCTCGGCGAGCTGGCGGAACCGAGCCGCCGCGATCACCTGGCGGCCGGCGCCGCGCTGGTTGCGCACCGCGTCGCGGACCTCGAACCAGATGGTCTGCAGCAGCTGTTCCTGTTGCGCCCCCACCACCCGCGCTCGGGCCCGTTCGATCTCGGCCGCCGCCGCGCTGGCGCGGTGCAGCGGCGTCCAGGTCATGTTGACGAACACGCTCCAGCCGGCGCCGTCGACGCTGGCGAGCTGATCGAGCGCACCGCCGTAGCTCGCGTCCTGACCGACCACCGAGCCGCTGACGCCGAGGTCGATCTGCGGCAGGCGGTCGTTGTCGGCCTTGCGCACCGCGAGCGCCGCCGCGACGACGTCGAGATCGAGCTGCGCGCACTCGGGGCGGTGGACGAGCGCGGCCGCCATCGCCCGCTCGTCATCGAGCTCCTCGGGCGCGAAGCGTGGCGTCTCGACGGTCAGGATCGGTCGCGACCACTGGTCACGCGGCAGGTTGATCACCTGGCGCAGGCGATCCCAGGCTTGCTCGACCGCCTGCTCCGACTGGACCCGCTGCAGCTGGCGCTGGGCGAGCGTGCTCTCGGCGCCGGTCACATCGGACGGCGGCAGCACGCCAGCATCGATCTGCCGGCGGGTCAGCACCAGCTGCACCTCGGCGTGGGTCACCGAGCGGACCTCGAGGTCGTGGCGATACAGCGCCTGCACCACGTCCCAGTAGGCGCGCTCGGTCCGCTCGACGACGTCGGCGATCGCGATCGCGAGCTGGCGCTGCTCGCGCTCCGACGCCAGGCGGGCGCGCAACACGGTCAGCCGCGGGATCTCGAGGTCGAGCGAGAAGCCGCGCAAGAGGGGCTGGGTGACCCGCAGCCCCACCGTCGAGCGGATGGTGAGCGGTTCGACGGCGGTGCCGAGCGACGAGCGAGTGCGGCCGGTCGCGAAGTCGAGCTCGAGCGACAGGCCGGTGGCGAAGCGCTGCTGATACGACACGCCCACCGCGTCGTCGACGGTCGTGAACAGCTCGCCGGCCCCACCCTCGAGCGACGTGGCCGGCGGCGCGCTGACGTCGCCGTGCCGGTAGGTCGCGCCCACGGTCGGTTCGAGCTCGGCCCGGGCCAGGTCGACGCCGCGCCGCGCGATGTTGAGCGACTCGCGCTCGAGCGTGACGCCGAGGTTGTGGCGCACCGCCAGGCGGAGCGCCTCGCCGAGCTCGAGCCGCCAGGCCGCCGCGGCGTCGCCGCCGGGCACGGTCGGGGCGGCGGCGACGAAGTCGGGCAGGACGTAGGCGGTGGCGAGCTCGGCGGTGTCGTCGGCGGCGGCGGCGGCGGCAGCGGCGGCAACCAGGGACAGCGCGGCGAGCGTGCGGACCAGACGGGCGGACCGGCGGCGGGTGATCGAGGCGGTGGGCTTCACGGGCACGGCTCCGGTGACGTGGGACGGGTCGAGTCGACGGGATGCGCTACTCGCTGTGCAGCGCCTGGATCGGATCGAGGCGGGCGGCGCGCACCGCCGGGTACAGCCCGGAGCCGACCCCGACCAGCACCGACACCCCCAGCGACAGGGCGACCGACCAGGTCGTGACCACCGTCGGCCAGTCGGCGTACGCCGCCACCGCGCGCGCGATGCCGAGGCCGATCGCGACCCCGAGCAGCCCGCCGATCATCGCCAGCGAGAACGCGGTGACCAGGAACTGGAAGCGGATGTCGGCGCGACGGGCACCCACCGCGCGGCGGACGCCGATCTCGCGGGTCTGCTCGAGCACCGAGGCCAGCATGATGTTCATGATGCCGATGCCGCCGACCAGGAGCGAGATGCCGGCGATGAGGCCCATCACCAGGCTGAACAGGCGCTGGGTCTCGGCGCTGTGTTGCAGCAGCGCCTCGGGGACGATGATCTCGTAGTCGGCGGCGCCGCCGTGCAGGCGGTCGAGCAGGGTGCCGACCACCGCCGCGGTCTCGCGGGCGGGCGCGTTGGGCTCGAGGTGGATGACGATCTCGGACAGCGGCGACCGCAGCGGGTCGCGATCGAGCTTGCGCAACGCCGTGGTGAGCGGCAGGTAGATCTCGCGCTCGGTCGAGCTCACGGCCACGCCTTGCACCGCGGTCGCCGCCGACGGTTCGGGGGCCAGCACGCCCACGACCTCGAACCAGCCGTCGTTGATCTTGACGTCGCGCCCCAGCGCCGGATCGGCGCCGAACAGCTCACGGCGCACCGCCGCACCGATGACGCAGACCTGGGCGTGGTGGGTCTCGTCGGCGAGGTCGAAGAAGCGGCCCTCGGACAGCGCGAAGCGCGTGACCTCGCGGTGGCGGTGGCCGACGCCGAAGACCTGGGACTTGGTCTTGCCGCCGGCGGCGAGGATCTTGTACGGCTCGATCTCGATCCGCGGCGTGGCGAAGGCGACGCCGGGCACCGCCTCGACGATCGCCTCGGCGTCGCGCTGCGAGAGCCCCATCGACTTCTTGCGGATCTCCTCCAGCTCCTCGGGCTTGAAGGTCTTGGCGCGGACCACGACGTTGCGGGTGCCGAGGCGTTCGATGAGCGCCAGCGCCTGGCGCTCGGCGCCGGCGCCGATCGACAGCATCGCGATCACCGCGCCGACGCCGAACATCATGCCGAGCGTGGTCAGCAGGGTGCGGAGCTTGTGATCGCTCAGGTTCTCGAGCGCGACCACGAAGGCATCGAGCAGCCGTCTCACGGCGCGGCCTCGCCGCTACCGGGTCGGGCCGCGCTGCCGCTGCCGGGGCCGAGCGCCTCGGCGGCGCTGCGGGTCGGATCGCGCACCGCGATGCGATCGCCGGCGCGCAGCCCGGACTTGATCACCACCCGGCCCGAGGTGGCGGCGCCGAGGTCGACGGCCACCGCTTCGAAGCCGGCCGGGCCGCGGCGGTAGACCAGGTTCTGTTCACCCTTCACGATCACCGCCTGCCGCGGCACCACCAGCGCCTCCTGGTCGTCGAGGACGATGGTGGCGCGGACCCGCTGGCCGGGTTTCATGAGCTCGCGGTCGGTGCGGTCGAGCTCGACGACCACGCCGAAGTACTGGACCGGCGACCCCGGCACCCGTGGCTTGGCGAGCTTGTCGACCAGGCGGACCTTGCCGGTGAACAGCTGGCCGGGTCGGGCCTCGATCGCGACCTCGGCCGCCTGGCCGGGCTCGAGGCCGGTGGCGTCGACCTCGAGCACGAAGACCTCGACCTCCATGGCGTCGAGCAGCGGGATCTCGGCGACCCCCTGTCCCGGCCACATCTGATCGCCGACCCGCGGGACGTCGCCGCGCCAGCCGCGGCGCAGCACCAGGATGCCGTCGTGCGGGGCGCGGATCTCCATGCGCTCGAGCGCCGCCCGGGCGTGCGCGATCGTCAGCTCGGCCTTCTGGCGCTCGACGACGATCACGTTGGCCTTGGTGCGTGACAGGGTGCGTTCGATCTGCTTGGTCTGCTCGGCGTGCGCCTGCTTGGCGCCGGCGAGCTTGGTGTCGATCTCCGATTCGACGATCTGGTTGCGGGAGAAGATCTGCTGGTCCTTCTGCTGGAACAACCGGGTCCGTTCGAGCTCCTGGCCGGCCAGCTCGGCGGTGGCGTCGCGGCCCGCGACCGCGGCCCCCGACCGCACCTGCTCCTGGGCCAGGCGGGCGTTGGCGGCCGCGAGATCCGCGTCACCATCGCGGAGCTGCTTCTCGGCATCCGACGGGTCGAAGCGGACCACCACGTCCTTGGCCTTGACCCGCGAGCCGTCGTCGGCGAGCCAGGCCAGCTTCATCGGACCGCCGCCGTCGGCGTTCTGGGGCACGCTGAGCGGCGTGGCCTTGACCGCCCGCAGGTTGCCCTCGGCGGTCACCCGGCGAACCAACCGCTCGCGGGTCACGATGATGGTTGGCACCGCGGCCGCGCCGCCGCGGCCGACCAGCGCGCGCCAGGTGCCCCAGCCGCCGGCACCGAGCAGACCGACCACGGCGCAGATCGCCAGGCCGCGCTTCATCGTGGCCTCCGCGATGGATCGACCCGCGACACCCGGTCGCCAGCGGCCAGCCCGCTCACCACCTCGATGGTGTGCGGGTTGCGCCGTCCGAGCGTGAGCCGCACGCGCTCGAGGTCGCCGCCGCTGCGCCGGTAGGCGACTGGCCCGTCGGCGGTCACGAACACCGCCGCGGCCGGGATCACGAGCACGCCCGGCAGGCGCAGGGTCTCGACCTCGCCGCGAAACCTCATCCCGGGCCGCAGCGGATGGGCGCCCTGGTCGGTGAGCGTGACATCGATCTCCACCACCTTGCTGGGGTCGGCGGCGGATCGACCGCGCACGGTGCGGGCGATCTCCTTGACCCGGCCGTGCAGCTGCACGTCGGGCAGGGCGTCGAGGCGCAGGCTGACCGGCTGGCCCTCGACCACCCGCGCGACGTCGACCTCGTCGACCTCGCCCTCGCCGACCATCTTGTCGAGCGCGACGATCTGCAGCACCGCTTGCATCCGCCACACCGAGTCGCCCACCTTCCGTTTCTCGCCGCGCCACGAGGTCGGAAACACCACGGTCCCGGCGCGGGGCGCGGCGATCGACATGCGCGCGATGTTCTGCTCGATCGCCGCGGCCCGGCCGCGGGTGTAGGCGTGGTGCTCGGTCAGGCTGGCCAGCTCCGCCGCGTCCGAGCGCTGCATCTGGGCGGCGCGGTTGCGGGCCCGTTCGAGCGCCATCTCGGACAGGCGGTGATCGATCTCGGTCAGCTTCAGCTCGATCGCCGCGGTCTGTTCGGCCGGCGCGCCGGTCTTGAGGCTGGCCTTGCGCAGGTTCGCCTCCGCCTCCGCGATCCGCAGGGCTTCGTCGCGGCGCGCCAGCGCGGCGTCGGCCTTGCGCTTGTCGAGCTTCTTGGCGGCGGCCTCGAGCTCGTTGCGCATCGAGTCGAGCTCGCGCTCGAGCTCGGAGGCGTCGAACGCGACCACCGGCGCGCCCACCGCCAGCTCGGTGCCCTCGTCGGCGAGGTTGGCGATCTTGTAGTTCCAGACCTCGGGCAGCCCGGGCGGCATCACGTCGGTCGAGTCGACCGCGGCGAGCTCGCCGCTCACCTCGACCCCGATGACCAGATCGGCGCGCTTGATCTCGACCAGCTCGCCGTCGACCGCGCGCTTGCCGCACCCGACCTGCAGCGCGACCAGCAGCGCGGCCACGATCACGCCCGCGCCCGGCCTCACGGCGGCCCGCCGATCTCGACCGCGTCGCCGGCCACCAGGCCGCGCTCGACGACGCAGGCCTGCGCGTCGCAGGGCCCGAGCGCCACGTCGCGCACGCCGCCGCCGGCGAGGCGAACGCGCCCGGTCGCGCCGGGCACCACCACCGCGCCCCGCGGCACCAGGATCACGCCGGTCCGCGGCGCGCGGTGGAGCTCGACCTTGACCGACATGCCCGGGCGGGCGGCGAGCCCGTCGCGGGGCTGCATCGGCAAGACCACGTCGAAGGCCTTGCGCAGGGTCTCGCGACCCTCGGCGCGGGCGACCGGCGACAGCTCGCGCACGGTGCACGGGATCGGCTGCGCCGGATACGCATCGAGCGTGCAGGTGGCGGCGGCGCCGACCGCGACCTGGCCGTCGTCGACGTCGCTGAGCTCGGCCCGCACCTCGAAGCCGCGGGCCAGGTCGGGCAACGACACCACGGTCCATCCCGGCTGCACCGAGTCACCGATCTGCAACCGGCGGCCTTCCCACGGGTGCTCGGCAACCGCGACGATGCCGTCGCGCGGTGCGGTCAGCGTCAGCTCGAGCATGGTCCGGGTCGCGTCGTCGATCGTGCGCGCCGCCTTGTCGAGCTCGATCTGCTTGACGCGGAGATCGAGCGCCGCCGCCCGCCGCTGCGCGACCAGCTCGGTCTCGGCCGCCACCAGCGCCGCCCGCGCCCGGCTGAGCTCGAGCTGGCGTTCCTGGGCGGTGCGACCGGGCAGCAAGTCGGCCGGTACATCGGCGAGCAGCTTGGCCTTGTCGACGCCAGCTGACCGCTCGCGGACCTCGGCCTCCTTGTCGGCCGTGGCCAGCGCGCCGACGTCGCGGGCGCTGCGGAAGTCGGTGGTCGCCTGCAGCAGCAGCAACTTCTTCTGCTCGAGCTGGCTGGTGAACGCGGAGTTGTCGAACTCCAGCACCCGCTGGCCCGCCTTCACGTCGGCGCCGTCGTCGGCCATCCACCGGATCGACAGCTCCCAGGCGTCGGTGCGCGGGACGTTCAGATCGATCGCCGACACCGCGCGGAGCTGGCCGGTGAGCAAGACCCGCGGCGCGAGGTCGCCGTGGCTCACGACCGCTCGCCGGGGTCGATCGGCGGCGCCGGCACCGGCCGCCGCGCCGCGGTCGCAGCCGGTCGCGATCACCAGCATCGTGACGAGGGCCTTCACGGGTGCGCCGCCGGCGCGACAGGCGGCGTGAGGTAGGCGACCTCGGCGCCGGGACCGTCGGCCTTGATGCGCCCATCGGAGATGCGGATCGCCCGCGGGCAACGGGCGGCGATCGCCGGCTCGTGGGTGACGATGAGGATGGTCTTGCCCTCGGCGTGCAGCTGGTGGAACAGCGCCATGATCTCCTCGCCGGTGGTCGAGTCGAGGTTGCCGGTCGGCTCGTCGCACAGCAGCAGCGACGGCTCGGTGACCAGGGCGCGAGCGATCGCGGTTCGCTGCCGCTGCCCGCCCGACATCTGGTTGGGCCGATGGCGGGCGCGCTCGGCCAGCCCGACCCGAGCCAGGGACTGCCGGGCCCGCGCGAGCCGCTCGCGGGCCGGGATGCCGCGATACACCAGCGGCAGCGCCACGTTCTTGACCGCCGTCGAGCGTGGCAGCAGGTGAAAGCTCTGGAACACGAACCCGATCTGGCGGTTGCGAGCCCGGGCCCGGTCGTCGTCGGACAGCCCCTGGACATCGCGGCCGCCGAGTCGATACTGACCGCTGCTCGGCGTGTCGAGGCAGCCGAGGATGTTGAGCAGCGTGCTCTTGCCCGAGCCCGAGGTGCCGACGATGGCGACCATCTCACCGTGCTCGACCCGGAAGCCGATGCCATCGAGCGCGGCGATGCGCTCGTCGCCCATCTGGTAGTGACGGGTGACGTCGATCAGCTCGATCAGGGGACCCGCGGCGGTCATCGAAACATCCACACGCTGCAGGCTCCGTACCATGGAGGCACCGGTGCGGCGCTGGTTGCGCGTGGCGGCCCTGATTCTACGCGTGGCGCGCGATGACCGAACGGCAAGAGTCGGCACGCTCGTGTGCCATCGCGGCAACCGCGTCACACCACCGACGACAGCTACCGCGCGGCGATCGGCGGCGGCGGGACCACGTAGTCGCGCCACAGGCCGGGGTCGCCGCCCTTGCCGTCCATGGCGGCGCGGGCGACGTTGTACATCTCGCGCGCGGTGACGTAGTGCAGACGCCAGCTCTTGCCGTCGTTGTACCGCGCGCCGAGGTGAGCGTGCATGGCGCGACCGTCGGCGCCGAGCAACGACGCGGCCGCCTTCTCGACGGCGCCGTGGGTGTGGACCTTGACGAACACCCAGTCGGAGCGGCCATCGACGTGGATGCCCTGATCGACCCAGGTGTCGACCCGCGCCGGGGTCGGCGGATCGTCGCCGGTCAGGGCGCCGTTCTCGATCCGAACCGCCAGCCCGCCCTTGCGCACCAAGGACAGCGGGCCGGTGATGATCAGCAGCCGATCGTCGAAGCTCGATCCGACCCGCGCCGGCTCGCCGCCGTCGTACGAGCGGCGCCGAGCCAGGTCACCGGTCGGCCAGTAGATGAGGTCGACCATGTCCGACTGGCAGGGGTCGGGCGCCGACGGAAACGTGAAGTCGGCGTAGCAGCCCAGCTCCCACAACAGCGGCAGCTCGTCGTCGACGCCGCACCAGCGCCCGTCGGGCCGACCGTTGGCCAGGCACCAGTTGCCGTGGATGAACGCCCACTGGTAGCCGCCGCCGGCGGCCCGCGACAGGTGGCCGTGGCGGGCGAAGATGTCGAGATACTCGGCCAGCTTCGGCCGCAACGTCGCCGCGGTGTCGCCGTCGTGGTGCATGTGCACCTCGACCTCGCCGAAGCCGGCGCGGGCCAGGGTCGCCAGATCGTCGAGGTACTCGGGGCGGTACTCCTCGCCCGGGAAGAACCACGAGTGGCGCGGGGCGTGGCCGTCGGCGTCGCGGAACGGCGCCGCCATCGCCGGATAGCCGTCGCGCCAGGCGGCGACCCGCGCGCGGCCGGCGTCTTCGGGCGCGCCGGCCCACAGCGGCTCGTAGTGATCGCACATCGCGAACAGGAGATGGCGCGGTCCGTCGCTGCTCGGCGTCCGCGTCCGCGTGCGGGCGCGGCGTGCCAGGTGGCGCGCGTAGCCGCGCATCCAGGTGTGCAGGTTCTTCTGGCGCAGGCGGGACAGCACGCGTCGGGCGATGCTACTACGAGGCCGTGGATCTGTACGGACGGCTCCTGTCGAAGGTCCTGTATCCCGGCTGGGAGCGGCTGCGCGGTCGCTCGACGATGCAGCTGATCGAGTACCTCGACGAGACCCAGCGCGCGTCGCCGGCCGAGCTCGAGGTGATCCAGGCCGGCTTCTTGCGCCGGCTGGCGCGCCACGCCTACCGCCACACCGCGCACTACCGCGAGGTGATGGATCAGGCCGGCGTCTCGCCCGAGGACCTCCGCTCGCCGGCCGATCTGGCGCGGCTGCCGCTGCTCGAGAAGGCCACCGCGCGCGCCAGCTGCGAGACCCGGATCTCGAGCGCACCGCCGTTCGCGGAGGTCACCAAGACCACCAGCGGCACCACCGGCACGCCGATGATCGTGAAGTACAACGCCGAGTCGCGGGTGTGGCGCGACGCCACCCGCTGGCGCGGCTACGGGTGGGCCGGCTATCAGCCCGGCATGAAGGCGTTCCACTGGTGGGGCGTGCTGGCGACGCCGAC
Organism: Myxococcales bacterium; assembly: GCA_947483555.1. Taxonomy (GTDB): domain Bacteria; phylum Myxococcota_A; class Polyangia; order Haliangiales; family Haliangiaceae; genus UBA2376. The sequence goes on from CANKMW010000056.1 coordinate 28,284, forward strand.
CACCGGGTGGAAGAAGTACAAGGTCGAGCTCGACCACGCGCTGCGCCGCGATCACTACATGGACTGCTCGCCGCGCGACGACCAGCACCTGCAGCGGGCGGTCGACGCGCTCCGCCGCCTGCAGCCCGAGGTGATGCTGGCCTACGCGCAGGGCGCGGCGGCGCTGGCGCGGTACGTGAACCGCACCAACGGTCGGTCGTGGAACGGCTTTCCGGTGATCACCGGTGCCGAGCGGCTGTGGCCGCACGATCGCGAGGCCATGCAGCAGGCCTTCGGTCCCGACGTGTTCGAGACCTACGGCTGCCGCGAGGTGATGCTGATCGGCTCGGAGTGCGAGGCCCACGATGGGCTCCACCTGTCGATGGAGACCATGATCGTCGAGCTGATCGTGCGCGACGGCGGCACGATGCGACCGGCACGACCGGGCGAGACCGGCGAGGTCGTGATCACCGACCTCCACAACCTGGCCCAGCCGCTGATCCGCTACGTCGGCGGCGACAGCGCGGTGGCGCGCGCGCCGGGGCCGTGTCGCTGCGGCCGGACGCTGCCGCGCATCGGGCCGATCGAAGGCCGGGTCACCGACACGCTGCGCGACGGCCGCGGCAACCCGGTCAACGGCCTCCTGTTCTCGATCTTGTTCGTGTCGATCGTCGAGCATGCCAAGCAGTTCCAGATCTTCCAGAAGAAGACCGGCGAGCTGTCGCTGCGGGTGGTGCCGGCGATCGCGGGTGGCAAGATGCCGGCCGAGGCCGAGCAACTCGCGTACGGATTCCTCCGCAAGTACCTCCCCGGAGTGCCGGTCTCGATCGACTACCTCGAGGACATCCCGGTCGGGGCCGCCGGCAAGCGACACATCGTGGTGGTCGAGAAGTAGCGATCTTCCGACCTATTGCGTCTGACTTGCTGCGTTATTTCGTAAAATCCCTTGTTATGACAATGCGTTGACACGCAGCGCGTGAAATTTACAGATTGACAAGATCGGGCGGGATGGTTCACAAAGAACCATGGCGAGGAAGATCGAGAACGTCGTCGTGCTGGGAGCCAATGGCGCGATGGGGTCGGGTTCGGGCGCGGTGTTCGCGGCCGCTGGCATCCGCACCGTGTTCCTGGCCCGCACCCGTGACAAGGCCGAGGCCGGTCGCGCGCGCGCCGAGCAGATGGTCAAGTCGACCGCGATCTCGCGCTTCATCGAGGTCGGTAGCTACGATCAGATGGAGCAGGCGGTCGCCGGCGCCGACCTGGTGTTCGAGGCGGTGGCCGAGGATCTGGCGGTCAAGCGCGAGGTGTTCGCGCGCGTCGATGCCGCCCGCAAGCCCGACGCCATCGTCGCCACGGTGTCGAGCGGCCTGTCGATCGCGGCCATGTGCGGTGGCCAGAGCGAGAGCTTCCAGAAGCACTTCCTCGGCATTCACTTCTTCAATCCGCCCAACGTCATCGTCGGCTGCGAGCTGATCGCCCACGCCGGGACCGACGCGGCGGTGCTGGCGTTCGTGCGCGAGCTGCTCGCCGGGCCGCTCGGCCGTGAGGTCGTCGAGACCACCGATACCCCGGCGTTCGCAGGCAACCGGGTCGGCTTCAAGGTGCTCAACGAGGTCGCCCAGCTCGCCGAGGAGCACGGCGTCGCCTTCATGGACGCGTTGATCGGCCCCCACACCGGGCGCGCGATGTCGCCGCTCGCCACCGTCGACTTCGTGGGCTGGGACGTCCACCAGGCGATCGTCGACAACCTGTACGCCAACACCAGCGACGAGGCCCACGCCGCGTTCGCGCTGCCGGCGTACATGCAGAAGCTGATCACCGCCGGCCACCTCGGCAACAAGACCAAGACCAAGGGCGGCTTCTTCCGCACCGACGGCAAGGGCAAGGAAACGGTCAAGCTCGCGCTCGATGCCCGGACCGGCGACTACCGACCGCTCGCCGAGCTGAGCCGGCCGCTGCCGGTGTTCGTCGATCAGATGAAGGCCGCGATCCGCGTCGGTCGCTACCGGGTCGCGATGGACGCGATGTGCGACGCCGCCGGCGCCGAGGCCGATCTGCTGCGCCAGGTCGTGCTCGGCTACGTCAGCTACGGGCTGGCCCGGGTCGGCTCGGTCGTGGCGCGACCGCGCGACGTCGACCGCATCATGGGCTTCGGCTTCAACTGGGCGCCGCCCAGCGTGCTCGCCGACGCCATCGGTGCCCGCCGCCTGATCGGCCTGCTCGATCGTGCGGCCCTGCTGGTGCCGCGGGTCGTGATCGAGGCGGCCGAGAAGAACCTCCAGCTGTTCGACGAGCCCGAGGTCGACCGCGGCCGCTACTTCGTCGCCGCCTGACGCCGAGATCAAGGAGACCCCCATGACCGCACCCGTCTACATCCTCGGCGGCTTTCAGACCGACTTCGCCCGCAACTGGACCAAGGAGGGCAAGCACATCGCCGCCATGATCCGGGAGTCGGTCGAGGGCGCGCTCGCCATCACCGACGTCGCGCCGCGCGAGATCGACGTCGGTCACGTCGGCAACTTCGCCGCCGAGCTCTACGCCATGCAGGGTCACCTGGGCGCGTTCCTGGTCGACGTCGATCCGGCGTTCTCCGGCCTGCCCACCGGCCGCCACGAGGCGGCCTGCGCCTCGGGATCGATCGCGCTGCTGGCGGCGTCGGCGGAGATCGAGGCCGGTCGCTACGACTGCGCGCTGGTGGTCGGGGTCGAGCAGATGAAGACGGTGAGCCCGGCGATCGGGGGCGACTACCTCGGCACCGCGGCCTGGTACGAGCTCGAGGCCAAGGGCGTCGAGTTCCCGTTTCCCAAGCTGTTCGGCAAGCTCGGCGACGAGTACGACCGCCGTTTCGGCCTCGACGATCGGCACCTGGCCCGCATCTCGGCGGTGAACTACGCCAACGCCAAGAACAACCCGCGCGCCCAGACCCGCACCTGGTACATGAACGAGGCGCACGCCTGCGAGACCTCGTCGTACAACCCGCTCATCGGCGGTCGGATCAAGGTCAGCGACTGCTCGCAGGTCACCGACGGCGCCGTCGCCGTGATCGTGGCGTCGGCCAGGTTCGCCGAGGCCTACGCGGCCCGCCGTGGCCGCCCGCTCGACACCCTGGCCCGCATCCAGGGCTGGGGCCATCGCACGGCGCCGCTCACGTTCGACGCCAAGGTCGCGGAGAGCAAGGACCAGCCCTACGTGCTGCCGCACACCCGCCGCGCCATCACCGACGCCTACGCGCGCGCCGGCATCGCCGACTGCTGGGCGCTCGACGGCATCGAGACCCACGACTGCTTCACGACCTCGGAGTACATGGCCATCGATCACTTCGGCCTGACCGCGCCCGGGCAGTCGTGGAAGGCGATCGAGGACGGCGTGATCGACGCCGGCGGCAAGCTGCCGATCAACCCCTCGGGTGGCCTGATCGGCGCCGGGCACCCGGTCGGCGCCACCGGCGTGCGCCAGCTCCTCGACGCCTCGCTGCAGGTCACCGACCAGGCCGGCGGCTACCAGGTCAAGAACGCGCGCCGCTTCGCCACGCTCAACATCGGCGGCAGCGGCACGACCAGCGTGGTGTTCGTGGTCGGCGCCTGACGCTTTCTAGCGCTCGAACAGGGCATCGAGCGTGACCGACTGGGCGACGAGGCCGCGCGCGTGTTCGTTATCGCGGACGCCGTAGGTGGTGACCCGATGGCAAAGATATGGCTACCTTTGCCGTCGCTATAAATCGCCACAACTCGACATCAACGTGGAGATATGGCTATTTATGATGCCGCGATCGATCGATGACTGCGATCGCGACCATCAACGCGACGACGGGCCTCGCCGCTCCGTCGCCGGCCAGCAGCGTCAGCGCGACGACGAGGCGGTGGTCGCCGCCAGGTAGGTGCGTCGCAGGCGCTCGGTGCCGTGGGACCGCGCCGAGATGACGTCCGCGGCCGACGCAAAGGCGACGATGTCGTCGAGGATCGCGCGCTCGCCGGCGCACACGACCTCGCAGGTGTGGCGCCAGCGCGGCTCGGTTTCCGGCGCCAGCGCCGGCGCCGCGTCGATCAGCGCCTGCGCGGCGCGCGCGGCGGAAGCGATCTCGGCGAAGCCGGCGGGATCGGCCACCGGGTCCGCGCGCAGCCGAGCGAACGACATCGCGCGCTGGAACCTGCGATCGTAGGTGGTGCCGACCGGTAGCGACTCGGGGTCGGCCGGCGCCGCGAACCGAAGCGCGGCCTCGTCCTCGGGGTTGGCCTCGATCGCGAAGCCGTGTCCGGACAGCCAGCGCGCGTTCTCGTGGCTGCCGAAGCGGATGCGGATCTCCTGCCCCGCGGCCAGCGCGCGCGCCGCGCGGACCTCGAACCTCCGGGCGGCGGCGACGTATCCCCAGGATGCGTCATCGGTGCCGTGATCGAACATGTCGACGATCGGCACCAGCGCGCGCACGCTGCCCGGGTCGCCCGTGACGCGGAAGCAGCGCGACGTCGCGACACAGCGGCCCCACGCGAACTCGGCCAGCGGTAGGTCGGCGAGCTCCTCGACCATCTCGCCCAGCAGCCCGAGATCGTCGTCGAACCCGACCCGCTGGGCCACGATCACGTCGAGCGCGCGGGTGCCTGCCAGCGCCGCCAGCTCGCTACCGCCGCGGTAGATCGGCAACCATGGGAAGGCCGCCGGCAGGGCATCGAGGTAGGCGGCCCACGGCGAGCTGCGATCGCGGCGCTGGTGGGCGAGCCACACGCCGATCGAGCTGTGCCGGGTGTGGAGCATGCCGTCGAACCGGCGGACCGCGGCCCCGACCGGCGACGCCGCGATGTCGCCGTCGGTGATCATGAGCTGCCGTGGCAGCAACACCAGCGGCTCACCAGCAGCGATCGTGCGCCGCGCATACACGCTGCGGTTGCCGTCCGCAGCGACGCGAATCTCGATCGGCTCGAACCGCGCACCGGAGCTCGCCGCCCAGGCGAGCAAGGCGTCGAGCGCACCCTGGCTGGCGGCGGGCGGGTTCGCCGGCGACGGCAGCGGTGCCCAGGTCGCGACGTCGAACTCGGGGTTCACCGCGGCAGCTCGTCGGCGATCATCAGGATGTAGCTGCGCATCAGGGCCTCGCCGCCGCGGCTGTCGACGGCGATCGAGACCGCGGCGCGGCGCCATGGCCACGGCGACGGATCGGCGAGGTAGGGCGCGGCGCGTTCGGGGAGCTCGGTGATGGCGGCGAGCACGGCGCGTTCGCCGGCGCGGATGACCGCGGCGGTCTGGGCCCACGCCGACGGGTTGTCGCCGGGCGGCGGATCGACGAGGCGAGCGAGGTTGGCGCGGGCGGCCTCGGCCAGGAGCTGGAGCGCGGCACGGTCGACGTCGGCGCCGAGCCACAACAGCTCGCGGCCCTCGAAGCGGCCGGCGTCGGTGGCCTTGATCAGCTCGCGGTAGCTGGCCACCCGCAGCCGCGCCAGGGACAGCGCCCGCCGCATGCCGCCCTCGATGCGGGTGCCGGCCTCGAGCTCGATCGGCGCCGCCAGCGGGTGATCCCACAGGCATGCCGCGGCGACATCGACCAGCGGGTTGGCCGCGGGCGGAAAGCAGAGCAGCGCGATGTCGTCGGGGTTGTCGTCGATGGCGAACCCGTAGTGGGTGACGAAGTGCGAGTTCGCGAACTCGCCGTAGCCGAGGTGGATCTGCTCGCCCGCGGCGAGGTCGCGGGCCGCCGTGATGGCGAGGCCGCCGGCGCTGTCGTCGTAGCTCCACGTGGTGTCGCCGGGACCGTGATCGAAGAACTCGGCGATCGGGACCATGCCGCGACAGTCGAGCCCGTCGATCATCAGCTTGAAGGTTCGCGACCCGGTCACCGCGCGGGCCCACGCCAGGGCGGCCAGCGTCGGCGCGTCGTCGCCGAGGACCTCGACCAGGTGGGCGTGGTCGGCGGCGAGCGAGTGCCGGGCCGCGAGCACGCCGGCGCGCGCGGCGGTGGCAGCGAGGAGCATCAGGTCGGCTTCGTCGCGGAAGCCGGGCGTATCGGGCGCCGCCGGCAGGGCGTCGAGGTACGGCCGCCACGGCGAGCCAGGCTGCGCACGCTCGGCGGCGAGCCAGGTGGCGAACGGGGTCTGCTGGTTGGAGAGCCGGTCGCGCGACGGGACCAGCCGGGCGCCGAGCGGCGTGGCATCGAGGTTGTCGTCGATGAGGATCAGGTCGCGGGGCACGAACACGATCCGCTCCTGGCGCTCGATCGGTCGCCGGGCGTGGACCGTGCGGTTGCCCGCCGGCGAGATCTGGATCTCGACGGCGTCGAACACCGCGCCGCGGGCGGCGGCCCAGGCCACGACGTCGCGGACCGCGGCCGCCCGATCGCCGGTGGGGATCGGCGCGCGCGGCCATGGCGGGGGCCCGATGGCGGCGCCGGGTTCGGCGGCGACCACGACCGGCTCGCCGAGCAGCCCGGCGATGCGATCGGCGAGCATGACCGCGGCGGCCTCGCGCTGATCGTCCCAGCGCAACGACTCGCCGTCGAGTCGCGTGCCGTACGCCACCGCCAGCCGTTCGCGCAGCGTGTCGTCGTCCATGACCGGGAGCTATTCGCTGCGGCCGCGGTGGCTGCGCTCGAACTGGTGCAGGAAGTCCACCAGCGCCCGCACGCCCTGGATCGGGAACGCGTTGTAGATGCTGGCCCGCATGCCGCCGACGCTGCGATGGCCCTTGAGGCCGTCGAGGCCGCGCGCCGTCGCCTGCGTGACCAGCTCGGCCTCGAGCGCCTGGTCGCGGGCGCGGAAGGTCACGTTCATGAGCGACCGACTGTCGGCGCGCGCCGTGCCGACGAACAGCGCCGACTGGTCGAGGAAGTCGTAGAGGATGCCGGCCTTGGCCCGGTTGCGCTCCGCCATCGCCGGCAGACCGCCCTGGGCCACGATCCATTCCAGGACCTCGCCGATGACGTAGATGCCGAACGTCGGCGGCGTGTTGTGCATCGAGCTCTCGGCGGCGTGGGTGCGGTACTGCAGCATGGTCGGCAGATCGCGCGCGCCGCGCTCGAGGAAGTCGCGACGCGCGATCACCAGGGTCACGCCGGCCGGCCCCAGGTTCTTCTGCGCACCGGCGTAGATGAGCGCGTAGCGCGCCACGTCGATCGGTCGACTGAACAGGTCGCTCGAGGCGTCGCAGACCAGCGGCACCCCGGCGGGCGGCGCGGGCTCGTGGGTCCACTCGGTGCCGTAGATCGTGTTGTTGCTCGTGAAGTGGGCGTACGCGGGGCTGCTCGACCACGAGGTCTCGGCCGCCGACGGGATGTGCGCGAAGCGAGCCGCCTCGCTCGAGCACGCGATGTGGACGGTCCCGAACCGCCGCGCCTCGGCGATCGCCTTCTGCGACCACACACCGGTGTTGCAGTAGTCGGCGGTGCCGCCGGCGAGGAAGTTCATCGGCACCTGGTAGAACTGGCTCGCGGCGCCGCCTTGCAGGAACAGCACGGCGTGGCTGTCGGGCACGCCGCCGACCGTGCGGACCAGCGCCTCGGTGCGTTCGAGCACGGCGGTGAACGCCTTGCCGCGGTGGCTGTGCTCGAGGACGCCAATGCCGGTGCCGTCGAGGTCCCAGATCGCAGCCTGGACTCGGCGCAGCACCGGTTCCGGAAGCACCGCCGGACCCGACGAGAAGTTGTACGTGCGATGGCTCACGCGTCGGCGCTCACGTCGGCAGGGTCTTGGTCGCGTGGTGGTCGCTGATGATCTGCTCGATCTCGTCGTTGGTGAGCACGCGGTTGCCGCGCTTGGCAGCGCCGAGCACCGCCGCCACCAGCTCGGTCGTCGGCTCGTGGCCACGCTTGCGCAGCCAGTAGACGACGTTCGACTCACCCGAATAGTGTCCGACCTCGATCTCCTGCTCGCGCCCGAACGCGCCCGCCGGCACCCCCGAGTAGATCCGGTCGGCGAGCCAGGCGTGGCCCTTGCGCTCGGCCTTGATGATCGCCGCGGCGTGAACTCCCGTCGCGGTCCGGAACGCGTCCGAGCCGGCGAGCGGGTACTGAGCGTGAATCGGTACGCTGGTGGCGCGCGACGCGGTCTGGCACCAGGTCAGCAGCTGCGACAGGTCCTGGCCGGGCAGCTCGCCAAGCAGCGACAGGTTGAGCAAGATCTGATCGAGGGCGGCGTTGCCGACCCGTTCGCCGACCCCGAGCGCCGTGCCGTGGATGCGATCGGCGCCGTACTCGATCGCGAAGATCGAGTTGACGACTCCCAGGCCGCGATCGTTGTGGCCGTGCCAGTCGATGCCGACGTCGGGGCGGCCGATGCCGTCGAGCAAGTTGCGGGTGAAGCGGAGCAGGTTGCGGATGCCGTCGGGCGTGGCGTGGCCGACGGTGTCGCACACGATCAGGCGCTGCGCGCCGTGCTCGACCGCGTTGGTGAACAGCTTCGACAGCACCTCGGGGCGCGAGCGGGTGGTGTCCTCGGTGACGTAGGCGACCGGCAAGCCGTGACGGCGGCCGAGGTCGATGGCGTCGGCGGACAGCGACAGCATGCGTGGCAGGTCCCAGTCCTCGGCGTACTGGCGGATCGGCGAGCTGCCGATGAACGTCAGCACCTCGATCTCGATGCCGACCTGCTGCGAGATGTCGACGATGGCCTGGACGTCGTGGATGTGGGTGCGGGCCGCGCAGGCTGGCTTGATCGCCAGCCGCGCGTCGCGAATGTGGGTCGCGATGACCGTGCAGTCCTCGATCGCGCGCGCGCCGGCTCCGGGCAGGCCGATGTCGATGTGGTGGATGCCGAGCTCGCTGGCCAGCTCGACCAGCCGCAACTTGTCGGCGATGGTCGGATCGACGACCGACGGTGACTGGATGCCGTCGCGTAGCGTCTCGTCGAGGAACGTGACCTTGCGCCGCGGCGACAGCGGCGCGACCTTCTCGACTCCATTCCAGTCGTAGATGAGGTCGCGCTCGGACAGCTCGCCGTCGGCGGCCTTGGCGGTGGGCATCACATCACCGTCGACATGATGAGGATGATGATCGCGGTCACGACGACGATGGCGGCCATGACCAGGAACCAGCCCAGGACCAGCGTGACGGCGGCCAGGCCCAGGCCGGCCAGCGGCAGCACCGGCAACCCCTCGCGGCGCGCGATCGAGACCACGGTGCCGACGCCGGCGGCGACGAAGAACGGCACCGTCATGCGCCAGTCGGGCATCGTCCACAGCGCGTCCTGGCGCAGCGTGGCCACCACGATGGCGAGCGCGCCGATCACCAGCGTGCCGAGCCCGATCGCGTGCTGCGCGAACCAGTTGCCGGGCGCGGCGGTCGCGGGTTTCAGCGGGCGCTGGGCTTCAGGCTCCATGTCGACTTTATAGCGCGATCGCTAGCGGGCGAGGGTCAGGTTCGGCGGCGGCGGCGCACTGACGGTCAACCCGAGCGCAGCACGCAGGCGCAGGAACGCTTCCGAGCGAGCGAAGTCGAGCAGATCGCCGTTGGCGCTCGGGCTCGCGGCCAGGCGGACCGCCACCGGCACGTCGCCGCACACCAGGAGGCCGAAGCGATCGGCGGTCCGGCCCAGCGACAGCGCCCAGCGCGACAGGTTGTGATCCTGCGAACGGGCGAGCAACCGCTGCGCCAGCGCCCGCGCCTGATCGCGGGTCGGGCGATCGAGCACGGCGAGCGCTTCGCGGGCCCGGTCGTCGCTGGCGGGATCCTCGCCGACGGTCTCCTTGAACAAGGCCAGGAACAGCGAACGCACCACCCGCGCCGGTCGCGACGCGCCGGCGGCGCGGCCCGGCCACAGATAGCTGGTCGCGCGGGCCAGCCGGAAGCCGAGATCGGGGCGGTCGGGTGCGGTCAGGGCCTCGTCGCCGGCGAGCAGCACCAGCTCGGTGGCGGCGCCGACGTGGACGTCGCTTCCGAAGTCGGCCACCGCGTACACCGGCACCGGCGCCAGGCCGAGCAGCTCGGCGGTGTACGCGCGCAGCCGTGCGAACGGCGCCGGTAGCTCGCTGTCGGCGACCCGGGCATCGAGATCGACCGCGAGATCGGTCAGCGTGACCGGGTGCAGGGCGTGGATCGCCGGCGCGACCAGCTCGGCGAGCGCGCCGACGTCGGCCTGGTCGTCGGGGTGGCGGAGCAGGTTCCACAGCTCGCGGCTCATCGTGGTGCGGGCGCGCGGTAGCGCGCGCGGGCGCAGCGCATCGTACTGCTCGCGGTCACCGGGCTGGTCGTCGCCGGTGGCGATGCGGACCGAGAGGGCGACGAACTCGGCGTCGGTCTCCTGGGTCGGGCGCGGCGTCGGGATGCGCCGCGACGGGCGCGGCGCGCCACCAAGCCGCGCGGCCTGGTTGAACGCCAGCCGTGCCGCCGCCGGATCGTCGAGGTGATCGGAGAGCACGACCGCCAGCCGTTGCCACAGGGCGGCCTGATCGTGCGGCGAACCGGCGCCGCTGCGCAGCAGGCGGCGGTAGAAACGCTCGATCGCCCGGTAGCGGCCGTGGCGGACGTGGATGGCGGCGACCGCGTCGAGCACGATGCGGTGCCCCGGGGCGCTGCGGGCGGCGCGTTCGAGGTGGTCGAGCGCCGCCGGCTCGTCGGCGCCGAGGGCCAGCTCGATCAGGCCCAGGTACTCGTTGGCGGTGGCCAGCTGCGGCTTCTTGCGCAGGGCGCGACCGAGGTAGGCGCGCGCCGTGTCGGCGGCCTCGTCGGTCTTCTCTTCGCGATGCCACACCGCCCAGCCCAGCGCGGCGAGCGCTTCGGGATCGTCGGGGCGCTGCGCCAGCGCCGCCTCGAGCTTGTCGGCGGCATTCTCGGCGTCGCCACGCAGCAGCAGATCGAGGCCGGCCTGCAGCAGGCGCTCGGCCTCGGCCTCCTTGCCGGTCAGATCGCCGCCGGCCAGCTCGCGGTCGTAGGCGCGCCGCTTGTCGTCGTCGAGCAGGACGTCGCGGGCCGCCTCGTAGGCGGCGTGGACCTCCTCGATCAACGCGGTGTCGCGCCCGAGCTGGAAGCGAGCGTAATAGTCGCGCGAGAACTGGCTCTGCCGTTCGGAGAGCGCGGCGGCGATGTCGAGGTCGCTGGCGTCGCGCTCGACCAGCAGCACGACGTAGTGCTCGAGGTCGCGCAGCCGGTAGGCCTCGGCGACCAGGGCGGTTCGCGCCGCCTTGGTGGCGTCGTCGTCGAGCAGCTCGTCGACGTCGAAGTCGTCGGCACCCTCGCCCAGATCGAGCGGATCGCTTCCCGACGGCAACGGGGCCATCGTGCTGTGACCCCCGAACAGCTCGGCGTACAACGGCGAGCGCTCGCCGGTCTCCGACGAGGCCTTGAGCGCGAGCGCGGGGCCGACCTTGGGCAGCGCCGGAACCACGGCGTCGGTCAGGATCATGGCGTCGAGCAACGCCGCGGTGAGTCCTTGTTCGACCAGGCCGCGCGCCGTGATGCCCTCGGGCAGGCGCTGGGGCAGCCGGGCCACGAACACGCTGCGGAACAACGGCAAGAGCTTCTCGCCGCGGGCCGTGAGCTCGAGGAAGACGTCGGCGAGCATCTCGCTCGGCGACGACCCCTCGTTCGACGTGTCGCGCAGGCCGCCGAGCACGGTCTCCGGGATGCCCAGGCGCGGGCCGTCGGTGTTGACGTCTCGGGTCTCGAAACGCCAGGCGCCGTCGCCCCAGCGTAGCGGCGACAGCAGCCGGTAGCGGGTCTGCGCCGAGAGCTGGGCAGCGAGCTGATCAGGCGTCAGCAGGCCGAGCTCGACCAGCGCGATGCCGAACGGCAGCCGCCGCGTGGTGGCGGTGTTGACCGCGTCGCGGTGCTGGACCTGGTTGATCACCCCGGCGGCGACCAGGAAGTGGCCGAGGGTCTCGTCGTGCGTCGGCGCGGCGATCAGATCGCCGTCGAGGATCTCGACGGTCTTGACCACCCGCTCGCGGCGGACCAGGAAGCGCCCGGTGACCCTGGCGTCGCTCAGATCGAGCAGCACCGCCGGCAGTGGCCGCAGCTCGAGATCACCGGCATGGGGGGCTGCGGAGGCCATGGTCACTCCGCCACGTGGCATGCCGCCTGGCTGCCGTTGGCGAGCGTTCGCAACGTCGGGACGTCCGTGAAGCAGGTCGCGGGCTTGTCCTTGACCGGGCAGCGAGGATGAAAGGCACAGCCAGGCGGGGGACGGAGCGCGCTGGGTACGTCGCCCTGCAGGATGATGCGCGATCGGCGGGCCGCCGGATCGGGCACCGGCACCGCCGACAGCAGCGCCTGGGTGTACGGATGCCGCGGCTGGCGATAGAGCGCGCTGGCGGTCGCCAGCTCGACGATGCGGCCGAGATACATCACGGCGACCCGGTCGCAGATGTGCTGCACGATCTTGAGATCGTGCGAGATGAACAGGTACGTGAGGTGATCGGCGGTCTGCAGGTCCTGGAGCAGATTGACGATCTGGGCCTGGATCGACACGTCGAGCGCGCTGATCGGTTCGTCGCAGACGATGAATCGGGGGCTGACCGCGAGCGCCCGCGCGATGCCGATGCGCTGCCGCTGACCGCCGGAGAACTCGTGGGGGTAGCGATGGGCGGCGTCGGGGCGCAGGCCGACCCGCGCCAGCAGCTCGGCGACCCGCTCGTCGCGCTGGGCCCGCGAGGTGGCGAGGCGATGGATCTCGAGCGGTTCGCCGACCGTCGCGCCGACGGTCAGGCGTGGGTTCAGGGAGGCGTACGGATCCTGGAAGATCATCTGCATGCGCCGCCGCATCGGACGCAACGCCGCCTGCGGCAGCCTGGTGATGTCGTGGCCCTCGAACCGGATCGTGCCGGCGCTGGGATCGAGCAGACGGAGGACGGTGCGGCCGAGCGTCGATTTGCCACAGCCGCTCTCGCCGACCAGGCCGAGCGTCTCGCCGCCGCGGATGTCGAGGCTGACGTTCTCGACGGCGCGGACCGAGGCGTTCATGCGCGTCACGGCGCGCCACAGCTTGACCGGCAGCGGCACCGGCTCGCGCGGCCACGGCACCTTGGCGGCGAAGTGCTTCGAGACGCTGCGGATCTGCACCAGCGGCGCGGCGGCGTCATCCTCGGGGCCCGGCGCCGGCGTGGTCGCGGCGGTCGCGTTCACGCCGTGGCTCCGTACGCGACCGGGTGGTGGCAGCGCACCTGCGCCGCTCCCAGCCTGACCAGCGCTGGTTCCTTGCGCTCGCACAGCTCATCGGCGGCCGGGCAGCGATCGACGAACTTGCAGCCCAGCGGCAGCTCGTGCAGGGCCGGCACCATGCCCTTGATCTCTTGCAGTCGCCGGCGTTCGCCAACCGGCGCGTCGTCACCGGACGCGTAGCTGGGCACCGATCGCAACAGTCCGGCGGTGTAGTGGTGGCGGGGCGTGGCGAACAGCTCGGCGGTGGTCGCGCGCTCGACGACCCGACCGGCGTACATCACCACCACCTCGTCGCAGGTCTCGGCCACGACGCCGAGGTCGTGGGTGATGAGCAAGATGCTCATCCCCAGGTCGTCCTGCAGCTTGCGTAGCAGATCCAGGATCTGGGCCTGGATGGTCACGTCGAGCGCCGTCGTCGGTTCATCGGCGATGAGCAGATCCGGCTTGCACGCCAGGGCCATCGCGATCATCACGCGCTGCCGCATGCCGCCCGAGAGCTGGTGCGGGTAGTTGCCGAGTCGTTCCTCCGGCGACGGAATGCCGACCAGCTTGAACATCTCGGCGGCGACCACGAGCGCGTCGCGGCGCGACTTGTGCTGGTGCAGGCGCACCGCCTCGGCGACCTGATCCCCGACGGTGAACACCGGGTTGAGCGAGGTCATCGGCTCCTGGAAGATCATCGCGATCCGGTTGCCACGGATCGCCCGCATCGCCGGCTCGGGCAGGTCGAGCAGGTTCTTGCCGTCATAGTGAATCTCGCCGCCGGCGATGCGCCCCGGCGGGCTGGCGACCAGGCGCATCACCGAGAGCGCGGTGACCGACTTGCCGCAGCCGCTCTCGCCGACCACGCCGAGGGTCTGTTTGCGCGCGATCTCGAACGACACGCCGTCGACCGCTCGCACCAGGCCGCGCTCGGTCCGGAACTCCGTGACCAGGTCGCGGATCTCGAGCAACGCCCCCATGCGGGGCGAAGATAGCGTGCGCTGCGCAAACCCCACAACCGCGCGGCGTGGCCGAAAACGCCGCGAGGCGGCCGAGTCTCCTCGGGCCGCCTCGCCTTCTTCGAGCGATCGTGGATCAGCCGCGACCGCGCCGGCCGCCGCGGCCGCCGTCGTCCCAGCCGCCACCACCCGCACCACCGCCACCACCACCACCGCCGCCACCCTCGTAGCCGCCACCGCCGCGGCCGCCGCCGCCGCCGCCGCGACCACCACCGCCGCCGCCATAGCCGCCACCGCCGCCGCTGCGGCCGCCGCCACCACCGCCATAGCCACCGCCACCAGGACGGCCGCCACCACCGCCGCCGCCGCCGTAGCCGCCGCCACCACCACCGCCGGGACGGAAGCCGCCGCCGCCGCCACCGCCGCCGCCACGGGGGCGCTCGTCAGCCTGGTTGACGCGCAGCGGGCGGCCGTCGAGCATCTGGCCGTCCATGCCCTCGATCGCCTTCTGGGCCTCTTCGGCCGTGCTCATCGTGACGAAACCGAAGCCGCGCGGGCGGCCAGTCTCGCGGTCGGTCACCAGGTGCACATCCTCGACAGCGCCAAATGACTCGAAGGCGGCGCGGACGGCATCGGTGGAGGTCTGGAAGGAAAGGTTGCCTACGTACAGTCGGTTGTTCATCTCGGTTTCTCTCGGGTCGGCCTCTGGTCAAACCGCGAAACGATGGCCGTATTCGCGCACGGTGCGCAGCCTTTGCTGCCTTGAATCCACTGCTTGCCGGTATCCGTTCGCTCGCGTGTCGACGTGACGGTGGCCCGGATACGAGGCCCGGAGAGACACTAAGAGGCAACCGAGAAACACCCGACGTGCTGTGGTGCTTCCTTTGTAACGTCAACCCCGCGGGCTTTGCAAGGCTGTTGCGGAGGTCGGACCACGGACAAACTGTCGTGCACTCCTGCGGGGTTCCGGGCCCGATGGACCTACATCGACAGCCATACCGAACCCGGCTCAGTTGCGTCGCGGTGGCCAGACCGCGGTGACCGCGGTGCCGGGCTGGGCCGGTGACCAGAGCTGGGCCAGCTGCGTCAGCGTGCCGGCGCTCAGCTCGGCCTGGGTGCGGTAGCCGAGGATCTGCACCGCGAAGCCGCTGGCGATCGGCGGCACGTCGAGGATCATGAAGCGGCCGTCGAGATTGGAGACGGCGGCCTGGTTGGCGCGCACCGGCAGGCTGGTCGCGCCGGCCGAGAAGTAGAAGCTGAGTGCCCCCGCGACCTGATCGAGCTGCGAGCGGGTTCGGGTCGCCAGCGCGACGGCGTTGCTCACCGCGCGGCCCTGGCAGTCGACGATGTCGCCGATCACGAGCGCGCTGTTCGGGGTCCGGGTCAGGCCGATGAAAGCGGGCAGCGAGGTCATCGTGGCGTCCGAGATCGTGACCAGATCGCGAGACGCGGTGGCAGCGGGCGGGACGTACTGATCGAGGAGGTAGGTGCCGGTGTAGCCCTGCGCGCTGGTCACGAACGTGTAGCGGGTCGACGTCGACGGCAGCATCTGCAGCGCCATGGCGTAGTCGCCGCGTGACGCGGCGCCCGACGACGAGGTCGCCATGCCGACCCCGGTCGACGTCGAGGGCGAGTAGGCCACGATCGCGGCGGCACCGACCCCGGCGCCGGACTGGAAGTCGATCACTCGACCGCCGAGCTGGATCGTCCCGGTCGACGGCTGATCCGACGACGGCGTGTTCAGGCACGACCAGTCGGCGGCGCCCTGATCCACCCAGACGCCGTTGACGCGCGAGCTGGCCCGGGTCGGGGCGGTCGGTCGCGGGAACGACGCGCCACCGTCGCCACCATCGACGACGCCGGCGTCGATCGGCGGGACGACGTCACCGTCCACCGCGGTCCCGGCGTCCTCGTCATCGCCGTCGCCGAAGTAGAGGTTGCAACCAGCGGCGGCGACCAGCGACATCGTGGCGAGACGTGCGACCCACATGGCCGGAGTGTATCGCCGCAGCGGCGGCGGCGCCGACTCTTTCGCCCGGACCCGCGAGCGAGATCACAGTCGACCACCCGGCGCCGTTGGTCGGCCGTATTACCCGCGGTCGGTCAGATCGGACAGGCCAAGCTCGACGAGCAGCAGCGTGCCGTGGCCGGCCGCGGTCCGCAGCTCGGCGGTGCCGCCGCGCGCCTCGGCCATGGCGCGGATCGCGTCCATGCCGACCCCGCGACCCGAGACCGACGTCAAGGCGCTGGCGGTCGAGAAGCCGGGCTCGAACACCAGCTCGAGCAGCGCGGACGGCGTGATGTCGGGATCGGTGATGAGACCGCGCTCGAGGGCGCGCTGACGGACCCGGTCGAGGTCGACGCCGCCGCCGTCATCGGAGACCTCGATCAGGACGCGATGCTGGTCGACGTCGAGCTGGACGGCGATGCGTCCGACCGGTGGTTTTTCGGCCGCCGCCCGGTCGGCGGCTGACTCGATGCCGTGATCGATCGCGTTGCGGATGGCGTGCACCAGCACCTCGGCCAGCGCCTGGCGGGCCTGGTCGGGCAGGCGGAAGCCGTGAAAGTCACTCACGATCATGACCTGCTTGCCGGTCTCGGCGGCGGTCGTGGTCGCGACGGCCTCGATCCGGGCCGCGACGTCGTCGAGCGGCGCCCAGGTCACGGCGGCCACCGCCGACGACAGCTGCTCGAGCTCGACGCGCATGGTCTCGAGGCCGTTGGCCTCGGCCAGGCCGCGGGTGAGCGCCGCCAGCGCCCGGTCGAGGTTGCGCGACGCGTCGGGTGGAATCGTCGGTCGGTGCCGCCGTCGGCGTCGCTCACTGGCAGCGCGGCAGTCCGCCGGGCAGCTCGAGCTGGAACTTGGGCGCGTCGAGCGGCAGGTCGAGCTTGCGCTCCTTCCACTCCACCACCAGGTCGGCCTTCTCGCCGGGCGACCGGAAGCGCGACTTGCCGGGCACCCGACGAGCGAGCTGGCTCTCGTCCTTCACGGTCGTGAAGTCGGTGTTGTCGATGCGCCACTCCTGGGTGCCGTCCGCGGTCTTGACCTCGCTCGACACGATGTCGGCGTGGCCATCGCGGGCGTCGAGCACGATGACCTGGGTGCGGCGGTCGTCGCCGGTCAGCTCGAGCACCTCCTTGCCGGCCTTGGCGTCCCAGCGCAGCGTGCCGGTGGCGCCCGGCACCACCGGCGACGCGCCAACGGCGAGCTGGACGAAGTCGTCGGGGGCGAGCGCGATCTTGAACAGCGCCGCGATCGTGTCCTTGCTGCACGGCCCGGTGAGCTGACAGTTCTTGTTCTTGTCGATGAAGGCGTAGTCGGTGCCGTCACAGGCCAGGTCGGCGATGACGTCGTTGCCGGCCGGCGACAGGGCGTTGATGCGGACCTGAGATCCGGTGGTGCCCATGACCAGCACGCCGCCCTTCACGCGCTGGTCGTCCATCCAGTAGTCCATCACGGTGCTGGCCGAGAAGCTGCTCACCCCGTCGCGGGTGGCGGCGATCCGCGCCAGCAATTCGGCGACGGTGGGTTCCGGGTAGGGGCGCTTGCTGGAGCCGTGAGGGCAGCCGCAGGCCAGGGCGCCGAGCACGACACTGACGAGGAGGGCGAGGCGAGGCATGCCTCGGTGATAGCACCTCACATCCCGAGCTGCTCGATCAGGAATGCGTACAGGTCGGCGTTCGACTCCACCTGCTGCTTGACCAGGTCGGCGCCGCCGTGACCGGCGTTCTTCTCGATGCGGATGATGACCGGGCGCTCGCTGGCGGTGGCGTGCTGCACCAGCGCGGTGAGCTTGCGGGCGTGCATCGGGTCGACGCGGTCGTCGTGGTCGGCCGACATCATGAGCAGCGCCGGGTAGGTCACGCCGTCGCGCACGTGGTGGTATGGCGAGTACGCGAACAAGGTCTTGAACTCGGCCGGGTCGTCGGCGGAACCGTACTCCGGGATCCAGGTCTTGCCGGAGCCGAACAGGTGGTAGCGCACCATGTCGAGCAGCGGCACCGCGCACACCACGGCGCGAAACAGCTCCGGTGCCTGCGTCATCGCGGCGCCGACCAGCAGCCCGCCGTTCGAGCCGCCATGGATCGCCAGCTTGTCGGGCGTGGTCCAGCCCTCCGCGACGAGCCAGCGCCCGGCCGCGACGTAGTCGTCGAAGACGTTCTGCTTGTTGGCGCCCATGCCGGCCTTGTGCCAGTCCTCACCGTACTCGCCGCCGCCGCGCAGGTTGGGGATGGCGAGCATGCCGCCCAGCTCGAGCCACACCGCGCGCGCCGAGCTGAACCCCGGCGTCAGGCTGACGTTGAAGCCGCCGTAGCCATAGAGGATGACCGGGTTCTTGCCATCCCGGGTGGCGTCGGCGCGGTGGATCAGGAACATCGTGATCTCGGTGCCGTCCTTGCTCGGGTAGCGGACCTGCTCGGCCACCATCTTCGAGGTGTCGATCGGGATCGTGACCCGCGACCACTCCTTCACGGCGCCGGACTTGATCGAGGTCTCGTAGGTCACCGAGACCTCGGTGAACGACGAGTAGCCGAAGTAGCCGGTATCCTCGTCGGGGTTGCCGCTGATGCCGGTGGTGGTACCGAGCGGCGGCAGGTCGACCTTGCGCACCAGCTTGCCGGTCAGGTCGTGGACCACGAGCTCGCTGGCGGCGTTGCGGAGATACGTCAGCACCAGGTGTTCGCCGACGATGGCGGCGTTCTCGAGCGTCGCCTCGCTCTCCTTGATGAGCTCCTGCCAATCGGCGCGCGCCGGCTTCTTGGGATCGACCTTGTAGACCCGGTACCGCGGCGCGCCGTGGTTGGTGGTGACGTAGAAGCGGTCGCGCCACGCCGTCACCTCGAAGTTCGCGTCGACCCCGACGGCGAGCGGCTGCCAGGCCGGGTCGGCCTTCTTGAGGTCACGGTAGTAGACGTCGCTCGAGTTCCAGCCGTGCTGGACGCTCGCGAACAGCCAGCGGCCGTCCCACGAGATGCTGCCGCCGAGGAAGGTCTGCGGGTTCCGGGTCGCCGGGTGCAGCACCGCGTCCTGGTCCGGATCGGTGCCGAGCTTGTGGTACCGGAACTCGGCGAAGCCCGGGCGATCCGCGACCGTGACCGCGCCGCCGACCGGCGGCACCCAGGTGTAGTAGAAGCCCTTGCCGTCGGGCGCCCACGACGCGCCGCTGTACTTGGTGCCCGGGATGACGTCGTTGGTGTCCTTGCCGGTGGCGAGGTCGCGGACGTGCATCACGCTCTCGTCGGAGTTGTTCTCCTTCTTGCCGTAGGCCACGAAGCTGCCGTCGCGCGATGGAAACCAGCCGCCCAGCCCCGACGAGCCATCGCTGCTCCAGGTGTTGGGATCGAACAGGACCTGCTCGGCGCCGTCCTTGCCGATCTTCCAGTAGACGACCGTCTTCTCCTTGCTGGCGTGCTTGCGAGTGTAGAAGTAGCGGCCCTTGCGATGGGTCGGCGCGCCGAGCGCATCGAAGTAGAAGACCTCCTTGAGGCGGGCGGCGATCGCATCGCGGCGCGGGAGCGAGGTCAGCCGCGCGCGCGCGAAGGCGTCCTGGGCGTCCATCCACGCCGTCACCTCGGGCTTGCTGGCGTCCTCGAGCCAGCGGTACGGATCGGCGACCCGCTGGCCGTGGAGGTCGTCGACGATGTCGTCGCGGCGGGTGGCGGGATAGGGCGGCTTCAGCACGGTCGGCGGTGGCTCCACGACGATGGGGGGCGGTCCGGGATCGGGATCGAGCGGCGTCACGACCGTGTCGGTGGGGCGGGCCTGCGGCGGGCAACACGCGGCGACGGCAGCGGCGAGGACGACGAACGGCTGACGCATGGGCGCGTACCGTAGCATCGCCGCGGGCGAATCGCCCTTGGCGGTCGCGCGGGTTCGGGCTCGGGCTCGGGCTCGGGCTCGGGCTCGGTCAGACGCGGCGCAGGAGCAGGCTGCCCAGCGAGTAACCAGCCCCGAACGACGCCATGATGCCGTAGGCGCCGGTCGGCAGGTCGTCGTTGAACTTCGAGAACGCGATCACCGACCCGGCCGACGCGGTGTTGGCGTACTCCTCGAGGATCAGCGGCGCCTCGAGCGCGGTCGGCTCGCGGCCGAGCAGGCGCTGGGCGATCAGGTCGTTCATGTTCTTGTTGGCCTGGTGCAACCAGAAGCGCGCGACCTCGGTCGGTGCCACGCCGGCCGCGGCCAGGTGCTCGCCGATGAACTTGGCGGCCATCGGGACGACGTCCTTGAAGACCCGACGCCCCTGCTGATAGAAGAGCTTGTCGGCGTCGAACTGGTGGGCCGGATCGCAGCGATTGAGGTAGCCGCCGTTGTTGCGGATGTTCGACGAGAACCTGGCCATCGCGCGGGTCGACAGCACCTCGTAGCTGCCGGGGCGCGCGTCGGCCAGCGGCTCGACCACCACCGCCACCGCGGCGTCGCCGAAGATGAAGTGACTGTCGCGGTCGCGCCAGTTGACGAACGCGGTGGTCAGCTCGGGGGTGACGGCGAGCGCGCACCGGGCCTTGCCGAGCTGGACCGCCTCGGTCGCCAGGGTGATGGCCATGGTCGCCGACGAGCACCCCAGCGCCAGGTCGAACGCCGAGCCGGTGCCGCCGAGCGCGTCGAGCACCTCGATCGCCAGGGCGGGGTACAGGCGCTGCAGGTTGGAGGTCCCGAGCACGACCAGATCGACGTCCTTGCCGTCGCGGTTGGCCTGGGTCAACGCGCGGCGCGCGGCGTTCACCGCCCACTCGGGTTGCAGCGCGAGCTGGTTGTCGGCGCGATCCGGAATGTTGGGCGTCAGGCGCTCGGGATCGAGCGGGCCGGACTTGTCGGCGGCGTAGCGCTGCTTGATCCCCGACGCCTTCTCGATGAACTCGGGGGTCGACTCGCGGAGCGCGGCGCGCGTGCCGGCCGCGATCTCCGCCGCGTGGGCGTCGTTCTCGCTCCGGACCCACACGTTGAACGCAACACACAGCTCGTGGTTCGAGATCGCGGTCTCTGGATGCCACACGCCCGAGCCCGTGATGGCCGTGCCCGTCGTCGAGCCTGGCTTGCTCATGCGCGGCAGGATACGCAGGCATCGATCGGCGTCAACCGTCGCGGCGCTGCGAAGGCGTGGTCGGACCAACTCGAAGCGGCGCCCCGATCGCTCACGGCCGGCTCAGCTCGGCCAGCGCAGCGCGCAGGAACGTCGATCTGGGATCCGCCGCGATGGCCATCTTGATGTGGAGCAGCGCGACGGCACGATCGCCAGTGTGCTGCGCGCCCTCGGCCCGGCGGTAGTAGGCGAGCGCGCGCGCGTTCATCGCGTGGGCGGGGTCGATCTCGCCGGGGACCTGGCGCGGCGTCGGCGCCGGTGGGGGTGCGGGCACGGGCACGGGCGCCGGCGGGCTCGGCGGTGGGGCGGTCGTGGGCGCCGGCCGGGTCGGCGGCGGCGGCGCGAAGCGCTCGATGCGGGCCGTCGTGGCCGTGGCCGGCGTGCCGGGGCGATGCGACGAGATCTCCGATCGCATCGGCGGCAGGGTCGCGCCGAGCCGGCGCGCGAGGGGCGCCTGACCGTGCAACGGCGGTGGCGTGGTCGCGGCCCGCGGCCCGCGCAGCTCGCGCAGGTAGGCGGCGCACCGCTCGGGCTCCTTGAGATCGGCGTAGGCTGCGGTGACGCGCGAATACATCCGGACCAGCCGGTCCATCACCTCGGGCTCGATGCGGCCCACGAACAGGTCGGGGTGACGGGTGCGAGCGATCGTGTGGTAGGCGTCCTGGATCGCGGTGGCGGAGGCGATGGGCGGGATCTCGAGCCAGTCGAACTTGCCGCGCCGATCGGCGTATGCCTCGACCTCGCTCTGCCACGCTACCAGTTCAGTCACGCTCCAGGTCACGACACCCCCAAGCCCGAGTCCTCGTTGATCATCGCCATGTTCGGCCGCGGCACGCAAGCCTTGACGCGTGGCCGAGTCAGGCTGCCACCGGCGCGCCCAGCACCTCGAGGGCGGTCTCCTGTTCGATGCCGGTGTCGGCGTCGCGGGCGCGGACGTGCAGGATGCCGTCCTGATCGACGCGAAACGTCACGTCGATCCGCACGTCGCCGCGGCGGCGCGGCGGCAGCCCTTCGAGCACCAGCCGGCCGAGCAGCTCGTTTTCCTCGAACCGTTTCGACTCGCCGCGGCAGCAGTCGATCACGACCTGGGTCTGGTGGTCGCGGGCGGTGGTGAACGTGCGCGTGCGTTCGATCGGTGTCGGCAGGTTGCGCTCGAGGATCTCTTCGCTGAAGCCGCCGGCGGTGGCGATCCGCAGGCCGGCCGGCGTGACGTCGAGCAGGATCGGCCGGGCCGGGGCCACCGCCGACGCCCACGGCACATCGCCGTGGGCGAGCGGTGACATGGCGTGGGTCGGGACCGCGTCGCGGGTCGCCATGCCGCGGCCGTGAAACAGGCTACCGGCCAGGCTGCCGGCCTGGATCGCGGCGCCCTGGGCAACCACCTCGTCCGGGTTGATGCGCAGCGCGGGCTCGCGTCCGAACAGCTCGGCGAGCCGCTGGCGGACCAGCGGGACCCGGGTGGTGCCGCCGACGCACACCACCTCGCTGATGTCGCGCGGATCGAGGCGGGCCGCGGTGAGCGCTCGGCGGGTCAACTCGATCGAGCGATCGACGAAGCCGCGCACCATGCCCTCGAGCTGGGCCCGGGTCAGGCGGAAGGGCAGCTTGACTTCCTGCCCGCCCCGCATGAGGCCATCGATGACGCCCTCGGCGGACGACGCCGCCGACAAGTGCATCTTGATCTCCTCGGCGGCGAGCACGAGGCGCGTCATCAGCTGGTTGTCGGCCCGCGGATCGACGTGCTGGTGGCGGTTCATCTCGGCGGCCAGGAACTCGGCGATGGCGCGATCGATGTCGTCGCCGCCGAGGAAGAAGTCGCCGTCGGTGGCCAGGACCTCGAACACCTCGTCCTTGATCACGAGCAACGACACGTCGAAGGTGCCGCCGC
This sequence comes from Myxococcales bacterium, assembly GCA_947483555.1. Classification (GTDB taxonomy): domain Bacteria; phylum Myxococcota_A; class Polyangia; order Haliangiales; family Haliangiaceae; genus UBA2376. The sequence goes on from CANKMW010000056.1 coordinate 51,249, forward strand.
CGAAATCGAACACGCACACCACCTCCTGCTTGCGCTGTCCGAACCCGTAGGCCAGCGCCGCCGCGGTGGGTTCGTTGATCAGGCGCAGGACGTCGAGGCCGGCGAGGCGTCCGGCTTCCTTGGTGGCCTGGCGCTGGGCGTCGGAGAAGTTGGCGGGCACGGTGATCACCGCCTGGGTCACCCGATCGCCGAGCTGGCGTTCGGCGCACCGCTTGAGGTGGCCGAGGACCTGGGCCGACACCTCCGGCACGGTGAGCCGACGATCGCGCATGACGATGATCGGCTGCTGGTTGGGACCCTCGTCGACGCGGAACGGCAGGCCGGTCAGCGCCAGCTGCACCAGCGGCGACTTGATGTTCTGACCGATGAGCCGCTTGGCCGAGTACACGGTGGTGTCGGGCTCGGTGGCGCGGCGCGCCTTGGCCTCGGTGCCGACCACGACGCCGCCGGTGGGTGGAAACGCCACCACCGACGGGTGGACCCGCTCGCCCAGCGGGCCAAGCGCGAACTCGACCCCGGTCGGAGTCGCGACCGCGACGACCGAGTTGGTCGTGCCCAGGTCGATGCCTACGGCGAAGGGCATCCGGGTGCCAGGTTCATGACCGGAGCATATACGTCGCCGCCGCTGGCGACGAGGCGTGACAGCCGGGGCATCTGCCGCCAGACTTGCGGCCGTGGTTGTCGCCGTCGATGCGCTGTTCGAACCGCTCACGTTCCCCTGCGGCGCGACCGCGCCCAACCGGGTCTGGCTGGCAGCGCTGACCAACGGGCAGAGCAACGACGACGGCACGCTCGGCGACGACGAGCTGCGCTGGCTGACGCGGCGCGCCGAGGGCGGCTTTGGCGTCATCACGACCTGTGCGGCGTTCGTCGGCGCCGATGGCAAGGGCTGGCCCGGAGAGCTCGGCGTCGATGACGATCGTGGCCTGCCCGGTCTGCGCCGGCTGGCCAGCGAGCTGCGGGCGCGCGACGCGCTCGGGTTGGTGCAGATCTTCCATGGCGGCGTCCGGGCGCCGCGCGCCGAGACCGGTGGCCAACCGTGGAGCGCGTCGACCTGGAGCGAAGGCGCCGCCGACTTCGAGCCGCCTCGTCCCGCCACCGAGGAAGATCTGGCGCGAGTCATCGGCCAGTTCGCCGCCGCGGCTCGGCGGGTCACCGACGCCGGCCTCGCCGGCGTGGAGATCCACGGCGCGCACGGATACCTGCCGTCGCAGTTTCTGTCGCGGGTCTTCAACCAGCGCGACGATCGCTGGGGCGGCCCGCTCGCGCACCGCGCCCGCCTGCTGCGCGAGATCGTGCGCGCGGTCCGCGCCGCGGTGCCGCGCGGCGCGGTGGTCGGGGTCAGGCTGTCACCCGAGGACTTCGGCTACGCCCGCGGCCTCGATCTCGACGAGACGGTCGAGGTCGCGCGCTGGCTGTGCGACGACGGCGTCGACTTCGTGCACCTGTCGCTGTGGCGGGTCGAGCGCCCCACGGTCAAGCGCCCCGACGAGCACGCGCTCTCGATCTTCCGGGCCGCGTTGCCGGCCGCGGTCCCGATCGTGGCCGCCGGCGCGATCTGGACCCCGGCCGACGCGCTCGCCACGCTCGCCCGGGGCGCCGCCGCGGTCGCGCTCGGGCGCGCCGCGATCGTCAACGCCGACTGGGCCCGGCTGGCCCGGCAGCCGGGCTGGGAGCCGCGCCGGCCACCGGTGACGGAAGCCGAGCTGGCCGCGATCGCGGTGTCGCCACGCTTCGTCGGCTATCTGCGCAAGTTCAAGAACCTGGTCGCGGACTGACGTAGGCGGCGCGGGCGGCGCGCATCGTGGCCAGGGCGGTGGTGCGGTCGTACGGTCGATCGACGACCGACTCCTTGCCCTCGAGCAGCTTGTAGTCGCGGAAGAAGCGGTCGAGCTCGAGCATGAGATGGGGCGGCAGCTCGTCGAGCTCGGCGTAGTGCGCGTAGGCCGGGTCATCGATGCACACCGCGACGATCTTGTCGTCCTCGCCCTTGTCGTCACGCATCTTGAGGCCGCCCAGCGCCCGGGCGCGGACGATGGTGAGCGGCTCGACCGGCTCCTGCATCAAGACCAGGATGTCGAGCGGGTCGCCGTCATCGGCGAGCGTGCGGGGGATGAACCCGTAGTTGGCGGGGTAGTGCACCGAGGAGTACAGCACGCGGTCGAGCACCAGGAGCCCGGTGGCCTTGTCGATCTCGTACTTGAGCTTCGACCCGCGTGGGATCTCGATCACCGCCGGCACGAACGGTTCGAGGTCATCGGGCAGCGCAACGTCGTGGAGGGCGTGCATGCCCGCAGTCTACTCGGCCCGCGGCTCGGCCGGCGGCTCAGTTCTTCGAGACGGTGAAGCCGGTGATGCATCGGAACGACTTGCCCTTGAGCTCGGTGACCGAGTACTCGAACGAGATGGCGTAGTCGCTGCGGAAGGCGGCGAACACGATCTGGACGCTGGCCGGCGACAGATCCTTGCCCCCACACTGCGCGCCGCCCCACCGATAGTTGGTGGTCGCCTTGTCGACATCGAGCCAGACCGCGCCATGGAACAGGCGGAAGTTCTTGTCGCCCGGCTCGAGGATCATGAGCTGGGCGATCGACGTCACGGCGGTGGTCTCGGCGGCGGCCGGCGCGGCGCGGCCAGCGAGCGCGGCGAACGCGAGGGCGGCGGGAACGAACGAAGCGATTCGCATCGCGACATCCTGCCAGATCAGCCGCGGCGGCGCCGCCGGCGAATCGCCACCAGGCCGATCAGCGCCCCGAGGCCGAGGTTGACCGCGACCGCGGTGGTGCCCGCACCGTCACCCGAGCCGCCGGCGCCGGTGACCGCGCAGCAGCCGCCCGGCTCGGGCGGGGGTGCGCACACGCCCTGCTGGCCGGTGGCGCCGCTGCACTCGAAGCCGACCGGGCACTGATCGTTGGGGCCTCCGAAGCAGTTCTCGGTGCAGGCCAGGTCGCCGCTTCCGATGTCGGCGCACACCTCGGAGACGCAGGCCTGGGCGTACGTGCAGGCGTCACCGATCACGCCGGTGGGTGGATCCCAGAAGCAGCGGCCGGCGTCGCAGCGCTGGCCGACCGCGCACGCCTCGGCGCTGGCGCACGGCAGGCCACGGGTCACGGTCACGCGCTGGGTGGCGCAGACGTCGAGGTCGTTACAGGCCCGGACGTCGAGCTCCATGATGCCGTCGGGAACGCCGGCCGGGATGGCCACCAGGTAGGGGGTCGTCTTGCCGAACACGCCCTCGACCACCGACCATCGCCAGCCGTTGATCGACACCTCGACCCTGGCGACGCCCCGGCGATCGATGGCGGTCGCGATCACGCTGAACCCCGGCTGCACCGTCGAGTTGTTGATGGGCGCCGACACGGTCAGGGTCGGTGGCGGCGGCAGGGTGCCGACGCCGAGCGCGGCGGTGAGCCGGGCATGGGAGTTCTGGGTGGCGCCGCCGCAGATGCACTCCTCGACCCGGCCGCGGCCGCATCGGATCGCCTTGTTGCGGAAGAACTTCTGGCCGCAGCCGTCGATGTACGTGAGCGGGTCGCTGCAGTCGAACTCGTGATCGAGCCCGTACGAGTGCGCGCTCTCCTGCGCCACCGTCCAGCACATGCGCTGGGCGACCGTCATCGTGGCGCTCGGGCCGTGGTTGTTGGCGAACGAGAACGAGATGACGTTGTTGGCGGGCTCGCACTGACCGCCGCCGAGCGGCGCCACGCCGAGCGCGCCGCCGATGGGCAGCTCGCTGGCTCGACCGGCGAGCACCGCCTCGTGGTGCGGGATCGGCCCCGGGTCGACATCGACGACCTCGACGCCGTACGGCGAGTACACCTCGCGGATGCAGGCGATCGTCTCGTCCCAGACCTGCTGCGAGTGCGCGAACTCCGAGATCGAGATCGACGACCCCACCGGTGCGTCGCCGAGCCAGGTCTGGTTGCCGAACGCGTCGCTGCTGCCGGGGGTCGACTTGGTGAAGGTGCAACCGCCGCGACACGGGTTGACGAAGATGATCTTCGACAGGCCGTGCGCGACCGGCACCGGTGTGCCCGGCGGTGGGCGGACGTAGCCGCGGTCGATCCCCGACGGCACCATCGATCCGGGCTCGCCGGGGCCCGGTTCGTCGGTGGTCGGTCCGGCCCCGGCGACCGAGACCGAGGACGCCGCGAGCGCGAAGGCCAGCAGACCAGCGCGGCGACTCACGAGCGGCGGTTCCTCCGGCGACGAATGGCGACCAGTCCGACCAGGGCGCCGAGGCCGAGGTTGAGCGCGAGCGCCGTGGTGCTGCTGGCGCCCGTGCCGCTGCCCGAGGCGCCGACCGAGCAGCATCCGCCCGGATCGGCCGGCAGCGCGCACACCCCGGCCTGACCGGTGGCGCCGTTGCACGCGTAGCCGTCCGGACAACTGTCGTTGGGACCGCCGAAGCAGTTCTCGGTGCAGGTCAGCCCGCCACCGCCGACGTCGGCGCACACGTTGGAGACGCACGCCTGCGGGAACGTGCAGTCGTCGCCGACCGCCCCGGTGGGCGGATCCCACAGGCAGCGGCCGGCATCGCAACGCTGGCCGAGGGCGCAGGTGTCGGCGGTCGCACAGGGCGCGCCGCGGGTCACGGTCACGCGCTGGGTGCTGCACGCGTCGAGGTCGTTGCAGGCCCGGACGTCGAGGTCCATGACGCCGTCGGGAATTCCGGTCGGCAGGCTGAGCACGTAGGGCGACGTCTTGTCGTTGACGCCCGGGATCTCGACCCACTCCCAGCCGTTGACCAGCAGCTCGATGCGGCCGACGCCGCGGCGATCGATGGCGGTGGCGAACACGCTGAAGCCGGCGGCCACGGTGGCACCGTTGGCCGGCATCGAGATGTTCACCACCGGTGGCGGGGGCACGGTGCCGACGCCGAGCGCGGCGGTGAGCCGGGCGTGCGAGTTCTGGGTGGTGCCACCACACTGACAGGGCTCCACCGCGTCGCGCCCGCACAAGATCGCCTTGTTGCGAAAGAACTTCTGGCCGCAGCCGCCGATGTACGTGAGCGGGTCGCTGCAGTCGAACTCGTGGTCGAGTCCGTAGGAGTGAGCGCTCTCCTGCGCCACGGTCCAGCACATGGCCTGGGCCAGCGTCATGGTGGGCACCGCGGTGTGCGCGTTGGCGAACGAAAACGAGATGACGTTGTCGGCGGCCTCGCACTGGCCGCCGCCGAGCGGCGCGACGCCGAGGGCGCCGCCGATCGGCAGTTCGCTGCCGCGACCGGCGAGCACGGCCTCGTGGTGCGGGACGCCGGGCCCGGGATCGATGTCGGTCACGGTCACGCCGTACGGCGAGTAGGTGTCACGGATGCACGCCATCGTCTCGTCCCACACCGCCTGCGAATGGGCGAACTCCGAGATCCTGATGGTCGAGCCGATCGGCGCGTCGCCGAGCCAGGTCTGGTTGCTGAGCGAGTCGCTGAAGGCCGGGTTCGACTTGGTGAACATGCAGCCGCCGGTGCAGCGGTTGACGAAGATGATCCGCGAGATGCCGTGCGCCACCTGCGGCGGGGTGCCGAGCGGCGGTCGCACGTAGCCGCGGCTGATCCCCGACGGGATCATCGAGCCCGGCTCGCCAGGGCCGGGGGCGGGAGCGTCGTCGGCGGGCCCGGCCACAGCCGTCGTGGCGGGAAGAACGAGGGCGAGGCTCAGGACGGCGGCGAGGCGAGTCATGCTCGCCGAATACTACAGATCCACACCTGGGGTGAATGGGATCCGTCACTGACCGGGTTTGGCAGTCACTGGTCGATCCGAGGTGGAGCCTCCTCGGTGCCGAGACGGCGAGCGGCGACGCGGACTTGACCCTCGATGTACGTGACATCGATCTCGGCAGCGGTGACGCGGTCGGTGACCGGAAAGGCGATGGCCGCGACCGCGGTGGCCAGGCACTGCGGCACGATGCGGTCGTCGAGGCCGGTCGAGGCCGGGTCGCGGATGCGGCCGTCGGGGTAGACGCGGAAGCCGATCGTGACCTTGGCGGCGGTCCCGTTGGAGCGCTCGGCCCACTCGCGCATGCAGCCGGCGAAGCGCTCGAGCTGCAGGTTCACGCCCTCGGACAGCGCCTTCTGCGAGATGCCGCCGTCGGGCCGGAAGGTGGGTTTGCGGGGCAGCGGCGGCGGCACGTCGAGCCGGGCGAGCGCGACCGTCAGCTCTTGCTCGAGCTGCTGGATGCGCCGGGTCTTGCCGACCAGCTCGGTGGCGAGCCGCTCGATCTTCTCGGCGTCACCCTCGGCGTCCTTGATCCGGTCGATCAAGATCTTGCGCTCCTCGGTCAGCGTGATCACCTGATCGCGCAGGCGCATGACCTCCTCGGGCGAGATCTGCGGCTGCGGCCGCGGCCGCGGCGCCAGCACGGTCGCCGCCGCGGCCCCGCCGAGCACCAGCGCGGCGGCGGCCGCCATCGCGATATAGCGGCGGCGGCGGCGCGACGGTTGCGGTGGCGTCAACTCGATCAGCAGCGCCGCCATCGATGGGAATCGCTTGGCCGGCTGGGCATCGAGCCCGCGCGCGAGGATCGGCCACAACCATCCCGGGATCCCGGCGCCCTCGGGCGGCGGCTGGGCGCGGGCGTTCTCTTCGATCATCTTGATCGCGGTGTCGCCATCGATCGGATGCTGGCCGTACAGCGCGTCGTACAGCGCGACGCAGAAGCTGAACTGGTCGGCGGCGGCGCTGACGTCGAGGCCCTTGAGCTGCTCGGGCGCCATGTAGCGCGGCGTGCCCATCACCGCACCGGTGGCGGTCAGCGTCATGCGCAGCGCGCCCGGCCCGGCGAACGCGGTCTGGGCACCCTCGTCGTTGTGGCCGGTGACCAGCGAGCGGGCCAGGCCGAAGTCGGTGACCCGGACCCGGGTGTCGGCGCCGACCAGGACGTTGTCAGGCTTGAAGTCGCGGTGCAGGAGCCCGACGCCGTGGGCGGCGGCCAGGCCGCGGCCGGCCTCGCGGTACACGTCGAGGGTGTCGCGCCACGGCCGTTCCCAGCGGTGCATCCACTGGGTCAGCGTGTCGCCCTCGACGAACTCCATCGCGACGTAGACCTCGCCCTCGGCGGTGGTGCCGACGTCGTAGACCGCGACCACGTTGGGGTGGCTGAGCTGGGCGATGGCCTGGGCCTCGCGGACCAGGCGGGCGCGGGCCTCGCCCTCGCCGAGCCCGATGCCGGTCCGCAGCAGCTTGAGCGCGACCTTGCGGTCGAGCTGGGGATCGTACGCCGCGTAGACCACGCCCATGCCGCCGGCGCCGACGCGGCGCAGGACCACGTAGCGATCGATCGTGTCGCCGACCGCCACCACCGGCTCCAGCGGCCGGCGCGGCTCGCTGCCGCGCGGCTCGGTGGGCGACAGCGCCGCGGCGTGGTGGCGCTTGCCGCGGGCGATGGCCCGCGGCGAGGTGACGACGTCCGAGTCCTGATCGCCGGGCGCCGGGGCCAGCGCGGCGACCAGCGTGCGGCACTCGCGGCACGAGGCCAGGTGGGCCTCGACCTTGGCGGCGGCGGCCCGGGGCAGGTCGCCGGTCGCGAAGTCAACCGCCGTGTTGTCATCCAGGCACGACACTCCTGCTCAAGCTACCAGATGAGGCGACGCGGAACCGAATGAAATCAGGCACGTGCGCAGGTGCAGCAGACTCTTGACCCCGGCCGCCGGGCACGGTAGTCATCCCGCGCCTTTACGCCTCAGGAGTTACTGTGCTCACCGACCTTTCCCACGTCCGTAACATCGGCATCTCGGCCCACATCGACAGCGGCAAGACCACGCTGACCGAGCGCATCCTGTTCTACACCAAGCGGATCCACGCGATCCACGAGGTCAAGGGCAAGGACGGCGTGGGCGCCAAGATGGACTCGATGGAGCTCGAGCGCGAGCGCGGCATCACGATCCAGAGCGCGGCGACGTACTGCATCTGGGGCGGGTCGTCGCCCCGGGTCGACATCAAAGCGCACCACATCAACATCATCGACACCCCGGGCCACGTCGATTTCACCATCGAGGTCGAGCGCTCGCTGCGCGTCCTCGACGGCGCGATCATGGTGCTGTGCGGCGTCGCCGGCGTGCAGAGCCAGAGCTACACGGTCGACCGCCAGATGCGCCGCTACAAGGTGCCGCGCATCGCGTTCATCAACAAGCTCGACCGCTCGGGCGCCAATCCGTTCCGGGTCCGTGACCAGCTGCGCGAGAAGCTCAAGCTGCACCCGGTCATGATCCAGATCCCGATCGGCCTCGAGGACAAGCTCGAGGGCGTGGTCGATCTGATCGAGATGAACGCCATCCGCTTTCACGGCGACAACGGCAACCAGATCGAATACTCGGCCATCCCCGACGACCTCAAGGAGCAGGCCGACAAGTGTCGCGAGGAGATGCTCGACCAGCTCAGCATGGTCAACGACGAGCTCACCGAGGCGA
>CANKMW010000057.1 GCA_947483555.1 Myxococcales bacterium
CCACCCGCCCACGAACCCACACGATCCCGCCGTCCTCGTCGGTGTTATGCTCGCGCCACCGACCCAACCCACTCATGACAACCAGCGTCCGCCTCCTTCGCCGCACTTGCGCATTTGAGCGGCAGGACGTTGGGAATTACGACACCTAGGCTCGTCGTCTCACGGCGGCTGCCAGCGCCTGAGGAAACCACGATGAGAAACCTGTTGTTGTGCGCGGTCGTCGGGCTCGCAACCGGATGCAAGCACACCGTCAACGCGGACGAGATGGAAGCCTGGATCAAGGCACGCGGCGAGCAGCTGGGGCTCGAGGTCACGAAAGTGACGTGCCCGAAGATCGAGGCGACCACGGGCAAGAGGTATCGCTGCCAGGTCGAGCTCCAAAGAAAGAAGGAGTACGAACTCGAGCTCACCGTCAGGGGGCGCGAGGGGGGGAAGGCCAACTTCGACAGCGAGTGGGTGCATCCGGAGGGGTCGATCGGCCTCATCCCGAGTAGCAAGCTCGAGACGGGCGTCGCTCCCAAGATCGAGGACAAGGTCGGCAAGCCGGTCACGATCGCCTGCAGCGAGCCGCTCCTGTTCCTGCCCGCCGACGGCAACCTCCGTTGCGACGTCACCATCGGGGGCGAGAAGGGGCGGGTGCTCATGGTCTTCAACGCGGAGACCGAGCTGCAGCGCTGGGAGCTGGAGAGGCCCTAGCGAACGACTCGGCGATCGCCAAGCAGCACGACGGCACGTAGCCGCGGCGGCCACCGCCAACCTGCGCCGGGTCAGCGCCGCCGCCACAGCGCCAGCGGGCCGGTCGGGTCGTCGTGGTGCTCGACGAGGTCGTAGCCTGGTGGTGGACGGCCGCCGTGATAGCTGACGACCCGGGTGCCGGGTCGCAGCGCGGCGAGGCGCTCGCGGGCGCCGCGCGTCGACGCGAAGTAACACGACGGCGCGTGCGCCGACCCGCCGTCGAGGAGCGGCGCGTCGCGGTGCGCGACCTCGCCGAACGGGTTGAACAGGTACAGGCCCGCGAACTCGAGCCAGTCGTGATCGAAGGCGTCGCCGTGGCGCAGCTCGACGTTGGCCGCGCCGAGTTGGCGGGCCAGGTCACGGCCGACCTCGACCAGGTGTCCGCGCTGCTCGATGCCCACCACCCGCACCGCCGGCGCCGCCAGCGCCGCCGCGATGCAGAACTTGCCGACCCCGGCGCCGATGTCGAGGACGGCGGTACCAGCGGCCGGCGCCAGCATCCCCAGGGCGCGCCGCGCGACGTCGACGGGCGTGAAGTGGGTGCGCGCCACCCGCCACAGCGCCGCCGGCAGGAGGCCGTCGAACTCGTCGTCGGTGAGCTGGGTGCCGGCGCCGACCATCGCCCATGCTCGCACGACGTGACATCGGGACGACTCCGCGGTACCTGGTGTCGCGATGGCCCGCCCCTGGAAGACCTGCGCGACCGTACCGACTCGCGACGGTCCGCTGGAGCTGCGCCAGCGTGCTGACGACGACTTCTTGATCCTCATCGCCGGCCGGGTGCTGATGACCAGCAAGGCCCGCCGCTCCGAGGAGGTGCTGGCGACCCTGGGCTGCGCCGCGCTGACCGACCGGCGGGCGCCGCGCGTGATGATCGGCGGTCTCGGCATGGGGTACACGCTGCGCGCCGCGCTCGACGCGCTGCCGGCGACCGCCACCGTGACCGTGGTCGAGTTGACCGCCGAGGTCGAGGCGTGGTGCCGCGGGCCGCTGGCGCCACTCACCAGCAGCGCGGTCAGCGACCCGCGGGTCAAGGTCGTGATCGACGACGTCGCCCGCACCATCGCCGCCGCCCGGCCCGGCGCCTACGACGCCATCCTGCTCGATCTCTACGAGGGCGCGTACCCGAGCAACCAGCGCCAGCCCGACCCGCACTTCGGTCATGCGGCGCTGGTCCGCACCCGCGCCGCGCTCGGTCCCGGCGGCGTCGTCGGGGTGTGGGCCGAGGAGCCCGATCCGGTGTTCCCCGGACGCCTCGAAGCCGCCGGCTTCGCGGTCAAGACCCACCGCGCTGGCCGCGGCGGCCGCCGTCATGTGGTCTACCTCGGCCGCCGCTCGTAGTTCACCTGCGCGTGGTGGCCTGAGCCGGGATCGGCGTCACAACCCGGTGGCGGCGACCAGCAGCTCGATCTCGTTGCGCACCTCGACGCGCGCCGACGAGCCGGCGATGGCGCCGGCGGGCACGACCCGGGCCGAGCGGTCGAGGCGCACGCGTTCTTGCGAGGTCTCGTCGGGCTTGCTCTTGAGACCACCGACCGGGACGGTGTAGGTGCCGGTGTCGGCGATCTCGAGCTCGTTGATCTCCTCGGTGTCGAAGCGCGCCACGTCGGCGGCCTCGTCGCGTTCCCAGCTGACGACCAGCGGGACGAGCGCGTCGACGGCCGCACCGGCCAGCGGTGCGGTGAACCGGTGCAGCGCGGGACCGTCGATGCGGACGCCGTCGATGAAGTCGTCGCCCGAGCTGACCGACAGCTCGTAGACCTCGCGGTAGGTGGCCTGGGTGCCGCGCCAGCGATCGTCGCCGGCGTCGTAGACCAGCGCCACGGCGCCGCCGTTCGAGGTCACGGTCACGGTGCCGGTGGTGACCGCGACGTCGTTCTTGCGGATGCGAACGTCGAAGCTGGTCTGGAACCCGTCGGAGCGGCCGGCGTTGGTGATGATCGGTGACGCCTCGATGTCGGCCTCGACGAACAGCGTGAGCGACCCGGTCCCCGGATCGCTGCCGGCCCCCGGATCGAGATCGCCACCGCAGGCAGCCAGCGCGCAGACCGCCACGGACACGGCCAAGAGATTCGACGTTCGCATGATTCCTCCTCGGCCGACGGTCACTGCAGCCGCCGTGCCTCCCGGTGTCCGGCGACCGGACGGTCGGAACCTCGCGACCTGGGCCGGCCGCGGCCCACCGCCGCCTACACCCACCGAGCGGTCGGACGTGACAGCGGTGGCGCGTGTGTACGGACCGTGCGCAGCCGTGGCCGCGCGCCGTGGCCGCGCCGTGGCCGCGCCGATCAGTCCCGATCGTCGGCGATCAGCGTCATCGGATCCTCGGGCCAGCCATGCTTGGGGTAGCGGCGCATGAGCTGGCGGCGCAGCTCCGGGTAGTGGCGCTGCCAGAAGCCGGGCAGATCCTGGGTCACCTGGACCGGGCGCTGGTTGGGCGCCAGCAGGTGCAGCACCAGCGGGACCCGACCGCCAGCGACCGCCGGTCCGCGCGGCAGCCCGAAGAAGTCCTGCAACCGCGACGCGATCCACGGTGGTCGGTCGAGCTCGTAGTGCACGGCGACACGGCGGCGTCCGAGCTGGACGTGGGTCGGCGCGGCGCGATCGAGCGCCGCCCGATGCTCGGCGATCTGGGCGTCGAGCAGGTCGAGCAGCGCCGCCTTCTTGAGCTCGGCGAACGAGGTCATGCCCGCACACGCCCGCGCCAGCAGCGCGGCCAGCGCGTCGTCGCCGGGCGGCACCAGGCCGGGCACGTGGGTGGCGGCGAAGCTCAGTCGCGCTCGCCAGTCGGCCAGGCGCTCGGCGTCGACGAAGCGCTCGATGCCGGCCGCCAAGGCCTCCCGCGCCAGCACCGCCGCGGCGTCCGGATCGCTGCGCGCCGCCGCGGGATCCATGCGCTCGTCGATCGCCAGGCCGTCGAAGGTGGTGCGCTGGGCGCGCTCGACGCGGCCGGCGTCCCGGTTCCAGACCAGCTCGTCGGTCTCGGCGATCCGATCGGGAAACAGATCGAGCAGCCACAGGGGCTCGACGCGGCTGGCGCGGCGGATGCTGACCTTGCCGCGCGCCACCTCGCCGGCGTCGACCGCGACCATCAGCTCGGCGTCGATCACCACCGACGACGGCGCCAGGGTGCCGCTGCCGCCGGCGGCGAACACGATCTCCGCGGAGCGGGCCCGGCGCCGCCCGAGGCGGTCGGGGTAGCCGGCGAGGATCGCGATCAACAAGGCGTCGTCGACCGCGACGTCGTCGCGCGGCGCCGCCGCCTCGTCGCGCGCCAGACGTTCGAGCTGGCGCGCGGCGCGATCGACCGCCATCGCGGTCGCCACGTCGAGGCCGGCGTCGCGCAGCCGGCCGGGTCGCAAGCCGTCATGGCGGGCGTCGAGCAGCGCGTCGAGATCTTCGATCAGATCCGAGTCGGCGGCGATGCGTGCGGCGGCGCCGGGGCCGCGGCGCTCGACCCGCAGCTCGCGGGCGCCGAGCAGCGCGGCGACCACGGCGCCCTCGCGGGCCACGCCGCGGCGTTCGGCCTCGACCAGGAGCCGGGCCTGCCGCGGGTGGGCCGGGAAGCGCAGCATGCGGCGGCCGGTCGCGGTCACCACGCCGTGCTCGTCGACGGCGCCGAGGCGGCGCAGCAGCTCGTCGGCGGCCTCGGCGGCGGCCGGCGGCGGGGCCTCGAACCACGGGAACTCGGTGAGCCGCGCGAAGCCGGCGGCGTGCAGCTCGAGCGCGGCCTCGGCCAGGTCGGCCCGCGCCACCTCGGGGGCATCGCGCTCGCGCCGGGTGTCGTGATCGTGCTTGGTGTACAGGCGCACGGCTCGCCCCGGTCGGGTCCGGCCGGCGCGGCCGGCGCGCTGGGTGGCGCTGGCCTTCGAGATCGGTTCGATCACCAGGCTGGCCAGCCCCGACCACGGTGAGTGGCGCGCGACGCGCGCGGTGCCGGCGTCGATCACGGCGACCACGCCGTCGATGGTCACCGAGGTCTCGGCGACGTTGGTGGCCAGGATGATCTTGCGGCGGTCGGCGCGCGCCACCGCGCGGTCCTGCTCGTCGGCCGACAGGTCGCCATGCAGCGGCAGCACCAGCAGGTCGGCGCGTGCGGCCAGCTCGGCCAGATCCTCGGCGGCGCGCCGGATCTCGCCGCCGCCGGGCAGGAAGACCAGCACGTCGCCGTCGAGCCCGTCGCTCACCAGGCGCCGCACCGCGCTCGCCACCTGCTTGCCGAGCTGGCGGTCATCGGGCGCCGCGGCAAATTCGACCTCGATCGGGAACGTCCGGCCCTCGGACACCACGACCGGGGCGTCGAGGAACGTCGCCACCGGCCCCGGATCGATGGTCGCCGACATCGCGACGATCTTCAGATCGGGGCGCGGGCCGCGGCGCAACCGCTGGCACAGCGCCAGCGCCAGATCGCCGGCCAGGTGGCGCTCGTGCAGCTCGTCGAGGATGACGACGCCGGTGCCGCGCAACGTCGGGTCGGCGAGCAGCTGACGGGTCAGCACGCCCTCGGTGACGAAGCGGATCCGGGTCGCGGCGCCGACCCGCCGATCGAAGCGCACCTCGTAGCCGACCTGGTCACCGAGCCGGGCACCGCGCTCGCTCGCCACCCGCGCCGCCGCCAGGCGGGTCGCCAGCCGCCGCGGCTCGAGCACGACGACGTCGCCGTGGCCGGCGAGACCGGCGTCGAGCAGCGCGCCCGGCACCCGGGTGGTCTTGCCGGCGCCCGGCGGCGCGACCAGCACGCCGGCGCCGCGCTCACGGACCGCGGCGACCAGCGACGCCAGCACGTCGTCGATCGGCAAGGGCGACAGCGCGGACACGGCGCAGCACCTTACACCGCCGATGGCGCAAGCCATGCACGGCGGTGGCCGTGGCGCGCGCAACGGCTGCGCGCCTTGGCGCTCCGGGGCGACGACGTGGCAGCGCGGGCGCGGGCGCGTAGTACGGTGGGGGCATGTCGTACGTCGAGCCCGGCCTGGTCGGCGTCCACCATGTGCTCGATGCCATGTTCGCGTTGTTTCGCGAGCTGGTGGTGGGCGGCGACGGACGGCGTGCCCACGAGGTCCTGGCCGCCTACCGGGCCCTCACCGCGCGCCACGCTGGCGACGAGGAACGCCACCTGGTGCCGTGGCTCGGCCCGACCGCGCGCTGGCCCGCCGAGCTGTACCTCGGCCAGCACGAGAAGCTCTTCACCGGACTCGACCGCATCGCTCTGGTCGTGACCGGCCTGCGGGTCGGCGCCCCGGCCTGGCGCGGCCACGCCTTGGCCGTGCTCGACGCCGCCGCGCCGGTCCACCACCTGGCCGAGCACCACCATCTCGCCGAGGAGCAAGACCTGTTCGTGGTCGCGACGGCGGCGGCGCCGACCTTGCTGGCAGAGCTCGCCGTCGGGTGGCACGCCGCCGCGGCGGCCCACGCCGCGCTGCTCGCGGAGGCCCGCGCCTCGCTCGGCGCGTGATCCGGGCGTTCGGCATCGTCTGTGCTTGCTCGTCGAGGGATGCTCGACGTCCTGGTGATCGGCTCGGGGTATGGCGGCGCCGCGATCGCGGCACGGCTGGCCCCGCATGCGAGCGTGCTGGTCGTGGAACGGGGGCGCTGGTGGCGGCCCGGGCAGTTTCCGCACGGCGTCGCCGCGATGTGCCGGACCTATCGCACCCGGCGCAACCCGACCGGCCTGTGGGGCGTGCGGCTCGGTCGCGGCACGGGCGTCGGCTACGCCAGTGCCGTCGGTGGGTCGAGCGCGGTCAACTACGGCATCACCAGCCGCCCCGACGATCACGTCTTCGCCGGCTGGCCGGTGTCGGCGGCGGCGCTGGCGCCGTACTTCGCCCGCGCGCGCGAGGTCTTGCGACCGACGCCCAGCCCGCGCGCCGTCGCGCTCGGTGACCGCGCCTTCCTCGATCGAGTCGAGCCTGGCCGCCGCGTCGATCTGGAGAACACGATCGACTGGGACCGCTGCGACGACTGCGGCCGTTGCGTCCCGGGCTGCAACCGGGGCGCCAAGCGCGCGCTCGACCAGACCTACCTCGCGCTGGCGCTGGCGGCCGGCGCCGAGCTTCGCGTCGAGACCGAGGTGCGCGGCCTGGTGCCGCTCCGCGACGGCGGCCACGCCGTCGAGCTGCGCGCGGCCGGCGGCGGTCCGGAATGGGTGCGCGCGCGTCAGGTCGTGCTCGCCGCCGGCACGCTCGGCACGCTCGACCTCGTGCATCGCAGCCACCTCGCCGTCGGGCCCGGCTTCGGCCAGCGGCTGAGCCTCAACGGCGACGGTCTCGCGTTTCTCTACGACACGCCGCACGCCCTCTCGAGTCACGCCGGTGCGCCGATCTCGACCTCGGTCCGCATCCCGTTCACCGACGAGGATGGCCGCGTCCGCACCCTCATGGTGATGAGCGGCCGCGTGCCCGCCGCCGCCTCGCGGTTCGCCGCCGCGGCGCTGGCCGCGCTCGCCGGGACGATCGGCGACGATCCCGGCCGCAGCGCCCACGCGCCGCACCCGCTGCGCCGCCGGCTGCGCGATCTTGCCATCGTCGACAGCGGCGGCGCGCTGTCGCGCTCGTTCATGTACAAGCTCGACGCCCAGGACCGTGGCCGCGGCACGGCGCGCTTCACCGGCGCCGGCGTGGTGATCGACTGGCCGGACTACGCCGACGATCCCATCCTGCGCTTCGCCGGCGAGCGGCTGCGGGCGTGGGCGGCCGCCGCCGGCGGCACCGTGGTCCCCGACGTGGCGCGGCTGCCGGGCATGCGCAGCTTCAGCGTTCACCCGCTCGGTGGCTGTCGCATGGCGTGCTCGATCGACGACGGCGTGGTCGACGACGTCGGCCGCGTGTTCCACCCCGGCGGTGGTGTCCACGCCGGGCTGCGCATCGCCGACGGCAGCATCGTCCCCGAGGCGCTCGGCGTGCCGCCGAGCTGGACCATCACGGCGCTGGCCGAACGGATCGCCGACGACTTGATTCGCGAGCTGGCCACGAGCGATCGCCCTCAGCGTTCGGCCAGCGCCACCTCCACCTCGCGCACGTAGATGGCGGGCAGGGCGTCGAGCGAGACGTTGGCGTGGAGGCGTCCGCCGGTGCCATCGGCGATCATGCGGAGGAGGCGGAGGTCGGCATCGCCGATGGCCACGGCCGAGACCGTGATGCCGTCGGCGCGCATCGCGGCGACCAGCTCCTCGACGCCGTCGTAGGCCGACTCGCCGTCGGACAGGAGGACGATGTGGCGGATCGGGCCGGGCGCGCCACGCAGGCGCGCGTGGGCGTCGCGCATGGCGGCGACCAGATCGGTGCCGCCGCCCGCCTCGATCCTGGTGATGGCGGCGCGGGCGGCCGTGCGATCGCCAATGGCGGCCAGGACCACCGGCTCGGTGGTCGCGCTGTCGAAGGCGAGCACGCCGAACGGCGCGCCGTCGGGCATGGTGTCGAGCGCCGCCGTCATCGCGGCGCGCGCGGCCTCCAGCTTGGGACCCTGCATCGAGCCCGAGCGATCGACGACCATCAGCACGGCGGCGCCGGCCGGCAACTCGAGGCGTGGGACCGGCACGCCGCGCACGGTCGGCGCTGCGGTCGCGGCGCCGGCTGCCGGCGGTGCCGCGCGGCACGAGACGAGGGTCGAGAGGAGCGTGACGGCGATCGCGGCGGCGGCGTCCATGTTGGTGATGATGATACGCGGGCGAGGGCCGCGCGAGGTGAAACACCATCCCGCGATCGGGTGCCGGGCCAGGGCTGGTCGCATGTCGCCGAACCCGGTTCGGTAGCCGCCCGCTACCGTCGGCGGGCGTGGGCGCTACAGTCGCGGTGATGTCACCGCCGCCGTTCCCGTCGCCGCCCATGCCCGAGCTCGCACCGGAGCGGGTGGCGACCGCGTCGTTCCCGCTGCGCTACGAGGACATCGCGCAGGACGGTCGCATGATGGCGACCGCGTTGCCGCCGGCGATCGGGTGGACGGTGTGGCGCCAGCTGCTCGCCGATCATCCCTCGGCGCGCAGCATGCAGCGGCAGGGGCTGGTCGCCATCCTGTCGCGGCTCACCGTCGACGGCAGCGACGAGTCGATCCGCGTCGATCAGAAGGTCGAGGCCACCGGCGGCTATCAGCTCGCGCGCCACGAGGTCGACGGCGCGGTCGAGAAGCTGTTCCTCAACATGTGGGTCGAGGTCCGCGGCGCGCGGGGCCGCGTGGTCCCGCCCGAGGGGCCGGGGCCGTCGGTGATCGCCGGTCGGGTGTTCGCCGAGCACACCTTCACGCGCATCTTCGCCACCCCCGATCAGCGCCGGGTCACCCGGCTCGAGCTCGAGGGTCTGCCGGCGGTGCCCGAGGCGCTGCACCCCTTCTCGGCGCCGCGCACGGCGATGGAGTTGCCGCTCGACGCCGAGCCGCTCGACGACGACTACGTCCCCGACGAGGCCATCACCGTGTTCGGCCTCGACCACACCGACTCCAACCAGCACGTCAACTCGCTGGTCTATCCGCGCCTGTTCGCCGAGGCCGCGCTGCGCCGCCTGGCCGCCCGCGGCCGCCCGTGCCGCGCGCTGGTGCGCGCCCTCGACCTCGCCTATCGCAAGCCCAGCTTCGCCGGCGACGCGGTCCGCATCCACCTGCGGACCTTCACGCTCGGCGACCGCGCCGGCGCCGCCGGGTTCCTGGTCGACGCTGACGATGCCGCCGCCAGGCCGCGCTGCTGCGCCCGCATCATCTTCGGCTGACCCGCTGGGTTGATCACTCGATCGGCCCGCTGTCGGTGAGCTTGCCGGCCGAGCGGTACTCGAGGCGGACGGCCCGTCGCAGGTGGTCCTGGGTCAACGCCTGTTGCTCGGCGGCGGCCAGGAACGCGGCGCGCACCGCGCAGTTGCGGATCGAGCCGCCGGCCAGCTCGTACTTGCGCGCCAGCTCGCCGATGTCGAGCTCGCCGCCGCGCGGGATCTCCGGCGGCAGGTGGACATGCCACAACCGCTCGCGTTGTTCTTCGTCGGGCACCGGGAAGGTGATCCGGAACGACAACCGGCGCTTGAACGCGGTGTCGATCGCCGTCGACAGGTTGGTGGTCAGGATGGCGACGCCGACGAAGCTGTCGAGCCGCTGCAGCAGGTAGTTGACCTCGAGGTTGGCGAAGCGATCGGTCGACGACTTCACCTCGGTGCGCTTGGTGAACAGCGAGTCGGCTTCGTCGAACAGGATGATGGCCTGGCTCTCCTCGGCGGCCGAGAACACGCTGGCCAGGTTCTGCTCGGTCTCGCCGATCCACTTCGACATCACCCGCGACAGGTCGACGCGATACAGATCGAGGCCGAGCTCGCGCGCCAGCGCGCCGGCGACCATGGTCTTGCCGGTGCCAGGCGGACCCTGGAACAGCGCCGTCAGGCCGCGCGAGCTGGTCGCCACCCGGGTCATGCCCCAGTCCTCGAACACTACCCGGTTGAGGCGCATGCGCGACAGGAACTCGGTCAGGCTGTCCTCGATGTCGGGCGGCAGGACCATGTCCGCCAGCCGCGGCAAGGTGCGGACCCGTTCGGCCACGTCGCCGAGCCGCTGCTCGAGGTGCTGGCCCACCGCGCGATCGATCGCCGCGCTCGGACCGCCACCGGCATCGAGGTCGACCTCGCCGACCACGCGGTGGATGGTCCCGGCGCCGATGCGCCAGCGCGCCGCGAGCGCGGCGGTGGCCTCCGGATCGAGGCGGCTCGCCGGCAGCGCGTCGGCCCACATCGCGAGGCGCTCGGCCTCCGAGAGATCGGGCAGGTCGACCTGGGTGTAGCCGGGCGACAGCAGCGGTCGGGCGTCGCGGCCGGCGCGCACCGTCAGCGGTCCGGGGAAGTTGTCGAGGAGGTCGCGGATGCGGTCGCGCAACCGGGCGTCCTCGGGGATCAGGTCGAGGCCGTCGAGACACGGGATCCAGCCGGCGAGGCGGCAGCGCTCCAGCGCCCGTGACAGCGCCGCGGTGCCGGCGCGCTCGGCGTCGGCGAGCTGGTCGACGCGCACCATCGCGAGGCGGCGGCCAGCGGCGCCGGCGAGCGCCGCCAGCAGCGTGCGCCGTCCGGCGCCCGGACGAGCGCGGACCACCAGGCGCGCCGGCGTCGAGCTGTCACGCGCGCACCACGCCCGCAGCGCGGCGTCGACCGCCGGCGCCATCCGCAGCGCGGCGAGCGGTCGTGGCGCCTCGAGCACCGTCAGCACGCCCTCGGGGTCGTGATCGAGCGCGTCGCCGCGCAGCCGGTGGACCACCAGCGCGTCGACGGCATAGCCGGCGAACGGGCGCTCACCGTCGCCGACGTGGATCATCCCGGCGCCGACCAGCGGTCGATCCGGATCGAGCGCGGTGGCCAGATCGTGCAGGTTGACGCGCGGGCCGAGCAGCGTGCGCAGCAGGTGCTCGTCGACGGTCGGACGGTGGGGGCCGCTGGCCAGGATCCCGTACAGCTGGGCGACCTCGCCCCAGAAGCGGGGCGCGGCGACCAGCATCAGGACCATGCGCGCCAGCCCGTCGAGACCGAAGTCGGCGACCAGCAGGTCGATGGGGCGGACCTTGCCGGTGGTGTGCTCGTCGATCTCGCGCCGGGCACGCATCGCCTCCTGGACCGCGGCGTCGGCCTCGGCGACCCGCTCGGGCGTCAACCCTTCGGTGGCGCCGATCAGGGCCAGGACCTCGCGCTCGAACGGCGGCGAACCGGCGACCACCTGGGCGCCGACCAGCCCGCTGTCCCAGGCCCGCGCGATGCCGCGCAGCGCCAGCGCCGCCGCCAGCAGCCGCTCGCGCTCGAGGAGCATGAGGCAGTCGCTGCGCGTGCAGCGCGCGACATCGGTGCGCGGTAGCAACGGCAGCGGCGCCGGCCAGCCGACCGAAGCGGGAGCGGTCGTCACGCGATCACGGCGCGGGTTCGAGCTCGACGAACGTGGCGGCGTCGGCCTCGGCGGGCGTGATCACCTTGACGAACTTGAGCACCGAGAACGTGCCCGCGCCCTCCCACAGGCCCTCGAGCCACATCGCCGCCGGTGCACCGTCGCGGCTGGCGCGGCGGGCTCGATCGACGACGCTGATGCCCATCGCGCCGTCGCGGATCTTGAGCTTCACGACGTCGGCGCCGTCGGCGGCGCCGATCCGGGCGCTGGTGATGGCCGGGCCCTTGAGCTCGAGCCACACCGGGAGCCGGACGCGGCGCTGACCGATGTCGGAGCGGGTCGCGTCCAGCCACACCAGCAGCTCGGCGGTCGGGACCAGCGCCGGGCCGCGGGTGAATTCCTTGCTCGTGGCGGTGGCGTCCTGGATCTTCATGGTCGGGCTCCTGTCGGCGGCGTCGGTGCCCGCAGCTGCATCACCCGGTTCCGGGCGCGGCGGCTGGTCGGCGGGTCGGGATGTTCGCGGGCACGCCGTCGCCGCCAGGCAACCGAGGACGATCAGCGCGCGACCGAGCATCGCCCGTGAGCTTACGTCGGCCACTGGCCAGCGTCACTGGCCAGCGGCAATCGAAGGCGACGTTCGCCGCTCGCCGCCCGATCAACCGACCCCGCCGTCAGGGCGTGTAGTTGTACTGCGTGTCCGCCGAGTCGACGTTGTTCCAGACGTGGAGCCCACCGGCCAGCTCGCCGCCCTCGGGCCCGACCTTCTCCTTGTCGATCGCCTTCTCGGTCTGGCCTTCGGTCAGCGCCTTGTCGACGTACCGCTTGCCCTTGGCGCTCAGCTTGAGGCCGGCCGCGATGGTCGCCTTCACGTTCTTGCCGTCGGCGACGATCGGGCTGTAGTCCTCGACCTTGGCGCGATCGGGCTCGTACGCGAAGTGATCCTCCCACAGGCACGCGGTCGGCCGGGTCACCCAGGCGTCGGCGCACGCGATCTCGTTGTCGGGATCCTTCATGTCGCCGACCAGCACGAACATGTGATCGAGGCCGGACTTGACCGCGACCTGGATGTGCTCGCCGGCCGCGTTGACGCGCAGGTAGTGATACGCGATCCACGCGTGCTCGCCGCAGTTGCCACCGTGGGCGATGTCGGCCTTGGCGGCCAGCTGGGCGTCGAAATTCGCGTCGTAGACGTCCCGGACCTCGGGCGCGACGTCCCAGCACTCCTCGTCGCGCATGATCTCGAGCCGGAAGTACGAGTTCATCCGGCTGGCGCGCAGCGCCTCGTCCTGGTTGCCGGCGCCGAAGTTGAGGACGGCCTTGGTCGCCTCGATGGCTTCCTTGGCCTTGCCGAGGCGCCCGAACGCCTTCTCGCCGACCTTCTTCTTGGTGAGGTTTTCGTCGCCGATGTGGCGCTCTGCCTCGGCGGGCTCCAGTGCGAACTCTCGGTCGGCCATGCCCCATGTTACGGCAGCTTGCCCCGGGTCCTTCCCCGGATCCGTACCGGTCGTGGCCAAGGCCCTGCTTTTGCTCGATCTACGTGCGTGCGAACCGCGTCCGGTAGGTGCCGGGAGTGACTCCGAGCCGCCGCCGGCCCGTCAAGAGTTGCCCTGGCTGCGGACGACGAAGACGCCGCCGTCGGGGCCGTACTCGCGACCCCCTCGCCGGGTCCGCTCGAGATGGTGGTCGATGGCCCGGGGCACTCGGTCGTCCGCGGCCATCGCCGCGGTGGTTGCCGCGATCTGCGCATCCGTCATGGGTGCCGCCGCGTCTGCGATCGCGTGGAGCAGCTCGAAGCGTACCCAGGGGCGGGTGTCGGTCACCAGCGTCAGGGCGCGCGCGAGCCCGTCGGGACGTCGCGCCAGCGCCCAGATCGCCGAGGTGGCCTCGGCTTGCGAGCCGCGCTCCAGCAGGGCGACCAGGCGAGCGAGGGTCTCGGCATCGTCTAGCAGCCCGAGCGCCACGATCGCGTACTGGCGCACGCCCTCGTGCGCGTGCGCCAGGCAGGCGAGCACCTCGTCGCGCACCAGCTTCACCTTCCCCAGCCCGTACGCGGCCGCGATCGCGCGCTCACGGACCGCCGGGACCACGTCGGTGACGCCGGCTCGCAGCACGTCGACGAGGGCCTCGGGTGGGAAGCCATCGAGCGTGATGGCGCCGGGTGGGAGCAGCCGGCGATGCTGGCCCATGAGCGCGAAGTAGTGCTCTCGGACCGAGTCCCGCGGATCGGTGGCCAGGCGGCGCTCGCACTGCGCACGGATGTCGGCTGGCGCCATGGCTGCGGCTTGGACTGCGAGTGCGACCTCCTGGGGCCGAACTCGAAGGAGTTCCGCCGATAGGTCTGGAATCGCTTGCGGAAGCACCAGGTGAAGCGAGTACCAGAAGGCGATCGAGCTACCGAGATTCGCTTTCAACCAGGCGGCAAGAGCGGCGAGGGACTCGTCATCGACATCAGGGGTTCGGCCGAGCCGAGCGCGCGCGAAGATCGAGACGACCGTCCAGATGGCTCGCTGCGACGCAGTCCGTGACGCCGCGACGTTCCCGTCGGCTCTAGCAACGATACGTAGCAGCTCCTCGGTGTCGACACGAAGGTCGATATCAGGGTGATCGAGTTCGTCGAAACCAACATCATCCCTGGTCAAGATGTGAAGTCTCATTGCTGAACCACTTTCTGCATCGTCAGTTGCGACACCGTCTCGACAGCTGAGGGGATGCCGCGTCCGGAGTGAGGCAGGCTGGCACGAGGAACCGAGATCGGCCCCTCCATGACCCTCATGGAGTACTTCTGACCTGTCACGGGATCAAGGTACAGGCGCCCGGTGAGCGCGCGAACCTCGTCGAGGATCGACCGTTCCCAGAACACAAGCTCGATTGTCCCGCCGGGCACCAGTTTCTCCAGGGCGTGCGGGCCCAGGTTGGTCATGCTCTCGACTTCGGACCCGCGAGACTGCGCGATCCGATCCGTGGCCTCCCTCGGACTGATGCCCGGCGAGCGGTCCATGGCTTCGCGAACCTGCCCAGGCGTTATCACCTTGTTGTTCTCCACACCCTTCTCATGTGGCATCGGGTAGCGCACGTAGATCTTCTCGACCGAGCTGGGCGGCAACGACTCGGCAAAGCGCTCGGCGAGGAACTCGCCGCCCTCGGCGCGGAACCGGGCGATGTCGTCGGCTGACGGCGGGTACCTGGCCTCGGCGGCGACGACCCGGGAGTCGGGGTGCTGCCGAGCGAGATCGCGTGCACTCGCGAGGCCGTCGCCGGTGAAGACCTCGAGCACGCGCTTCGGGGCGGGCGGCCCTTCAACGCCAGGCCCAGTGCCGGGGCTCGTGCGCGCGCCCGCGGGCGATCCGTTCGCACCCTGCGACGGGGCGACGACGTGCTCGATGACCCGAGCGGTCACTGCAGCCAGCAGGCCCTCGCTGGCCTTCGCCGCCGCCTCCTCGGCACCGAGGTGGCGGTGGGTCACGGCCTCGTGCTGGGTCAGCCCCTCGAGGATCGAGGTGACGCCGAACTGGTCGGCGGCGACGGCGGCGGTGGACTCGAAGATACCCTCGATCTTGCCGAACGTGCCGCGCGACTCCCACGTGGACTCGAGCTGCTCGATCCGCTTGTGCACGCTCTCGAACACGCTGTACGCCGCGAGCAGCGCGGCGCCGAACGGTCCGCCGATCATGTTGACGCCGACGAACGTGGCGACGCCGATGCCGAAGTTCCTGGCGCCGCGGATCATGCCGCGGCCGCTGGCGCGCAGGCTGTCCCGGGCGCGCCGCTTCGGGTTGCGCTCGTAGTCGATGGTGTCGACCACCAGCTTCCTGATCGTCGACTCGAGGGTCCGCGTGGCCTGGCCGTGGCGCGTGGCGGCGTCGGCCGCCGCCTGGCCGACGTCGGCGACGAAAGCGTCGCCACCCGCCTTCCAGGCGGCGCTGACGGACGCGAGTGGCTCGAGCGCCGCGGTCGTCACCTGGTTCTCGCCCGCGCTGTAGTCCTGGATGGCCAGGACCCGCTGGGTGGAACACTCGGCGGTGAGCGTGGCGCGAGTGCGGCCCAGCTCACCCGAGAGCGCGTCGAGCGCCGCGTCGAGCGCGGACATCGCCTTGCCTCGCCGTGCGGCCACCTCGGTGGTGAAGGCGGCCGGCGACCCCGCGTGGCGTCGAGCATCGCGCCGGCCTGGGTGTCGAGGAGCGCTCGCTGCTGGCTGCTGGCCGCGGTCAGGGCGCCCTGGCCGCCGCGAGCCGCCGCGTCGAGCGCCTGGTTCACGGCGCGGTGGCGCCGGGTCAGGACATCGAGGTCACCGCGCACGCGTTCGCGCGCCTGGTCGGCCGCGAGCGGCGCGGCCTCGAGGATGCCGATGGCGCTTGCGCGCTGCGCCGCGAGCCGGGTGAGCACCGCCTGCTCCGCGGCAGCCAGCGACTCGATGGCCGCGGTCGCCGCCCGGGAGATCCAGGCGGCCAGCATCGAGCCCGCGGCAGTGACGTGGTCCGCGACCTCGGCCAGCGGTCGGGTGACCTGCTCGATGACCTCTCGGCCGTCGGCGCGCACGGTACGCGCGCCGACGACCCCGGCGGCGCGCAGCTCGTAGCGGTCGCGGGCGATCTGCGTGGTGTGCTGGAGTCGCAGCGCCTCGAGTCGTTCGTTGACGGTTTCGCCCTCGCCGGGCCGCAGATCGAGGTGCGCCGCGTTCAGCGCGTTGCCGCCGAGGCCGCGCAACGCGGCCAGCAACACGGCGCCGCTGCTCTCGACGACCGTCGCTGCGAGCAGCCCGGCGCCCTCGATGCGCTCGGCCTCCGCGTCAGCGGCCGCACGATAGGCGGCTGCCACGGCCTTGGCCTCGCGCATGTGCCGGGCCGCCGCCTCGGCATCGGCGGCCACCAGCGCCAGGTGCTCGCGTTCGGTGGCCCGGATCGCGGTCCGCGCGTCGGCGAACCGGTGACGCGCGGTGGTCTCGCGCGTGCCGATCGCCGCGATCAGCTGAGCGTGCTCGGCGGCAGCGGCCTGCTGCAGCGCCGGCCCCTGGACGGCGGCCGCGGTGACCAGCGCGGTGCGGTGCGCCGCGAACGTCTGGTCCAGGCTGGCGCGCGCCGCGGCGACGTCGGCGGGCTGTTGCCGGCCACGCCCGGACTGCGTTGCGGGCTCGAGCGCACCGCCGAAGACGTCCTCGAGTGGCGCCGCCGCTCGCGCAGGTGCGGGGGCGCCGCGCTGGGCGTGCGCATCGCTCGCGCCTGGCTGCGGGCCGACCAGCGAACCGCCGGACGGCGCGGATCCGGCGGCGCCGCCGCCATTCGGCGCAGTGGGTGTGGCGGCAGTGCGGGCCGGCAGGCTCGACGTACGCGACACCTTGCCGGGCGCAGGCCGAGGCGCGCGGCGTGGCCGGGGCGCCTCGTCGTCGACGTCGAGGTCGCCATCGAGCGTCGATCGTGGCGTCCGCTGCCTGTGCTCCTTCACGCGTCACCCGTCGAGGACGCTGGAGCCCGGCAGGCATGCAGACCGCCTGGCGAATCCTCGATCCGTTGCGTTGCGATCACGGCGGAGCCTATCGACCGCAGCGTCGCGAAGTTTCCGATCGGCAAGACGTCATGGAATTACGATGGCTTGCACGACGACCGGAACCCGCCGGGCGGCCTGCGCTTTCGGGCTCGTGGCAGCCGCCGCGATCGTTGTCGGCGCCAGGGCTGCGGCCGGTGTCCTTGATCTACGTGCGTGCGAACCGCGTCCGGTACTCGCCGGGAGTGACTCCGAGCCGCCGGCGGACCACGCGGGCCAGCTCGGCGGCGTCACGCAGGCCGCACTGCGCCGCGACCTCCTTGTGCGACAGCCGCGACGTGCCGAGCAGCGTGCGCGCGCGCTCGAGCCGCAGCTGGCTGATGAGGCGCGCCGGCGTGGTGCCGAGGTGCGCGAGGCAGCGACGGTGGAACGTGCGTGGCGACATGGCGGCGCGGCGAGCGAGGGCGGCGACGTCGAGCTGGTCGCCGACCCGGGTGCGGGCCCACGTCACCACGGCGCCGAGCGGGGACGACGCCTCGCGCTGCGCCACCAGCGCCTGGCTCCACTGCGACTGGAAGCCGGGGCGGCGGGCGTACAGGACCAGGCGGGCTGCGATCTCGTCGACCAGCGCGGTGCCGTGATCGCGCTCGACGATCGCCAGCGCCATGTCGATGCCGGTGGTCACCCCGGCCGAGGTCCACAGCTTGCCGTCGACCACGAAGATGGCGTCGCGATCGATGGTGGCGCGGGGCGCGAACGTCGCCAGTCGCTCGCACGCCGACCAGTGGGTGGCGGCGCGCCGTCCGTCGAGCACGCCGGCCGCGGCGAGCACGAAGGTACCCGAGCACACCGAGCCGACCCGCTCGACCACCGGCCAGGCGCGTCGGACCCAGGTCGCGGCGCGGCCGTCGTCCAGCGCGCCGCGGATCGTGTCGTCGTCACCGCCGGCGACCAGGACGGTGTCGTGGCGCCGCGGCCGCAGCGCCGCCAGCGGCGTGGCGGTGACCGCGAAGCCGGCGCTGGTCGGAACCGTGGCGCGGCCGACGCTGGCCACGACCACCTCGTAGTGGCGTTGACCCGACAGCCGGCCGGCGGCGGCGAAGACCTCGGCGGGACCGGCGAGGTCGAGGACCTGAACGCCGTCGGGGACGATGATCACGACGCGGCGGGTGTGGCGACGGGCCGGCATGAGCGACCTGGCAAGGATTGCACGAACGATGACATTCATGCCAGCTCGGTCTTGCGTCATCCTCGGTCCACGACCCAGATTCTCCCAACCAGGACGGTGTGGCCGCGGACCGTGGGGCCGCGCGCTGGTTGACTGGACCTGTATCCAGGCACATGCTTTTCCATATGGACAAGATCATCCCGATCAGCGACCTGCAGACCAAGGCCAAGAAATACGTCGAGCAGGTGCGGGACACTGATCAGCCGGTGGTGATCACCCAGCGTGGGCGCGCGGCCGCGGTGCTGGTGAGCTTCGAGAGCTACGAGGGGTTCCTGGCGACGCGCGACGAGATGAGCTTCCCCGACTGGGCTCGCCGACTCGCCCGGGCTTCCAAGGAGTCGGCCGCGGGCAAGGCGGTCAGCCTTGATGCATACGTGAAGCGTCGGGCCCGCCGTTGAAGGTCGTTCTCCTCGGTCAAGCCCGCGAGGCACTCGACGAGATCTACGAGCCGGTGCTGGCGCGCGTGGTGCGTCGGCTCCGGATGCTCGAGCGCTTCCCCGAGCTGGGCGCACCGATGCTCGGGCCGTTCGCCGGCTACCGCAGCACCGTGGTCGACATGTTCCGCATCGTGTACCGGCTGCGTCCGCGCAAGCTCATCGAGGTCGCGTACATCCGCGATTGTCGTCGTGCCCCGCTGACCTGACGGTGAGCCCACTGCGGCCCGGCCGCCGCACCGCAGCTGGGGCCGCCCGGGCTCGCGCCGCTGTTCAGGCCGATGCTGACCTCGACTGTCGGCCTCAGCTGCCTGGCAAGAATTGCACGCACGATGACATTCATGCCAGTGCCGTCCTGGGCCATGCTCGGAACATGACGCAGCATCTTGGCTTCCTGCTCTACCCCGGACTGACCCAGCTCGACCTCACCGGTCCGTTCGAGGTGCTCTCCCGCATGCCGGACGCCACCGTGCACCTGATCTGGAAACAGCCCGGCGTGGTCACCGGTGACACCGGGCTCGGCCTGGTCGCGACCTCCGGCTTCGACGACTGTCCGCCGCTCGATCTGGTCTTCGTGCCCGGCGGTGGCGGACAGATCGCGCTGATGGAGGACGACGCCGTCCTCGACTTCCTCGCCGCGCGCGGCGCCGCGGCGCGCTGGGTGACCTCGGTGTGCACCGGGGCCCTGGTGCTCGGCGCCGCCGGCCTGCTGCGCGGCTACAACGCCGCCACCCACTGGGCGTTCCAGCCCCTGCTCGCCATCTTCGGCGCCCGCGCCGTCGACGAGCGGGTGGTCGTCGACCGCAACCGCATCACCGCCGGCGGGGTCACCGCCGGCATCGACTTCGGCCTGCGGGTGGTCGCCGAGATCGCCGGCGCCGACGCCGCCCGCACCATCGAGCTGGCGCTCGAATACGATCCGGCGCCGCCGTTCGGCTGCGGTCACCCGCGCCGCGCGCCGGCCGAGCTGGTCGCCGCCGTGCGGGCCCAGTTCGCCGAGCGCTACGCGGTGCGCGAGGACCAGCTCCGGCGCCTGGTCGCCCGCGCCGCGGCGCGGTGACCGCGTGAGCAGCGTCGGCCTCGCCGCCACACCTGCAGAAGGCGGTCAAGTCACTGGACACCCGGCTCGGCAAGTTCGTCACCGGGGTCAAGATGCCCAAGGTAAAGAAGCTCTCGCTCAACGGCATGCCGGCGCTGGCCGCCAAGGGCACCGGCAAGGTGAAGAACGGCGACGTGCAGATCGGCGTGGTGATCGCGCAGACCCCGACCGGCAAGGTGCTGTTCGTGATCGGCATCGTCAACGCGGCCAAGAAGGCCGCCTACAAGAAGACGCTCGAGGAAGTCCTGGCCGGCGTGCGCCCGGCCTCCTGATCACCTCAGGGCGGGGCGGGCACCACCGGCGCGGCGGGCACGATCGCTCCGGCCGGCAAGAGCGCGCGCGCCACCAGCTGACCCTGGCGGGCGTAGTCGATGGCCTCGCCGAGGATGCGCGCCGCCTCTTGCGGCGCGTGGAAGCCCATCGAGTTCTCGGCGGCGATGAAGTCCAGCCGCCACTGCGCCTTGCGCTGCAGCGCCAGCGCCGGCGCGAGCTGCTCGGGCGGCACGCCGGCGGCCCGCGCCGCGACCAGCGTGTCGATCAGCTCGACGATCGCGGTGCCGCCGCGCTGCATGAGCGCGTAGTTGCGATCCTGGATGACCGCGACCCGCGCGGTGATCTCGGCCTCGCTGACCCGGTGGCAGGTCTGGCAGGCGCGGTTGGTGTTGAGCAGCGGGCTGCGCACCCAGTGATCGCTCACCTTGCTCGCGCCCTGGCGCATGTACGGCATGTGGCAGTCGGCGCACGACACGCCGCTGCGGGCGTGGACGCCCTGGCTCCACAGCTCGAACTCGGGGTGCTGCGCCTTCAGGATCGGCGCCCCGGTCTCCTTGTGGGCGTAGTCGGCGAACGCGCTGCCGTCGGCGAACTTGGTCGCGTCCCAGAACGCCTCGATCGACTCCACCGCCAGCCCCTGGCCCCACGGGAACGTCAGCGGCATCTTCGACGAGCAGTAGTACTCGACGTGGCACTGGCCGCAAACGAACGACCGCATCTCGGTGCGGGTGGCGTCACGGTTCGGATCGTAGGTGCCGCGGCGGCCGTCGCGGCGCCACTCCTCGATGCTCGGCATGGCCGGCACCGGCGCCTCGGAGGCGGCCAGGGCCGCGATGCCGCGGATGAACCCGGGTCGGGTCACGCGCAGGCCCATGGTCTTGGGATCGTGGCAGTCGACGCAGCTCACCGGATGGGCGTGCCCCGCGTCCTGCAGGAGCTTGCTGGTCTCCTGGTACGAAAGCTTGTGCGTGGCGTCGAGCCCGGCGGCGGCGTCGCCGTTGCCGAGCTTGCGGTACAGCGGCATCACCGACGCGTGGCAGTGCAGGCACGAGCCCGACTGCGGCTTGCTCAGCCGGTCGGTGGCCTGCTGATCGGCCAGCATGTAGGCGTGGCCGCGGCGATCGCGGTAGTCGATCGAGAACGCGTAGCCGAGTAACATGCGCTTGAGCCACGGATCGCGCTCGATCTTCTCCTCGGGCATCGCCTCGCTGCCGCCGTGGCCGCCGTAGCGGGTCGCGGTCTTCTGCGCGGTGCGCTTGTAGCCGTCGTACTGCAGCGGCCAGTTGGTGCCCCACTTGGCGGGGTCGGTGTCGTCCTCGCCGACGTCGACCAGGCGCACGAACGTGCTCTTGGCCTCGGTCTTGTGCTGGGTGATGCTGACCAGCATGGCGCCGACCGCGGCCGAGGCCAGGAGCCCGGCGACGGTGACGGCGATCCACAGCGTGCGAGCGCGGGTGCGGCGCGGCGAGGGGGCGGGGGCGTCGTCGCTCATGTCATCTCTCCGAGGCGGTGGGCGGTCCGCCGATGCCGGCGGGCGAGGGGTGACCGACCTGCGCGTGGCAGTGCACGCACGGCAGCGGCGGCCGGGCGCCGCTGCCGGTGTGGGCGATGGTGTCGGCGTGGCAGCGCCGGCAGTTCTGCTCGAGCGCGGCGGCGTTGGCCGCCTTGATGCGGATCGGCTCGGTGAACCCGCCGGCGGTGAACGCCCGCGAGTGGTGCCAGCCGTTGGCCATCTTCGCCAGGTACTTGTCGACGAACGTGGTCGGCAGGTGACAGTCGGCGCAGGTCGCGACCGCGTGGTGGCTGCCGTGCTGCCAGCCGTCGAGGTGCGGCTGCATGATGTGGCAGTTGGCGCAGGCCTCCGCCTTGGTGCTGAAGTACGAGAACGCCTGACCCTGCACCAGCGTCAGCACCGACAGGCCGGCGAATAGCGCGACCGCGAAGGCCGCGGCCAGGGGCCAGCTCCATCTCCAGCGCCGAGCAGGCGCGCGCGTCACGGAGGCTGAATACACCGGCCTCGCCGCGATTGCTACCCGACGACCGGTGGCAACACCAACGCCCCGTCGCTCTTGATGCATGGATCGAGAGATACCGCCAGCTCTGGGACGCACGCTTCGACGAGCTGGACAAAGTTGTCGAGGAATTGAAACGGAAGGAGAAGGTCGATGGACGCAAGAAGAGGGAGTGAGGTTGCCCCCATGAAGAACCGTACGACGGCGGAGCGGAAGTCCGAGCGTGAGCTCGTCGTCACGCGAACTTTCAACGGCCCGGTTCGCCTCGTGTTCGAGGCGTGGACCAAGCCCGAGCTGTTCAGGCAGTGGTGGGTGCCGAAGTCGATGGGAATGTCCCTGCTTTCCTGCGAAATGGATGTTCGTGTCGGGGCAGGTACCGTTTGGAGTTCGCACACGGGGACTCACAGGCGGCGTTCTTCGGCACGTACAAGGAAGTAACTTCGCACTCGCGCCTCGTCTGGACCAATGAGGAAAGTGACGAGGGTTCCGTCACGACGGTGACCTTCGTGGAAAAAGGCGGCAAGACGTTGCTGGTCATGCACGAGCTTTATCCCTCGAAGGAAGCTCTCGACGCCGCCGGCACCGGGGCGGCGGATGCGATGGGAGAGACGTTCGAGCAACTGGACGAGCTTCTCGTCACCCTGGGCGCGAGCGTGGGACGGTCATGAAGTCGTCGATCTCGCGTCGGCTCTGGGGCCGGTCGCGGGTGCTGTTTGGCAGCGCCCACTCACGCGGGTTTCGCATTGTCGGCATCACGTCGGGAACGGCTGGGGCGGGTGGCGCCGCTCCGACGCGCGATAGGTGGCGAGTCCTGGCCGCTCGGCGAAGCGCGCGTAGAAGCTGACCAGCAATCGACAGTCGGCGAGCGCGGCTCCCAGTCCGTTGTCGTGAACCACCTCGAGCAGGTGCAGATCGCGCGGACCTCGCGATCCCAGACGACACGCGAACCTTGCCGGGCGACGGCTGGTCGCAGGCGGCGTGGCGCGATCATGCGCGGCGCGCGCGCGGCCGTAAAGTCGCCGCGGCGCGCGGGGCGGCGACCGCCCAGCCGCGCGGCTTAACCTTTTGCCACCGCGGTCGGTCACCATCGCCATGGGAATCAGGCCGGCATGGTTGCTCCTCGTCTTCGTGGGCGCGTGCGGGCAGGAGGACACGCTGCTCGAAGCGGACGCTGGTGAGGACGCCGCGGCCAGCCGGGGTGCGATCGCCGTGGTGCTGGCGGCCGGCACCCGCGGCGCGGCCGACGGGTGCTGGTTCGCCGGCGAGGCCGCCAGCGACGCCCGCGGCTGCGCGCTGCACCGGCTGGACTGGGACCTCGACGCCGCCCGGGTGACCGGCCACGCGGTCGTCGTCGCCCCGCCGGTCGCCGGCGAGGGCGCGTGGCAGCCGGCGTTCGATCCGACCGGCACCTGGTTGGCCTTCGCCCATCGCCACGGCGCGGGCGTCAGCGTCCGGGTCCGCGCGCTGGCCGGCGCGGCGACCGAGCTCGGGGCCGCGCTGCCCGGCGCCCCGATCCAGGCCTGGCCGACCTGGTCCCTCGACGGCGCCGTCGCGGTGTCGACCGCCGACCCGGCGGTCACGTGCGCGCGCCCCGACGGCAGCTGCGCCGCGGTGCAGCGCTGGCAGCGGACCTCGACGATCGCGACCGCGGCGACCACGCCGGGCGCGCCGGTGGTGGCCGGCGGCGATCGCGCGTTCTCGCTCGAGGACACGATCTTCCACCCGAGCCAGCCGACGCTGCTGGCCGGGCACGGCAAGTTCGACGCCAGCGCCCCGGCGGCCGCGCAGGCCTGCGGCGCGGGGGTCGCGGCGCCGGCGCCGAGCTGCCCGACGCTGTCGCAGTCGCCGATGCCGATCGTGGTCGACACCGCCGACCAGCGCGCCTGGGTGCTCGACCTGGCCGCGGTGATCGACGGCGTCACCACGCCCCTCGAGGGCTGCGCCCACGCCGACTGGTCGCCCGACGGCCGCCGGCTGCTGTGCACCGAACAAGGCACCGCCGTCCTCGCGGGCGGGCGCCAGAGCCAGATCTTCGCGTTCGCCTTCGATCCGGTCGCGCCGCCAGGCGTGGTCGCGACCACCGCGGCCCCGTTGTTCGCGCACCGTGCCGCGGCCGAGCTGTTCGCGCTGGCACCCGATCAAGCGTGCGACGTGTTCCACCACAAGTACGTCCGGTGGTGCGGCGACGACGCGGTGCTGGCGACGATCGCCTGCGGCTGCGAGACCGCGGCGTGCCAGGCCGAGGCCGGTGGGCCGACCTTGCTGATCGGCGACCGGGTGTTCCTGATCGAGGTCGCCGATCTGGCGGCGCCGCGTTACCACGATCTCACCGGGGCGCTCGAGTCCGAGCTGGGGGGCGCGGCTGGCAGCCTGACCAGCTTCACCGCGGACTGCCACCGCTGACGCTGGCGCCGCCACGCCGTGCCGCTGGTTGCCGGACGCGCGGCCGCCGGCCCTCGGGCGTCTCGCACTGCTCACCGGCCGGGCAGCGCCCGCCGCACCGCGGCATCGAGCGTCATCACGTAACCGTCGCCCGAGAAGTCGTTGATCACCACCGATCAAGTTTGATCGGATCCGGCCTCCCCGGCACGGCGTTCCACGAGGCCGACAAGGGCGACGGCGCCGTCCTCCTCATCGACAACCCCTTCGGCCAGAAAGACTTGGCCGAGCTCCTCCGCCTGCAAGGCCGCCGGGACTGACGGTACAATCCAGGGCGGGGCATGGACGATCCGGTGCTCGACGATGCGAGCCAGACGACCGCGACCGCGGTCGGCCCGGCCCGCGCGCGTCGTCCGGCGCCGGCGCTGGCGCGAGGCTCGGTGGTCGGTCGCTACGTAATCGTCGACTTCCTCGATCAGGGCGGCATGGGCGCGGTCTATCGGGCGTTCGATCCTGAGCTCAACCGTTCGGTGGCGCTCAAGCTCGTGTTGATCTCCCGGGATGTGCCCGGAGGCACGTTGCGTGGCCGCCTCCTGCGCGAGGCCCAGGCGCTCGCCCAGCTCTCGCACCCCAACATCGTCGCGGTCCACGACGTCGGCCCCTACGAGGACGGCGTCTTCATGGCCATGGAGTACGTCGAGGGGAGCACCCTCCGCGCCTTCCTGGCCGACGGGCGCCGCCACCCGCGCGCCCAGGTCCTCGAGGTGATGACCGCGGCCGGGCACGGCCTGGCCGCCGCCCACCAGGTCGGCATCACCCATCGGGACTTCAAGCCGGCCAACGTGATCCTCGGCGTGGACGGTCGCGTCCGCGTGATCGACTTCGGCGTGGCGCGGGCGGCGATCGACGACTCCAGCGCCCCGCCGGTGCCGGTGCCAGCCGGCGCCGCCGACCACAACCTGCTGTCGGTGCAGCTCACGCAGGCCGGGAGCGTGGTCGGCACCCCGCGCTACATGGCCCCCGAGCAGCATGCGGCGCGCGAGGCGACGGAGCGCAGCGACCAGTTCAGCTTCTGCGTGGTGCTGTTCGAGGCGCTGTACGGGGTCCATCCCTTCGTCGGCGAGACCCGCGAGCAGATCGCCGACCACGCCCGTCAGGGCCGGATCTCGCGCCCCCCGATCCACGAGGTGCCCGCGTGGCTCGATCGGGTCGTCGTCCGCGGCCTCGAACCCGATCCGGTCGAGCGCCACCCCTCGATGGAGGCCCTGCTGGCCGAGCTCGGCCGCGATCCGGCGATCGCGCGAGCGCAGCGTCGCGCCCGGCTCGTCCGCGGCGGGCTGGTCGGGGTGGCCGTGACGTCGATCTCGGTCGTCGCCTGGCTGCTCCTGCGACCGGCCAGCGTCCCGGCGTTGTGCCCGATCGACGGCACGCGGCTCGCGGGCGCGTGGGACGACGCCACGCGCGCGCGGATCCAGGCCCGCTTCGACGCGTTCGGCCGCCCGTACCTGCACGGGACCTACCCGCGGGTCGCCCGCTTGCTCGACGACCACGCCACCAGCTGGCTCGAGGCCCGTCGCGAGGCCTGCCTCGCGACCTACGCCCGTGGCGAACAGTCGATGGCGTTGCTCGACCTGCGCATGGCTTGCCTGGATCGCCGCCTCGGCCAGCTGCGCGAGCTCACCAACCTGTTCGCGGAGGCCGACGCCGAGGTGGTGGAGAAGGCGGTGCAGGCCGCCGCCGCGCTCGATCCGCCGGCGGGCTGCGGCGACGCGCTCGCGCTGGCCAGTCGCTTGACGCCGCCCGAGGCCGCTGCCGCCCCCCGGGTCGCCGCGTTGCGCGAGCGCCTGGCCCGGGCCGAGGCCCTGTCGCGCGCCGGCAAGTACCAGGACGCGCAGATCGCGGTTCGCCCGCTGATCGACGAGGCCGCCGCCGTCGGCTACGCGCCGGCCCAGGCCGAGGTGGCGACCCTTGTCGCCGGGCTGGCCTGGCGGCTGGGCGAGTCCGAGCAGGCGGTCGCCGCGGCCCACGACGCGCTGGGCTTCGCCCACGCGAGCGGCTACGAGGCGGTGATGGTCAAGGCCTACTCCAGCCTGATCGTCCTGCTCGGCGTCGACCTCGAGCGATTCGCCGAGGCCGAACTGGCCGCGCGTCTGGGTGACGCCGTGCTCCAGCACCTCGACGTCGAGGGCTCGCTGCGGTTCGGGTGGAGCCACGCGGTGGGGGTCATGTGGCTGTCCCGCGGCGAGAACACCCTCGCGCTGCCGCACCTCGAGCACGCCCACGCGCTGGCGCTCGAGCTGCACGACGCCGACCATCCCGAGGTGGCGCGGGTGCTCAACAACCTGGGCATCGTCCACCAGCAGCTCGGCGACGTGGTTCGCGCCCGCGCCGCGTATGCGGGGGCCTTCGCGATCTTCGAACGCAGCCTGGGCCCCGATCACCCGGTGACCGGCGCGGCGCACCAGAACCTCGGGGTGGCCGCGTTCCTGGGCCAGGACTACGCGCAGGCTCGCCGCGAGTACGAGGCCGGAGCCCGCATCCTCGAGGCCACGCTGGGCCCGGCCCATGCCCGCCTTGGCGTCACGCTGGCGAACCTCGGCGAGGTCGGCCTGGTCGAGCAGGACCACGCCGCCGCGGTCGCGGACTACGAACGTGCCCTGCGCATCCTGGAGGCCGCGCTCGGTCCGGATCACCCGACCGTCACCGAGACCGTCAGTGGACTGGGCCGCGCCTACCTGGGCCTGGGCCGACTCGTCGAAGCGCGCGCCACGCTCGAGCGCGTCATCGACCTGTGCACCGGTGACCGCTGCGCCGCCTCCGACGCCGGCCAGATCGCCGCCGCCCACTTCGCGCTGGCGCAGGTCCTGTGGGACGGCGGCGATCGGCCCCGCGCCCTCGCCCTGGCCCGCCGGGCCCTGGCCCTCATCGAGCGGGCGACCTCGCCCGACGCCCAGACCCGGGCCGCGTACGCGGCCTGGCTCGACGCTCGCGCGCCGAGGTGAGCGAGCGATCGACGCGGTGCCACACCCGGCGCATGGCGAACCCCTCCTGCTGACCAGCGTCATCCGGCCCTTCGGGGGTCCCGGGGAGTGGGCCTATCCGCCGTCCGCGCACGGTCACGGCAAGCGAGCGATCGCGTCGTCGAGCGCCAGCAGCAGCTCCTGGCGCAGCTCGGCCTCGAACACCTCGGCCTCGGGCGACGCGGCGAGCTCCGCGCGCGCCTTCATCGCGACGCCCCGACTGCTCGGCGCGGCGATCGACACCAGCGCCTGCACCACCACGACCCGCGGTGCCTTCCCGGCCGCCGGGTCTGCGAGCTCCTCTTCGAGCGCTGGCGCCGCCCGCTGATCGCGGGTGTGGCCGAGGGCCTCGTAGATCTGGAGCAGGTTGCCCGCGCTCTCGGGGGCTCCCCGCCGTTTCTCCTCACGCAGGAGCTCGAGGAGGCGCATCACCGCCTCGCCGCGGAGGTCGGTCGGTGCGACCGCCGCCAGTCGACCCAGGGCGTCGATGACGCTGGGGGCGGCGCCCGGGCGCGCCAGCACGTCGATGCGGGCCAGCGACGGGATCGCTTCGACGGCGCGACGCGCGACCAGGCCGTCGGCCGCTTCGGCCACCACCACGTGGTCGTCGGCGCCGAGGCTCGCCACCAGGACGGCGGTGCCGTCCGGCGTTGGATCGCCTTGGGCGAGGATGACGTCAGCCACGGACATCCGGGGTGCGGGTTCGCTCGCTCGAGCGTGAGGCGCCGACCGAGCGTGAAGCGGCGACCGGCCCGGTGGCGCCTCGCCGGGCCGCGAGCGCGCCGACGGTTCCGCCGGCGCCGGCGGCGGGCCCGGTGGGGGTGCGGGCGACGGCGACGGCGACGCGAGGCTTCGCAAGGTGACCACGACGACGGTGAAGCCGGCCGCGCACATGCCAGCCTGAGCGTACCAGCGACGGCTCACGGTTCAGCACCCGGCGTAGCTGCAGTAGGTGGAGCGCATCTGCGCCATGGATCGATTCGGCTGGCCGTACCGGCCCGGTGGAAGCGATGCCCACTCCCACGACAGCTTGGACATCGCGTTGGAGAACTCGGTCGCGGTCAGGGGGCGGTCCTGGGGGACGACAACCCGACGTGTCGAGCTGATGAGGTACGCGGCGCCCCGCTCCTGGTTCTCGGGTTCGAAGCTGGACAGGCTGCGCGCGCCCTTGACCGAGTTCCAGGTGGTCGTCAGGAACTGGTAGCGTCCGGCTGCCGTCGAGCACCGGTTGCCGAACGGCTGGCACCGGTTCGGGTGGGCCTGACAGCTGTCGAACAGCTTGAACGAGAACATCACGTTGTAGCCGTCCTTGGCGTAGTTGCGGGTGCCCTCGGCGTAGGCGATCGCGTCGTGGAGCGCCTTCTGGTAGCGGCTGACGACGCCCTGGCCGCGCGACGGCGCGCAGGTCCCGCCACCCGGATTGCCAGGCGTGTCACGAACGACGAACCTGCCATAGACCCAGCCAGTCCGGCCGGCGTTCGACCTGACGTTGACCCAGCCGTTGGCGCCGCTCTGCGCCACACACGTGACGCGCTCGCCGCTCGCCAGCGAGGCGAGCACCGGCGCGCTCGTGCTGCCGCTGCTGCGCAGGTTCAGCGACGTCGCGGTGACGCGTAGGACTTCTCCCGCGTTCACGATCTCGTTGACCGCGAGCTCGGCCTCGTTGCCCGAGGTCTCCAGGTCGAGCTCGTCCGTACAGCCGTCGAGACCGGCGAGCGCGACGATCGTGATCAAGGCGAGCACTCGTGTACGCATCGAGATCCTCCGGGTCAGGGTGTGCGAACGCATAGGGCAAGGGACGTGCCACACATGCTCGTGCGC
This sequence comes from Myxococcales bacterium, assembly GCA_947483555.1. Classification (GTDB taxonomy): domain Bacteria; phylum Myxococcota_A; class Polyangia; order Haliangiales; family Haliangiaceae; genus UBA2376. The sequence continues at coordinate 29,307 of CANKMW010000057.1, forward strand.
AAACCCTCGAGCGCCCGCCTCCGCGCCACCACAGAGTGCCACCTGGATCGTGCACCGACGACGATGGTCTACAGGCCAGGTCCCAGACGTCGGCTGTGCGCCTGATCAGGATCGATCAGTCAGAGAGTCCGCGGGCGGGACCGAGAACGTCGCAGCGGCGTGGCGCGAAGCCGGCCACCGTCGTGGTCATGGCGTCCGGTCTGCGGACGACGAGCGTCCGGGATTCGGACATCGCGACGGTAACGACGCGAACCACCACGCGCGGTCGTCGCGCCAACGCTGGCGTCGCGCGCGCACCGGACGCGCCGTGTCCCGCGCGCATCATGCCCCGCACGCGTTCGAGCGCACGCCCGGCGCGGCTATCGACCGCGCCGCTGCCGCGCGGCTATCGACCGCGCCGCGCCGAGAGCTCCGGCTATCTGTACATCATGCTGCACGGACGGGCCTCGTATTCAGCGGTGACGCTGACGGCGACCCAACTGCCCGCATCGTAATTCGCGATCACGAGCGAGACCTTTCTCGGCGAGTGGAACTACTACGAGGCGTCCACCGCCGACAGCTCGGGCGACGTCGGCGGTCCGTAGAGGACAGGGGGTCGAACAGGTCTGCGAGCTGCGATGGAAGCGCTCTATAAAGGAGGATGTGCGTCCACCGAGGTTCCCCGACGTCGTCGACCTCCACCACTTCGAGCTGCCCAAGACGCCGATGCCCGAGTGCCGGGCTGCGAGCACGGCTCCTGATCGCGCACGCAAGGCTCAGGGGTGCGCGACGTACAGGCCGAGCTGACTGCTTCTGATCCCCGCTCCGGTCACGCCCCAGGCGTGGCACGGCACCGCTCGCCGTCGCCGCGCTGGTTGGTGCGCGCCCTTACACCCGGCCTCCGTCGCCGCACCTGTGCGGCAGCCGACCGCCCCGGACCCGAGTCGCCCGCCGCCCCAACACCCGCATTCCAACCCAGCGAGGGATGCGACGACGGCAACCACGACGCCAACGACGGCTGCGCCCCTGCTTGCGTCGACGAGGACGAGTGCGCCCTCGGCCTCGACAACTGCAGCCCCGACGCCGACTGCTCCAACCACCCGTGGAGTCGCTTCGCCCCTGGCTTCAGCTGCATGCGTCACGTCGGCTTCATCGGCGACGGCGTGACCTGCGTCCCGTCGAAGGACTGGCGTCGGCGAACCTACTCGGTCCGGCGGCGCCGTAGCTCGCCCGGCGTCAGGCCGGTGCGGGCGCGGACCAGGTTGGTGAGACCATCCTCGGACAGGCCGAGCCGGGCCGCCACCGCCACCACCTTGTCATCGCCCTGGAGCAGCTCCACGGCGACGCGGAAGCGGGCGTCGGCCTGCTCGGAGCGAAAGCTCACGCCGGCATCGGCGAGCACGCGCTGCAGGGTCCGGCTCGACACGCCGATGCGGCGCGCAGCGGCGGCCAGCTCGAGATCGCCGTGGGCGGCGGCGAGCGCCGCGCGCAGGGCCAGGAGCGGCGCCGGCGTCGCTCGCGCCGCGTGCACGGCCGCGTCGACCTCGGCCAGCACTTCGTCGCCGTCGTCGGGCCGCAGTGCGCGGAAGCCCTCGCCCGCGTCGGTCACGATGGTCAGCGGCCCGCCCAGCTCGAGCAGCGGCTGGATGCCGAGGAGCGTGAGTCCGGGCGCGCCGACCGGAAGGACCGCGATCCGCCGCGCGACATGGTCGTCGAAAATGCCGCCGTTGGCGCGCAGCCACTCGAGCAGGTGGGCGAGCGCGTCGCCGTCGACCGCCTCGATCAGGCGGCCGTCCTGCACCACATCGAAGCGCGGCGCTAGATGCTGGTGCCCATCGAGGATCCGGGTCAAGGCGCGGGTATCGTCGAGGCTGGGCCGGCCCCAGACCACGAAGCCGCACAGCGTGGGATCGAGACACCAGAACACGCCGCTCCCGAACGAGACCCAGCAGCGGTGCGGATCGCGGAATAGCTCGTCGCGGCTGGCGCAGCAGCGAAACGTGCCAGACCCTGCCATGTCGTCAGCAGCATACCGCTGTCGTGGCGTGAAACGCGGGCCGGTTGGCGCGCGCGTCGGCGTGGTTGTCGGTCGGCGACGCATCGTGACCCGGTACAAGCGCGTTGCCCTCACCACACCCTTCCCGACCCGGAACAGGAGACGACGATGATGCGTTCATGGCTCATGCTGGCGTTGCTGGCCCCCGCAGCGTGCAAGAGCGGCGAGACCCGACCCGCCGACCGATCGAGCGCCCCGGTCGTCGCGGCCAAGCCGACCGAGGCCGCGCCGGCCAAGCCGGCCGAGGCCGCGCCGGCCACTCGCGCGCCGCTCCCCGGCCTCGAGAACCACGACCTGTCCGACGACGCCATCTCGCTGCCCAAGGCCGAGCTCTCGCCGGCCGCCAAGGCCAGCGTCCTCGCCGAGGTCGCGCCGCTCGCACCCGAGTGCGGCAAGGCCTCGGTTCTCGCTGCCCGCGCCGGTGACCACGTCTTCGTGCTCGCCGTGTGCCCACGCGGACGCAAGCCCGGCGGCAACGCGCTCGCGCTGCTGACCGTCACCGGCGACACCGCGCGCGCGATCGCGTTCGAGCTCCAGACCCCCGATCCCGACTACCCGGACTGGCTGAGCAGCATGGACGACATGCTCGCGCAGGGCGACGAGATCTGCGTCAGCGCCCAGTCCGAGAGCGAATCGCGCGGGACCGAGATCTTTCTGTGCGCACCGCACGCCGCGGGCGCCGCTGCAGCGCGTGCCGTCGTCGCCGCACGTCCCATCCCGACCACGTTCGAGTTCGGCGAGCCCAGCCGCGAGTTCGAGGACCTCAACACCAAGGTCTCCGAGGCGGAGGCCATCGCCGCGGTGAGGTTCTGGCTGGGGAAGATGAAGACCACACCGTCCGCCCAGATCCAGAAGTCGCTGGCGAAGACCAAGGTGGCGTATCTCAACGGAGAATGTGACGGCGAGCCAACCTGCCTCGGCGACAGCGTGCGGGAGATCGCCCGCGCCGGTCAGATCGAGGCCGAGGTCATCGCGCCGGACAAGGTCGATGCCGACTTCGATCCGAAGAAGCTCCTGGCCGGCCGCCCTGACCTCACCCTGGTCGCGGTCGAAGCCTTCCACTTCAGGCGGGACGGCATCGAGTCGGCCGAGATGATCGTCGCGGTGACGCGGAACCTCACCGACAAGATGGTGGTCGACACCGTCGCCCTGAACATGCAGTTCTTCAACCCGGACTTCGATCACTGATCATGCGCGCGCTCCTGCCATCCAGCCTGATCGCGGTCGCCGCGTGCACCCGCCCTGACGCCAGTACCTGCGCCCTCACCAGCACCGGCCACTCACAAGGGCAGCCGGAAGCCGAGCGACGCCGTGATCGGGATGCCGTCGGCGTGGCAGGCCGCGGCGCCCGCGGCGCAGGCGCGGCCACAGTGCGCTGTGCTGGAACGAGCTCATCGATCCTTCAGCCCGCGACGGCGTGACGTCCTGGATCTGGAGGCGATTGAACCTCCACTGAGCGCGCTCGCGCCGGTCCGTCCGTGAGTGGCGGCGTGATCTGCCCGAGCAGCTCGGTGAGGGCGGCCGGCGAGGTAGCCGCGAGTATCTGTGCGCGCAAGCGGCCCGCCAGCGCCCCGAGCAGCGGCAGGTGGCGGCGCGTGACCTGCACGCCCCAGCGCTCGCCGCGGGCGGCGACGTTGGCGGAGAGCAGCGCTCGGAAGACCCGCACGCGCTCGGCGTCGTGCGGCGGTGCGGCGGCGGAAGGCCGGCCAGCCGCGCGTGCACGTCGGCGAAGATCACGGGTGCTGGATCGCGGCGCGCCCGATCATCACGCCGGCACAGCCGGTCTCGGCCAGCGCGCGGACCGCGTCGTCGTCGTCGCGCACGTCTCCGTTGACCACCACCGGGATCGTGACCACCTCGTGCGCGCGCCGTGCCCACGACCAGTCAGCGGCGCCCTCGTGACCAGTCTCGTGCCAGATGCCGACCGCGTTGGTCTTCGCGACGACCTGGTTGAAGCGCTGCCACGCCGGCAGGTGCGTCGCGTCGCGCTAGCGCGCGTAGCTCATCTCGAGCTCCTTCTGCATCGCGCTCATCGCTCGCCCCACCGGGATGATCTTCCAGAACTGCCACGGCTTCACCAGCCGGGCGCCGATCAGGAAGACGACGAAGTCGCCTTCGATCTTGGCGGTGTGACGAACGTACGGACGGGCATCCGCTCGACGCTACTCCATCTCGCGCCGCGTCGAGCGGCTCACTCGTTGTTCACGCACTGGTAGCGCGACACACATGGCGGCCTGGCCGATGGGCGTGCGATGGTTGGTCATGTTGCACCGGCGTGTCGGGATCCTCGTGGGCATCGCGGTGGGTGCATTCGGCGGCTGCAATCAAGCGTTCTCACGCTGAGGCACCAAGGCCGCGTGCCCGTTCAGCTGTCGTCGACTCCGAGCTACTCGGCGCCGGCGCCGACGAAGATCGAGGACACCTTGCCATCGACGAAGGTGAAGAAGGTGCCGCCGTAGACCGAGCCGACGATGATCCCATCCTCGGCGGTCCACCGCTCGGGCTCGCCTTCCTGGCGGCCCTGGCCGCGGAACTCACCGTAGATCTTGTCGACCTCCGCGAACGGCGTGCCGATGCCGACGCCTCGCGAGGTCGTGAACGTGCTCGGCGCCGCCACCGAGAGCTGGTGCACGGCCGGCCCGCCGGAGGTCTCGGCCATCTCCAGCTTCAGGCCCTTGCCGTCCCAGGTCCAGGTCGACGTCCGATCGCCGGTCGCCTCCCATTCGACCACCTCGCCCTTGGTGGTCGGTGCGCCGAAGGCAGCCTCGACGGCCGCCGCGCTGTCGCCGATGCCGATGCCGCCGATCGACTCGCTGGTCGGATCGGCCAGCTTGACCGCTGCGGTCGGAGCTGACGAGCCCGGGCCGGACCCGCCGGCTGCCGGCCCCTTGCCGCCACAGGCGGCGACGCTGCCGAGACCGAGGAAGAGGATGACCGACGTTCGACGAAGCATGCCGGGACGCTACCACGCGGGTCGCCGTATCCTCGCGGCGGTGTCGGTCAGCGATCGGTGGCAGCTGTGGATCGATCGCGGCGGCACGTTCACCGATGCCATCGGGCACCGGCCGTCGACCGGCGACGTGCGCACCGCCAAGGTGCTGTCGGGCCGGGCTCGGTGATGGCCGCGGTGCGCGCGCACGTCCCGTGTCATAGTCGAGACATGCTGGCTCGCGGACACCTGTCGATCCGAGGTCGGCTCCCGGAGCGCATGCTGAAGCCAGACGCGAGTCTCCTCGTCGATGTGGTCGCTTCCAAGGTGCTCGATGCGTGGACCGCCGCGTCGTCCGCGCTCGTCTGCGCGCGCGTTCGCCATGTCGTGATCGGCGGATTGGCGGTGGGCGCCAACGGCTACCCGCGCGCCACGAAGGACGTCGACTTCCTCGTCGGTGACGAAGCGTTCTGTCATCACGCGGGCGGTCTCGTGACGATGAACCCGGCGCTCCCGATCGAAGTGAACGGTGTCGCGATCGACTACCTCTCACCTCGCCCAGGGGAGGACCATCTCGCGGCGGCGCTCGCGGCGACGCCGGGATCGTTCATCGATGTGGCGAGGCTCGTGTACATGAAGCTCAAGGCGTCGCGCCTGCAGGACCGCGCGGACATCGGAGGGTTGGTCAAGACCGGCCTCGACGTCGACGTTTGCCGCGCGTACCTCGCGACCAACGCACCTGCGCTTGTGGCGAGATTCGACGATCTCGTGACCGAGGCGGCCTCGGAACAGTGACCGGTCCTACCGCCGTGCCCGTGGACAACCGACGTTCGACGGAGCATAGCGGGACGCTACCTCGCCGGTCGCCGTATCCTCGGTGCGGTGTCGGCCAGCGATCGGTGGCAACTGTGGATCGATCGCGGCGGCACGTTCACCGATGCCATCGGGCACCGGCCGTCGACCGGCGACGTGCGCACCGCCAAGGTGCTGTCCGGGCCGGGCTCGGTGATGGCCGCGGTGCGGGTGGTGCTCGGGCTCGGCGACGGCGAGCCACCGCCGCCGCTGGAGCTGCGGCTCGGGACCACGCTGGCGACCAACGCGCTGCTCGAGCGCCGCGGTGCGCGCACCGCGCTGGTGATCACGCGCGGGTTCGCCGACCTGCTGCTGATCGGCGATCAGACTCGCCCCGATCTGTTCGCGCTCGACGTGGTGCGACCGGCGCCGCTGCCGGCGTGCGTGATCGAGGTCGACGCGTGTGCGGCGCCCGATGGCGGCGTGGTGGCGGCGGTCGATCGAGCGGCCGCCGCGGCAGCGTTCGCGGCCGTGGTGCGCGACGGCATCGACAGCGTGGCGATCGTGGTCAAGCACGGCTGGGCAGCGCCGGCCCTGGAGCTCGAGCTGGCCGAGCTGGCGCACGCCGCCGGCATCGGCCACGTGACGACGTCGGCCGACGCCGCCGCGGAGCTGGGGCTCCTGGCGCGCGGCGAGACCGCAGTCGCGGACGCGTACCTGACACCGGTCCTGAGCGCGTATCTCGCCGAGCTGCGGGTCGACCTGCCCGGCTCGAGCGTGCGGCTGATGCAGTCGAGCGGTGGGCTGGCCGACGCGGGGCGCCTGCGCGGCCGCGACGCCGTGCTGTCCGGTCCGGCCGGCGGCGCCATCGCCACGGCGGCCGCGGCGCGCGCGGCGGGAGCGGCGCGGGCGATCGGCTTCGACATGGGCGGGACCTCGACCGACGTCACCTGCGTCGACGGCGCGCTCGATCGCGAGCACGAGACGGTCACCGCCGGTGTGCGGGTGCGGGCGCCGGCGATCGCGATCCACACCGTCGCCGCCGGCGGTGGCTCGATCTGCCGCTTCGACGGCGTGCGCGTGACGGTCGGCCCCGACTCGGCGGGCGCGGCGCCGGGCCCGTTGTGCTACGGCCGCCCCGATGCGCGCGAGGTCACGGTGACCGACGTCGACCTGGTGCTGGGGCGTCTGGCCGGCGACCACTTCCCGTGGCCGCTGGTCCGCGACGCCGCCGAGTCGGCGCTGGCGGTGGTCGGCCGCGGGCTCGGCGGCGACGCCCTCGGCGCGGCGGCGGCGTTCGCTGCGGTCGCCAACGCCGGCATGGCCGAGGCGGTGCGGCAGGTGACGATCGCCCGCGGTCGCGACGTGCGCGAGTTCGCGCTGGTCGTGTTCGGCGGTGCCGGCGGCATGCACGCCTGCCCGGTGGCCGAGCTGCTCGGGGTCCGACGCGTGATCGTGCCCCGCTTCGCCGGCCTGCTGTCGGCGTGGGGCCTGGGCCTGGCGCCGTTGACGTGGCATGGCGAGGTCGATGGTGGTCGGGTGCCGCTCGCGGCGGCGACCTTGCGTGAGGTCGTGGAGCGGATGGCGGCCCTGGAGCGGTTGGGGCAGGCAGCACTGGCGGCCGATGGCGCCCAGGGCGACGTGTCCGTGAACCGGACCATCGCGCTGCGCTACCGAGGCAGCGACACCGCGATCGAGGTGCCGGCCTGCGACGAGGTCGCGACCGTCGCGCGCGCCTTCGCCGCGGCGCATCGGGATCGCTTCGGGTACCAGCGTGAGATCGCGGTGGAGGTGTGCGCCGGCCGGGTCGAGGTGGTGGTGACCCGCGCGGCGCCACGGTTGCCGGCGCGGGGGCGCGGCCAGCTGCCGCTACCGCGGCGCATGCAGCCGCTGTGGTCAGGGGGCGTGATGGCCGACGCACCGGTGTGGGACGTCGCGGCGTTGCCGGCGGGCGTGGTCATCGATGGGCCGGCCCTGTTGCTCGACGCGCACGCGTCCGTGGTGGTGGACCGTGGCTGGACGGCGAGGATGGGGGACGACGACGTGCTGGAGATGACCGAAACCGGCTCGGGCTCGGGCTCGGGCTCGGGCTCGGGCTCGGGCTCGGGCTCGGCCGACCCCGTCTCGGTCGCCGTCCACGCCAACCTGTACATGTCGATCGCGACCCAGATGGGCACCGTGCTCGAGCGCACCGCGGTGTCGACCAACATCCGCGAGCGACGCGACTTCTCGTGCGCGCTGTTCGACGCCGGCGGCGGGCTGGTCGCCAACGCGCCCCACATCCCGGTCCACCTGGGCGCGATGGGCGAGACCATCCGCTCGCTGCTGGCCGCGGTGCCGGTCCTGGCAGCCGGAACCGTGTACGCCACCAACCATCCCGCGGACGGCGGCTCGCACCTGCCCGACATCACCGTCATCACGCCGGTGCACGGCGACGATGGGCGACTGCGCTACATCCTCGCCAACCGCGGCCACCACGCCGACGTCGGCGGGCTCACGCCCGGCTCGATGCCACCGTTCTCGCGCACGCTGGCCGACGAAGGCATCGCGTTGCGACACCTGCCCATCGTCGTCGGCGGCCACCTCGAGCGCGAGCGCATCCTGGCGGCGCTGGCCAGCGGGCCGCACCCGGCACGCCGACCGCTCGACAACCTCGCCGATCTCGAGGCCCAGGTCGCGGCCAACCACGCCGGCATGCGGCTGGTGGCGGCGGCGATGGCGCGCTCGTCGCCGGCGATCTTCCTCGCCCACATGACCCACGTCCAGGCCCAGGCCGCGACGCTGGTGGCGCGCGCCATCGCCGCCCTGCCGCCCGGCACCCGCCGCTTCGCCGACGCGCTCGACGACGGCTCGCCGATCGTCGTCACCGTCACCGCCGGTGGCGGCCGTCTGACCGTCGATTTCACCGGCAGCGCGCCGGCGCACGCCGGCAACCTCAACGCGCCACGGGCGGTCACCATGGCCGCCGTCATCTACGTGGTCCGGGCGCTGGTCGGCGCGCCCATCCCGCTCAACGCCGGCTGCCTCGCCGCCGTCGACGTCGTCATCCCGCCCGGCTCGATCCTCGATCCGCCGCCCGCCGCCGCGGTGGTCGCCGGCAACGTCGAGACCTCGCAGCGCGTCGTCGACGTCTTGCTCGGTGCGCTCGGTCTCGCCGCCGCCAGTCAGGGCACGATGAACAACCTCACGCTCGGCGGCGACGACTGGGCCTACTACGAGACCATCGGCGGCGGCGCGGGCGCCACCGCGCGCGCCGCCGGTGCGAGCGCCGTGCACACGCACATGACCAACACGCGCATCACCGACACCGAGGTGCTGGAGGCGCGGTTTCCGGTGCGGGTCGAGCGCTTCGCCATCCGTCGCGGCTCGGGCGGCGCCGGCCACCACGGCGGCGGCGACGGCGTGGTCCGCACCTTGACGCTGCTCGCCCCGACCGAGATCGCCGTCCTGACCCAGCGCCGCACCACCGCCCCGTTCGGCCTCGACGGCGGCGGCGCCGGCACGCCGGGCAAGAACCTGCTCGATGGCGTCGAGCTCCCGGCCGCGGCCCACGTCCACGCCGCGGCCGGTGCCGTGCTCACCATCGAGACCCCCGGCGGCGGCGGATTCGGGCCCGCGAGCGCGGCCACCGCCTCACCGGCATCCGTGGCTGACACGGCGCACGACCGGGCTACCCGGCACCACGGCGGGCGGGCTGACGGATGGCGACCCCCGCAACATCACAGGGCCGACGATCGCGACACCGCCGCGTGGTGATCACCAACGTGCGGTGAGCTGTACTAACCATCGTCGTCAGTCACGTCAACCCGTTGCGCGGTTCGCGGCGGTGCTTACGAGGTGGATCACGAACCCATCCACAGGAGCACCACATGTCTCTCGTCCGTCGTGAAACCGTCCCGGCTCGCTACGCGCGCGATCCGTTCACCTTCGCCCGCGACCTGCTGGGCTGGGACCCGTTCGGCGACCTCCGCCCGGCGGCCGTCTTCAGCCCCAGCTTCGAGGTCAAGGAGACCCCCGAGCAGTTCCTGGTCCGCGCCGATCTACCTGGCGTCGAGGAGAAGGACGTCGACGTCTCGCTGCACAACGGTGTGCTGTCGATCTCCGGCTCCCGGACCTCCGAGCAGCGCAAGGAGGGCGAGGCCTACTACGTTCACGAGCGCCAGTACGGATCGTTCTCGCGCAGCTTCGCGTTGCCCGACACCGCCGACGGCGACAGGGTGGACGCCAGCCTCACCAGCGGGGTCCTGACCGTGACCATCGGCAAGCGCACCGAGGTCAAGCCACGCAAGATCGCCTTCAAGAAGTAGGGGCCCCGCGTGGGGGGACCACGGGCGTGCTACGCCGGCAGCATGACCGCGCCCGCGATGACCGCCGATGACATCGATCGATTCCTGGCCGTGGAGTTCCCGCAGGCCCGGGGCTGGACGCGCATCGCGGCGATCCGCCACGACGAGCTCGATCTGGAGCTGCCGTTCTCCGCCGACAACCTGCGACCGGGAGGCACGCTGTCAGGCCCGACCCTGATGACGCTGGCCGATACCGCCATGTTCTACCTCCTGCTGTCGCGCCTCGGCCCGGTGGCGCTGGCGGTCACCACCAGCCTGGCGATCAACTTCCTGCGCCGCCCACCGCCGGCGGCCCTGCTGGCCACCGCGCGGCTGCTCAAGCTGGGCACCCGGCTGGCGGTCGGCGAGGTCCACATCCGCAGCGGCGAGGGCGGCGTGCTGGTCGCGCAAGCGTCGGTGACCTACGCGTTGCCGCCCGCGCGGGCGTAACATCCATCAATGCGCAAGGACGAGCCGCGGCCGCCGAGGGAGTACGTGCCCGGCGCACCGATCCGCCCGGTCGCCGAGCTGGCGCGCTGGCTCGACGACGTCGCAGCCGCCGAGCCGCGACGGTGCGTGCGCCTGCCGGTGGTCCTGCTGTGGAAGGGCGGGGACCGGCAGTGGATCGGCGACGCCTTCGTCGCCGCGACCGTCGACGCGATCGCCGCCGACGTCCCGGCGCTCAGGTTGAATGATGCCGCGCTCGGGATCAGCCTCGTCGATCGGCTGCGGCACGCCTGTCCGTCCGGGCAGCCGGGCTGCGCGCTGTGGCTCGACGGCTACGTCGGTGCGCCGGCCGACGATGATCCGCGGGCCCTCCATCGCTTCGCCGTGGTCGCGGTCGGCGATGGGGTCGACGTCGCCGGCGGCGACCAGCTGTGCGCGTACTCGGCCATCGAGTCGGCGAGCTCGTGAGGATCACGTGAGGCGGCCCGGAGGTCCTCGTGGGTTGCCGCGGATGCTGACGCTCCGCTGACCGAGATCGCGACAACCTCGTCGAGGAATCGTCACGCCGGCCTGTCCTGAGCCTGTCGAAGGGTCGCGATGCTGTGCGCTTCGCCGCGCCGCGGCGTCGGTCCGGCCTTTGCTCCAGGCCGGGACATGGCCAAAGCGATCTCCCTCATCACGACGGCCGCCGTCGCGAGCGCCGTGCTCGCCGGCTGCGGCAGCGAGTACACCATCATCAACCGCAGCGCGGTCCGTCCCAGCGCCAGCTCGCAGATCGCCGCGCGCGGGCTGGTCGGCGAGGCGCCGGCGGTCACCGAGCATCTGGCGCAGGCCTACGAGGTCTACACGTTTCAGCTCACGCTGCTCAAGCAGCGCCGCAACAAGGTGCGGGCCCGCGAGCGCGGCCTGCGCGGCGCCGTGATCGGCGCCCTCACCGCCGGTTCGGCGACCGCGGTCGTCATCGCCGCGACCGGCGACGGCATGCAGGAGGATCGGGTCCAGGACGCCTCGTTCGTGGCCATGGGCACCATCGCCCTCGCGCTCGGCATCTCGCACGTCCGGGGCGAGCAGGAGGATCCGATCATCCCCGACATGAAGGCGCGCCAGCTGCAGAAGGACTTCGAGCGCATGCTCGACCGCGTCCACGAGCTGGAGGCCGAGAGCGACGTCGTGAGCGGTGACCCGGCGCTCGACGCCGCGCGCAAGAAGGAGCTCACCAGCGAGATCTCGACCGTGATCGAGGGCTTCATCACCGAGGCCACCGCCATCAACATCAAGGGCTGACCATGCACCACCTCGCGCATGTCCTCGCGGCGGCCGCGGTCGCCACCGTCGCGCTCACCGCCCACCCCGCGCTCGCCGATGACGGCGACGACAGCGCCGCCGACGCCAGCGACGCGCCGGTGCCGCGCCTCTATCTCGGGTCGTTCGACGCCCTCAGCCACGATGACTTCTCGCAGACCGCGGCGGCGGCGTCCGACGCCATGCTGGTGCTCGGGCTCAGCGCCCCGCTGCTGCTCGAGCTCGGTCGCAACGACGGCGACACCGGTCGCCGGCTGGGCGCCTACGCCGGCGGGGTGGCCGCGAGCGGCCTGGTCGCCGCCGCCATGAAGGAGCTGTGGCGGCGGCCGCGACCGTACAACTTCCACCGCGATCCGGCGGTCCACGCCTATGCCCGCCGTGCCGGCAAGGACGCCACCGTGTCGTTTCCATCCGGGCACACCGCGCTCACGTTCGCGGCGGCCGCGGCCGGGGGCTGGATCTACGCCAGCGGCAGCGACGACACCACCGCGCGCGCCGGGGTGTGGTTCGGCGGCGCCGCCGTCGCCGGTGCGACCGCGGTGCTGCGGGTCCGCGCCGGCCGGCACTACCCATCGGACGTGATGATGGGGATGTTGATCGGCGTCGCCGGCGTCGCCGTGCCCGCCGCCGTGCTCGGCGACGTCGACCTCAGCGGCGGCGAGATCGCCGCCATGGCGGGCGGCGTGGTGCTCGGCGCCGGCCTGGCGTCGATCCTGCCCTTCCCGCACGACGTCACCATTCCGCTCGGCGGCGCGGGCGGCCTGGTGCCCGACCTGGCCATCGACGTCACGCCGCTCGCCGTGCCCGGCGGCGGCGGGCTCGCGATCACCGGCCTCCTGCGATAGTGGATCCTACGCGGCCGGCGGGCTGCCGTTGTCGTTCGACGCGTCGACGGTCGCCGCCGTGGCCGCCGGCAACCACGACAGCAGATCGCGGAGCGCGCTCAGGTCGAGCGGCTTGTACAGCACCGCGTGCGCCGGGTGGGGGTCGTCGTGGAGCCGGGCGCCGAAGCCGGTCACCAGGATGCGGACGATCCGCGGCCACTCGGTGCGCACGGTCTCGAGCACGTCGTCGCCGTTGGCCGTGGTGGCCAGGCGGAGATCGCAGATCACGACGTCGAAGGCGTGCTGCGAGAGCGCCCACACCGCCTCGGCTGGCGTGGCCACCGCCGAGACGTGGGTCGTGCCTCCCAGCGCCTCCAGCATCGATTCGCGAAACGTTTGATCGTCGTCCACGACCAGCACCCGCAACGTCGCCTCTGATCCGCCCATCCCGCCATGGTACGAGAAACCGGATCGGGAGAGAACCTCATCACGGTTCGCACCCGGCTCCGTCCGGGCGGTAGTTTTCCGTGCCCGCAGGCGCGGCGCGCTCAACCGATGCGGCGGGCGTCGATCCAGGTCGTCATCGGCGGCGGCGGCGGGCGCTCGCAGCGGACCGGCTCGCCGGTGATCGGGTGCGCGAAGCCGAGGGTCGCGGCGTGCAGCATCAGCCGCGGCGCCGGCAGCAGCACGCCACCTCCGTTCTCGAAGTCGCGCATGTAGACCGTCTCGCCGACCAGCGGGTGACCGGCCTCGGCGAGGTGGATGCGGATCTGGTGGGTCTTGCCGGTCTCGAGCCGGATGTCGCACACGGTCGCGGCCCGCAGGCGCTCGCGCACCGCGACGTGGGTGACGGCCCGCTTGCCCTGATCGGCGTGCCGCGCCGAGCCGCGCAGCCCATCACCGCGATCGGCGACCAGGTGGGTCTCGATGGTGCGCGCCGACGGTGCACCGTGCGCGACGCAGATGTAGGCGCGCTCGCAGGAGTGGTCGCGGAGCTGCGCCCCCAGCACCTGTTCGGCGCGCTTGCTCTTGGCGAACATCAACAGGCCCGAGGTCGCCTTGTCGATGCGGTGGACGACCAAGAGCGGTGTCTCGACCGCGCGCCGCCCCATCCGTCGCCACGCCGCCCGGATCAGATCCATCGCGGTGCCGAGCTCGCGGTCTTCGTACGGCACCGACGACACCCCGGGCGGTTTGTCGATCACGACCACGTGGGCGTCATCGAACACCAGGTCGGCCTCGCGCGCCGGGTCGCGCGGCCGCGGCGCCGCCAGCCGCACCTCGAGTCGTTCACCGCCGCGGACCCGATGATCGATGACGGTGACAGTCTCGCCGTCGATCGACACCTTGCCGCTCTCGATCCAGCGCTTGACCACCGACCACGGCTCGGCGGCGCGCTCGCGGACCACGGCCGCCACGGTGGTGCCAGCGGCGGCGGTGGCCACGGTCCAGGGCTCGGCGGGGGCGGGCACGGCGCGACTTGTACCGCATCTGGGTCGCGGTGAACCCGCGCCGGCTCGCGCGCGGGTCCGTGCGGACCCGGCGCACCGCGGAAGCCGCTGTGGTTTCGCGTACGTGCAGCTGGCACTTCGACTGCAATGGGCGTCGCCGTCACGCAAACCCAAGCCAAGCGAAACCTGGAGTCCGTCATGAAGCCCATCAAGTTCGTCCTGCTCGCCGTCGGCGCCCTGTGCGCGATCGCCATCTTCCTTCCCTTCCTCAAGGTCGGCCCGATCTCGGCGTCGTTCTGGGAGCTGCGCGAGGCCAAGGCCGCGCCCACGTTCATCGCGCTGCTCGGCTCGCTCGGCCTGGCCGTGGTCTCTGGCCTCGGCGTCGCCAAGGGTCGCTTCACGCGCGGCATGGCCGCCGGCACCGCGGTCCTCGGCCTGGTGATCGCGGCGATCACGATCCTGCAGTTCACGCCGGAGGCGCCGTTCGCCAAGGTCGCGGGCACCGGCGCGAAGATCTTGCTCGTCGGTGGCCTGCTCGGCTTCGTCGCCAGCATCGTCGGGCTCATCAAGCCCGACCGCGCGACCGCCTGAGCTGCAGACACCGGATGACACCCGCGGTCGGGGTCGCTATCATCGCCGAGCGTGTCGCGCGCGTTGTTCCTCGTCGTCGGGCTGGTGGCCGGCTGCACCTTCGCGCCGTCCGGTGCGGGCGGCGATGGCGATGGCGATGGCGACGGCGATGGCGATGGCGACGGCGATGGCGACGGGGGCGGCGACGGGGCGTCGCTCGGTGACGCCGCCGACGGCGGCGTCACGGATTGCCGGCTCGGCTTCGTCGATCTGTGCAGCCTCGGTCCGCCGGCGCCGCCGATGACGGTGAGCGGCGCCGAGACGATCGACACCGACACCGACCCGCGGTGCACGACGCTCGCCCAGGCCGGCGGGCCGGACGGGTGTCTGGTGTGGGTCGAGTCGCTGTCGATCGCGACCGGCGCGCGGCTGACCGGCGTGGGGTCACGACCGCTGGTGCTCGCCGCACGCAACAGCGTGCGGCTCGATGGGGTGGTCGACGTGGCCAGCCGCCGCGGCCAGCCGCGCGGCGCCGGCGCGAGCTCGCTGCCGTGCGCGGCGCAGACCGTCCCCGAGGACGACATCGGCGGCGCCGGCGGTGGCGCCGGTGGCACGTTCGGCACCAGCGGCGGCAACGGCGGCACCGGTGACACCGACGTCAGTCTGGGTGCCGACGGCAACGCGGCTCCGGGGCTGGTCACGACGGTGATCGTGGCGCCGGGATTCGCGCGCGGAGGCTGTCGCGGACAGGACGGTGGCGACGAGGGAGCGGGTGGCGGTCGCGGTGGTGTGGGTGGAGACTCCGGCGGCGCGGTGATCATCGCGTCGTTTGGTGACGTCCAGATCGGCGTGACCGGCCAGGTGCTGGCCAGCGGCGCGGGTGCGAGCGGCGGGCAGGTGCAGGCCGGAGGAGGCGGCGCGGGCTCCGGCGGCTACATCGGGCTCGAGGGCGACCTGGTCCAGATCGACGGCACGCTGGCCGCCAACGGTGGTGGCGGTGGTGGCGGCGGCGCGCGCGTCGGTGGGTCGCCGGTCACCGGCGGGCCGGGTGGGGATGGCAGCGTCGGGGCCGCGATCGCCGCCGGCGGCACGCCGGCCTACGACGCGGCCGGTGGCACCGGCGCCGCCAGCACCGGTGCCGCCACGGTCGGGGCCAGCAGCATCGTCGGGGGCGGCGGCGGCGGGGGCGGGCTGGGCGTCATCGCCGTGCGCGGTCCATACACGATCACCGGCTCGACGTCGCCGATGCCCGTCTCGCCGTGAGCGGGCTGCAAGGCGGTGCAAGGGCGGCGCCTCGCGGCCACATGTTACACCGGCCGCGGAGGAGCCATGGACCGCACCCTGTTCTCGAAGGACCACGATCTGTTCCGCGCGTCGTTCCGGCAGTTCACCGCCCGGGAGATCACGCCGAACCAGAAACGGTGGGCCGAGGCCGGCATGGTCGATCGCGAGGCCTGGCGCAAGGCCGGCGCGAGCGGGTTCCTGTGCACCTGGCTCGGTGACGAGTGGGGCGGACCCGGCGGCGACTTCCTGCACGCCACGATCATCATGGAGGAGCTCGCCTACGCCTACGAGAGCGGGTTCGCGATGGCGCTTCACTCCGACATCGTGGTGCCGTACCTGCACTCGTTCGGCAACGACGAGCAGCGGCGGCGCTGGTTGCCCGGCTGCGCCTCGGGCGAGCTCATCACCGCGCTCGCGATGACCGAACCCGGCACCGGCAGCGACCTGGCCGCGATCAAGACCACCGCCGTGCGCGACGGCGACGACTACGTGATCAACGGCCAGAAGACCTTCATCTCCAACGGCCAGCTCTGCGACCTGGTGATCGTCGCGGCCAAGACCGACCCCGACCCCAAGCACGCACACAAGGGCATCTCGCTGCTGGTCGTCGAGGCCGGGCGCAAGGGCTTCGTGAAGGGCAAGCGGCTCGAGAAGATGGGCATGGCGTCGCAGGACACCAGCGAGCTGTACTTCGAGGACTGCCGCGTGCCGGCCGCCAACCTGCTCGGCACCGAGGGCGCCGGCTTCATGCAGCTGATGCAGAAGCTGCAGCAGGAGCGGCTGGCGGTGGCGATCGGCGCCCTCGCCGCCGCCGAGCAGGTGCTCAGGGACACGGTCGTGTATTGCAAGGAGCGGCACGCGTTCGGCAAGCCGATCTCCAAGTTCCAGAACACGCAGTTCAAGCTGGTCGAGTGTGCGACCAAGGTGCAGATCGGCCGCACGTTCCTCGACGAGGTCATCGCCCGGCACCTCGGCGGCACGCACCTGGTCACCGAGTGCTCGATGGCCAAGTGGTGGATGACCGACATGAGCCAGGAGGTGATCGATACCTGCCTGCAGTTCTTCGGCGGCTACGGCTACATGCTCGAGTACCCGGTGGCGCGTGCGTTCATGGACGCCCGCGTGCAACGCATCTACGCCGGCACCAACGAGATCATGAAGGTGATCATCGCCAAGCAGATGGGGCTGTGAGGCGTCAGTACCAGCTGACGCCGAGCTGCATCGCCCCGGCGCCGACGAACCCGTCGCGGTAGCGGGCCAGCGTGGTCAGGACCTCGAGCGACAGCGCGAAGCTGCGCCGGCGCAGCACGTCGAGGCCGCCGGCGCCGATCACGCCGACCCCCCAGAAGCTGGTGGTCGGATCCTCGGTCCGGGTGCGGCGGGTGAAGTTGGCGGCGCCGCCGCCACCGCGCAGCCAGAAGGCCTCCTTGAGGTAGAGCTGGCCGCCGAGCGTGAACAACGTGCTCGAGTTGACCTTGGTCTTGCCGTCGTCGTCGATCTGCTGGTAGCCGGTGCTGGCCAGCTCGGCGAGCCACACCCAGCGCGGCGAGGCCACGGTGCCAAACCGGATCGCCAGGCCGGCGCCGGTGCCGCTCGACTCGCGGATGCCGCCGACCTGGACGTTGGGGCCGGCGGCGATCCCGACCGCGAGGCCGGAGCGCGACGACTCGGGCTCGAGGTTGGCCTCGCGCGCCTCGGAGACCGCGCGGCCGTCGGGACGGATCGCCGGCTCGTCGGACTCCTCGGGAGCAGCGGCGGTCGTGGCGGCGGCGGTCGATGGCGGGGCCGCGGCCGCCGCCGGGCCAGCCGTCGGTGCGCCGGGCTGCCCGGCGGCCGGGGTCGCGGCGAGCAGCAGCATCACGAGCGCGAGCTTCATCCCACGCTCTCGACCGGCGCGGCCTTGGCCGGCAGGGGCGCCACGGTGGTGGCGCCGCCCAGGTGCGGCTGATCGGGGAGCAGCAGACGGTCGACCAGCTCGCCGCGCAGCAGGTGGCGGTCGACCAGCTCGGGGATGTCGGCGGGCGTGACGTGGCCGTACCAGACCTGCTCCGGATAGACCACGACGGTGATGCCGTGCTCGCATTGATCGAGGCAGCCGGCGTTGTTGGCGCGGATGCGATCGTCGAGCCCGCGCGCCTTGAGCTCCTTCTTGAGCGCGTCGCGGACCTCGTTGCCGCCCTTGGCCTTGCAGCATCCGCGCGGGTGCTCCGCGGCGCGCTCGTTGATGCAGACGAAGACGTGGCGAGCGAAGCTGGGCATCTACCGATGACCGTATCACGCGGGCAGCGCGACCGGCCGGGGTCCGAGATCCGGCCCCGGGCTGGCCGGGATCCGGATCGACCTGTCCGACAACCGGACAGCGGCCTCGCGCGGTCGCGGACTTGGCGGTGGCACGGGGCGTGCTCGGTGCGGGTCCATGCGGATCGACGGGATGCTGGTGATGATGACGGCGGCCATCGCCGCCTGCGTGGCGGCGCCGGCTCGCGACGACTGTGCTGGCTGGACGGGCGCCGACCCCGGCGCCGCGCGGTCGGTGGCGTGGTCCGGCGCGGTGGCGGCGTGCCGGCGAGCGCCGGGGTGTCCGCACACGACGTCGTGTGACGATCCGCGATGGCTGGCGCTCGCCGACTGGGCGCTCGACGAGATCGCCGGGTGTTTTATCGGGCCGTGCGAGGAGCGCGCGGCGTGCGTCGCGGAGCTCATGCCGCCCGCGGCCTGCTGGTCGGGGCCCCACGCCTCACAGCAGGAGGACCTCGATGCCGAGGCCGGCGAGCTCGATCGCGGTGGCGTCGGTCCCGACCCGCGGATCGAGACGGTGCGCGACCTCGGCGCAGCGGGCGGCGGCGTCGTCGAGGCCGGTGGCGGCGAGCGCGATGGCAGCGTCGAGGTACAGCTGCGCGCGCACGCCGGCCGGCGCGCCGGCGCAGCGGTCGAGGCACGCGGTCGCGACCCGCGCCGCGTCGGTGGCACGGTCGAGGGCCAGGAACGCCTGGGTGATCACGGTGCCGCACAGCGCCGCCTCGGTCGAGCCGGGCGCGAGGCTGACGATCTCGGACGCGGCGGCGATGGCGTCGGCCGGGCGGTCGTCGTCGAGCGCGAAGGCGGCCTCGAAGCATCGCAGCCGGCACCGATGGCGCGGCGCCACGGTCGCCAGCCAGGCGTCCATCCAGCCCGCGATCGCCGCGCCATCGCCGCCGTCGCCACGCCGGAGCGCCCGCACCGCACGCACCCACCAGACCGCGAGGAACGTCGGCGCATCGTCGGCGCGTCGGGCCGCGGCCTCGGCGGCACACGACAGCCGCGCGGCCAGGTCGGTGGCCCCCTGGGTGTAGGCGATCTCGGCGGCGAACAGCTCGATCCACGCCTCGACGACCGGGTCGGCGAGCGGGGCGGCGGTGGCCCGGGCGGTGGCGAGGTGGGTGGCGGCGGCGGCGACGTCGGCCCGGCCGAGCGCGGCGCGCAGGCTCCGCAGCTCGGTGCGGACCAACCCGCCCCGCCGGCGGAGGCCGCGTTCGAGGGTCCCGAGCCGCGGCTCGGGGCTGGCAGGATCGGGCTCGGTCGCCGGCTCCAGCGCGGGCGACTCGGCGGCCAGCTCGAGCGCCGCACGGTCGATGGCGAGCGTGGCCGCGCCGGGCAATCGCCGCGTCCACAAACGCGCCAGCCGGGCGGGCTCCACGCGGCGAGAGTATCAGTTACCCTGTCGACGCATGGTCGACGAGCGCGCCGACATCGCATGGGCGATGGAGACCATCGACGCGCTGGCGGCGATCGACGATGACGACGCCCGGGCGGCGCTGGTGGCGTGCCTGGACGCCGAGCCGGCGGTGGCGGCGGCCGCGAGCCGAGCGCTCACCGCCGGAGGTCCGCCGTCGGTACCGATCTGCCGCGCGGCGCTTGCCGATCCCAGCCGCGCGCCGTGGGCGGCGCTGGCCCTCGGTGACATCGGCACCGGCGAGGCGATCGACGCGCTGCGCGGTGCGGCGACGCGCGCAGTGGTGGAGACCCGGGCGGCGATCGCCGTGGCGCTGTACCGCGCCGGCGATCGTGACCATGCCCGATGGACCACCTGGCTCGCCGTCGAACCCGACGACGGGGTCGCGGCGCTGATCGCCGACGTGCTCGGTCGGGCGCCGCGCGGTAGCCTGGCGGCCGACGCGGTGGCGGCGTTGCTGGCGCGCGCGTCGTCGTCATCGCCGTCGTGGCTGCGCGCGATCGCGGGCTGGGCCGCCGCGGCGCACGATCGCGACGCCGGGGTCGCCGTCGCGCTCGAGCTACTCGACGATCCGGTGCTCGGCGCGATGCTGGCGACCTGTGTCGTCCACCGCGGCGGGCCGCTGCTGCCGCTCGTCGACGGCGTCGAGACCGACGTCCGGCTCGATCTGACCGCGGCGCTGCTGCCCGCGATCGTCGCTGGAGGCGGGGGTGGCTAGTCAGGACGCAACCCGCGGCGCCGGGGCGCTGGCGGCGCTGGCGCGTCTGACCTGGAGCGCGGCCGCCGCGGCGCTGGCGCGCGGCGAGGTCGGCGTCTTCGCCAGTCGCGCGAGCGAGGCCGCGCTGCTCGCGGCCCAGGCCGGCGATCTGGTCGCCGCGCGCGAGCTGGCGCTGGTGCGCGACCGGCTCGCCCATGGGGCCCCGGACGTCGGCGATCCCGGCGCGGCGTTCGCGCACGCGCTCGCCGAGCTCGGCGGCGAAGCCGCGGATCCCGCGTTGACCTGGCGCTACCTGCACGCCTTGCTCGCCGAGCTGCCGCCGGAGCACCCGCTGATCGCCGCGGCGACGGCGCTGGGCTGGGACCAGACCGAGCTCGACCTCGTGCTCGCCACGCTGGCCGTCGACGACCACGGCGCGGCGCTCGAGGCCGTCGCGCTGCTCGCCGAGCGCGCCCGCGGTGAGGTCATCGACCGCCTGGGGTCGCTCTACGCCAGCGGAGCGATCGTCCGGGTTTCGGACCAACGGGTCGCGCCCAACCCGGTGCTGGCGGCGGCATGCGCCGGCGCGGCGTCGCCGCTGGCGCTGGCCCCCGCCGCACTGCTCGGCGAACCGGCGCCGGTCGACGCCGCGGCGTTCGCCGCCGACGGGGTCGTGGTGGTGGTCGCGCCCACCGACGTGGCGCTCGCCGGCCTGCGCGCGGCGCGGGTCGCGGCGCTCGCGCTGCCCGTCGACCCGGTCGGGTCGGGCTGGGCGGTCCGCGACGCCCGCTGGCGACGACAGCCGCTGCTGGCCGAGATCTCGGCGGCGCCCGACCTGGTGCTGCTCACCGCGGTCGCCGCCGTGCCGAAGGCGATCATCGTGGCCGACTCCGCGGTCGTGGCCGCCGCGATGGTGGTCGCGGCCTCGGCGTTGCGCCCCGACGTGCGCACCTGGTCGCCGCCGACGCTGCCACCCGAGGCGGCGGCGCGCGCGCTCGCGACCGCGCTCGGCGTCGCGTCGGACACCGTGCGCGTCGGGCACCTGTATCCGGGCGACGTCGAGGCGCTCGCCGCCGCCGTCGCCGCGACGGGTGGCGAGGCGGTGTGGGCGCTCGAGGTCGAGCTGCGGCGCCGCGCGGCCGCGGCGCTGGCGCCGTTCGTCTTCACGGCCGCCCCCGAGATCCCGCGAGCCACCGTCGACACCGCCCACGAGTTCCTGGCGGTCCAGGACGACTGGGGCCAGCGCGTCGTGGCGCTGATCGTACCGCTCCTGGTTGCCGCTCCGCTGGCGCTGGCGCTGGCCGCCGATCGTCGCGTCATCGCCGCCACCCTCGCGCTGGGCGGGCCGGCGCCGGGGCCCCGCATGGTGGCGGCGCTGGCCGCCGCCCGACGCTGGGGCGCCGTGCTCGCGGTCGGCATCGACCGCGCCGCGCCGGTCGTCCTCGCCGCGTTCGCGCGCCGCCTCGCGGCCTCGGGGGTCACGGCGGTGGTCGGGCTGCGGCCGGGCACTCCGGTGCCGCTCCCGCTGCAGGCGATGTCGCGGACGATCACGCTGTGAGCGTGGCGTAGTAGGCGTCCTTCGCGGCCTGGAACCCCGCCTCGCCCCAGCGCTCGCGCGCGGCGAGCAGCTGGGGACGGAACCACGCCGCAGCGGTGTCCTGACCGAGCACGTCGCCCAGGGTCACCCAGCCGACCGCCAGCGAGGCGTAGGCCCCGACCCGATCGCCAGTGCGCTCCTTGAGGTCGGCGATGGCGATCGCCGCCGCGGTGTAGGTGATCGGCGAGTCGCCATCGAGGGCGTGCTGGCGGGCGCGCTCGGCCCAGCTGATCGCCGCCGCCACGTCGCCGGCGGCGGTGGCGCGGGTCGCCTCGAGCACGGCCAGCTCGGCGAGCCGGGCGTGGTCGCCGACCGCCGCGGCGGCGGTGCGCCCGGCCGCGATCGCCTCGGTCCACGCTGGTGCCGCCGCGTCGACCAGCGCGGCCGCCCGCTCGACCAGCGTGTCGCGCAGGGGCTCGTCGGCGCCGATGCCGCGATAGGCATCGATGGCGGCCGTCAGCGCGGCGGTGGCCTCGTCGATGCGTCCCAGCGAGCGCAGCGCCTCGGCCCGGCGCCGGAGCAGCGCCGCCTGGTGGAACGGCAACATGTGCGCGGCGCGGGCGCCGGTCAACGCCTCGGCGTAGGCCGCCTCGGCGGCGGCGGAGCTTCCGGCGGCGCGGTGGCACTCGCCGAGCGCGGTCAACGCGGCGATCCGGGGCGGGCCGTCGGGTGCGAGCGCCACCGCGTGCTCGGCGCGCGCGGTCGCCGCCGCCAGCTGGCCATCGCCGCGGAGCGCGGTGGCGACCGCGACGTGAGCCTGCGCTGCCAGCGCCAGCTTGCCGGCGAGCTCGGCGACCGTCGCCGCCTCGTCGAGATCGCGCTGGGCCAGCGCCCAGTCGGCCTGCTCGAGAGCGGTCGCGCCGCGCCGGACCAGGGCGTCGATCAGCGCCGGCAGATCGGCGGCGTCGCGGAGTGCGGCGAGCTCGTCGTCGGAAGCGACTCGCTGCGAGGGGTCGTTCATCGTCGGTCAGCCTACCGCGTCGGTGCCGGGCGCGGGCGCAGTCACGCCGCGATCAGGCAGGTGTCGGTGGGCGCGGTCGCGAGCGTGGCGGCTCGCCAGTTGCCGGCGATCAGTTGCCGGCGTTGTCGTCGTCGCCGTCGCCGTCGTCGTCGATGCAGACGTCGGCTTCGCTCGGGGCGGGGGTAGCATTCGGCCCGGGCGCGGGCGCGGGACCCGGCGCGGGCGCGGGGCCCGGTGCCGGTGCCGGTGCCGGCGCCGGCGCCGCGGCAGCGGGAGGCGCGAGATCCGACCCGAAGTCCTTGGGCTTGCTGGCCTGCGATTCTTGCTCGGCCTTGGCGGCCATACGCGCCGCGCGGTGCTCGGTAGCCCACGACTTCAGGCCGTCCGACATCGCCTTGTGCTTGGCCTTGTTGGCCGCCGCCTCGGCGGTCTTCTTCGCCGCGTCGGCCGCCGCCTCGGCCTTGGCCGCCTCGGCGTTGGCGCCGGTCTCGGCGTTCTTGCCGCTCAGATCCTTGATCTGCGTGTCGGCCTTCTTGATGTCGCCCGCCGACTTGGTCGCCTTGGCGTCGGTCGCCTTGACCTTCGATCCGTCCTCGGTGAGCTTGGCCTTGCCGGCCGGCCCCTTGGCCTTCTCCTTGTCCATCATCAGCGCCGCCGAGTTGAGCTGCGTGTTGAGGCGCTCGGCGTCGTCGTTCATCTTCTGGAACGAGCTCGAGCCGAGCTTCGCGCCCACCCACGTGAAGGCGCGGAACGCGGCCAGCGGCAGCTTCAGGGCCGCGAACCCGGCCTCGCGCTGCGCGTACTGCTGGAACTGACCCTCGGTCTGCCCCTGACGCGCCTGCTGCTCGGCGTTGGCGGCGTCCTTGCGCGCGACCGCGGCCTTGTGCTTGCTCACCGCCGAGTCAGCCGACGTCGCCTGGGCTTCGAGCTCCTTCAGCTTGGCGGCGTCGCCCTTGGCCTTGGCCGCCTCGGTCTGCATCTTGAGCTTGAGCTGTTCGGCCTGGGCGGCCTTGGCCAGATCGTCCTCGACCTGCTTCTTGAGCGCGTCGATGGTGCCCAGATCGGCCGGCGGGTCGGTGTACTTGGGATCGATCCGCTCGGTCTTCACGATCTTCGAGTTGGCGACCGCGTTCCCCATCATCGCGATGCCGACCACCGGCACCACCGCCGCCACCACGAGGCCCTGGGTGCCGGGGTTCCACAGCGGGCCGCGCGGCTCGAGCGGGCGCTGCACATCGGGCGCGAACTTGGCCTCGTTCGCCGCCTGCTTCTGCTCGTACGGCGTGGGCGGGTCGAGCTTGTTCTTGGCGTAGTCCTCGGCCGAGACGACGCTGACCTCGCCCTCCTTCTCGGCCTTCTCGCGATCGGACTTCAGCTTCTTGAGCTTGTCGTCGACCTCGTCGCCCTTGGCCTTGGCAGCCTGGTCGCCGGCCGGATCGATCTCGGTGTTCTTGCGCTTGTTGGCGTCGGTCTGGGCCTCGTTCTTGTCGCCCTTGGCGTCGTTCCTGGCGTCGGCGTCCTGCATCCGCTTGGTGTGGTCGAAGTCGAACAGCTTCTTCTTGGCGGCGTCCTCCGCGGCCTTGGTCGAGGACTCGCGCTTGTTGTAGGCGGCCTCGGACTCGGCCTTGTGGCGGGCATCGCTGTCCACGCGCGCCGTGTCCTCCGCCTTCTGCGCGTCGGCGAGCTTCTTGTCCCGGGTCTCGGTCGCGGCCTTCTCGACGGCCGCCGCCTTGGTCTCGGCGGCCTTGAGCGCCGCATCGTGCTTGGCGGACAGATCGGCCAGCATCTTCTGGCGGATCTCCGGCTCCTCGATCTTCTGGATCGCGGCGAAGTCCTTCTCCCACTTCTGGTGCAGGGCGTCGCTATCGGCGCGGCGCGCCTTCATCGCCGCGTTGTACTCGGCGTAGCTGGACTCGATGACCTTCATGTGCGCGTCGGCGGCCGCCTGCTGGACGGCCAGCCGCTTGGTCTGCGCGGCGTCGGTCTCGGCCTTGAGCGCCTTCTCGGCGGCCGCGACCTCGGCGTCGCGTCTGGCCTTGGCAGCCTGCTCGACGGCCGGGCGATCGGCCTTGGCCATGGCGTCGATCTCGGCGAGCTTCTGCTTGAGCTCGGCGTCGATCGCTTCCTTCTTGGCCTTGAGCTCGGCGTCGATCTCGGCGCTCTTGGCCTTCTTGGCCTCGGCCTTGGCTTTCTCGATCTCGGCGGCGCGGTTCTTCTTGGTCTCGGCCTCGGCCTGCTCGATGTCCTTGGCGCGCTTCTGAGCGTCGGCCACCTCGCGCTGGTTCTTCTTGATCTCGTCCTTGACCCGCTTCAGCCGCTCCTTGAGCGTCGGCTTCCGCATGTTGGCGTTGGGATCGGGCTTGGCGTTGGGATCGGGCGCGGCATCGGGCGGCTTGGCGCTGGGGTCGACGTCGGGCGGCTTGGCGCTGGGGTCGACGTCGGGCGGCTTGGCGCTGGGGTCGACATCGGGCGGCTTGGCGCTGGGGTCGACGTCGGGCGGCTTGCCGCCGGCATCGGCCGGCTTGGCGCTGGCGTCGGGCGCGTCGGGCGGCTTGCCGCCACCGGCGCCGCCGCCGGCATCTGGCGCCGGCGCCTTGCCCTCGCCGATGCCGCCGATCTTGCCGCCGATGCCTTCACCGAGCTTGCCGCCGAGCGCCGCCGCCACCTCGCTGGCCGCGGTGCTGATGCCGTCGCCCTGCGCCTCGACCTCGCGCGGATCGGCGTCGGTGGTGAACGTGTGCAGGGCCCGGAACAGGAGCACCAGCGGCTGCAGGGCCAGCTTGTTGATGTCGTCGATGACGCTGGTGACCGAGATGATCCCGAGCGCGATGCTCGACAGCGTGGCGGCGATCGGGGCCGCCGCGCCGAGGGTGACGATCGTGATGAGCCACGTCAGCGCCGAGATCAAGCCGATGATGCCGGCGATCGCGTTGCAGACGTTGACCACGATGTCGAGCACCTCCGAGACCGACGCGATCGAGTTGGCCAGGATCTCGTAGGTCGAGTTGCCCTGGCCGAACTTGCCGATCGTCGCCCCCGCCTCGCCCCAGTCCTTGCTGAGCAGCGCGAAGGCCGCGAACCCGCCCGAGATGATGGCGCCGACGCCGGGCACCTTGGTCAGGAAGCGCTGCGCCAGCTTGCCGACCACGCCGCCGGCGATGCCCATCGCCACACCGGCGACGCCGCCGGTGATGACGCCCTTGCCGGCCGAGTCGGCGATGAACGCGGCGCGATCGAGCGAGCCGGCGTCGCCGACCTTGCTCTTCGAGGCCGCCCACCGCTCGTGCTCGATCAGCTCGGCGTGGATGAGATCGAGCTCACCCGGCGCCAGGCCGAGCACGCCGCCATCGCCAGCGGCGTCGGGCTGCGCCGGCGGCGGTGGTCCGCCGACCGGGTTGCCGCCGCCCTTGGGCCCGCCGCCCTTGGCGTCGCCCTTGCCCTTGGGGGCCTCGCCCTTGGCGTCGCCCTTGCCCTTGCCTTTGCCCTTGTCCTTGGCGGCGTCCTTGGCGTCGGCCTTGCTGGTGACCTCGGCTGGCTTCTTGCCGCCGCCCGACGGTGTGCCCTTGATGATCTCGTCGGCCTTCTTGGCGTCGAAGTTCTTCTTGATCGCGGCCTCGACGCTGGCGCGGCCCTCGCCGCTGGCCCGCGACAGCATGTCCTTCGCCTTGGCCTCGTCGGTGCCCATCTCCTTGGCGATGATGCTGACCGGATCGACGTCGCCCTTGAAGCGGGCGGCGGGAGCCGCCACCGGGATCGACATGCGGTCGCCGCTGTACAGCGACGCCGCGACCCGATCGGCCCAGTCCTCGACCTCGGCATCCTCCTCGACGTCGACGATCGGGGCGAACCCGGCGTTGCCGCCGCCGGGGTCCGGCGTCGGACCTCGGTGCTGCGCCGCGTGCGCGGCCTCGTGCGCGAGCAGGATCTCGCTCGCCGCGGCGGCGGCCAGGAAGATGTCGCGCCCGTAGGTGAAGGCCGCCACGCCGAGGGCGCGCACCGCGGCCTGGGTCGCGGCGTCGTCGTGGACGCGGACGTCCGCGAGCGAGGTGCCGAGGCGATCTTCGAGCCGGCTGGCCAGGTCGCGCGGCAGTGCGCGTCCGGTTCCACGCCGTGCGACCGCGTGGCCGAGGATCTGTTCGCGCTTGCCCGACGCGATCGCCGCCTCGAACAACCCGGGGCCGAGGTTGGTCGACAACGTCGGGCCGCGCCCGTCGCGGTCGCCGCGTTCGTCGGCGGCCAGCGCGCGCTCGAAGCGCGCCGCCAGTCGCGGGGTCAGGACGTTGTCCGTCGACGGTCGACCGCTGGCGGTCGCGCCTGGCGCGAGCCCATCGGTGAGCTGCCGGCGGCCCGCGGGACGGACGGTCTCTTCCTGATCGCGCTCGGATTCGGGCTCGTCGAGGACAGAGTCGGAAGATCCGGGGTGGCGGAGGAGGTTCACGCGCGGCCCGCTGGCAGTTGCGACTATAATACGAGGCCGGGGTCGGTGACCTTCCCTGCCGGGCCGAGTCTCGGCGGAACGCATATGGCCGCGTAACTGATTGGTTCAAAGCTCCCATGTCCAACGCAACTGCAGCCGCCGAGCTCAACCTCACGCTGTGCGTGTCCGTCATCGAGCTGGCACGGATCGCCGCGGCTCGTCTCACCGTCCGCGACGCGGCGCTGGGCTTCTCCCGCCTCGCCGCGCCCCAACGGACCGCCCTCCAGGGCCAGGCCGATCGCTGGGACGACGTCGCCGGTGGCTTGATCGAACTGTGGCGCGCCCAGCCGCGCGGCGGCGCGCGTCAGCTGGTCGCGATGTCGGGCAGCGACGACGAGCTGTTGCTGTTTGCGCTCGCGGTGGCACCGCACATCGATCGCACGCTCGGCCGTGCGTACAAGAGCCTGGCCGGCGTCGCCGAGCTCACCGTCGGCGTCTTGCTCGACCTGGCGGCCCCGGCGCTGGAGCAGCGCCTCCACCTCGTGCGGGTGCTGCACGCCGATCGTCCGCTGCGGGCGTCGGGTCTGCTCGAGGTCGATCGACCAGGGCCGGCGATGCTCGACGACCGCATCGCGGTCGCGGCCAGCGCCGTCGCAGCGCTGCGTGGCGAGCCGATCGCTTCGCCGGGGTCGGCCACGGCCGAGCGGCACCAGCTGCCGGATGACGTGATCGACGCGCTCGAGGCCACCGTGAGCATGCCGCGCTGGGTTCCTGGCAAGGTCACGATCGTCGCCGGTCCACCCGCCGAGCGGTCGGCGGTGCTGACCGTCCGCGCCGCGCTGGACCGCCGCCCGATCTGGCACGTCGCTGCGCCGGTGGCCGACGCGGCCAGCTGGTGCCGGGACGCGGCGCTTTCCGGAGTGCACCTCGAGGTCACGTCGGATGGCCTCCCGGAGACGATGCGCTCGATCGACGCACTGCGTTGGAGCGCGGCTCGGACCCACGCTGCCGTCGTGTTCTCCTGTGACAGCGGCAGGTTGGCGGCGTCGGCAGGCGATCCGCTCCACGTCCTGACCGCGGCGGTGCGCGAGGCAGCGACTCCCGGCCTGAGCCAGTCGGTTCCGCCCGGAACGGTGCGCTCGGCCCTCGAAACTCTGGGGTTCTGAGCGGGAAGGCAACCCCTGGGCCTACCGTACTATGGGGGCCGTCCCACCACCGGCATAGGTCACGCATGTCCCAGCTCGATCTTGAGCAACTCGAATACGAGACCGAAGAAGGTCTCGCGGAACAGCAGCCTGCGCCGGGCAAGGCCACGCTCACGTCCCGTATTGGTCGATCGCCTCGCGCCGGGCAGACGCCGGGCGACGCGATCGATGCGGTCAGCAATGGCCAGCTGCAGAGTGGGCTCGGGATCGATCTATCTCGTGGTGACGGTGGCAACGGCGGTGGTGCGCCCAATGCCAGGCGTGGCCTCGGACTCGGATTCCTCGGCGCCAGCAAGGGCGCCGAGATGGGCGGCGACGTGGCCGGCGATCTCGTCGACGAGCGTCCGGTGGGACGCGGCATCGATTACCTGGCGGCGACCTCGCCGGAGAACGGAACGTCGCTCAAGAGCCAGCAGCGCGAGGTGGCGCAGTTCGACTCGACGGGCGACTACTACGATCAACGCGCGACGGTCGAGGTCCAGCCGACCCCGGCGCAGGTGGCGACCCAGCCGGGCGCGGTGACCAGGACTCCGGACCCGGCGAAGAAGCCGGCAGCGACCGACGACGAGAAGCAGCCGGCGTCGGATCTGAAGAGCCAGCAGCGCGAGGTGGCGCAGTTCGACTCGACGGGCGACTACTACGATCAGCGCGCGACGGTCGAGGTCCAGCCGACCCCGGCGCAGGTGGCGACCCAGCCGGGCGCGGTGACTCCGGACCCGGCGAAGAAGCCGGCGGCGACCGAAGACGCGAAGCCGCCGGCGGCGGATCTGAAGAGCCAGCAGCGCGAGGTGGCGCAGTTCGACTCGACGGGCGACTTCTACGATCAGCGCGCGACGGTCGAGGTGCAACCGGTCCAGGCGCTCGAGAACGCGATCAACCCGGACCTCAAGAAGCCGGAGCTGGCGCTCGACGCGATCAACCCGGACCTCAAGAAGCCGGAGCTGGCGCTCGACGCGATCAACCCGGACCTCAAGAA
>CANKMW010000058.1 GCA_947483555.1 Myxococcales bacterium
ACCGACGCGGCACGATGGCCATCGGCGTTCCGGATCACGCCGCCCACGCCGCCGATGCGCATCGCCGCGATGACGAGCACCGGCCACCGCGATGAGGCCCATCGCTCAAGCCGCCTTGATGCCAATCAGCAGGGGCGCCTCGTAACACCTGTCGAGCCCCGCTGCCGTCGCCTGGGGCAAGGACGTATACGACGACGCGATCGCCATCGGTTCCGATGGATGGATGGCGGATTTCGCCGAATGGCTACCGACCGATGCGCGCCTGGCATCTGCCGATGACGCGGGTGCGTATCACAATCGCTATGCGGTGGAGTGGGCGAAGTTGAACTGGGAACTCCTCCGGGACGCTGAACTCCGCGACGGGGTCGAGCGACTCTTCTTCGCACGGGCGGCCCATCTTGGGTCGCAGCCCTACATGCACGTCGTGTGGGCGGGCGATCAACAGACTGATTTCTCGGCGGGCGACGGCATGCGCTCGGTGATCCCGATGGGGATCGGCCTCGGACTCACGGGATTCCCGTACTTTGGTCACGACATCGCCGGCTACATGAGCCAGACGACGACCCCCACCTCCAAGGAACTGTGGTTCCGGTGGGTGACGTTCGGCGCGCTCACCCCGGTGATGCGGACGCATCACGGCCGCAGCGCCCGCGCGAACTGGAACTGGGAGAGCGACGCCGAGTCCACCGCCCACCTGCGCCGGTGGGCCAAGCTGCACATGCAACTGGTGCCTTACCAGCGCGCGATGGCGGCCGCTGCCCGGAGCACCGGCGCGCCGTTGTTCCGTCCGTTCGTGCTGGACTGGCCAGACTGGGAGCCGGGATGGGCACTGGACGATCAGTATTTGCTCGGGGATCGCATCGCTGTCGCGCCGGTGCTCGGAAGCGGCGAGACGACGCGGACCGTGCGGCTGCCCGCTGGAGTCTGGTACGGACTTCTCGATGGGCGCGCGCTGATCAGCGATGGCGACACGCCGCTGGTGGTCGCTGCGGCGGTCAGCGAGATCCCGGCGTTCGTGCCCGACTGCACGGTGCTCGCCACGTACCCTCCGGAGGTAGATACGGTTGTCGATTCGGTAGGCTCGGTGGTCGACGCGACGGAACTCGGCGACGATCGAGAAGTGTGGCTCTATCCGTGCGAGGGAGCGCCGGGCTGGATGAGCGTGCTGACCGAGGTGACCGCGTTGGGCTACGTACGATCGGGTGACACCTTCGCTGCAACCGGTGCAACCTGGAACGGCGCACCCGTGTTGTTCAGCGTCGCCGATGGCTGGGCGACCGGCGACGTGATCGGCCCCGGTCGACTGCTCGTCGAAGGCGTCGAGGTCCTTCGTGCTCAGGGTGGACGAGCGACCCGCCGCCTGGCGCTGCGAATCGCGATTCCGTGATGTCCGGGAACCGGACAGCGTCCGAGCTTCGGACGAAACCGGACACGGCCAGCGGCTGACACCGTGCACTCTCGTCGGCTTGGCGGTGGCACGAAAGGTGCTTCGCTGAACCAGCGTGGGACATCCTCTTCGCTGGTACCTGCCCGATGTGGTCTATGAGGTCACGACGCGCACGATACAGGAGCGCTTCCTTCTGCGCCCTGGGCCTCTGGCACGGCCGCTTGTCCTCGGCGTCTTGGGCCGTGCGCTGGCGCTCTACCCGGCGATCCGGTTGCACGCCTTCGTGTTCCTCTCGAACCACGCCCACCTGCTCCTCTCGTCGGGCGATGCGGCGCAGATCGCCCCCTACATCGGGCACGTCAACGGCAACGTCGCCCGCATCATGGGGAGGCACCACGGATGGCGGGGGCCGTTCTGGTCAGGTCGCGCTCACGTCATCCCCGTTCTCGACGACGAGAGCATCGAACATCGACTTCGTTACGTCCTCTCCCACGGCGTCAAGGAGGGACTCGTCTCACATCCGGAGCTCTGGCCGGGCGCGTCTTCGACACCGGCTTTGTTGGGCGCGCCGTTGAACGGCTTCTGGATCGATCGACGCGCAGAACGAAATCGGCGGCGCCGAAAAGATGTCGAGCCGGAGGCGTGCGGGACGACGTACGACGTCGCGCTGGCACCAATCCCATCGTGGCGGGACATCGACCAGACGACCCGGGTGCAACGCGTTCGCACCATCATCGACGATGTCATCGCGCATTGTCGGAAGGAACGCGCCGGTTGCATCGGCACGGACGCAGTGCTCAGGCAGGACCCGTTCGATCGGCCGGAGCAGCCGTCGCGCCGTCCGGCGCCGACATGTCACGCTGCGAGCGGTGCGCTACGGATCGCATACCGGCGAGCGTATGCAGAGTTCGTCGATGCCTTTCGTCGTGCCGCCGTCTCGGCCACGATCGAGCGCTTCCCTGGTCGCGGCCGCGGCGTGTTCGACTTCCCCGCCGGCAGCTTTCCACGGGGCGTGTGGTTCGTTCGACCGTCGAGTCTCGACGCCCCGTGGTCGGCTCGCGCTGCTGCGCAGCGAGTTCTCGTAGCGGGAGCTTCCGAGATCCGAGGGAACACGGTCACGTCGAAGTCAACAGCGCCACCAGGAGACCGAACGCCACGATCACGATCAACGACGCGATCGCGATCGCCACCCGCGGCCCAACGCCCAGCCGCCCCTGATCCGCCACGGTTGCCTCCGCCGCAACCTCCGCATGCCCGTGACCCGGTCTCGTCTGCGTGATCGCGCCAGGCATGCCACTCGATACTGCGGCGAGCTGCGCCTCGAGGTCGGCTAATAAGGCAGCGGCCGGATCGACGTAGCGAATCCGGGTGTCGCCGAGCGAGATCGTCGCGCCGTCCTCCAGAAGCATACCGGGGCCGCCAATCGCCACCGGCTTACCGTTCACCTTCGTGCCGTTCTTCGAGCGCAGGTCGTAGATCCGCACACCGTCGTCGCCCCGCTCGATCGCCGCATGACTGCGTGAGAGATCGGGGTCGAGCAACACCCATGTGGCCGTCTCGCCGCGTCCGACGATGACCCTGGTCTTCTTGAGGGACAGCGCCAGTCGCTGCCCATTCGCTGGGCCCGCTTCGACGATGAACTCCGGCTGCGCACCACCTCCCGCGACCGGATCGATGCCCATCAGCTCGCGAACGAGCTCGCGCGCAAGCGATTCGGTCCGCTGCGGCGATGTTTCCGCTCGCGCGTCGCTGGGCGAAGACACGATGCGCGCCGGCCCGAGGTCGATCGTGCGTCCTCCAACCAGGTAGACTTCGTCGACGGCCAGCTCTTCTCCATCGAGAGAAACACCCGGCGCGAGCGCGATCGCGTTGATGTGCGCCCCGTCGCGGCTCAACCGAAGGTGGAGCGGCGCCAGCGAGATGTCGGGCACGCGGATGTCGGCGGCGCGTCCTGATCCGACCAATGCAGTGGGTCCCAGATCGATCGAACGAGGCGTGCCACCGTTCAAGATCAGCGTGATCTTCAGGTTGGAGGCCATCGGTCGCCACTATGGTGCCCGACCCGAGCCGGTTGCGTCTTGGCGATCTAGTGCGATTGCGCCAGGATAGAGCCATGCGCTTGATTCGGGCCGCGGCAGCCTTGGTGGGGGCCACCTTCGTGGGTGTCACCCACCCGGCATGCGCCGCCACGGTCACCGGTACGATCTTCATCGACCGCAACGGCGACGGCGTACGACAGGCCGGCGAACCCGGGGTCGGGGGCGCTATCGTCGCCCGCGACCGGGGCGATTTTGTCGCGGCCGATGCCCAGGGCCGCTACCAGCTCGAGCTGGACGCCGCATCGGGCATTGTCTGGGTCAGCGTCCCGGATGGATTCCGCCCGGGTCCGGTCTGGAAGCACATCGTTCCTGGCGAACTCGACCTGGGAGTGATTCCGCTCACCGCCGACGAGGCCGCAGCTCCGATCACGTTCGTGATCGCAGCGGACTCCCACATGACGAACAACCCGGCCGATCCATGGGACGGGGGCGATCTGGGCGACGCGATCAGCCAGGCAGTAGCGCTACCGTACCCGGCCCGTTTCTTGGCGATCGTGGGCGATGTGACGCAAGGGAATCGATCAGAGGAGTTCGATCGCGTCGACGTCGCAGTGGCCGGGATGACGGTTCCCTGGGTACCGGTCGCCGGAAATCACGACTGGTACGACGGCGGCGCCACCTGGCGCGCCCGTTGGGGGCCCGACAACTACAGCTTCGATGCGGGCAACGTGCACTTCGTCGTCTGGGACACGAACCTCTCGGAATCCGACCAGATCGCCTTCGTCACCGCCGACCTGGCCCGGGTGTCACCCGATCGGATCGTGGTCGCGCTTGGCCACGCCTCCCCTCGAGATGGCGTCGCCGATCAACTGGCCGCACTGGGCGTCGACTACCTCTTCACGGGTCACTGGCATGCCAACCGTCGGGTCGAGCGTTCCGGGCTCGTGGAATGGGGCACGCAGACGTTCCTCATGGGCTCTATCGACCAGTCACCGTCCGGATACCGGATCGTGACGTTTGAAGGCGACGTACCGGTCGTCGAACACCGGGCGCGCCTGGTAGCGCCACACCTCGCGGTCACGTCCCCTCACGCCGGGAGCTGTGCCCCGGTGACGGGCTTCGAGCTCATCGTCGCCGCCGCGCTCGACGCATCGGAGCCCGACGTTACCGCCCGCATCGATTGCGGAGACGAGATGCGGCTGACTCCACGCGGCGGCTGGGCATTCACGGCTCCGGTGCCGGCGCTCGCCCCCGGCACGCACTCGATCACGGTGCGGGCCGAGTCTCCGGCCGGAAGCCGAGTGGACCGAGTCGTTGCGTTCGAGGTTTGCGCACCGCCGCCCGGAACGCCCCGCGCAGGCGACTGGCCCCAGATCGGTGGTGGACCGACCCACGCTGGCGCGACCCAGGTGTCGATCACACCGCCGCTGCAGCAGCTCTGGGCGACACCGATCGGCGGCAACGTCGTGCTCGGCTCGCCCGTGGTGCAAGCCGGAACCGTCGTGGTCGCCATCACCGATCTCGGCGCTGGTGATCAGGGTGGTATCGTGGCGCTCGATCTCGCAACCGGCGCCGAACGCTGGCGTTACGCCACGTCGTACCCGCTCCGGAACGGACCGGCGCTCGATGGAACGAGCGTGGTCGTCGCGCTCGCGAACGGTGAGGTTCACGCGGTCAACCTCGCCGACGGCACGCGCCGCTGGGTCCATGACGCGGCTGACGGATTGCCCTCCTACGAAGCTTCGCTGTGGGCCGCTCCCACCATCGCCGACGGCGCAGTGTTCGTCGCCGTCCAGGGTCGGATGTCGGCGATCGACCTCGCGACGGGACAGCAACGCTGGGCCCAGGAACTGACGCCGGTCTACCCATGGCTCGGCACGCTCGCCGCCGTCACCGTCGCGGACGGCGCGGCCGTGGCGAACTACTCCCGCGACGACGGCATGACGGCGTGGAGCATGACGACGGGAGCGAAACTCTGGGACATCAAGTCGGGTGCGACGCTGGCGGTCAACGCGACGCCGGTGGCCGTCGGTGGCGATCTGTACTTCATCAACTCGATCGGCACTGTAACCGCCGTCGATCTTTCGACCTCCGCGCAGCAGTGGTCGCGCGGCGTCACGCCCGGCGGGTTCGATTGGGGCTATTCGGTGACCGCCGCCCCAGCCCTCGCCGATGGGCGGCTCTTCGTTCCGACCCAATGGAAAGACCTGGTGGCGATCGATGCCGCGAGTGGAGTCGAGCTCTGGCGCGCGACCACAGAGGGTGGCCCGCTCAACTTCGCGCACTATCGCTCCGCGGAGCCCGGCTTCGCTGCGAGTCCGGTGGTCACCGCAGACATCGTCTGGGTTCCGCGGCCCGACGGGAGGCTCGCGGCGCTGGCCGCGGCCGATGGGCATGAGCTCTGGTCGACGGATCTCGGCGCCCCGGTCGTGAGCGCGCCGGCGCCGGCAGGTGACTATCTGGTGGTTGCCACCTTCGACGGCACCGTGCGCGCGCTGATTCCGGCGCCTGCAGCACCGGCCGGGGAGATCGTCCCGTGCAACGACGAGCCCGATCCGTTGCCGACCCAGGATGCCGGCTGCTGCGGGACCAGGACCACGCACGACCCGCGCGGGGCGTTCGCCCTCGCGGCGCTTGCGACCCTGCTACTCCGCGTCCGCCGCCGCCGCGCCTGAGCTCAGATGCCGGTGAAGCGGAGCGCACCGATCGCCACTCCCGCGTCCTTGATCGGCACCCATTCGCCAGCGATGCCCACTGGCGGCGCCAGCGTCGCCTCGACGCTCAGCAGGTTCAGCCCGACGTCGCCGCTGATCTCCCATTCGACCGTCACGGTGGGTGACACCACGGAAATGCGCGCAACAACTCGACCGTTCCAGCGAACAACGAGGGGCACCCGGGTACCCGCGGCCGCGTTGGGCGCCACCCACAGGCTCAAGCGCTGCGGTGACGGAAGGAGGTTGGGCACCAGCACGTCGGCGTTGCGCGCCGTGGTCCAGCGGATCGCGCGACCCGGACCAGGTCTCGAAGGGCCGAAGCCGCCGATGATGTAAGGACCGGCGCCACCGCCGCCAAGGTCCCAGGTCGCGCCCTGGCCGAGGATCGACGCCCGCGTGTACTCGATCGCGGGCATCCATGGGTACTCGCCGATGACTTCATCCCACCGGCTCAACGGCAGCCCGTAGCGCCATGCGAACACCGCGCTGGCCGGTAGCGCGAACGGGTTTCCGATCGCCCGGTACACCGGACGAGCGATGGCGGCGAGCGGCGCCGGGACATCCCGGCAGCAGATCCGCCCAGCGCGTCGTTCGGGCGCCCGCCCGTGCGCATACCGTGACACCCAGCCGATGTTCCAGGCCACGAACCAACCGAGGACGAGCAGCGCCAAACCGTGCCAGACCGCGCACGGAACCCGCCGCCAGCGCGCCACCGCCCGGCCGAGGACGTGCAACCACACCGCGAGCCCGACCACGAGCGGCATCGTCATCGAGCAGAGCCGCCGGGCCCCGTAGGCCGCCTGCGCCCACCAGTCATAGATGATGCTGTTGGCGTACACCTGCAAGGCCACCGCCATGAGCAGTCCGATCGCGACCACACGTGCCCGCGGCCCGAGCCGCGTGCCGGCCACTGCCATCACGATCAGTCCCAGCACTCCGGCGTAGGCGACCGGAGTGGTCGCGAACCAGCCGTTGCGGGCTGCGAACAGCACCTCCGCAACCATCGGGTGCGCCGGCCGCGTGAAATTCGGTCCTTGGGGCAGCCCGGTCCAGGTCCCGTACACAAGCTCCCAGGCGATGAACTGCGGCACGAGCACCAGCATGGCAACCCCAGCGACCACGGCTCCTCGTGCCACCAGACCCGCGCGCCAGCGCCAAGCGCTGCCCGGACCACCGGACCGGACCTCGCTCGGTGCCACCCACCCGATCGCGAGCACCTCCACGATCGCCACGACGCCCAGCGCCAGTTCCTGGGTCCTCACCAGCGACGCCACCCCGAGCAGTAGCCCCAGCAACAACCACCGACGCCATCGCAGGTCCCCAACGGTCACGGCCCAGACGGCAAGGAAGAGCCCGGCGCCGGCGGCGTCCATCGAGTGGCCATAACTGGGCATGTACGTTGCGTAGTACGTGATCGACGTGCCGAGCAGGACCGCCACCGCCGCCCACGCCGGCGCCCAGGTGCCACCCACCCGGCGGCGAACCACCCAGACGCCGAGCACGACCGAGAGACATCCGAACACCGCGCTCGACGCGAACACGATGCGCTGGTGCCACAGGGTGTAGCCATGGAGCGGGATGTCGGCGCCGCCCACGTTGGCCACCACCGCGCCACCGTGGGCGGCCGCCAGCATCGGCGCCCACACCAGCGCGGGGCCGATCGGGTGCGGGATGCCCTTGCGTCCGGTTTTCGTCCGCGCCTGTTGCCACGGGTCGCCGAACCGCGCCAGGTCGTTATCGAACACGAGGTCCTGGTCGAACACCAGCGACCTCGCCATCAGGAACAACATGTGACCGTCGCCGCGGGCCAGCACCGGCCGATAGCGCCCATCGCCGCGCGCCGAATGCGGATCGCCGCCCATGTCGTCGTTGGTGCAGTACATGAGCCCGATCACCAGGCACGCCGCGACGATCACGAGCCGTGGCGCGTGGCCCATGCTGGCGCCCAGCTGGCCAAGCGCGCGCAGCCGCCGCCAGCGCCGAGAGGAACTCACGGGCTCCATCGTACTGGCCGCCGTACGCTCCCGCACGCTACCAGCGCGTACTATATAGGACCCGTGATCGCCCCTCCCGTCCGGGAGACACCGTAGTGGACGGCGTCCGCCGAGCAGCGGCGTGGATCGCCCCCAGCATCGCGCTCGCCGCCCTCGCTGCGGTGGCGGCGGCGCTCCACGACGCCACCGCCACCCACACCGGTGTCACCCGATCCGCGGCCGGCGCCGGCTTCGCGATCCTGGTCACGTGGCCCGCCGCCGCCGCCGTCTCCCTGTCCGCCCGCGTGATCACCCTGGTCTGGCGGCCGCGCGCGCTGGCCGCCGCCCTGACTGACCTCGGTGGCGGGGCGCCACGCCTGGCCGGCTGGCTGATCGCGCTGGTGGTCGGCGCCGGGCTGCTCTCGATGCTCACCCACCAGGTCGTGTGGATCTTCTGGCGTGCCACGGCCTTCAAGGCGCGCTCGATGTCCCTCGCCATGGGCCCGGTCATGATCGTGGTGGTCGCGGTCGTGGTGCTCATCACGCGTGTCGTGGCGGTCGGTTTCGGTGCCGCGCTCGGCCGCCTCGAAGCGCGCTGGGCCTCGCGGCGGCAGCGTCCGCTGCTGACGCCGCGCCGCGTCCTCGCCTTCACCATCGCCCTCGCTGGCGCGGCTGCCTGGGCCGCCTGGCGCCTGGCGGTGCGGCCTCGCTTCGCCAACGTCTCGTTCGAAGGTGTCACCTACCCCGCGATCGCCCTCGTGCTCCTTGCCGCCGCCCACGCCGCCGGCTCGCTGCTCGTCGGCCACCGCCGCGTGCGTACGATCGCTGGCGCCGCCGCGGTCGTCGTCGCGGCCACGCTCACGTCCACCGCCTTGTGGGCGCGATACAGCCGCCCGACGATGGTGCTCGGCCTGTGGGGCTCCGACGGCTTCGCCGCCGACGCGATCGACCTCGTCTACGACCTGTACGCGATCCGCGATGACGTGCCGATGTCCGACCTCACCCCGGTGCCGCGCCCCGGCACCCCGCATCGCGACATCTTGCTCATCACGATCGACACCTTCCGTCCCGATCGCATCCGCCCCTATGGCGGCCCGGTGGCCACGCCCGCGCTCGCCGCGCTCGCCGCACGCGGCATGGTCTTCGAATGGGCGTTCTCGCCCTCGAACGTCACTCGCCGCTCGATGCCGTCGATCGCCACCGGCGTGGCCCCGACGCGCGTTCGCGGCCGCGTCAACGGCTGGGCGCTGCGGATGGATCCGCGCCACATCACGCTCGCCGAGCGCCTGCGGGCCGGCGGCTACGCGACCGTCGGGCTGTTCTGCTGCGAGGGCTTCTGGGAGCGCCGCCGCCGGCTCGGCCTCGATCGCGGGATCGACGATCTGTACCTGCGCCACGACGGTCAAGACCTGGTCGCCGCGTACCGTGCCCGCGTCGCTGCCCGCTCCCCCGATGGCCCACCGACGTTCACGTGGATCCACTTCATCGAGCTGCATGAATGGGCCGGCGGCAACCCCGATCTCTCGGCCGAACGGCGCCGCATCTACGACGACCTCGTTGGCCAGGTCGATCGCTGGGTCGGCGAGCTGGTCGAGACCACGACCGCTCGCCCACCGGATCGGCAGCCGATCGTGATCGTCACCGGCGATCACAGCGAAGGCTTTGGCGATCACGGCCAGCCCTTCCACTCCTCGGATCTCTACAACTCTCAGATCCGGGTCCCGCTGCTGGTCGCCGGCCCGGGCGTGCCGCCAGCCCGCGTGCACGAGCCGGTCGGCCTGGCCGATCTCGCGCCGACGGTGCTCGAGCTCGCCGGCTTCGTCGCACCGCAGTTCCCGGTGATGGACGGCCGCTCGCTCGCCGACCTGATCACGGGCAAACGCCCCGGTAATCCGGACGGTGGGCACGCCTACGCCGCCACGATCGTCGACCGCTACGTCCGCGACCGCCGCACCGCGCTGGTGTCCGGCCGCTGGAAGATCATCCACCAGCTCGGTCGGTGGGAGCTCTACGACCTGCGCACCGACGCCAACGAGCTCCGCGATCTCGGGCCTGGCAACCCCGCGCGCCTCGCTGAGCTCCAGGCGCTGCTGCGGGCCCGGTGGGAACGCGACCTCACCTCGCCGTTCCCCTGACGTCCCGGCCCGCACCCGCCGCCCTCATCGGCGCTTCCGCAGCTCGACGTAGTCCAGGAACACGACCTGACCCTTGCGCCCGGTCGGTACCGCGACCTCGACCCAGTGCCGGCCTGGTGTCAGCCACACCGCGGCCGGTGTCAGCCACACGGCAACTTCGCGTAACTCCAGCGTCCAGGCCGCGGCCGCCGTGTCGTGCGACGTCACCACCTCGAGGCCATCGATGCGGATGGTCACGGTGGCGCCGGCCGGATGGTGGGCCAGCCGCAACGCCAGGATCATGTCGCCGGCGTCTTCGGCCAGCGCCCAGACCGGGACGGCGAAGCGCGCCGGCCCATCGACGTCGAAGCGCAGCGCCTCGCCACCCGACAGCGGCAGGTTGCCGACGTGCGGCGCCGGCACGCGCTGCCCGAACCCGCCGTGCGCACGCTCGAGCGGGTACAGCGCACCGCCCTCGTGCCGCATCGGCGCATCGGCCGCATACGCGAGCGGTGTCACCCGTGTGCCGGCCAGCCGGACCGGACGCCGCTGCGGATAGATCCGCGCGAAGCCGGCGTTGGCAGCCTCACCCAGGTCCTTCACCACCAGGGGCCGGTTGCGCGGGATGTCGGCGGGAAATGCGGTCACCGCCGCCGGGATCTTCATCGAGTCGACGAACACCAGCGCGTCGCGTAGCCCCGGCTGCGCCAGCACGTCGAGCAGCGCCCCACCGGCCAGCGCTGGCCGCTTGCCACAGTGCTGCTCGACCGCGCCCCGATCGGCGCGCATGGCGACGACGATCAGCACCGGCAGGGCCAGGGTCAACGCGCCGGCAGCGATCGCACGCGCCCGTCCGGCACCGCCGACGCGCGCCAGCAACCCGGCGGCATCCGCGCACCCCGCCGCCGCCAGCAACCCCGCGAACGGCAGCGCGACGTAGTAGAAGCGCGCTCCGTACGCGACGCCGTGATAGAAGAACAACGCGTAGCCCGCGACGGTCGCGACGAACACACCGCCGCAGAGCGCCCGCCGCCGTGCCGCGGCACCGCCCCGCCAGGCACCGCCGATCAGCCCCAGCACCGGCAGCAGCGCCAGCGGCGCCCAGCCGAACGACCATCGCGTCCAGGCCTCGAGCCGCTTGCGGGTGTTGGCCACCGCGTGCTTGGGCTGGAAGCCGTCGCGGCCGAAGCTGGTGTTCTGCGTCAACGGACACTCGCCGACCCCGGGCCCAAAACCGAGCCGAAAACAGTCACCACGACGCTCCTTGAGCTGCATGTAGCGCTGCTGCGGGGGCAGCAACGCGTCGCCGGTGAGCGCGTGGTTGTAGGCCAGATAGCCGGCCGCGAGCGGCAACGCGCACAGCACCGCGACGATCAAGCGGCGCAGCGCGGCCGCCCGATCGCGCGCCACCGCCCACGCGATCGCGGGTGTCAGCGCGGCGGCGACCACGATCGCATCGAGCTGTCGGGTCGCCGCCAGGTACGCCAGCGCCGCGCCGCCGATGCCGGCCCACCAGCGCGCCCGCGGCCCGCCATCGCGCCGGACCACACCGCGCCACAACCCGAGCACCGCCAGCGCCGCGAACAGCGCCGCCGTCGGATGCGACATGAAGCTGCCCGCGTTC
This sequence comes from Myxococcales bacterium, assembly GCA_947483555.1. Classification (GTDB taxonomy): domain Bacteria; phylum Myxococcota_A; class Polyangia; order Haliangiales; family Haliangiaceae; genus UBA2376. The sequence continues at coordinate 11,852 of CANKMW010000058.1, forward strand.
ATCAGCCGGAACCACGACCCGAGATGGATCAGCGCCGCCAGCCGCGCCGCCGCACCGTCGCCGCCGAACACCTCGCGCGCCAGCAGCCAGATGACGATCGCGAGAAGCGCCCCCAGCACCGGGTTGACCACCCCGGGCGCGCCCAGGCGCTCGCCGATCGCGAGCAGCGCGCCGTAGCCGGGCGGGAACACCGCGTACCACTGGCCATCGTCGTGCGTCCCCCACGAGACGTAGTGGAACTCGGAGGCCGGCGGCGACGGCGCCGTCAGGTGCCCATCGGCAAACGTGCGGGCCTGGTGCAGATAGCCGAGCTCGTCCGGGACCTCGGGCACGCCCTTGTGTACCGACTCGTGGGCCCACATCCCGCTGACCAGCGCGGCGACGAACACGGTCGCACCAAACACCCGCGCCGGCACGCGAGCGAGCAGCCCGGCTGGCGCCAGCCCGAGGTGCGCCAGCACGCCGCCGACCGCCAGCGCGGCGCCGATCAAGGCCAGCGACGGCACCGTCGCGATGGCAGCGAACGCGTCGCCAACGATGCCGCGACCGCCCCAGGCGAGCCCGACCAGACACGCCGCCGCGAGCACGGCCAGGAAGCCGCGCGCGGCGCCGGTGACCAACCGTTCGAACATCGTCGCCCGCATCGTCGCACGCGGTTCACGCGAACTTCACGTCGCCCCGATGAATCGGCGGCGTGGGCCGCCGTTTGCCATGATACGCAATCGTCAGGAGACTCGACGCCATGCCCCGCACCGCCATCGCTGTCTGCACCGTGCTCGCCACCATGCTCACGCAGGCCGCCTGCAAGAAGAAGTCGACGGACGGCACCGGATCCGCAACCGGATCCGCGGCCGCGAGCGCACCGAACTCAGGCAACTGCCCGGCCGCGCCGGACCGGCAGTTCAACGAACGCTTCGCGGTCGGCGTGCTCCCCGACTTCCGCGTCGAAGGTCTGGTCGGCCACGCGGCGAGCTGCCACACCGCGTTCAAGCCCGGCGCTGTCGTCGCCACTCGGCCTGGCCCCGATGGAACGCCCGAGACCTATCTCGCCACCGCCGGCGTCTTCGAGGGCTTCTGCCCCGGGGAGACGGTCGCTTACAAGTTCGAGAGCGTCCCGGTCGCCAGCCTGTCCGTGACCAGTAACGGCATCCCGCTCGCCAAGGCAGCGTTCGACATCGCGCTCGACCGTCCGACCGAGCACTACGTCGGCGTCGTGCCCCAGGACCGTTGCGGCTTCCGCCTTTCGCGAGGCGTTGGTCATGGCAACGCGCGGTGGTCGATGGGACCTGGCTGCGACAAGATCGTCGCCGCGAAGCCGTCGACGCTCGCCGGGGCGCAAGGCCCCGACGGCTTCAACGCCCCCGCTGATGACGTCGCGCTCGTGCCGCTCGCCGCCGGTACCTGCACGCTCGGCATCGACTATCTCGGCACCAAGGGCGAGGTCACCGTGACGGTCAAGTAGCTCGGCGTCGGCCAGCACTGGGCGCGGCGCTCGCTCACTCACTCGACCCAGATCGGGTTGATCACCGCGAACGGGACCACGCCCGGCCGCCCCTTCTCCTGCTGGTACGTCCCGGTCATCTCGACCGGCAGCGGCTCGTCGCCATCGGCGTCGACCGCGATCCAGGTCGGCGCGGCGGTCGGCACCTCGACGACCACGCGGTGACGCCGCGCGCCGGCGGGCACGGTCTCCGCCTTGACGACCACGCCGCCGACCAGCACCCGCAGTCGGGTCGCGTGCACCCAGCCCGCCTGGGCCAGCTCGACGTCGATCCGCACCCGACCACTCGGGGCGCGCACCACCTGCCCCGGCCCCACCGCCGCGCCACCGGCGGCGTCGACGACCTCGACATCGAGCCACGGCCCGGTGGTCGCGACCGCGCGCCGGGCGCGCAACGCCGCCACGAACCCGGCCTCGTCGAACGGCGCCAGCCGCGCGTCGTCGACGAAGACGTAGGTGCGCGCCACGCCGTCGAGCACCCCGTTCAGGTGATGGGTGTCGCTGCCGCCAACGCCGGCGACGCGCACGCCGTGCGTCGCGAAGGTGTAGAAGTCGCGCACGCCCTCGTCGGCGCGGCGGTCGGTCGGCGCGTTGAACGCCGTGTGACCGGCCAGCACCTCGACGGCGTCGAAGTCGACCGGGAACGGCGGTGGCCAGCGGACGCCGTCCCAGCCGGTGCCGTCGAACAGCGAGTACATGCGAAAGCGCGGGTGGTTGACCTGCACCACGGGCCGTCCCGGCAGTCCGTGTCCCCACGCCATCATCTCGACCGCGCTCCAGCGCGCCATGTCGGCGGCGCTGGGACTTCCGCCGCGCGGCGCGCCGCGATCGACCGCCACCGGATAGACCCCGACGTGCATCAGGTCGTTGCCGGCCTCGTTAGAGGCCAGCGATGCGACCGCGCCGCCCAGGCCGAGCTCGGCGATCGCTGGCTCGAGATCGCCGTTCACGGCGTGATCCGACAGCGCGATCACCTGCACTCCCGCCGCCGCCTGCGCCATCACGCGCCAGCGATCGGGCAGCCCCGAGTCGTTCGACGCGGCGGCGTGGACGTGCATGTCGGCGGCGAGCGCGCCGTCGGCGCGCCAGGCCCGCTCGAGCGGAATCGAGAGCGCCACCTCGCCGGCGCCGAGCGTGACCTCGCCTTCCCAGCGCTCGTGCTCGAAGCCGCGCCAGGCCCACACCCCGTACCGTCCCGGTGGCAACGGGATGCACCCACCGGCCGCCGCCCCGACCGGGATGGTCGCCTGTCCAGTCGCCAGCACCAGGCCGTGCCAGGTCCCCAGCGCGCCGGGCGCCGGCTCGCACCCCCCTTTCGCCTGCCGCACGCCGCCGTAGAGGTCGTTCTCGCCCCAGCGCACCGGCGCGTCGCCGTCCCACAAGAGCACGCGCGCCGCGACCGTCGGGCCGCCGGCCCCGTCGGTCACGGTCAGGGTGAGCGTGCCGACCGCGGGCGGCGCCGGCCGATCGCGGCGACAGCCGACCAGCGCGATCGCGATCAGCGCGATCGCACGCGCCCGGCCGACCCTACCGACCGCCACGCTCGGCGGCCGCCTTGTACTCGTAGTAGCGGTCGAGCACCATGCGCAGGTACTTGCGGGTGTTGGTGTAGGGCGGCACCTGGTTGCCGTACCTGGCGAGCGAGCCGGGCCCGGCGTGGTAGGCCGCGATCGTCAACACCAGGTCACCGTCGTAGCGGTTGGCGAGCACGCGCAACAGCCGCGTTCCGCCGAGGATGTTGTCGCGCGGCTCGAAGACGTTGGCGACCCGCATGTCCTGCTCGACCGCCGGCATGACCTGCATCAGCCCGCGCGCGCCCGCCGACGAGACCACCCGCGGGTCGTAGTCGCTCTCGACCCGGATCACGGCGCGGATGAGCGGCACCGGGATGCGGTACAGCTCCGCCGCCTCGAGGATGAAGGCGTCGTAGCGATGAAACCGCTCGGCCGAATTGTCGCGCGCCGGGACCGCGTCGCAGCGCGCGCAGCCGCCGCGAGCGGCCGCCGCCTTGGTGCCGCGGTCGGGATTCTCGACGACGATCTTCTTCCAACCCCGGCCCTTGTCGCGGCCCTTCGGCTTGATGTTGGTGAAGTGCACGACGCCGTCGGCGTCGGTGTACGTGTAGATATCGGCCTGCGCCGCGCGCGGCCGGGCCAGCCCGACCACCACGGCGGCGACCAGCATGGCGGCCAGCGCCGCGCCCACCATCAGGGGAGCACGCATGGGTCGCGGACGTCGGCGACGGCGAGCCATCGAGCCGAAATGCTAGCACGGGGCGATCACGCGGCGCGACACAGGGGCTATCGTGCGGGCATGTCCGACGTGGTCGAGACCGACTACCTGGTGCTGGGTTCCGGGATCGCCGGACTGTCGTTCGCCATCGACGCCGCCGCCCACGGCCGGGTCCTGGTGATCACCAAGAAGGCGCCGACCGACACCAACACCAACTGGGCCCAGGGTGGGGTGGCGGCGGTGCTGGCCGGCGACGACACCTTCGAGCAGCACGTCGCCGACACGCTCACGGTCGGCGACGGTCTGTGCAACCGCGCGGTGGTCGAGAGCGTGGTCGCCGAGGGACCGGCGGCGGTCGAGAAGCTGCTCGCGCTCGGCACCCACCTCGACCGCGGCGCCGACGGCGCGCTCGATCTCACCCGCGAGGGCGGCCACAGCCGCCGCCGAGTCGTCCACCACGAGGACATCAGCGGCCGCGAGATCCAGCGCGCGCTGCTGGCCGCCGCCCACGCCAACCCCAACATCACGATCCTGGCCGACCACATCGCCGTGGATTTGTTGTCCATGGCCAAGTACGGCGGCGATGCGGCCTGCATCGGCGCCTACGTCCTCGACGGCGCGAGCGGCCAGGTCAAGACCGTGATCGCGCGGGCGACCGTGCTGGCCACCGGCGGCGCCGGCAAGGTCTACGTCTACACCTCCAACCCCGACGTCGCGACCGGCGACGGCATCGCGATGGCCTACCGCATCGGCGCCGTGGTCTCGAACCTCGAGTTCGTGCAGTTCCACCCCACGGTGCTGTACCACCCGCACGCCAAGAGCTTCCTGATCTCGGAGGCCCTGCGCGGCGAGGGCGGCAAGCTGCGGCTGTCAACCGGCGAACGCTTCATGGACGGCTACCACGAGCGCGCCGAGCTGGGGCCGCGCGACGTGGTGGCGCGCGCCATCGACAACGAGCTCAAGAAGTCGGGCGCCGACTCGGTGTACCTCGACATGACCCACCTGCCGCCCGAGTTCGTGCGCAGTCGCTTCCCCAACATCGGCGAGCGCTGCCTGCAGCTCGGCATCGACATGACCAAGCAGCCGATCCCGGTCGTGCCGGCGGCGCACTACATGTGCGGGGGCATCAAGACCAACGAGCACGGCGAGACCACGGTCAAGAACCTGTACGCGATCGGCGAGTGCTCGATGACCGGCCTGCACGGCGCCTGCCGGCTGGCCTCGAACTCGCTGCTCGAGGGCATGGTCTACGCCCGGCGCGCCGCCGAGCACGTCCGCGGCGCGAAGGCGACGCGCCCGACCACCGTGATCCCCTGGCAATCGGGCGAGGCCACCGACTCCAACGACGCGATCGTCGTGGCCCTCAACTGGGACGAGATCCGCCGCTTCATGTGGTCGTACGTCGGCATCGTCCGCAGCGACAAGCGCATCGACCGCGCGCGGCGCCGGATCGAGCTGCTGCGCGAGGAGATCCGCGAGTACTACTGGAACTTCAAGATCACGTCCGACGTGATCGAGCTCCGCAACCTGGCGCTGGTCGCGCACCTGGTCATCGAGAGCGCGCGCCGGCGCAAGGAGTCACGCGGCCTCCACTACACCGTGGACTACCCGCAGAAGAGCGACGTGGTCCGCGACACCGAGATTCACCTGACCAACGGGCCGGCGGCCTGAGTCAGGTCCGTCGGGCGCCCTGCTCGGCGCCGGCGGGCGCACCGCGGCGCATTTTCACACCACGCTGCCGTCAACGGCGGTTCACGTGTCGGGAGCGATCCCGGACCGCATCCGGGCCCCGAAACCAGAGTCTTTCCAGCGGTCTATCGTTGCAGGTGTCAGCCACCGGGCGGACCGCGCGGTGGCTGGCACCGCGGTCGCAATAGCGTCGGACGTCACTCCACGGCGCAGATCATGACGGACGGCCACGCGTCGTGGAGGGCTGCCGGGGCATACCGTCCCGGCGGCTGTTTTTTCGGCGCGCGCTCACCGCGCCATGCGAAGCCGCATCGCCGCGGTCGCGCGTGCGTCTCGCACGTCCGCGCATCCGCGGTATGTTCGGTGGCACTGATGCGGCGCTCGCTAGCCTTCGCGGTCGTGGCCGTGACCTCGGTCGCCGCCCTGGTCCCGGGCTGCGGCTCGGTCATGGGCAAGGCGCCGCCGGCCCAGGACGGTGTCGCCGCGCTGGTCAAGGCGCTCGAGGCCGACGACCCGCGGGCGGCCTACGCGTTGCTGGCCAAGGCGACCCGCCACAAGGTCAGCTACGAAGAGTTCGCCGTGCAGTGGAAGGCCAACCCGGCCGAGCGCGCGTGGCAGGCCAAGCGGCTCGCCGACGCGCTCCAGGGTGACCCTGACGTCGGCGAGCGCGCGGCGGTCACGTATCCCGACGGCAAGTCGGTGTCGCTCGAGCGGGAGGGCAAGCGCTGGCGACTGGAGGCGGCTCTGGTCTCGCGGGTACGCGCCGTCAAGCCGCGGGACGCGATCCGGATGTTCGCCGATGCCATCCGCCACAACGACCTCGAGGGCCTGCTGCGCACCCTCACCATGCGCCGCCGCGAAGGCCTGTCGCGCCAGCTCGAAGGCTTCCTCGCCGGCATCGATCGCAAGGTCGACGGCAAGCTCGAAGAGATCGGGACCGATCGCGCCGAGCTGCGCTGGGACGAGAACGGGGTCCGCTTCCGCATCGTCCTGCGCCGCGAGGACGACGAGTGGCGGATCGACGACATCCACATTCACCCGGTGCCCAAGCTGCCCGAGGACGACCCCGCCGGCACCGACGCCGAGGACCGCGACTGATCGACCGCTGCGCGGGCCCCTACTTGTAGCCGCGGGCCAGCAGCCGCCGGGCCCCAGCCGCGAACGACGACGGCGGGCCGACGTCGAACTCGAAGGCATCGGCCAGCCGGGTGATCACGTTGAACGCCCACGCCACCTCGAGCGCCTCGATCACCGCCTGGCGCGTCACACCCGCCGCCAGCACCGGCGCCACATCGATCGCGGTCAGCGCCTCGTGATCGATCGTCACCTTGGTGAGCAACGCCAGCATGGCCTTCACCTTGGCCGGCAGCTCGGCACGCTCGGGGTCGGCGAGCGCCGCCGCGACGACGTCATCACCCAGGACCTTCGACGCGACCGCGCCGTGGGCCTGGGTTCAAAACTCGCACTCGTTCTTCTTCGACACCCAGGCCGCGAACAGCTCGCGCTCCCCGACCGTCCACGCCGACGGTCCACGCATCACGGACTGGAACACCTCGTTCATCGGGGCCCCGAACAGGTGAGGCTCGAAGCGAAGCGTACGCACCACGTCGGGCGCGCGGTGGCGGCTGAGCACGCGGATCATCGCGAACAACGCCTTGTTGCCCAGGCCCCGCCCGCGCTCGACCTCGGGCAGGCGCATCACCGGCCTCCCGATCTGGCGCCGGCCGCGCCCGCGGCCAGCGCCGCGTCGAGGGCGGCCAGCGCCGCGTCGTACTGCCGGGTCGCCTGTCCGACCGCGGTCGCGACGCTGAGCTCGAAGATGCGATCGTCATCGAGACCGGCGGCTCGCAACCCGGCGACGTCGTCGTCGGTGACCCGGTAGGCATGGTCGCGCACCTTGGCGAGGTAGCTCGCCACCGCCGGGCCGCCGCCAACGCCGTCGCCATCGCCATCGAACGCCCGTCGTCGCTCGGCGGCGGTCGTCCGTCCGCGGCCGTCGAGGATGGCGCGACAGACCGCCGCCCGCAGCTGTGCCGGATCCGCCATGCCCGTTGGTGCCACGACCGCTAGCGCGCCGCCAGCGAATCCTGCGCCAGCTTGCGCACGAACAGCTCGATGTTGCGGCGCAGCGCGGCATCCTCGCAGTGGGGCAACGCCCGCCGCCAGGTCTCGACCGCACGCAGGGTGTGGCCCTTCTTGTAGTACAGGTACGCCAGCCGGGTCAGCGCCGGGAAGTAGCGCGGCTCGAGCTCGACCACCGACTCGTACTCGTCGATCGCCTCCTCGATCCGGGCCTCGCGCTGGAGCAGGTTGGCGAGCGCGAAGCGGATCTTCGACGCTGCCGGATCGAGCGCCACGCCGTCGCGCAACATCTCGATGGCGCCGTCGACGTCACCAGCCTGGTAGCGCGCGATCGCCGCGTCGAAGGCATCGTCGTCACTGCGGGTGCGGGCCCGGCGCCGGCCGACCAGCTCGCGCACGATGCGCAGGAGCCGCGCCGTATCGAGTGGCTTGGCGGCGTAGCCATCGGCGCCGTACTTCTCGAGCACCTCGTGCGTGACCCGGCCCGAGTCGATCACCGCCGACATCAGGATGACCCCGACCCCGGTCAGGCGCTGGGTGCGCTTGATGGCCCGACAGAGCCGGAACCCGTCGACGCCAGGCAACAGGATGTCGGCGATGACGACGTCGGGCGCGGCGACGCGCAGGGTCTCCAGCGCGTCGGTCCCCGACGCCGCGGTGTCGACCTGGTAGCCGCGCGGTTCGATCTCCTTGACCAGCAAGTGCCGGGTCGCAAAGTCGTCGTCGACGATCAGCAGCCGCGGCGGCCCGCCGGATTGGACCGGCGGGCCGCGCTCGAGCTCGCGCGCCAGGTCGCCGATCTCGTCGTCCGCGATCGCGGCGTCGGCCGCCGGGTCGCGGCCCGGTGAGCTACCGACACCGGTCACCGGCCAGGGGGTGTCGGCGCCGATCGACGACGCGCGGGGCGCCAGGAAGGTGTCGCGGCCGGGCAGCTCGACCTCGGAGGTCTCGAGCAGGAAGTGATCGACCGCGATCTCCTTGGTGACGTCCTCGATCACGGCCTGAGCGGCCCGCTCGCCGAGCACGGCGTCGTCGAGGGTGTCATCGGGTGACACCAGGGCCAGCCGCGGGTGTCGGGCCGGGCCGTCGCTGGCCGCCTCGGGACCGATCCACCGCAGATCGCCGCGCGAGCGCGCCGCGATCACGCCCCGCAACGAGCGGGCGACGGTCACCGCAAGCGCGACGCACATCGACACCGTCCAGCCCCGGCGCGCAAACAGCGCGTGAGCGTGCGCGGCGACCTCGTTGGGCCGGGCCGCCGCGACGTGGACGATGCCGCCCTCGGCGAACACCGGCAGCATCTCCATGCGGCGCAGCAGATCGGGCGCCACCCCCTCCAGCAGCGACGTATCGATCACGCATTCGTCGAGCACGATGGCCGGTCGCCCGGTCGCGAGCGCCAGCGCCTCGGCCAGCTCACGCTCGCCGGCGTGGCCCAGCACGTAGCACATCGACGCCAGCGGGATCCGCTCGCCTTGCCGGGCCAGCGCATCAGCCAGCGTGGCCTCGTCGGGAAGCACCCCCATTTCGAGGAGGAGTCTCCCGAGCGGCGCAGCCACGCCTCAACCTATCACATGTGATGATCCGCCGGTTGCCTCCGCCCGGTGGCTGACACCGGGCGGTAGGTGCGATAAGGGCGCAGGATCGCCCAGGTTTGTCGTACCGAAGAGGCGAGTGGCCAGTCAAAACGCCTCATGGGTGACGGGGCGGACGGTGGACGCCAACGTGCCGGTACTTCTCCACATTCCTGAAGAAATCCGTTTGGGCTGCGCAAGGGGCTGTGACAGGTTGGCGCATTCAGATCGTCTCGCCGCTCCCGGTCTTTCGCTGCAAGAACTTGAAAATGCTGTAAAAATTGTCATAATCGGCCCCCTCGCCATGCGGCACCCTGCTTGCTAGATCGGCGAAGACTCCTCCGGGGGGATCCACTCACCAATATGGGCGACTTCAAGATCGGCGACAAAGCAGTCTATCCGGCGCACGGCGTCGTCGAGGTCGTCGGTGTGGACACCAAGGAGATCAACCAGACCATCTGCGCCTTCTACGTTCTGAGAGTCCTCGAGAACGAGATGCAGATCATGGTTCCCAAGCAGAAGGCCGATCAGGTCGGTCTGCGGCCGGTCGTTTCGGCACAGGAGGCCACCGAGGTCTTCGAGGTGCTCCGCGACCAGGACGTCCACATCGACAAGCAGACCTGGAATCGCCGCTACCGCGGTTTCATGGAGAAGATCAAGACCGGCTCGCTGTTCGACGTCGCCGAGGTCTACCGCGACCTGTTCCGGCTCAAGAGCACGAAGAACCTGTCCTTCGGCGAACGCCGGATGCTCGACACCGCCAAGACCCTGATGGTGAAAGAGCTCGCCGTGGCCCGGAAGTGGACCGAGGCCAGGGTCGAACAAGAGCTGGAGAAGGCCTGCGGCTGAACCATTCCGATCGGCGCGTCGCAGCTCGGTTGAAACCGCGCGCAGGCGCGTGCTAGCGTGGCGTCGCGCATGCAAGTCCACGTCGCGCGTGCCGAGCTCGGCACCCTCCCCGTCGACGCGATCGTCAACCCCACCAGCTCGCTTGGGATCATGGGCGGCGGTGTCAGCGGTACGTTGCGACGTATGGGTGGCGACGTGATCCAGCAGGAGGCAATGGCCGCCGCGCCCATCGCCGTCGGTGCCGCCATCATCACCAGCCCGGGCTCGTTGCCGTGCCGGTTCGTGATCCACGCGCCGACGATGGAGGACCCGGGCATGAAGATCCCGGCGGAGAACGTTCGCCGCGCCGCCCGCGCCGCCCTCATCGCCGCCGACGTCAAGCAGTTCAAGATCATCGCCTTCCCGGGCATGGGGACCGACCTCGGTGACGTACCGATGGACGAAGCCGCCCGCGCGATCGTCGAAGAGATCCGAGCCCACAAGCGCACCTGCCCCGAGACGATCTACCTGGTCGACACCAACCAGGAGATGGTCGAGGCGTTCGAGGATGCGCTCCGTAACGCCGTCCAGAACCTCTGATCCCGCGACGTCGCGTCGCGCAGTCAATTACTGGATCTGGCGGCGTTTTCCGGCGGTCCCGACGTTGACGGGTACCTCGGAGGGATGCTCTATACTCGCCCCGCTTTGCAGCTCCAGGCATATCTGCCAGCAGGGTTCGCCATCCTCTGCACGCTCGCGTTCTGCGGGCTGTTCACGGCGCTGGCGGTCTTCGTCGGTCCCCACTCCTCCAACCCCGAGAAGCTCAAGCCGTTCGAGTGCGGCTCCGAACCCATCGGCAGCCCGCGCGGCCGCTACTCGGTCAAGTTCTACCAGGTCGCAATCCTCTTCCTGGTCTTCGACATCGAAGCCGCGTTCATGTATCCGTGGGCGCAGCTGTTCGCCAAGCTGTCGCTGACCCCAGCCGGCGGCATCAGCATCTTCGGCTTCGCCGAGATGCTCATGTTCGTCGCCATCCTGGTCGTCGCTCTCGCCTACGTGTGGCGCAAGAAGGCGATCGGCTGGGACTGAGAGGTACCCATGCTGGAGCTCGTCACCACCAAGCTCGAGGACGTGGCCAACTGGGGCCGCAAGTTCTCGCTGTTCAGCTACCCGTTCGTCACCGCGTGCTGCGGCATGGAGTTCATGTCGGTCGCCGCGCCCAAGTACGATATCGCGCGCTTCGGCGCCGAGTTCCCGCGCTTCTCGCCGCGGCAGTCGGATCTGCTCATGATCGTCGGCACGATCACCGAGAAGCAGGGTCCGGCGCTCAAGCGCATCTACGATCAGATGACCGAGCCCAAGTGGGTCATCGCGTTCGGCGTGTGCGCGTCGACCGGCGGCTTCTACCAGAACTACCACGCCATGCCGGGCGCCGATCAGGTCATTCCGGTCGACGTCTACATCCCCGGCTGCCCGCCACGCCCCGAGCAGGTGCTCGACGCGCTCATCCTGCTCCAGGATCGCGTGGCGCGCAAAGACGGCCACAGCCAGCTCCGCCTCAAGCGCGAGAAGATCGTGCTCCAGCAGGCCCGCGCGATCGAGGACGACTGAACATGTCGCAGAAGACGTTGGACGCGCTGAAGGCCAAGTTCGGCGACGCCATCACCGCCACCGAGTCGCAGCACGGCGACGAGGTGGCCTACGTCAGGCGCGACAAGCTGACCGAGGTCGCCACCTGGCTTCGCGATGACCGAGCGATGGCGTTCGACATGCCGGTGTTCGTGACCTGCATCGACCTGCTCGACTGGCGACCGATCAAGGCGCCCGGCCAGCCGTCGTCGACGCGCCCGGAGTGGGATCCGACCGGGGCCGGCGCCACGCCACGCTTCGAGGTGTGCTGGCAGCTGCGCTCGCTGGCCCATCGCCACCGGCTCCGGCTCAAGGTCGCGGTCGCCGAGAGTGATCTCAAGGTGCCGAGCCTGACGCCGCTGTGGCAGGCGTTCGGGTGGCAGGAGCGCGAGACCTTCGACATGTACGGCATCGAGTTCCAGGGCCACCACGACCTGCGCCGCATCTACCTGTACGACGAGTTCATCGGTCATCCGCTGCGCAAGGACTATCCCAAGGAGAAGCGCCAGCCGCTGGTCCGCCGCTCCGATCTCCTCGGAGATCACTGACCATGGCTGATCTGAAGACGCTCGTCCTCGGCCGCCAGAACGCCGCCGATCTGGAGCACGATCGGGACCAGGAGCACGAGCTCCCGCACGAGCTCATGACCGTGAACATGGGGCCGTCGCACCCCGCGATGCACGGCACGGTGCGCATCGTGCTCACCGTCGACGGCGAGCGCGTCGTCAAGGGCGATATCCAGCCCGGCTACCTGCACCGCTGCTTCGAGAAGGAAGCCGAGTACGCCACCTTCACGCAGGTGTTCCCGTACACCGACCGCCTCAACTACGTCTCGCCGATGATCAACAACGTCGGCTGGGCGATGGCGGTCGAGAAGTTGATGGGCATCACCAAGGACATCCCGCGCCGCGCCGAGTACGTGCGCGTGATCGTCTCGGAGGTGTCGCGGATCACCGACCACCTCACCTGTGTCGGCGCCTCGGCCATGGAGCTGGGCGCGTTCGGCCCGTTCCTGTTCTTCCTCAAGGCCCGCGAGTGGCTGTACTCGCTGCTCGAGGAGGTCTCGGGCGCGCGCCTGACCCACACCTACGTCCGCGTCGGCGGCGTGTGCAAGGACCTGCCCGACGGCTGGACCGTCAAGCTGCTGCGCCGCCTCGACGAGATCAGCGGCGTGATCGTCGAGGTCGAGACCCTGCTCAACAACAACAAGATCTTCCGCGACCGCACGGCCGGCATCGGCGTGTTCAGCAAGGAAGACACCATCGCGTGGGGCTGCACCGGGCCGATCGCCCGCGCCGCCGGCGTCGACTACGACGTCCGCAAGGATCACCCGTACTCGGTCTACCCCGAGCTCGAGTTCGACGTCCCGGTCGGCACCACCGGGGATTGCTTCGACCGGTACCTGGTCCGCATGGAGGAGATCAAGCAGTCGATGCGCATGCTGCGCCAGGCCTGCGCCCAGATCCCCGACGGCCCGATCATGATCGACGATCCGCGCTGCGCGCTGCCGCCCAAGTCGCACGCGTACAACACGATCGAGTCGATGATCCGCCACTTCAAGCACATCGTCGACGGCATCCGGGTGCCGGCCGGCGAGGCCTACGCGTTCGTCGAAGGTGGCAACGGCGAGCTCGGCTTCTTCGTGGTCGCCGACGGCACCGGCCGGCCGTACAAGGCGTACTGCCGCAGCCCCTCGTTCGTGCACCTGGCCAGCGCCCAGAAGCTGATCCTCGGACACCTCATCGCCGACATCGTGCCGATCTTCGGCATGATCAACATGATCGGTGGCGAGTGCGACAAGTGAAGCCATGAGTGAAGCAAGCGCGCCCCCCGCCCCCGTCACCCTCGACAGCGTCACGCTGACCATCGACGGCGCCGCGGTCACCGTGCCCAAGGGCACCAACGTGCTCGAGGCCGCCCGCAAGCTCGGCGTCGACATCAGCGCGTTCTGCTACCACCCGGGCCTGTCGATCGCGGCCTGCTGCCGGCAATGCCTGGTCTCGATCGAGAAGAGCCCCAAGCTGCAGCCGTCGTGTCAGCAGATCGCCGGCGAGGGCATGGTGGTGCGAACCACCGACGCGCAGTCGACGCTGGCCCGCAAGCAGATGCTCGAGTTCACGCTGGTCAATCATCCGATCGACTGCCCGATCTGCGACAAGGCCGGCGAGTGCACGCTGCAGAAGCTGTACGTCGACCACGACAACGCCGACTCGCGCATCGACACCCCCAAGGTCCACAAGCCCAAGGTGGTCGACCTCGGCCCCCACATCGTCCTCGACGCCGAGCGCTGCATCCTGTGCACGCGCTGCATCCGGGTCTGCGACGAGGTCGCCGGCAGCCACCAGCTCGAGATGATCAACCGCGGTGATCACGAAGAGCTGACCACCGCGCCCGGCGAGCGGCTCGACAACCCGTACTCGCTCAACACCGTCGACGTGTGCCCGGTCGGTGCGCTCACCGCCAAGGACTTCCGCTTCACGATGCGGGCCTGGGAGCTCGAGTCGACGCCGTCGATCTGCCAGGGCTGCGCCACCGGTTGCAACGTCGAGATCCACCACCGCAACGAGCGCGCCTGGCGCCTGGTGCCGCGGCTCAACCCCGACGTCAACGGCCACTGGATGTGCGACGAGGGCCGGTTCACGTACCACGACCTTCGCGAGGGACGCCTGGCTGGCCCCGTGGTCGGCGGCATGCCGGCGTCGTGGGACCGCGCCCTGCGCGCCGCCGCCGACCAGCTCGCCGCCGCGCGCACCGCCGGCGGTGGCGGTGGAGGCACGAACGGCGTGGCGGTCGTCCTGTCGGCGCAGGCCAGCAACGAGGAGAACTTCGCGCTGTCGAAGCTGGCCGCGGCATGGAAGGCACAGGTCTTCTGGACCGCCCGCCCGCCGCGGCCGGAGCGCGCCGATGACCGGTTGCGCGACGCCGACGTCAATCCCAACTCCGCGGGCGTGAAGGCGATCATCGGTGCGCATCACCCCGCAGCGACGGCGAACGACGCCGCCGGGTTCGAGGCGGCGCTGGCCGGCGGCACCGTGAAGGCGGTCGTGATGCTGGGTTGGGATCTGCCCATCTCCGACGCCGCGCTGCGCCACCTGCGCGAGTTGCCGCTGATCTCGCTGTCGAGCCACGAGCGGGGCCCCGTCAAGCACGCCGCCATCGCGCTGCCGATCGCGGCCTGGGCCGAGAGCGCCGGCTCGGTGACCAATCGCGCCGGCCGGCTGCAGCGCACCCACGCCGCGTTCGCGCCACCCGGCCAGGCGGTCGCCGGCTGGGAGGCGGTGGCCCGCCTGGCACAGGCGAGCGGCGCCACGCTGACCTGGGGCCACGGCCGCGAGGTGTGGAAAGAAATGACCGCGGCGATCGCGCCGTGGAAGGACGCCCCGTGGGGCCGCGAGGTGCGGTCGCTGCAACTCCGCTTCGCCGGCTCGCGCGGCTAGCCGCGAACCACCCGATCCCGGAACCCATCCGATCCCGGAACCCGATCCATGAAGACGCTCTACACCGTGCTCGATCACCCCGCGACCAAGTGGGTGTTCATCGTCTTCGCGCTGGTCATGCCGCTGGCCTCGCTGCTCACCTGGGCCGAGCGGCGACAGAGCGCGATGATGCAGGATCGCCTGGGCCCCAACCGCGCCGCGCCAACCTTCGCGCCGTGGCTGAAGCTCAAGGGCATCCTCCACTTCGTGGCCGACGCCATCAAGATGATCTCCAAGGAGGACTTCATCCCCGGCAACGTCCACCGCGGGCTGTTCACCCTGGCGCCGCTGCTGGCCATCGGCCCGGTGCTGGTGGCGTTCGCGATCATCCCGTTCGGGCCGACCATCTACCCCCACGCGCTCGACGGCACCCTCGACCCGCTGGCGCTGGCCCAGGACCCGGGCGGCAAGGACTTCCTCGACTCCATCCGCATGCAGGTGGCGTCGTTCGACTACGGCCTCATCTTCTACTTCGCGGTCCTCACGCTCGCCAACTACGGCGGCACGCTCGCCGGCTGGGCCAGCTACAACAAGTGGGCGCTGCTCGGCGGCCTGCGCAGCTCGTCGCAGATGATGAGCTACGAGGTGGCGATGGGCCTGTCGCTGATGGGCTGCTTCCTGCTGGTCGGCAGCCTCGAGCCTGGCTACATCGTCACCGCCGGCGCGTCGTCGAAGCTGTCGCCGTCGAACCCGCTCAACTGGCTGTGGCTGTGGCAGTTCCCGGCCCTCATCCTGTTCACCACCGCGTCGATCGCCGAGACCAAGCGGGCGCCGTTCGATATCCCCGAGGGCGAGCCCGAGATCATCGGCTACTTCGTCGAGTACTCGGGCCTGCGCTGGGGCCTGTTCTTCCTGGCCGAGTTCATCGAGATCGTCTTCGTCGCGGCGGTCATCACCACCGTCTTCTTCGGCGGCTGGCAGGTGCCGTTCCTGGACGGCGACGGCTTCCGCTTCGGCGGTTACATGGTCGAGACCAACGGCCAGCTGGTGTCGACCGGCGGCTTCGTGCTCAAGGTGCCGCACGCGCTGGTCAGCGCCCTCCAGGTCGGCGCGTTCGGATTGAAGGTCATCCTGGTGTGCTGGTTCCAGCTCCTGGTCCGGTGGACGCTGCCGCGGTTCCGGGCCGACCAGCTCATGAACCTGGGATGGAAGCTGCTGCTGCCGCTGGCCCTGGCCTGGACCATGGTCAGCGCCCTGTTCAAGCTGGCCGCGATGTACTTCGGCTGGGTGTGAAGGAGTCGAACGATCCCATGGGTGCCTCAACTGACGGCGGACACGGACACGGCGGACACGGCGACGCCGAACCCGGCGACGCGGCGGCCGGCCCGACGGTGATCTCGGTGTCCAAGGTGAGCCCGCGGGTGCGGACCATCGCGGTGGTACGGCCGACCGAACACGACGTCACGTACCTCGAGGCCACCCGCAAGGGGCTCGGCGTCACGCTGCGCCACTTCATGAAGAACTTCTTCGGCCGGCGGCGGCCAGCCGAGGCGCTGGCCCGGGGTGAGGTGGTCACCGCCAAGAGCTTCATCCCCTGGAACGAGATCGAGACCATCCAGTACCCCGAGGAGCGGACCCACTACCCGGAGCGGTTCCGCGGCCTGCACCGCTTGATGCAGCGCGATGACGGCACGGTGCGCTGCGTGGCCTGCATGTGCTGCCCCACGGTCTGCCCGGCGAACTGCATCACGATCATCCCGGCGGAGATCGACGAGCACGGTGTCGAGAAGGCGCCCGCGCTGTTCGAGATCGACGAGCTGCGCTGCGTGGTGTGCGGGTTGTGCGTCGAGGCCTGCCCGTGCGACGCGATCCGGATGGACTCGGGCATGCACGCCAAGCCCGTCGAGGAGCGCGGTCACGCGATCATGACCCGCGAGATGTTGCTCGGCGTTTCGGGTGAGGCGGGCAAGGATCCGAAGTCGACCGCGACCCAGGGTGGCGAAGGTCCCGCCTGGCGGGAGTGATCGCGGCCAGCGATTCACGCGAGTTGCCGCTGCGCGTCGACGGCTGATCGCCGCGATCGAAATGATCGCGCGGATAAAGATCTGCTCGCGACGTTTTCCGGTTGACGCGTGTGATCACCGTCGCTAGGGTTGAAAGCGAGCCCGGCGATTCGATACGACAAACGGGGCGCGAATCTTTCTCCTACACCGTCTATCCAGGGATCTGCCTCTGTCTCGGGAGTGCATGCCCGCACGTCGGGAAGCCCAATGGGATACCGCGGAGCCCACCTACCACGTTGGTAGGGGATAGATTACGCCCTACGTTCGAACCTGTCGGGCTCGTTTTTTTTCGGCAGCGCGACCCACGTCGCGCCCGACGCGAAGACGGCGAGCATCGCGGCTTCCAGCGCCGCCGCGCGTGAGATCGCCAGCACCGTACACGCGGTCAGGTAGGCCGCGACGCCGAGCTCCAGCCACGCGGTCGCCGAGGGCGGCACGACGTAGCGTCGGGGCGCGTCGAGCGCGCCGACCGCGCCGTCCTTGGGTGTGCGCACGAACGGTGTCCGGTGGCCGACCACCGCCTCGATGACCGCCTTGCCCTGCGAGACCGCCATCCCCGCGGTGAGCGCGACCAGCGCCGGGACGCGGAGGAGCGCGCCGAGTCGCTCGCCACGATCACTGCTGGTGGCGACGAATGAACCCAGCACGAGGGCGGTGATCAGCGCCGAGCCGACGTGCAGCGCCGGCGCCCACGACGGACCGCCGCCGCTGCCCAGACAGACGCCACCGGTCAGCATGAGCACCAGCGTGAGCAGGTACGGCACGTTGTGCGTGAGGTGGAAGATCGCCTCGACGCGGCGCCACCACGGCCACGGCGCGCCGGCCACCGCCGGCATCAGCTTGCGCGCGCACTCCACCGATCCTTTGGCCCAGCGGTGTTGCTGGGCCTTGAACGCGCGCAGGTCAGCCGGCAACTCGGCCGGTGCCACCACGTCGCCGGCGTACACGAAGCGCCAGCCGCGCAGCGCGGCCCGGTACGAGAGGTCGAGATCTTCGGTCAACGTGTCGGCGTGCCAGCCACCGGCGCTGGCGATCGCGGTGGCGCGCCACAGGCCGGCGGTGCCATTGAAGTTGAAGGTGGCGCCGGTAGCGGCTCGCCCGGCCTGCTCGACGGCGAAGTGACCGTCGAGGAGCATGGCCTCGAGCCGCGTGAGCAGCGAACGCTCGCGGTTGAGGTGGCCCCACCGCGCCTGCACCATGCCGACCTCGGGATCGGCGAAGTGACCGACGGTGCGGCGCAGGAAGTCGGGCGGCGGGACGAAGTCGGCGTCGAGCACCAGCACCAACTCGCCGCGCGCGACCTGGCGACCGGCCTCCAGCGCGCCGGCCTTCCAGCCGCGGCGCTCGGCGCGCTGCACGTGCACGATGTCGACGCCGGCGGCACCCCAGCGCGCGACGGCGGCGGCGCCGATCGCGACGCTGTCGTCGGTCGAGTCGTCGAGGACCTGGATCTCGAGCCGATCGCGCGGCCAGTCGAGGGCCGCGGCCGCCGCGATGACCCGGGCCACCACGGCGCGCTCGTTGTAGAGCGGCACCTGCACGGTGACCCGCGGCAGCGCGGCGTCGTCGGGCAAGGGCGGCGCGACCGGCAGCCGCCGGCGGCCACGCCAGGCCCGCGCCACCAGCGTCAGCCGGTGGGCGCCATAGACCCCGAGCAGCGCCAGGGCACCGACGTACCCCGCCCAGGCGATCGTCAGCGCGAGCATGACCGTCCGTCGGTCGGACACTGCGAGATCGCCAGCAGGTCCATCGTCCACGCCACGCCGACGTGGATGACGACGCCGCCCCAGATCGACCGCGTGCGCATGGCCAGCGTGCCGAGGATGACCCCGGCAAAGATGGCGCCGATGGTCTCGGTCATCGGCTTGCCGTAGTGGATCATGCAGTAGGGAACGATCATGACGAAGATCGCGTTGGCCCCCAGCGCCCGCCGCAGCCCCTGCAGCAGGAAGCCGCGGAAGAAGAACTCGAGCGACAGAAACTGCACCGCGTACATCAGCTCCCACGACCAGGTGTCGAACCACGACCGATTGGCCAGCCGGTAGAACGGATAGGTGTGCCGGAACGCGTCGGTGCGTGACGCGATCACCACCGCCGGCAGGATCAGCGCGAACATCAGCGCGTAGATCCACAGGTGCTTGAAGAAGCCGCGCAGCGACAGGTGGTAGTCACGGAGCCGCTCGCCGGGGAGCGCGGCGACCACCGCCATCGGCAGCAGCAGATAGCCGAACACGCGCCAGCCGGTCCACCACGCGAAGCCGCGCAGGCTCCAGTAGGCGTCGCGCTCGGTCGGGTCGCGCGGGAACCAGCGCTCGTACTGGGCGCGCTGACCGACGTACTCCTGCAGGGTCAGCGTCACGCACACGACCACCAGGATGACCGCGATCTTCCAGTCGAAGCGCGCGGCGCCGGCCCCACCCGGCGCCGTCGGGCCCCCGTCGGCGTCGATGGCGCGCCACTGCTCGACCGTGAGCCTGGACACCAGGCGCCAGCACAGGTTGTTGCGGGCCCGGCAGTAGACCAGCAACGCCACCACGGCGGCCACCGCGGCCACCACGATCCCGGCCGTCACCGCGAACCGCTCGAGCACACCCCAGTCGACGCGCACCGCCGCGGCGACGCGGCGGGCCGGATCCATCGTCCCGGCCACGGCCAGCTGCAGCAGCACCCCACCCCAGATCGAGCCGGTGCGCATGGCCAGGACGCCGAGCCCGAAGCCGAGGCCGATCACGGCGAACACCTCCGGCATCGGCTTGCCGAAATGGATCAGGCAATACGGCACCACCATCACCGAGATCGCGTTGGCGCCCATCACCGGGCGCAGGCCGGCGAGCAGGAAGCCGCGGAAGAAGAACTCGACCGCGATCACCTGCAGCGCGCACAGCGCCGCCCAGATGACCTGATCGCCCGGCGAGCGATCGGCGCCGCGAAACCGCGGGTACAGGTCGCGGAAGGTCTCGGTCCCCGACAGCAGCCACAGGCCGCCGACGATCACCGCGACCGCGACCGCGAAGCCGCCCAGGTGCGCGACCACGCCGCGCGGCGACAGGTGATAGTCACGCTGGCGTTCGCCGGGCAGCGCCGCGACCAGGGCCAGCGGCATGATCACGTAGCCGAACACGCTCCAGCCGGTCCACCACGCGGTGCGCGCGAGCCCGCCGTGACGCTCGGGCAGTCCCGGATCGTACCCGAACCATTCGAGGGCGAGGCGCGGCCCCAGGTACTCCTGCACCGTGAGCGCCAGCGCCGCGATCACCAGGATCGCGCCGGCCTTCCAGACCAGCGGACCGCGCTCGTCGCGCACGCGGTCCCGGCTCATGCGCGGCGGGCCAGCAGCTCCGCAGCCTGCCGCATCCGCCGCCGGGTGACCTCCTTGCCCAGCACCGCCATGGTGTCGAACAGCGGCGGCGACGCCTTGCGTGCCGTCACCACCAGCCGCAGCAGCATGAAGGCGTGCTTGGTCTTCCAGCCCAGCTCGCCGGCCCAGGTCCGGCCCTCCTCCTCGAGCCCCTTGGCGTCCCAGCCATCGCGGGCGTCGAGCTTGTCGACCAGCGCGAGCAAGCCCTGGGCGACGCCGGCCGGCGACACGTCGGGCACCGCCAGCTCGGCCGCCACCGCGGTGTAGTCGAGATCGCCGGAGAAGAAGTACTCGGTGAGCGGGATGAGCTCGTCGAGCCGCTTGATGCGCTCGCGCACCAGGGGGACGATCTTCAGCAGGTGGGCGCGCGACAGCCGCCAGCCCAGCAGCGCGTCGACCAGCTGCTCGTACGACAGCTCGTGGAGGTACTTCTCGTTGAGCCAGGTCAGCTTGTCGAGGTCGAACACCGGGCCACCCAGCGACACCCGGTCCCACGAGAAGGCGGCGACCATCTCGTCGATGGTGAACTTCTCGCGGTCGTCGCCGAACGACCAGCCCATCAGGCCGAGGAAGTTGAGCAGCGCCTGCGGCAGGATGCCGGCGTCGCGGTAGTAGTTGATCGACACCGGGTTCTTGCGCTTGGAGATCTTCGACTTGTCGACGTTGCGCAACAGCGGCATGTGGTGCCAGGCCGGCTGGTCCCAGCCGAAGGCGCGGTACAGCAGCACGTGCTTGGGCGTCGACGAGATCCACTCCTCGGCGCGGATCACGTGGGTGATCTCCATCAGGTGATCGTCGACCACGTTGGCGAGGTGGTAGGTCGGCATGCCGTCGGACTTGAGCAGCACCTGATCGTCGATCTGGTTGACGTCGAACTCGACGGTGCCGCGCAGCCGATCCTCGACCGCGACCTTGCCCTCGAGAGGCGTGGCCAGGCGGACGACGTGGACCTCGCCGGCCGCGGCGCGTCGCTCGGCCTCATCGAGCTCGAGCCCGCGACAGTGGCGGTCGTAACCGAGGAAGCTGGCCTTCCTGGCTTGCTGGTCGGCGCGCACCTGGGCCAGCCGGTCGGCGGTGCAGAAGCAGCGGTACGCCAGTTGCTTGCCGACCAGCTCGTCGACGTGACGACGATAGATCTCCTTGCGCTCGCTCTGCCGGTACGGACCGTACGGCCCGCCGACGTCGGGGCCTTCGTCCCAGGTCAGCCCGACCCAGCGCAGGGCGTCGAAGATCATCTGCTCGCTGTCGGCGCGGGCGCGGCTCTGGTCGGTGTCCTCGATGCGCAGCACGAAGGTGCCGCCGTGGTGGCGCGCGAACGCGTAGTTGAACAGCGCCATGTAGGCGGTGCCGACGTGCGGGTCGCCGGTCGGCGACGGCGCGATACGCACGCGGACGGGTCGAGGCGAGGACGACATCGGGGCGCTGGTGTACCACGACCGACGAAACGCGAAACGGCCCGGAGCCGCGAGGCCCCGGGCCGCTGTGATCGACGCCCGGGCCGACGATCGGCGACGGCCGGCGTCGACGTTACGGCTTGGGCGCGTCGAGCTTCTTGAGGCCCTTCTCGACCACCCAGGTGCGGTAGTAGCTGTCGGCCGAGGTGCCCTGCGCGACCCGCTCCTCGGCCTTCTTCAGCTCCTCGTCGATGACGGTCTTGAAGGCCGGGAACGGCTGGGCGCCGGACAGGAAGCGGCCATTGATGAAGAACGCCGGGGTGGCGCCGACGCCGAGCATCGACAGGCTCTGCATGTGCTTCTGCACCCAGGCCTCGCAGTCCTTGCTCTTGAGGTCGGTGGCGTACTTGCCGGCGTCCATGCCCGGGACGTCCTTGCCCAGCGCGAGGATGGTCTCCTCCTCGAACTTGCGGGCCTTGAACACCTTCTCCCACAGCAGCTCGTCGATCTCCTTGAACTTGCCCTGGCGGTGCCCGGCGCAGGTGGCCTGGGCCGGCAGCGTCGCGGTCTGCGGGTGGACGACGAACGGGGCGTACACGACCCGGACCTTGTCGCCGTAGGTCTCGTGGATCTGTTGCAGCGTCGGGCGCGCCTTCTCGCAGAACGGGCACGCGTACTCGTAGGCCTTGACGATCGTCACCAGCGCGTTGGGGCTGCCGATCACGGGCGCATCGTCGACGGCGACCGCGTAGGTCTTGGTCGGGTCGGGCGCCGGGCGCTGCGGGCGCTGCGGCTGCCCACCACCGCCGATGCCCTTCTTCTCGATGTTCTCGAGGCGCTTGTCGATGGCGGCCAGCTTGTCGAGGACCGCCTTGTTGTCCTGCTGGCAGGCACCGAGCAACGCAACCGACGCGACCGACAGGGCGGTCGCAAGCAATAGGCTCTTCTTCATGGATCGACTCCTCGGGAACAAGTAGGGATGGCGTTGGCGTTGGAAACTTCGACGGCGTCTCGGGTCGACACCGCGCCGAGACTGGCAGCGGCGACAGCGGCGGGACAATCGCAGCACAGGCTATCGGACGCAAGCGCGGCACCCTCGCCCCGCATGTCGCCGACCACCCGCGGGTCGGTGGCCGAGAGATCGATCCTTCGACTCGGCCACTGCGCGGCCTCGCTCAGGACGAACGGGGATTCCACGACCCGGCGGCGCATGACGTGCTGGAACTCGCACACCTCGGCGCGGCTGAGCGCACCGTCGTTGTCGGTGTCGGCCTCGGGGAAGCTGGCCATGATCGACGACGCGACCTCGGGTGTGAACAGGCACACCCTCGGGGCCGCGGCGGCGGCGCCCACCGGCGCGGCGCCGGTCAGCCCGAGCAGCGCGAACCCGGCGATGACGAGCACGCCGGCGGCGCCGACGCCGGCGCCCGGCGGGCGGGCGCACAACGCCTCGACCCGCCGACGCAGTTGCCCGCCACGGCGGGCCAGCGCCAGGCCGGCCGCGGGCGCCGCGCTGGCCCGCGCGGCGTCGACCAGCATGCGCGCGTAGTCGCGCGCCGCCAGCGGGCCGACGGCGATCGCCCACGCATCGCACGCCTGCTCGCGAGCGAGATCGAGCCGGCGGTTGACGAGGCGCACCACCGGCCAGAAGAAGAACACGGTGGCGGCGGCGGCCTGCACCAGGCGCAGCGCGGCGTCGCCGCGGCGGACGTGGGCCAGCTCGTGGGCCAGGGCGGCACGGCGGGCGGCGATGCCGGCCGCGGTGGCGTCGGCCACCAGCGCGGCGGGCAAGACGATGATCGGCCGCAGCAGCCCGACCAGGTACGCCGCGCCATCGATGGCGGAGACGCGGAGCGCGACCGGGCGCCGCAGGCGGAGCCGGCGTCCGAGTGCCGCGGCCTCGTCGGTGAGCCAGGCCGGCGCCGGGTCGGCGGCCAGCGCGTGCTGGCGGGCGGCGCGCGCGCGGCGGATCTGGCGCCCGGTGAGCGCGGCGGCGATGGCGACCCAGGCGCCGGCGGCGGCCAGGGTTCCCCACGGTGCGGTCGGCGCGGGCGCGGGTCCGAGCGTGGCGCCGGGCGCGGGCGCGGTGACCACGACCATCTCGATCGCGGGCGTGTCGCGGGTGGCGGTGTCGACCAGCGACGCCAGCGAGTAGCGGGCGCCGGGACCGATCGGGACCAGGAACTTGAGCAACACGACCGTCCACAGCGCGGCGATCACCGCCGGGCGAGCGCGGCGCAGCACCGTGATCGACAGCAGCCAGGCGGCCACGGCGAGCGCGGTGCCGAAGACCAGCGCAGCACCCAGCACCGCCAGCACGTTGCCGGCGACCGCGCCCACGTCGACCATCGCCGTCACGGCCGCCGGTCCTTCTTGTGTCGCGACTCGCGCTTGTCGGTCGCGGCCGGGGCCTCGACGCGACGCTCGATGTCACGCAGCTCGTCGAGCGTGAGCGACTCGTCCTCGACCAGGCCGAGCACCATCGCCTGCGCCTCGCCGTCGAAGACGTCGTCGAGGAACGCGCGCAACCGATCCTTGAGCACCGAGGCGCGCGCGAAGGCCGGCTTGTAGATGAAGGGCTCGCGCTCGCGATCGACGATGACCGCGCCCTTGGTGGCCAGCCGGCCGAGGAGCGTCATCACGGTGGTGTACGCCGGCTCGCCGCCGCCGCGGCGGACCAGCTCGGCGCGCGCCTCGGCCACCGTGGCGTGGCCGAGTTGCCACAACGTCTTCATGACGTTGAACTCGGCAGGGGTCAGCTCGGGGGTGCGGGGCATCGGGGGGCGGATGGGCGACGACAGCTACGTATTGCTACTACGAGTGTAGTTTGAACGTCAAGAGCGTTCCGTCCGGCCTGCAACCAGGGTCACGGCGGGGGCTATTCCGGGCCGCGAAACCGAGGCCGGGGCGCCGCAGCGAGCCTCCAAGTCGCTCCACTGGCCGGACATGCGCGACAAGTTGCTGATGGCGCGCCTGCGTGATCGGCTTCCAGGGGCTTCACCGACCGTCTGCCACCAGGCTGTTGGCGCCGCGATCACTGGACCGGCAACCCGGCAGCGCGGCACGCCTCCCCGACCGCGGCGTTACCCATATGACGGGCGTGTCATATGGGTACTGGTGGCGGGGGACACCCCACGACTCTCGAGGCTGCGCTCCCGCTGAACGTCAGGTGCGGCGAGCGGACGAGCGGAGACGGGCCCCGCGCGACTCGATCCCGAACGTGCCCTGAGTCTTCTCGGCCAACAGCTTCTCGACCTCGGCCTTCGCGGCTGCGGCGTCCCTGCACTTCTTGACCTTGGACTGACCGTCCGTGCCGATCCGGCCGAAGGTCACCGTGAAGGACGAACCCGCGAGGTTGACCTCCCAGAACTTCCTCGAAGTCCCCTCGACGAGCTCGAACCTGCGCTTGGCCATGCGGCCAGGATAGCGCTCGGCTACAGTTTCGACCATGCGCCTGTACCAGGACTCCCGGGCCCCCAACCCGCGCCGCGTGCGCATGTTCCTCGTCGAGAAAGGCCTGGCCGACAGCGTCGAGCTGGTCGAGGTCAGCATCAACGATCGCGCTCACCAGGAGCCGGCGTATCTGGAGAAGAATCCGCTCGGGCTGGTGCCGGTGCTGGAGCTCGACGATGGACGGCTGCTGCGCGAGTCGATGGCGATCTGCCGCTACCTCGACGAGCTCCACCCGGAGCCGACCATGTTCGGCACCGATCCGTGGCAACGGGCGCAGATCGAACAGTGGAACCGCCACGCCGAGCTCGAGCTGCTGTTCGCGGTGGCGCAGGTGTTCCGCAACAGCCATCCGTTCTGGGCCGGCCGCATCAAGCAGGCACCCGAGTTCGCCGACATCATGCGCGAGCACCTGGCGAAGCGCCTGGCGTGGCTCGACGGCGAGCTGGCCGAGCGGTCCTGGCTCGCCGGCGACCGGTTCTCGATCGCCGATATCACCGCGGTGTGCGCGCTCGATTTCGGAAAGATCTCGCAGATCCGGATCGGCGACGACACCCCACATCTGGCGCGCTGGTATGCCGACGTGAAGTCGCGACCCAGCCACAAGGCGTAGCGCCTCGTAGTACGATGGGCGGGATGGCGGAGGATCCGCGCCTCGGTGCGGTGCTCGACGATCGTTACCGCGTGCTCGAACAGCTCGCGGCGGGCGGGATCGGCATGGTCTATCGCGGCGAACGGATCAAGCTCGGCCGCGAGGTCGCGATCAAGTTCCTGCACGCGTGGGCGGCGGCGGAGCCGACCTTCGTCAAGCGCTTCGAGCTCGAGGCCATGGCGATGGCCCGCCTCCAGCACCCCAACTGCGCGTCGGTGATCGACACCGGCGTCCACGACAACGAGCCGTACGTGGTGATGGAGCTGATCGGCGGCGAGGCCCTGATCGACCTGCTCGACCGCGGACCGGTGCCGGCAGCGCGGGCGATCGAGATCGTGCGCCAGGTGCTGGCGGCGCTCGATCACGCGCACGGTCAGGGCGTCGTGCACCGCGACATCAAGCCCAGCAACATCGCGATCACCACCTCGACCGAGTTCGGTGATCAGGTGAAGGTCCTCGATTTCGGGCTGGCCAAGCTGATGGAGAGCGCCAGCGCGCTCACCGGCCATTTTGCCGTCGGCACGCCGACGTACATGCCGCCCGAGCAGAGCCGCGGCGATCCGGTGGACGCGCGGACCGATCTGTACGCGACCGGGCTGGTGCTGTTCGAGCTCCTGACCGGCGGGCCGCCGTTCACCGGCGACGAACCGACCGACGTCATCCTGGCTCACCAGGGCACGCCGCCGCCGCTGCTCAGCGAGCGGTGCCCGGAGGCCGGGTTCTCGCCGGCGCTCGAAGCGGTGGTGATGTGCGCGCTCAGGAAGGCGCCGGCAGACCGCTATGCGTCGGCGGCGGAGATGGCACGGGCGCTGGAGGCGGTGCCGGAGGCGGTGCGGTCCCGGCCGGGATCGCAGCCGCAGCCGCAGCCGCAGCCGCAGCCGCAGCCGGGACCAAAGCCGAAGCACGCGACGATCGCCCTGGCGAGCGATGCGTTGATCGAAGTCAGACCGCCGCCCCCGATCCCGACACCGTCGACGTCAGCGTCAGCATCAACGTCGGCGTCGACGTCAGGATCAGCGTCGACGTCGGCGAGGGCCGCGCTCGCGAAGCTGCCGCCGTTCGTGCGCACGAAGCACGGCATGGCGACAGTGGCGGTGGGCGTGCTGGCGCTGATCGGGGTCGTGGTGCTGATCGCGAGTGGCGGCGAAGGCACGAAGCCCGTCGCCCCCCAGGAACCCGAAGCGCGGCCGGAAGTGCAGATGCCGGAGGACGGCACCTCGAGCGAGCTGGCGCGCCTGCGGGCCCGCACCCGCGGCGCCGACACGCCTGATGACGTGGTCCGCTCGCTGCACCGGCTGGCCGCGGCGCACCCCACCGACGCCGAGATCCCGCTCGTGCTCGGCCAGATCTACTGCGAGAAGCTGTGGGTCGAGGACGGCCTGGCGGCGTTCCGCAAGGCGATCGCCATCGATCCCGACCTGCGCAGCGACCCGCGGCTGCTGCGCAGCGCGATGTACGGCCTCGGCAACGACGGCCATCACGGCACGGTGCGCCGCTTCCTCGTCGACGAGATCGGCGCGGCCGCGGTGCCGTTCCTCGACGAGGTGGTCCGCGGCCGGTGGCGCCAGGAGGTCAAGGCGCGCGCTGCGGCGACCATGAACGAGCTCGGAGCGTAGCGATCGACCGGTAACAAGGCCCGGTATCAAGGCCCGGTCGCCGCCGCCGTCGCCGCCGCCCGCGCCGCCCGTCGCTTCATCAGCGCCGGCGGGACGGTCAGGAACACGATGGCGCCGATGATCAGGGCGGCGCCCTTCAGCTCGTTGCTCGGGATGCCGCGGTAGTCGAGGACGATGGCGAGCCACGCCGATGAGACCAGGCCGGCCAGCACGCTGGAGGCGCGGTTGACGGGCACGCAGAAGCTGTTCTCGCGGCTGTCGAGGAAGATCAGGCCGCCGCAGATGCCGGTGCCCTGCGACAGCACGCCGACCGCGAGCCCGTGCAGCACCACCGGTCGATCCCAGAACGTCGTGAAGCCGGCGCGCAGCTGCTCGCCGCCGTCGCCGCCCATGGTCAAGGCGCCGATGCCGAGCAGGAGCAGCAGCGCCGGCGCCGACACCAGGCCCTCCTCGACGAAGTAGCGCAGGTTGGCGCCCGGCTCGCTCGACTTGGCCTGGCGGCTCATGAACGACAGGCGCACGAAGTAGCAGCCCAGGTAGAGCGCGACGTCGATCGCGCACACCAGCGTCAGGTCGCCGCCCCGCTTGGCGTCGAACGCGAAGGCGACCACCAGCGCCGACAGTGACAGCACCAGGCCCGACCACGAGAACCAGCGCACGTGGCGGCCGGTGATCCGATCGATGATCGGCGCCATGACCAGCACGCCGCCGCGCATGAGCAGCATCACGAACACGATGCTCACGCCCTTGAACGTATAGGCCAGCGTGGTGGTCGCGATGATGCCGCTCGAGCACAGCCCGGACAGGAAGGTCAGCTTGCCGGGGAACGGCAGCGACACGCCCGCGATCGTGCGCCGCCCGGCCTTGCGCCACCAGCCGGTGGCGACGAAGAACACGATCAGCGTCGCCACCGCCGCGATCACCGACGGTGGCAGGAGCTCGACGCCACCGACCGGCGTGGCCCCGGTGTCGATCAACCCGGCCGACAGCGCCTTGGTCATCGCGGCATACGGCGCGTAGCAAGCGAAGTACCCGAAGGCCCACCACCAGATCGACGGCGCGGCGCGCACGCTCATCGGCCGATCATCGGTCATGTTCACCGGGCTGTCACGTTCGTGAGGTCACGCCGTCACCGAGCCAGCGGGCGCGGCCTGCTGCGCGAGCTGTCCGCACGCCGCCGCGATGTCAGCGCCACCCGAGTAGCGGCGGTGACTCGCCAGCCCGGCATCGGCGAGCACGGCCCGGAACGCCGTCATGGCCGCGTCGCCGGAGCGCCGGAACGGATCGTCGCCCCCGATCGGGTTGTAGGCGATGAGCGACAGCCGCGGTCGCACCCCGGCCACCGCCGCGAACGCCAGCGCCCGAGCGGCCAGCGCCCGGGCGTCGTCGGCGCCGTCGTTGACGCCGGCGAGCAGCGTCAGCGCCCACATCGGCGCCAGGCCGGTGACCCGCGCATGCTCGATGGCGGCCTCGAGCACCTCGTCGAGCGCATGGGCGCGATCGATCGGCATCAGCGAGCGGCGCACCTCGGCACGCGCGCTGCCGAGCGAGAGCGCCAGGCGAACCCGCGGCGCCTCGCGCGCCAGGCGGCGGATGCCACCCGGGTGTCCGGACGTACACACCGTGACGGCGCGAGCGTCGATGCCGAGCGCACACGGCTCCGAGAACACCGCGATCGCCTCGAGCACGCGGTCGAGGTTGGCCATCGGCTCGCCCATGCCCTGGAACACCACCCCGTGCACGCGCTCGCCGATGCGCAAGCGCGCCCGCACCGCCCGCACCTGCTCGACGATCTCCCAGGTCTCGAGGTTGCGACGCAGACCGAGGCGGCCGGTGGCGCAGAACGCGCACGCCAGCGCGCAGCCGACCTGCGAGCTCACGCACACGGTCACCCGCCCGGGTCGCTCGAGCGGGATGCGGACCGTCTCGCACAGCTCGCCGTCGGGCAGCTCGAGCACCAGCTTCTCGAAGGGATCGATCGCGCTGCTCTCGACCGCCCGCACCGTCAGCGCCGGCACGTGGCCGCGCGCCGCGACCGCCGCCGCCGCCGACCGCCGCACCGCCGACGACGCCGCCACCGTCTCGCCGCGGTGGACCTGCGCCACCAGCTTGCGCGCCTCGGCCAGGGTGCAGCCAGGCACCGCCGCGGCCAGCGCGGCCGGGGTCACGGCCTGGAGCGCGATGAGATCCAAGCCGCCACCATAGTCGAAAACCCGAGGGCCGCGATCCACGACCGCTGCCGATGCTGGTGGTGCGTGGCGCGCCGTGATACGCCACTCGCGCACGTGACATCGGCTTCGCGGCGCATCCCCTCACTCGACGGCCTGCGCGCGATCTCGATCACGCTGGTCATCGTGTCGCACCTGCTGGGCACCCGCGGGTTCCCGGTCGGGCCACGCGCGATGGGCGCGATCGGCGACTTCGGTTACCTGGGCGTGCGGGTGTTCTTCGTCATCTCGGGCTACCTCATCACCAGCCTGCTGCTCGCCGAGCACGCGCGCACGTCGACGGTGTCGCTGCGTGGCTTCTACGCCCGCCGGGCGTGGCGCATCTTCCCCGCCTTCTACACCTTCGTCGCCGCGATGTGCCTGTCCGGGCTGCTCGGCTCGCTGGTGCTGCGCTCCGGCGACCTGGTGTCGGCGCTGACCTACACGATGAACTACCACTACGAGCGATCGTGGGAGCTCGGCCACCTGTGGTCGTTGTCGATCGAGGAGCAGTTCTACCTGGTGTGGCCGGCGCTGTTCCTGCTCGGCGGACCACGGCGGGTGGTGCCGATCTCGGTGGCCATGATCATCGTCGCGCCGTTCCTTCGTGCCCTGGCCTGGTTCGTCGCCCCCTACCCCGACGACGTGATCATGGAGGCCTACCCGTGCGTGATGGACTCGATCGCGGCCGGCTGTCTGCTCGCCGCCCTGCGCACCCGGCTCGATGGCCACGCCGTCTACCTGCGTTGCCTGCGCTCGCCGCTGTTCCTGGTGGTGCCGGTGCTGGTCGCGATCGCCAACCTGCCGGTCCGCCATCCGGCGCCCCAGTACACCGTCAGCATCACGGCCATGAACATCGGCGTCGCCCTGATCGTCGACCGCTGTGTCCGCTTCCCGGACGACTGGATCGGGCGCATCCTCAACTGGTCGCCGCTGGTGTGGCTGG
This sequence comes from Myxococcales bacterium, assembly GCA_947483555.1. GTDB lineage: Bacteria > Myxococcota_A > Polyangia > Haliangiales > Haliangiaceae > UBA2376. The sequence goes on from CANKMW010000058.1 coordinate 42,489, forward strand.
GGACGCTGTCGTACTCGCTGTACCTGTGGCAGGAGCCGTTCCTCAACCACTACGCCAAGTCGCAGGCCAACACCTTCCCGCTCAACCTGATCCTGGCCTGCAGCTGCGCGCTGGCGTCGTACTACCTCGTCGAGGTGCCGTTCCTGGCCTGGCGCGACCGGCGAGCGCAGGCTCGGCGGGCCGCGGCGGCAGCGGTCACCGCGGCCGGCGCCACCACCGCCGCTACTGAACCGTGAACGCGACCGAGCCGAGCACGGTGCCGTCGGCGCCGACGACGTCGACGGTCCACGACCCGGGCTTCGACATCTTGCGCCGCGAGTTGGTGGTCCACCGGTTGGAACCGATCTTGAGATACGCCTTCCAGGTCTCCTTGCCGTCGCGCTTCCAGACGTGGGTGACCTTGGTGCCGGTGGCGCCGGTCACGCGGGTCCAGGCGTAGACCGTATCGCCGACGGCGAACGTGGTGCCCTCCTCGACGGGCTCGCGCTTCTCGACGCCCTTGGCGGCCTTGATCTCGGCGGCCGCGCTGACCGTCGCGGGCGCGACCGGATCGACCGGCATGGGCCGCGGCCGCGCCGGCACCTTGGCCGGCGGGGTGGGCTGGGTCTGCTGGGCGGCGACGACTCCGGCGGACGCGGACGTCAACAACATGGCGATGACCAGACACTTGAACATGGCAGGCTCCTTCACTCGCGGGCCGACAGTACAGCGCGGCGGCGGCGGCCGGTATTCCTCACGGCCGGGAGTGACGTGATAGGGTGCCTCCCCCCATGGCGTATCCAGAGGTCATACGCGTCTTCGCGACCACCCAGGAACCCGACTACGACTGCCCGTGGCAGACGCGGACGCCGTCGTCGTCGACCGGCTCGGGCGTGGTGATCGGCGGCGGTGCCATCCTCACCGGCGCCCACGTGGTCGCCGACGCGACCTTCCTGCAGGTCCAGAAGCCCTCGCACCCCGACAAGGCGATCGCCCGCGTCCGCGCCGTGTGTCACGACTGCGATCTGGCCCTGCTCGAGGTGCTCGATCCGCCCGGCTTCCTCGACGACGTGCCGCCGGCCGAGATCGGCGACATGCCGCGGCTCCGCGACCAGGTCGCCGTGGTCGGCTACCCGGTCGGCGGCGAGGAGATCTCGATCACCGAGGGCGTGGTGTCACGCATCGAGGTCCAGCGCTACAGCCACTCGCAGCGCCACCTGCTGGCGGTGACCGTCGACGCCGCGATCAACGCCGGCAACAGCGGCGGGCCGGTGTTCGGCGCCGGCAAGGTGGTCGGCATCGCGTTCCAGAAGCTGAACGGCGTCGACAACATCGGCGAGATGGTGCCGCCACCGGTCATTCGCGCCTTCCTCGATGGGGTGGCGGCCGGCAAGCGGCCCGCGATCCCGTCACTCGGTATCCTGACCCAGAACCTGGAGAACCCGTTGCTGCGCCGCCAGCTCGGCGTCCCCGACGGGACCTCGGGCATCGCGGTGATCCAGATCGACCACGGCGGCGCCGCCCACGGCGTGCTCGAGCCCCGCGACGTCATCACCCACGTCGACGGCCTGGCCATCGCGAGCAACGGCACCGTGAGCTGGAACGGCCAGCATCGCACCCGCTACGACGTCGTGCTCGGGACCCGCTTCGTCGGCGACTCGATGCGGCTCGGCATCCGCCGCCGCGGCGAGGCGCTCGAGGTCGACGTGACGCTGGCGCCGTGGCGGCCGCTGGTGCCACGCTCGCGCTACGATCAGGCGCCGCGCTACGTGGTCTATGCCGGGCTGGTGTTCCAGACCCTGACCCGGGACTTCCTCGGCACCTGGGACAAGTGGTGGAACAAGGCGCCCAAGGAGTTCCTCAACTACTACTACATGGGGACGCGCACCGCCGACCGCGAGGAGATCGTGATCCTCACCCAGATCTTCGCCGACGAGATCAACGTCGGCTACGCCCACCTCTACAACGAGGCGGTGGCGACGGTGAACGCGGTCACGCCGCGCGACCTCGCCGACTTCGACGCCCGGATCACGGCCGCCACCGGGATCGTCGAGATCACGACCACGTCCGGGGGCGTGATCATGTTCGACGCCGCCGAGGTCGCGCGCGCCACGCCGCGCATCCTCGAGCGCTACCGCATCCCGCACGACCGCTCGCCGGTGGTGTGAGGTCGGCGCGGCGCGGACGCTCAACCGCGCTGGATCTGGTAGCGGCGGATCAGCCGCTCGAGTGACTTGGGATGGACGCCGGCCAGCTCGGCCGCCGCCCGCACGTCGTTGCCGGTGTCGGCGAGCAGGTCGCGCAGGTACTCGCGATCGAACTCGGCGCGCGCGGTGTCGAGCGGCAGCCGGCCGCGCCGGGTCCGGCGCAGGCTGTGGCGCAGCTCGACCAGCCGCGCCAGCGGATCGCCAGCGAGGGCGTCGGGATCGGCCAGCGCGATGGCGCGCTCGACCGCGTTGCGCAGCTCGCGGACGTTGCCGGGCCACGACTGGTTGCCGAGCGCGCCGAAGACGTCGTCGAGGTGCGGGCGGAGCCAGGCCAGATCACCACCGCTGCGGCCGAGCACGGTGCGCGCGAAGTGGGCGGCCAGGATCGGGATGTCGCCGTCGCGGTCGCGCAACGCCGGCAGCTCGAGCGCCAGCACGGCGAGTCGGTAGTAGAGATCGGCGCGGAAGCGCTCGGCGTCGACCTCGGCGCGCAGATCGCGGTGGGTGGCGGCGATCACGCGAACATCGACGCTGATCGGCTGCGCGGCGCCCAGCCGCAGCACCTGCCCGGCCTCGAGCGCCCGCAGCAGCTTGGGCTGCAGCGCCGGCGGCAGCTCGCCGATCTCGTCGAGGAACAGGGTGCCCCCGTGGGCCTGCTCGAAGACGCCGGCGCGATCCGCCTCGGCGCCGGTGAAGGCGCCGCGCAGGTGCCCGAACAGCGCGCTCTCGATCAGCGACGGCGCGGCGGCACCACAATCGAAGACCACGAACGGCGCCCGCGACCGCACCCCGGCGCCGTGGATGGCCCGGGCCAGGAGATCCTTGCCGGTCCCGGTCTCGCCGAGCAGGAGCACGGTCGCCGTCGAGCTCGCCGCCCGCCGCGCCGCCGCGAACACGCGCCGCATCGCCGTCGAACGACCGACCAGCTCGCCGAACACCTCGTCGGCGGGCAACTCGACCTCGCCGACCTCCGACAAGGTGTGCAGCTCGAGCGCGGTGTCGCCCAGCTCGATCACGGTGCCGTCGCCGACGTAGACGTCGCGGACCCGCAGGCCGGCGACGTGGGTGCCGTTGGCGGAGTCGAGATCGATCGCGCGCACGCCGCGCTGGTCGCCGCGCAGCCGGAGGTGAAACCGCGACACGGTCGGATCGGTGAGCGCGAGCTGATTGGACGGATGAGTGCCGACCCGGACCTCGTCGGCGCCGAGTTCGACCTCCTTGCCGGTGTCGGCGCCGCGCGACACCCGCACCGCGATGCGCTCGAAGCGCAGGCGCACCGCGCCATCGGCGGCGACGATCGTGGTGTGGCCGGCGGCCTGACGTGTCACTACGCCAGCGTACCGCGGCGACGGAACCGATCGGCTCTGCCCGATGGCGCGCTCCACCCCTGGCGTCGGCAACGTCGTAGAATCCCTGGTCGGCGGCGCGGAACGGGGCTTGCTCCCTTCCCTCCAGCTGGTCCGGAGCAAGGAGCCTCGAATGAGAGCCTACATCGTCGCACTCACCACCCTGGTGGCGCTCGCCGCCACGGCGCGGGTCGCCGCCGCCGACAAGAAGCACCATCGCTTCGTCGGCATCCATCCCATCACCAAGATCCACGGCGGCGGCATGTGCCACATCGAGGCGCCGCACGTGCACGCCTATGCGCCGATCGACGCCAAGGTTCAGTTCCGCGAGCATGACGGCTACCAGCACTTCGTCGGCGATCCGGTGGCCTACGAGTGGGACGGTCCCAGGCACGCCTACTACGGCCACCACCCGGTGCCGGTGCACGTCATCGTCGGCGACGATCACGACGACGTCGAGTACTGCTACCTCGACGGTGGGCACTACCATGCCTGGGCGCCGCCCCCCGACCTCGAGCTCAAGCTGCACGCCGGTGCCTACTGGTACGTCGGCGACTTTCCCGAGCCGTACGTCACCGGCAAGGTCGTCTACGATCCGATCGACGTCGTCTACCAGCCCATCGTCTACACCCGGCCGGCGGTGGTGATCGAGACGCCGCCTCCCGGGTGGTACGGACTCGACGTCGTGGTCGCGGCGCCGATCGTCGAGGTCCGGGGCGGCGACGTGAAGGGCCGCGGCCATGGCCACGGCCACGGCCATGGCCAGGTCGGAGTCGTCGGCGCGGTCGAGGTCCACGTCCCCACGGTGCGGGTCCAGGTCGGGCTGCCCTCGGTCCACATCGGCGTCGGCGCCGGTGTGCACGTCGGCGGCGGCGGCGGGCACAGGCACAAGCACAAGCGCCGCAAACACCGGGGGCACGACGATGACTGACCGACGTCGCCGCCGGCCCGGATTCGCGATCCCGACGATGATGGCGCTGGTCGTGGTGGCCGCCGCGTGCGGCAAGGACGATGCCGCTGCCGGCAAGGGCAAGGGGCCCGCGCCCGACAACGAGGTGCTGATCGCGGCCTGGAAGAAGGCCGGCCTCGAGGTCTCGGCGTTCAGCGACAGCGACGCTGCGCCCTACGCCGCACAGACCTGTCGCGCCGGCACCGTCGCCGGGGTCGACGTCGTGCTGTGCAGCTACGACACCGGCGAGGACGCCGCCGCCGCCGAGGATCCGGCGCTGGCCTTGCTCGAGAAGGGTGGCGCCACCACGGCGTCGGCGCTGGTGCGCGGCAAACGCCTGCTGGTGGTGACCGACAAGCGCAAGGCCGACCCATCGGGCCGCACCATCAACGCGATCACCGCGGCGTTCCGGAAGTAGAACCCGGCTCAGGGCGCCGCAGCCTGTCGAAGGCTCGGGACAGGCCCTTCGACAGGCTCAGGACAGGCTTTACCGCGCCGGCGCCGTCGACGATGATGCGGCGGCGATGAAGAAGGAGCTGCTCGTCACTGCCGCCGGCCGCGAGGCCACGATCACCATCGACCGCACGGCCGACGGCTCGTGGCTGGTCGAGGTCGATGGCGTGCCGCGGGCGGTCGACGCCCGCCAGGTGCGGCCCGGCACCTGGTCGCTGCTCGTCGATGGCCAGAGCTACCTGGTCGATCTGGAACGCCGCAAGCAGGCGGTCGCCGCCTCGGTCGGCCTGGTCGAGGCCCTGATCACCGTCGAGGACGCCCAGACCCGCCGGTTGCGGCAGAGCCTGACCCACGGCGCGCCGAGCCGCGGCGAAGAGGTGCGGGCACCGATCGCCGGCAAGGTGGTCAAGCTGCTGTGCGCGATCGGCGACGAGGTCGCCGTCGGCCAGCCGGTCGCGGTGCTCGAGGCCATGAAGATGGAGAACGAGATCGTCGCCGAGCGGGGCGGCAAGGTGGCCGAGCTGCGCAAGGAGACCGGCCAGTCCGTCGAGACCGGCGAGCTGATGATGATCCTGCTCTGAGCGTTCGCGACCGTGGCGCGGAAGGGCGCGCCGGCAGTTGTCTCGAGACGACCCGCACGGTACGAACGTCGAACCCTCCGTGTCCTACCGCTCGTTCGCGCAGGTCCTGGCCGAGAAGCAGATCCTGGTGTGCGTCGGCTCGGGTGGCGTCGGCAAGACCACGACCGCGGCGGCGCTCGGCCTGGCCGGCGCCCGCAGCGGTCGGCGAACGCTGGTGATCACGATCGATCCCGCCAAGCGGCTGGCCAGCTCGCTGGGTCTGGCCACGCTCGGCCACGAGATCCAGGAGGTCGCGCCCGAGCTGGTCGGCGCCGGCAGCGTGGGGGCGGCGTCGCTGTCGGCGATGATGCTCGACCAGAAGCGCGCCTTCGACGAGGTGGTCGAGCGTCACGCCCGGGATCCGGCGGCGGTGAAGCGCATCCTGGCCAACCCGGTGTACGCCCAGATCTCGGGCTCGCTGGCCGGGAGCCAGGAGTATGCCGCGATGGCCAAGCTCCACGAGCTCGACGCCACCGGTCGCTTCGATCTGATCGTCGTCGACACGCCGCCGACCTCGCACGCGCTCGACTTCCTCGACGCGCCGCAGAAGCTGACCGAGGCGATCGACTCGCCGGCGATCGAATGGTTCCGCAAGCTGCAGGGCGGCGGCCGCTCGGGGTGGTCCCTGCTCGGCAAGACCGGCTCGTTCGTGCTCGCCCGCCTGGCCAAGTTCGTGGGCTCGCAGTTCCTCGACGATCTGGGGGTGTTCTTCACCGAGTTCAACGACATCCTCGGTGGCTTTCGCCAGCGCGCCGAGGAGACCTTCGCGCTGCTCCGCCAGCCCAAGGTCGGCTTCGTCCTGGTGTCGTCGCCCGAACCCATGGCGCTGCGCGAAGCGCTGTTCTTCCACGAACGCTTGGTCGCCTCGAACATGCCGCTGGCCGGCTTCGTCATCAACCGGGTTCACGACCACCATCCCGCCGAGGCCACGCCGGCGGCCATCGAGCGGGCCCTGGTGGCGTCGTCGCCGGCGACGCAGCTCGCCATGTCAGGCACCAGCATCCGGATGGCCGCCGAGGCCCTGGCGGCGGCTCATGCCGAGCAGGAGTTGCTGGCGACCGTCGACGATCGGGCTCTGGCCCAGGTCCGCGTGGCGGCCGGTCCCGGTGCGCTGATCGTCCGGGTCCTCCTGGCCCGTGAGGACGTGCACGACGTGGATCGACTGATCGCGCTCGGCCAGGTGCTCACCGCGCCCCCGAGGTGATCCGCGCCCCACCCGACCCTTCGGGCCGGCGCTGTGTGAATATCGGCCGCGGTCGGCGGTCCAACCGGACTGCTACCGCACCAAGGAGCGCCATGCTGCCTCGCATCAAGCCGACCTTGACCAGCGTCCTGCTGGCCGCCCTCACGACCCTCGCGGCCGCCACCGCGGTCGCGCAGCCCGGAAGCGTCCGCGACCGCCGCCGCCAGCCGCCACCACCGGCACAGCCACAACCGCCGGCGCCGCCGCAGCCGCCGCCGCCACCGGCGCCACCGGTGGCCGCCCATCCGACCGAGGCGCCGCCGCCGGTCCGCAACGAGCGCCCCGGCGCGCGGCGCGGCATGGTGTGGGTCGAGGGGCGCTGGGACTGGCAGAATGGACAGTGGGCGTGGACCTCGGGACGCTGGGAGAAGGAGCGTCCAGGCAAGCGCTGGCAGGCCGGCCGGTGGGAGAAGCGCGGCGACCGCTTCGAGTGGAACGTCGACGTGTGGGTCGATCTGCCGCAGTTTCCGACCGCAGCACCCCCGCCGCCCCGCGTCGACCGTCGGGGTGGAGATCGCCGCGGCTTCGAGTGGGTCGAGGGTCGGTGGGACTGGCAGAACGGCGCCTGGGTGTGGTCGACCGGACACTGGGAGAAGCAGCGCCCCGGCAAGCGGTGGCAGGCCGGCCGCTGGGAGAAACGCGGCGACCGCTTCGAGTGGAGCGCCGAGCTGTGGATCGACGCGCCGACGTTCCCGACCGCCGAACCGCCCCAGCCGCGCGTCGAGCGACGCCCCGGCATGCGTCGCGGTCTGGTGTGGATGGAGGGCCGATGGGACTGGCAGAACGGCGACTGGGTGTGGATGGGCGGTCGCTGGGAGAAGGAGCAGCCGGGCAAGCGCTGGCAGGCCGGCCGCTGGCTCAAGCGCGGTGACCGGTTCGAGTGGGAAGCCGACGTGTGGATCGATCAGCCGCAGTTCCCGACCGAGGCGCCGCCACCACCACGCGTCGATCGCCGCGGCGGTCCACGCCGCAGCATGGCGTGGATCGAGGGCCGCTGGGACTGGCAGAACGGTGCCTGGGTGTGGATGGAGGGCCGGTGGGAGAAGGAACGCCGCGGCAAACGCTGGCGCGCTGGCCGCTGGCAGCAGCGCGGCGATCGGTACGAGTACGAAGCCGACGCCTGGGACGAGATCCCGCAGTACCCGACCGCGCCGCCGCCGGCGCCAACCGCGGAGCCAGCCCAGGCCCCGAAGGCCGGTTACGTCTGGGTGGCCGGCAACCACGAGTGGCGCGACGGACAGTACATCTGGATGCCGGGTCACTGGGAGCGTCAGAAGGCCAACCTGCGCTGGGTCGACGGTCGCTGGGACAAGCAGGGCGATCGCTTCGTGTGGATCCCCGGCGCCTGGCAGTAGCGTCATGACCGGCGCGCGCGTCCATCAACGCGCGCGCCACACGCACCAGGTCGGCGCCTCGCCGCAACGCCAGGGGCGGAACGTGAGCCCGGGTGCCGACAGCGCCGCACCGTCGCGGGGCTGCCACGGCGCGCGATCGGCGGACAGCAGGTAGACGCGGTCGAAGCCGGTGGCGGTCTCTGCCACCACCGGCTCGCCGCCGACCAGCTCGGTGCGGCAGCCCGTGTACCAGGAGATCTGCGGGCGGGTCCCGGTGAAGACCAGGCAACGCTGGCCGTCGGCGTCCACGCGCACCGCCGCGGCCGCGCCGACCAGCGCGACGCGGCGCCAGGCCATGCGGTCCGAACGGGAGATCGCGACGGCGGCGCCGCCGACCGCGGAGATCGCGGACAGCACCAGCACCGCGGCGCGCAGGCGAGGCCGGATCGCGATCCAGCCGGCGCCGGCGACGGTGAGCGCGGTGGTGGCGAAGAAGACGTAGCGCGCCTCGCCGTGTGCGCGCAGGCCGAGCAGGATGATCTGTCCCAGCGCCGAGACCACCAGGACGCGCCGCAGCCGCGCGGACGCGGCCTCGGCGTCGGCGGCCGTCGCGCGGCCCGGCCGCCACGCGCTGATGCCGACGGCCACGCCAACCGCCGCCACCGCCCCCATCAACGGCCCCGCGACCGCCCACGGCCAGCGGGTCGCGTACCAGACCAGTCCGTCGCCGACGTAGGCGCGGTTGGCGGCCAGCTCGGAGACCTGCAGCACGCCCAGCAGCGAGCCGGTGCGCGCCTCGCTCCACAGGAAGAACGGCACCAGCAGCAGCGCGACGCCGACGCCGGTGAGGAACGTCGCCACGCGACGGCGGCGATAGACGACCATCACCGTCGCCAGCACCAGCGCGACCAGGGGCCCGCTGCCGTAGCGCAGATAGATCGCCGCGGCACCCGCGACCGCGGCGCCCAGCCACGCCCCCACCCGCGGCCGGGGTCGCGCGGCGTCATCGGTCATGAGCACGACCATGGCCAGCACCAGCGCCGCCGCCGGCAGATCCGACAGCGCCTCGCCGCTCCGCATCAGCCATGGCGCCGCCGTGACCTGCACCGCCAGCGCCAGCAGCCCGCTCGCCGCGCCCGCCCGACGCGCCAGCCGCCACACCAGCGCGGCGTACACCATGGCGACGAGCACGAACGGCAACCGGATCGCGAGCTCGCTGCCGCCGGCGACCACGCCCGGCGCCGCCAGCAGCCGCATCCCGATCGACCGATGCAGCGGATACGGATCGGCGTCGGCGGCGCCATCGACGAGCCCACGCGCCCCGAGCGCGTACTGGGCCTCGTCGTGACCCAGCGATCCCGAGACCACGGCGACCACGGCGCCGACCAGCGCGACCCAGCCCAGCCCGACCGCGACCGCGACGCGCTCGCCACGATCCGAGCGCCACCACCCCGCCGCGCCCGCGCTCACGGAACCGTGCCGGCAGCTGGAGGCCCGACCGGCGCTGCGGGCGCGCCGGTGACCTTCCACTGCCAGACCCCCTCGAGCAGGGCGCGCCACGAGCGCAGCGGCGCGCCGGTGACGATCGCGATCGCCGCGCCGCGCCGCGCCGCGACGGTGATGCGGCCGCTGGCGTCGAGCCAGCGCTGCTCGTCGGTCGCCACCGCGATCTCGGCCCCGACCACCATCGTGTCGAGCGCATGCGAGAGCGTGTGCCAGGCCTCGGTGGCATCGATCGCGGTGTCGAACGTGATCAGCGCCAGCCCGGTGCTGCGCAACGGTGACGCGACCGCGCCGCGGTCGCCGGCCGCCGCCAGCAGGAGGATGCGATCGCCGCCCCACCCGGCCGCCGCCGACATCGCGGTCCGGGTCGCGACGCCGTGGGTCTCGAGGAACATCGACCACCCCGATTCACCCCACACCGCCTCGTGCAACCGGCTCCACCCCGGCGGCACCACCGCCGAGATCACGTGCGGCCGCTCGTCGGCGAGGTAGAGCTCGGGGTGCAAGATCTGCTCGGTCGAGCGCGGCGGCCGCCGGAAGGCGTCGTCGACCTTGGTCCACGGCTGGGTGCGACGCAGGTGCGCGACGAACTCGAGGCCGCGCACGTACGGAAACATCAGCCCGTGCCGGATCGCGAGCGGCGAGCTGGCCAGCAGGTCGCCACCGGCGGCCGGATCCATGCTGGCGGTGAGCAGCTTGATCACCCCCGGGCTGCTCCACGGCGGCGGCAGCCCGCGCTCGGCGAGCGTGTGCTCGAGCATCAGCGCCACCCCGTCGCCCTCGACCAGCGCGGCGCGGGCGGCGCGGGCGTCGCCGTCGTGCTCGACCTGCTTCATCCACGGCTCGAGGTCGAAGTGCTGGTCTTGCAGCGCGTGGACGATCTCGTGCGCCATGAGCATGTCGGCCCAGGTGTCATCACCCTCGGATTTTTCGGCGACGTAGAGCTTCTTCTCGACCGGATCGTAGAAGCCGGCGATCTGCTCGGTGAGCAGGTCGAGCGTCAGCTGATCGAGATCGAGGTCCCACGGGATGATGCCCCAGCGCTTGGCCATGGCCGCCTCGGCCGCTCGTTCCGCCGGGGGCGAGTCTTCGTCGAGCCGGGACAGGATGCGGGCGCGCAGCTCGGCCTCGCTCATCACCCCCATCGCGATCGGCTTCTTGATCTTGAGGCCGCGCAAGCGCGACACCTTCTTGCCGATCTCGCCGCCGCGCGCGACCACGCGCGCCGGCCAGTCGTCGTCGTCCGCGCCGGCCGCGGTGGCGAGCGCACCGGCGGCGATCACGAGGACGAGCGAAGCGGTGCAGGAGCGCACGAGGAGCGATCCCAATTGTAGCAGAGCCTGTCCTGAGCCTGTCGAAGGGCCGTGCGGGGTCAGGACGCCGGCGTGGGACTGAAGCGGCGCGACACCCAGGTCGCGACGCCGAGCACGCGATCGGCCACGGCGTACAGCGGCGGGTAGATGACGCGCGGCTCGCGCCGCTCGATGGCGCGCGCGATGAGCAGCGCGAGCCGCGCCGGATCGCCGGTCGGCATGAGACGCGCCACCAGGCTGGGAGGGAGCTGGGCGCGCGCCCCGCGCTCGAGCGCCGACGCGACCGGGCCCGGATAGACGGTCATGACGTGGACACCCTGCGGCGCCAGCTCGAGGTTGGCGATCTCGGACGCCATCGCCAGCCCGGCCTTGGCGCAGCCGTAGTACGCGCAGCCCCGTAGCGGCACCCGGCCGGCCATGCTCGACACGTTGACGATCACGCCGCCGCCGGCCGCCACCATCGCCGGCGCGGCCAGACTCATCAGGCGCAACGGGCTGGTCAGATCGATGTCGAGCAGGCGGCGGGCGGCGTCCCACGGCATGCCGACGATGGAACGGACGTCCATGATGCCGGCGCAGTTGACGAGCCCGTCGACCGCGCCGTGGGACGCGACCGCCGCGTGCCAGTGGTCGGCGAGGGCTTCCGGGCGGGCCAGATCCCAGCGGTGTTGCGTCGCCGCGACGCCGGCCGGCAGCGCCGCGGCGACGCCGGCGAGCCCGTCGGCGTCGACGTCGACGAGCGATAGCCGCACGCCCGGGTGGCGGATCGCCAGTTCGGACGCCAGCGCGCCGCCGATGGCGCCAGCGGCGCCGGTGATCAGCACGTGCGACAGCGGGACGGCGTTCGGCATCGGCACAGCATGCACGCCGGCCCGGCCGCCGTCAGTTGCCCTTGGGGGCGACGACGGCGTTGATCGCACCCGAGAACACCGCGGCGGCGTCCTTCGTGGTGGTCCGCGCCGCACCGGCCGACGTGCCGACGATGCGCTCGATCGACGCCTGCAGCTCGGCGATGGTGCCGTCGATGCGTTGGGTCAACCGCCGGGCGACGGCGAAGCCGCTCTTGACCAGCGCCTCGCTGGTCTCGAGCACCGCCAGCGTGCTCTTGGCGAGCTCGGTGCGGACGTCGCTCGACACGCCGAGCGCGGTGGTGGCGACGATCTCGCCGCCGTCGACTGCCAGGGTGGCGATGGCGGGAAGGAAGCCGCGCACCGCATCGGCGTCGACGACGTTGGCGCGTGGGGACTTGTCCTTGGGGTCGGTGGTCTTTTCCATGTCGACACCGTGCGTCATGACCTGCCTTCACGAAACGACTTTTTTGTGAAGAGTGTGACTCACGTAGGTGACGCCGCATCATCGCGCCCGCGCACGGTTCCAGTTAGGCTCACTCATGGGCCGCGTCCTCGTCGTCGACGATGAACTATCGATGCGCGAGTTCCTCGCCATCTGCCTGCGCCGCGCCGGCCACGAGGTCGCGGTCGCCGACTCCGGCGCCGCCGCGATGACGTTGCTCGCCGCCACGCCGGCCGACATCGTGGTCACCGATCTGCGCATGCCCGGCAAGCTCGACGGACTCGGGTTGTTGCGCGCCATCCGCGCCGGCGGCCCCGGGCCCGAGGTCATCCTGGTGACCGCCTTCGCCACCGCCGACACCGCGATCGCGGCCATGAAGGACGGCGCCTACGACTACCTGACCAAGCCGTTCAAGGTCGACGAGATCAACGCCGTCATCGGCCGCGCCATGGAGAAGCGCGCGCTGGTCGCCGAGAACGCGTCGCTGCGCGAACGGGTCGCCGGCCGGGTCCGCATGGCGCAGTTGCTCGGCCGCAGCAAGCCGATGCAGACCGTGTTCGAGCTGATCGGCAAGATCGCGTCGACCCGCACCAACGTGCTCATCACCGGCGAGAGCGGCACCGGCAAGGAGCTGGTGGCGCGAGCGCTGCACACCGAAGGCAGTCGGGCCTCGAGCGCGTTCGTCGCCGTCAACTGCGGTGCCATCCCCGAAGAGCTGATGGAATCGGAGCTGTTCGGACACGTCAAGGGTGCCTTCACCGGCGCGGTCGCCGATCGCAACGGGCTGTTCCGCGACGCCGACGACGGCACCCTGTTCCTCGACGAGATCGGCGAGCTGTCGCTGGGGCTACAGGTCAAGCTGCTGCGCGCGCTCCAGGAGAAGCGGGTCAAGCCGGTGGGCGGCTCGGCCGAGATCGAGGTCAACGTGCGCGTGCTCGCCGCCACCAACCGCGAGCTCGAGGCCGAGGTCGCGCGCGGCGGGTTTCGCCAGGACCTCTACTACCGCCTCAACGTGATCGAGATCCGCCTGCCGCCGTTGCGCCAGCGCCGCGAGGACGTGCCCTTGCTGGTCGATCACTTCCTGCGCCGGTTCGCCCGCGATCAGAACAAGGCGCTGTCGACGCTGACGCCGGCGGCCATCAAGCGGCTCGAGGACCACGACTTCCCCGGCAACGTGCGCGAGCTCGAGAACATCATCGAGCGCGCGGTGGCGCTGGCCTCGGGACCGGTGATCGACATCGCGGACCTGCCGGTCCTGCGCACACCGGTCACCCGGCCCGGCGCCGGCGCCGGCGACATCCCCGATGATGGCGTCGATCTCGACCGCCTGATCGCCGACTACGAGCGGGCGTGGGTGCAGAAGGCGCTCGACAAGACCGGCGGGGTTCGCAAGAAGGCGGCCCAGTTGCTCGGGATCACGTTCCGCTCGATGCGCTACCGACTCGAGAAGCTCGGCCTCGAGAAGGGCGACGCGGAGGAGTGACCCTCGGAGAATCCTGGAGATCGCGGGCCGCGGACGGGTAGCACCGGGGTAACGGTGAGGTATTGCGGCACCCGCTGTCGGTCGGCGCCCCCAGCCGGTGCGCTATGCAGGTGGGCAGTTCGAATACTTACGAAGCAAGGCGCCGCTGGCACGAGGCCTGCTTGGTTGGTGTCGAAGCGCGCCCATGATTCTCCAGGAGTCATCCCGATGAGCAGTACTTCTCGCCGCCGATCTGGTGTGGCTGGATTCACGCTGATCGAACTCATGATCGTGGTGGCGATCATCGGCATCCTGGCCGCGGTCGCCATCCCCGCCTTCATGGACTACATGAAGAAGGGCAAGCGCAGCGAGGCTGAGCTCAACCTCAACGTGATGGCGAAGGCCAACAAGGCCAACTACGTCGACCACGCCAGCTACGTGGAGACCAGCCAGGCGGCAACACCAACGATCAACTGCTGTACGCAGAACACCAGCGGCGGCAAGCGGTGCGCGGCGGTCAACGCCGACTGGCAGGGTGTGGCGACCTGGGACGCCCTCGACTTCGAGCTCGCGCAGCCGTTCTATTTCCAGTACGCGTACGTCGGCGTCGTCGGCGGCGCGACGTACACGGCGACCGCCACCGGCGATCTCGACTGCGACGGCGTCCCGATCGTCGTCACGCTGACCGGCGCCGATAGTGGTGGGACGCCGTCGATGGCGATCACCAAGCCGACCAACCGCGACTGACGCGGTGCGCGGCGCGGTGGGCACGACCTCGAGGCCGCCCTCGAGGTCGTGGAATTTTCGGCCGATCAGCGGCGGCCGTGGTGACGTTTTGCGGCTCCCCGAACGCCGCGAATTGTCGCCACGAAAGGTCACCCTGCGAGGGGTGGAGAATTCCAGAGCTTGGCGGTCGCGCGCCGCTGGCACGGTCCGTGCTCGGTGTTCCGTTCGTGCGGCAAGCCGGGTTCACGCTGGTCGAGATCCTGGTCGCCGTCGCGCTGATCGGGATCCTGGCCGGCATCGCCATCATCTCGTTCACCAAGCAGGCTCGCAAGACCAAGGGCGCCGAGGCCAACGCCATGTTCGCCGCCCTGCGCATCTCCCAGGAGCAGTACCACCTCGAGAACGGCACCTACCTGTCGTCGGGAACCGGTGAGGCCAACATCCATCCCGCCACGCCGGGCCGGCTCGCGCAGACCATCCTGCCGTTGCCGACGACCTGGACCTCGTTGAAGGTCAAGCTGCCCCAGGAGAACGTGTACTGCGGCTACGTCACGGTGGCCGGTCGGGCCAACGACGCCACCAACCTGGGCGTCAAGGCGGCCAAGTTCGGGCTCACGGTCGCCCCGAGCACCGACTGGTACTACCTGCTCGCCCACTGCGACCTCAACGGCGACGCCGCGCGCGACTCGTACTACTTCAGCTGGAGCGGCGACACCGTCATCCAGAAACAGAACGAAGGCTACTGAGCCTGATCATCGGCTTTCATCGGGCAACCACCACCTCGGGTGGCGCCTGAGACAACCAACCCGTCATCCGAGGAAAGAGAAGGACATCGATATGATCAGGATCTCCCGCAAGGCGCAACGTGGCTTCACCCTCATCGAGCTCATGATCGTGGTCGCGATCATCGGCATCCTGGCCGCCGTCGCCATCCCGGCCTTCATGGACTACATGAAGAAGGGCAAGCGCAGCGAGGCCGAGCTCAACCTCAACGCCGTCGCCAAGTCGAACAAGGCCGAGTTCACCACCAACGCCAGCTACATCAC
>CANKMW010000059.1 GCA_947483555.1 Myxococcales bacterium
GACAAGGCCGACAAGGACAAGCGCGACCGCGACGAGAAGGACAAGGCCGACAAGGACAAGCGCGACCGCGACAAGGCCGACAAGGACAAGGCCGACAAGGACAAGGCCGACAAGGACAAGGCCGACAAGGACAAGGCCGACAAGGACAAGGCCGACAAGGACAAGGCCGACAAGGACAAGGGCAAGTAGCGACCGATGGCGGATCGAGCAGGCGCCCCTGCGGGGCTTGCTCACTTGCTCAGGACACCAGGAGCGCGCGGCTCCGGGGGCGCGCGGCTCGGGGGCGCGCGGCTGACGCCCAGGTCGAGCGCGACGTCGTGTAAGCCGTGCGTCAGAGCGTCGGTGGCACGTGGCACGCGCGACGTCGGCGTGGCACCACCAGGACATGCGCCGCGCTCTTGGTTCCGCCGCACTCGCGGTTCTGACGGCGATCGTCGCCGTCGCGCCTGCCAGGGCCGAGCGCGACGGTCCGCCGGAGATCGGCGCGGCGCTGTCACGCTACGTGGCGTCCCCGCGCAACGATCGGACGCTGCGCAAGGAAGTCCGACGCTGGCACCACACGCTGACCAACGGCTGCGTGGCCTACGCGTCGACCGCGCTGCGCCACGTCGGTGTCGACATCGCCGAGCGCGGCAAGCTCGACGGCGACGGCATCTCGCGGCTGACCCGCGGCTTCTCTCGACACCTGGAGGAGAACCTCGGCTGGCGGCGGATCGACGACGCTGGCGCGCTGCGCGCCGGCGACCTGGTGTTCACGACCGACGCACCGTGCTGCCCCGATTACCCCGCCCACGTGGTCGTGTTCCACGGCTGGGTCGACCGCCGCCACCACGTCGCGCGCATCAGCGACAACACCGGTCACCGCAGGTCCCGGCCGCTGTTCCCGAAGCGCGGCGATCTCGACCCCTTTGCCTACGCGCTGCGCGCGCCCTGATCGGCGCTGATCGTGGAGATGTGCCTCGGCGTGTTCGGCGTGGTACCCCAGGATCCGTGATCGATCGAGCGGCTGCGTTCGTCGTCCTCGCCGGGCTGGCCGGCTGCGGTGGTGCTGGACGGCCGGCACCCGCCCCCGCGCCGCCGGCACCCGCGCCGGGCGTCCCGCTCGTCGACCTGACGGCGCTCGCCCCCGACGCCGACGCCGACGCCGATGCCGACGCCGCGCCCGTCGACCTGGCCACCTCGCTCGGCAACCACCGCGTGGTGCTCGCGCCGGTCGCCGTGAGCTGGCCCACGGATCGGCGACTGGCGCAGTTCCACGCCATCGGCGGCGGTAGCGGCTGGAGCACCGCGATCGCCGTGTCCGCCGACGGCTCGACCCCGGTCGGCATGGCCCGGGCGACCGGCGGCTTCGAGGAGGCGGTGCGCTGGCGCGATGGCACGATGTCGCCGCTCGGCACGCTCGACCTGGCCGGCGACGATCGCTCGACCGCGTGGGCGGTGTCGCGCGACGGCGACACCGTCGTCGGCGAGTCCACCGCGACCGAGACCAGCTCGGTGCCGGTGGTGTGGCGCGGCGCCGCGGCCCCGGCGGCGCTCACGCTGCCGCCCGGCGTCGATTCGGGGCAGGCCCACGCTGTGTCTCGCGACGGAACCATCATCGCCGGGTGTGGGACAGGCAACTGCGACCTCGCCCTGCGCTGGCGCGACGACGTGCCAGCGATCGTCGATACCGAGCGGCCGTTCCGCCTGGCGGCACATTCGATGTCGGAGGACGGCGCGGCGATCGCGGGCACCGTCGGCGACCAACCCGGCGAGGCCATCCGCGTCACCACGCGCGCCGTCGACCGCCGCGGCCCGGGCTCGGTCGTCGAGGCCATCTCCGACGACGGCACGATCATGGTCGGAAACCTCGGCCCGAAGCCGGTGCTGTGGCGCGGCAAGGCGGTCACGGAGCTCGGCCTGCTGCCCGGCTACGACGCGTGCTACGCGCGCGCCGTCGCCGCCGACGGCGGTCGCGTGGTCGGCAACTGCACCCGCGCGTCGACCTGGACACCCCGGGCCAGCGACGACCGCACGCCGCCGCCCGCGGATCCGCACGCCTCGGTTGCCTTCGTCTGGGACCGGCGCACCGGGATGCGCTCGGTGGCCGACGCGCTCGCGGCCGCCAAGGTCGTGCTGCCCGCGAGCTGGTGGCTCGACGAGGCCTTCGATATCTGCGGCTATGGCGTGACCATCGTCGGCAACGGTCGCAGTCCGTCCACCGCCTCCGAGGCGTGGATGGTGATCCTGCCCCGCTGACCTACCGCGCCCACGGCGTGTGCGTGTAGATCATCAGCGCGAAGAAGGCGCCGATGGTGATCACGAAGAGCGCCACGCAGAGGCGGTCGAGGAGACGCATCCCCCATCCGATGCCGATCGCGCCGGTTCGACCCGCGGCAGGTTGTCGCACGCGCGCTCACCCGGCCGGGATGCGACCCATGGGCAGGAACATCGGTTGCGGCTCGGGTCGAACATCGAGCGCACCGGCCTCGACCGGTAGCGCCAGGAAGCCGAAGCGCTCGTAGAACCGGTTCGCGCCCTGCTTCGCATCCACGACGATACCGATGCAACCGACGTCGCGCGCTTGCCAGTTCGCGAGCGCGCAGGCGTGGCGGAGCAGCGCCGCACCCACGCCGCGGTTCTGCGCCTCGCGATGGACCGCAAGGCGGGCGATGCGCAGCGCTGGCAACGGGTACGACGGGAATCGCTTGCGCAGGGTCGAGGGCAGCTCGGACGCGAAGATGGCTGCGCCAGCGACCGTCATGTAGCCGGCCAGGCGCGCTCCGTCGGCGGCGACGTAGGTGGTTCCGATCCCGAGCCGGAACTGGTTCTGCCCCGCGTAGCGCGCGAAGAAGAGATCGAGCGCGAGATCTCCCGACCGGAACTCGCTCCGATCATCCCGCTCCTCGAGACGCCGCACCACCAGCTCCACGTGACTTACTTCTTGCGCGCGAACAGCGCCTTCATCGCCGGCGTCGGCTCACCAGGATTCTCGATCTGATCGAGCAACCACTCGGCGGTCTTGCGCGACACCACCAGCGTGGGCGGAACGAAGGCATCGGCGGGAAGCTCGCGAAGCGCTCGCAGGTAGTACGCCAGCGCTTGCTCGACGACGAACTGCTTCTTGAGCCCGCGGCTCGAGACGTAGGCCTCCAGATCCGCGAGCGTTTCAGCGGAGATCTGGGTCGCGAGCTGCGGTGACGAACGGGCCACTATTTCCTAGCAAATACTAGCTGTCGTGCACCTCGCGGTCAACCCGCTTCATGCTGGGACTCGTTCACGGCCTCACCCGCACGATCGCGCCGAGCACGTGCTCGCCGTCGACGTCGGTGGCGTCGAGGGCGAGGTACGCCGCGCCGCCGTCGAGGGCGATGCTGTTGGCCCACGCCGGCAACTCGGCGACGATGGCGCCCGGGCCGCCGCTGCGAGCGACCCGGTGGAGGATGGGGCCGGTGCTCCACCACACGTACGCGGCGTCGACGTCGAGATCGCCCCAGCCGCCGCCGGCGTCGGTGATGGTGGTCGCGCCCGGCAGCCACTTCGAGGCCCGGCGCACGTCACCGGTCCAGAACCGCTTCCAGTACAGATCGTTGCCGGCGCCGGCCAAGCCGAGCGCGTCCTCATCCGCCGACATGACGACCTTCGCGCCGCCGCTGCGCGGCACGCGGATGATCTGGTTGGCGCCAGCCAGGACGTGCGCGTCGGCGGCGTAGACGAACCAGGCGTCGACGACCAGCGTCGAGAAGAAGCTGCCGCTGGCCAGCGTCACCGGCAGCCCACCCCAGCGCGACCGGCGCCGGACGCGGCCGCCGCCGGCACCGTTGCTCGACCAGTAGACGTAGCTGCGGTCGAGGGCGATGGCGTACAGGTCGCCCTCGCCGGTGGCCAGGGTCTCGACGGCGCCGCCGGCGAGCGGCAGGCGGCGGACCGCGCCGTCGTCGATGTCGAGCCAGTAGACGTGCTGGGCGTCGACCGCGATACACCATGGCGTCCGGCCCTGGACACCGCGGGCCAGGACCGCGACCGAGCCGCCGCCCTTGGCCATGCGGACCAGGGTCTGATCGGCGTCGTCGATCCAGTACAGCGAGTTGCGGTCGCTGGTCAGCGACGACGGTGCCGGCGACCAGGCGAGCACATCGACGGTTGCGGTGGGGCTGACCAGCGCGTGGTGGGCAGCGGCGGGATCGTCGACGGCGCAGGCGGCGCCGGCGATCGCGATGCAGGAGACCAGGCCAAGAATGCGAGGCATGGCCACCGGTACAGCACGCGTCGTGCCGGGCCCGCCCGCTGTCACGACAGCGGGTTGGCGGTGACCACCGCGGTGGCCGTTGGCGCCCGCCTGCTGGCGCCGGCCAACAGCGGCCGACGCGGCTCCGTGCCCAGCCCGCGGCCGTGCGGATTGATCACATCGTTGCCGCGGTGTGACCGCCGGCGAGAGTCACACGCCGCCCACAACTTATGGAAATGATCCAAGACCCGGTCGTCCTGAGCGATGGCCGAGCGCCAGCGCGGCCGAGTCGAAGGACGCACTCCGTCGAAATGCACCCTTCGACTCGGCCGCTGCGCGGCCTCGCTCAGGGCGACCGGATGGTGGACGTGATCGGCTTGACGGCGGTTGTCGCGATGACTGCCGCCGCAACGAGGATCCTGCGCCGCGGCCGTGCGACTCGCCGCTTCGCGGCTCGCTCAGGATGGTGACCGGATCAGGCGGCGTCGATGCGGGCCTGCGCCCACGCCACGCGGTTGACCAGGTTCTTCCAGTCGCCGTCGGTGGGCCGGTCGCCCCACTTGCCGAGCTCGGCCTCGGCCTCGCGAAGCTCGATCTTGGCCTTGTCGACGTCGACCTCGCCACCGAGCACCGCCTGCTCGACCAGCACCTCGACGGCGCCGGCCGGGTCGACGCGCAGGTATCCCGACGACACCGCGTAGCGGACCCGCGCCTTGCCGGCGATGGTGAGCACGCCGGGCTTGAGCGCCGCCAGCAGCGGGATGTGACCGGGCAGGAGCTCGAACATGCCGAGCTCGCCGGGCGCGGCCAGGCCGTCGGCGGCCTGATGCGCGACCACGCCCCGGGGCGTGACCAGGTTGACGTCGAGCGACGTCGAGTGGCCGCTGAGCAGCTTGACGTCGGCCATCGTCAGTTCGCCTTCTTGGCCAGCTCGGCGGCCTTGACGCGCGCGTCGTCGATGGTGCCGGTCATCTCGAACGCCTGCTCGGGCATGTCGTCACACTTGCCGGCCAGGATCTCCTCGAACGACCGCACGGTGTCCTCGCGCGACACGAAGACGCCGTTGATGCCGGTGAAGGTCTCGGCGACGTGGAACGGCTGGCCCATGAAGCGCTCGATCTTGCGGGCGCGGGCCACGGTGATCTTGTCGTCCTCCGACAGCTCGTCCATGCCGAGGATGGCGATGATGTCCTGCAGGTCCTTGTAGCGCTGCAGGATGCGCTGCACCTCGCGGGCGACGTCGTAGTGACGCTGGCCGACCACCGACGGGGTGAGGATCGTCGACGTCGAGTCGAGCGGATCGACCGCCGGGTAGATGCCCTTTTCGGTGATGGCGCGGTTGAGCACGGTGGTGGCGTCGAGGTGGGCGAAGGCGGTGGCCGGCGCCGGATCGGTCAGGTCGTCGGCGGGGACGTAGATCGCCTGCACCGAGGTGATCGAGCCGTCCTTGGTCGAGGTGATGCGCTCCTGCAGGCCGCCCATCTCGGTCGACAGCGTGGGCTGGTAACCGACCGCGGACGGGATGCGGCCGAGCAGCGCCGAGACCTCGGAGCCGGCCTGGGTGAAGCGGAAGATGTTGTCGACGAACAGCAGCAGGTCCTGCTTCTCGACGTCGCGGAAGTACTCCGCGATCGTCAGCGCCGACAGCGCGACCCGCTGGCGGGCGCCGGGCGGCTCGTTCATCTGCCCGAACACCATCGCGGTCTTCGACAGCACCGACGAGCCGTCGAACAGCTTGGCTACCTTGAGCTCGTGAAACAGGTCGTTGCCCTCGCGCGAGCGCTCACCGACGCCGGCGAACACCGAGTAGCTGCCCGACTTCTTGGCGACGTTGTTGATCAGCTCCTGGATCAGCACCGTCTTGCCGACCCCGGCGCCGCCGAACAGGCCGATCTTGCCGCCCCGGCGGTAGGGCGCCAGCAGGTCGATGACCTTGATGCCGGTCTCGAACATCTCGATGTTGACCGACTGGTCGGTGAACTTGGGCGCCTGGCGGTGGATCGGCCGCCGCAGCGTGGAGTCGACCGGGCCGGCCTCGTCGATGGGAAGCCCGATGACGTTGAGGATGCGGCCGAGGACGCCGGGACCGACCGGCATCGAGATCGGGGCGCCGGTGTTCTTCACCTGCTGGCCGCGGACCAGGCCATCGGTGGTGTCCATGGCGACGCAGCGGACGGTGTGCTCGCCGAGGTGCTGCGAGACCTCGATGGTCAGGTTGTCCGGGCGGTCGTCGATCGACGTGTTGGACACCAGCAGCGCGGTGTTGATCTCGGGCAACTCGGCCGATTCGAAGGCAACGTCGACGACGGGCCCGATGACCTGGACGATGCGGCCGAGCGATGCGGGGGAGTAGTCGGTGGTGGTGGTGGCCATGGTGCGTCTTTCCTTGCTCTCGTCGTGCGCGCTCGAGCTCAGCCCTTGAGCGCCTCGGCGCCGCCGATGATCTCGAGCAGCTCCTTGGTGATCGAGGCCTGACGGGCGCGGTTGTAGTCGAGCGTCATCTTGGAGATCATCTCGCCGGCGTTGTTGGTCGCGCTCTCCATCGCGCTCATGCGGGCGCCGAACTCACCGGCGATGCTCTCGAGCGCCGCCCGGTAGAGGCCGATCTGGAGATAGAGCGGGACCAGGCGGGCCAGCAGCTCTTCCTTGCCGGGCTCGTAGCTGTAGTCGGGCCGGCCGGCGCTGGCGCCCGTGCTGGTGGCCTCGGCCACCACCGGCAAGATCTGCTTGATGACCACCGCCTGCGTGATCGCGCTCTTGAACTCGTTGTAGACCACGAACACGCGGTCGACCCGCTTCTCGACGAAGTCATCGACGATGCGGTGGGCGGTGTCGCCGGAGATGGCGAGCGCGGTGGCGCCGGTGGCCGCCGGGTCGTAGCTCGTGATGTTGCCGTTGCGGCGCGCGAAGTACTGGTTGCCCTTGCGGCCGATGAGCCGCAGCGAAACCTCGCTGTCGGCGGGCAGCTCGTTGGCGACGAACGCCTCGACCCGCTTGACCACGTTGGCGTTGAAGGCGCCGGCCAGACCGCGGTCGCTCGTGAACGCCACGATGGCGGTCCGCTTACCCTTGCGATCCTCGAACAGCGGGTGCGCGTCGCTGCCGGCGACCTCGGCCAGCTCCGAGACCACCGTCGACAGCGCCGCCGCGTAGGGCCGGGCCGCGATGATCGCGTCCTGGGCCCGGCGCAGCTTGGCCGCCGCCACCATCTTCATGGCGCGGGTGATCTTGCGGGTGTTCTTGACCGACCCGATGCGCTTGCGGATGGCCTTGAGCGACGGCATATCGTGGCTCCTAGGCCTTCTTCTCGGTCACCGCGAACTGCTTGGCGAACTCGGTCAGCGCGTCGCGCAGCAGCTGGTTGGAACCGTCGTCGAGCTTGCCGGTGGTCCGGATGGTGTCGAGGATCTCCTTCTGGCGCGACTTGATGAACGACATCAGCTCGATCTCGTAGCGGCCGAGCACGGCGACCGGGTAGTCGTCGACGAAGCCGTTGGTGCCGGCGAAGATCACGACGACCTGCTCCTCCATCGACATCGGCGAGTACTGGCCCTGCTTGAGCAGCTCGACCATGCGCTCGCCGCGCGCCAGCTGCATCTGGGTCGCCCGGTCGAGGTCGGAGCCGAACTGCGCGAACGCCGCCTTCTCGCGGTACGCGGCCAGCTCGAGGCGGAGGCGGCCGCCGACCGACTTCATGGCCTTGGTCTGCGCGGCGCCGCCGACGCGCGACACCGAGATGCCGACGTTCACCGCCGGGCGGATGCCGGAGTAGAACAGGTCGCCCTCGAGGAAGATCTGGCCATCGGTGATCGAGATGACGTTGGTCGGGATGTACGCCGACACGTCGCCGGCCTGGGTCTCGATGATGGGCAGCGCGGTCAGCGAACCGCCGCCCTCCTTGTCGGACAGCTTGGCGGCGCGCTCGAGCAGGCGGCTGTGGATGTAGAACACGTCGCCCGGGTAGGCCTCGCGGCCGGGCGGGCGGCGGAGCAAGAGCGACAGCTGGCGGTAGGCCACCGCCTGCTTCGACAGATCGTCATAGACGATCAGGGCGTGGCGGCCGGAGTCGCGGAAGTACTCGGCCATCGTGACGCCGGTGTACGGCGCGATGAACTGCAGCGGCGCCGGCTCGGAGGCGCCGGCCACGACCACGGTCGTGAACTCCATGGCGCCGGCCTTCTGCAGCCGGTCGACGACCGAGGCCACGGTCGACTGCTTCTGGCCGATCGCGACGTAGAAGCAGAAGCAGTTCTGGCCCTTCTGGTTGATGATGGTGTCGATCGCGATCGCGGTCTTGCCGGTGCCGCGGTCGCCGATGATCAGCTCGCGCTGACCGCGGCCGATCGGGATCATCGAGTCGATGGCCTTGATGCCGGTCTGCAGCGGCTCGTGCACCGACTTGCGCTGGATGATGCCGGGCGCCTTGATCTCGACCTGGCGCTTGTGGGCGCCGGTCAGCGGCTTGCCGCCGTCGATGGGCTCGCCGACCGCGTTGACGACCCGGCCGACCAGCTCCTCGCCGACCGTGACCTCGACGATGCGCTTGGTGCGCCGCACCACGTCGCCCTCGCGGACCACCTCGTACTTGCCGAGCAGCGCGACGCCGACGTTGTCCTCCTCGAGGTTGAGGACCATGCCCTGGACCTTCTCGCCGCCGGCACCCTCGAACTCGAGCAGCTCGCCGGCCATCGCGTTCGACAACCCGTAGACGCGCGCGATGCCGTCACCGGCGGTCAGCACCCGCCCGGTCTCGGTGACCTCGACCTTCTTGTCGTAGTTCTCGATCTGCTTGCGGATGATGTCGCTGATCTCTGCGGCGCGGATGTCCATGGCGGTTCCTTACTTGGAGAGCTGGTCGCGCAGGGCGCGGAGCTGAGTGCGCAGGCTGCCGTCGTAGACGACGTCGCCGACCTTGGCCACGACGCCGCCGAGCAGCGCCGGATCTTGCTTCTTCTCGACCACCACCTTCTTGCCCGACAGCTTCTCGAGGGTGACCGTGATCTGGGCCAGCTGGGCCGGCGTCAGCGCGACCGCCGAGGTGACCTCGGCCGCCACCCGGCCGGCGCGGGCCTCGATCATGGCGTCGATCTCGCGCGAGATGTCGGGCACCACCGCCAGCCGCTCCTTGTCGAGCAGCAGGTAGCAGAACGTCTTGACCAGCTCGTGGGCCGCGAGCCGGGTCAGCACCGCGTCGACGACCTTGCGGCGCGTCGCCCGCGGGTGGCTGGTCGCGGCCAGGACGACGGCCAGCTCGGGCGCGGTCTTGTACGCGACGGCGAGGGCGCGCAGGTCGGCGCCGACCTTGTCGACCACCTTGCGCTCGGTGGCGATCTCGATGAGCGCCTTGGCGTAACGGCGAGCGAGGCTTCCGGCCAGCATCAAGCGACTCCGTGGCGGCTGACGTCGGCGACGAAGCTGTCGACGAGCTTGGTGTGGTCGGCCGGGGTGGCCTTGGCGCGCAGGATCTGCTCCGCGGCCTGGGTCGCGGCGACGGCGATCTCGCGGGTCAGCGCGATGCGGGCGAGCTGGATCTCGGCGGCGATGCGCTGCTCGGCGTCGCGCTGCATGGCGGCGGCCTGGGCGGTGGCGGCGGCCAGGATGCGCTCCTTCTCGGCGGCCGCGTCGGCGCGCATGTTGTCGAGCAGGGTCTTCATCTCGGCCTCGGCGGCCGACAGCCGCGCCGAGTACTGATCGAGCTTGGCGGCCGCCGCGTTGCGCAGCTTGGCGGCCTCGTCGAGGGCACCCTTGATCTGGTCGGAGCGCGTCTCGGCCATCTTGCGGGCCGCCGGACCGCCGTACTTGGCGAGGATGATCAACAGGATGCCGAAGTTGAGGAGCGCGAACGCGAACGGCGGGCTCATCGGCTCTTCGGCCTCGTCCTCGGGGCCCTGGACGCCGTCGCCCTTCTTGCCGCCGTAGACGTCCTTCTTGCCGTAGCCGATGTCGAAGAAGTTGAAGTGCTTGGTCGGATCGCCGTGATGGCCGCCAGCGTGCTCGACCCCGGCCGCACCGCGCTCGCCCTGCTCGGCGAGCGCCGGAGAGCCATGGCGCGCCTCGGCGTTGTCGGCGCGCGCGATCGCCGGCGCCAGCACCAGCGCGGCACCGAGGAGGAACCACCTCGTCGACGGCGACATCACGCCACCTCCCGGCCGAGCAGCTGCTTGACCATCTGGCGCGAGATGGCCGCGGCGTGCGTCGCCAGCTCGGCGCGCGCAGCCTCGGTCTCGGCCTTCACCTTGGCAGCCGCCGTGTCCATGGCGGCCTGGGCCGTCTTGCGGCTCTTGTCGGTGACTTCCTGCTCGTGCTTGGCGGCCTCGGCGCGCACCAGGCGCTGCTCGTCGTTGGCCTTGTTGCGCGCCGCGGCGAGCTTGGCTTCGTAGTCGGCGAGCTTGGCCTCGGCCTCGGCGTTCATGCGCTCGGCCTCGGCGCGGGCGCCGTCGATGCCGGCGATGCGCTTCTCGCGCAGCGCCAGGTAGGGCTGGAACAGCAGCTTGTTGGCGAGGACGAACATCGCCACGAACAGCCCGAACTGGAGCAGGACGGTCCAGTCGATGTCGATGAGCGGGTGGCCCGCTGCCACCGTGATCAGCACCCGGTCGGCTTCGTTTTGCACAAGCTCTGGATGCATTGCAACCTCTCGATAATCCTTGCGTCTTGGCCGTACAGCCGCCGCGCCGGGCGCTTATACGTTCGGACCCATGGGGCTGTCAACCAGAGGGATGCCCGCCCGCCGGACTCCCGCCTGCGACACGGCGCCGCGCAGTCCGTGCCCCACCGCCTGACGCCTGCGCGTCAGCCGGAGCCGGGCCCCGAGCCATCGGTGGGCACTCCCGCCTGCGGCAGGGCGCCTCAGGGCGACGACGCAACCCGGTCACGAGGTCGTCGATAGGCCACAGCATGAAACGACCAATCCTGCTCTCCCTCGCCCTCTCCGCCGTGCTCGCCACCCTGCTCGCCTGCGGCCCCTCGGCAGCACAGGTCAAGACCGCAACCGCCGCCCGCTACCGTGTGCAGGCGGACGTCGTCCTGCCGATCGTCGTCGGTGTCGTCGAGCAAGCCTACAAGATCCAGCACGTCGACCCCGACCGGCGAACCATCCTCACCGTCGAACGCTGGTACGAGGCCGACGGCATGCAGCCCGATCCGGCGCGGCGCCGCAACCGCCGACCCAGCGGGGCGATCAAGCTCAGCTTCAAGATCGTCCTGGTGCCGGCCGCCGGCGCGCTCCAGGTCGAGGTCACGCCCGTGACCGTGCAGCACCGTGGCGACTTCTCGGCGCTGATCCCGCTCACGCTTGCGGATCCCGACATGCCGACCTGGATCCGCGGCAAGACCGACGCCCTGAACGTCGCCATCTGGGACCAGTTGCGCGACTACGCGGTCACGCCCGGCTGAGCGCGGCCTCGGAATCGGCGGGTGGCCGTAGCAGGCCACCGCCACGATCACTCATGATACGGCTCGCATCGTGAGTCGCGATCGGGATCCCGGGACGGCGAAGACCGCGGACGATGGGCCCAGCGGCAGCGCCGACGAGCTCGCCGAGACCGCGACCGAGCTCGCCGAGACCGCGGCGCCGAGCTGGTGGGACTCGCGCGAGCGGGCGTCGGCCGGCCCGCACATCGAGCCGCCCGAGGTGTCGCCGTCGAACTACGAGATCCTCGGCGAGCACGGCCGCGGCGGTCTCGGCCGCGTGATGCGCGCGCGCGACCTCCGCACCGGCCGCATCGTCGCCATCAAGGAGATCCTGCGCGGCTCGGTGTCGGCGCTGCAGCGGTTCCGGCGCGAGGCGCTGGTCACCGCCAACCTCCAGCACCCGGCGATCGTGCCGGTCTACGAGGTCGGTCGCTGGCCGGACGGTCAGCCGTTCTTCGCCATGAAGCTGGTCGACGGCGTGCCGCTGTCGCACGCCATCCGCGAGGCGGCCGACGCCACGGCGCGGCTCGCGCTCCTGCCACACGTGATCCAGGTCGCCGACGCGCTCGGCTACGCCCACGCCCAGGGCTGGATCCACCGTGACCTCAAGCCCGGCAACGTGCTGGTCGGCGCGTTCGGCGAGACCGTGGTGATCGACTGGGGCCTGGCCAAGCGGGTCCGCGAGGCCGCCGACGAGTCGAGCCAGGACTCGCTGCCGTCGGGCGACGACGGCGCCACCGTCGACGGCCAGGTGCTCGGCACCCCGGTCTACATGCCGCCCGAGCAGGCCCGCGGCGACGCGCTCGATGCCCGCGCCGACGTCTACGCGATCGGCGCGCTGCTCTACCACGTGCTGGCCGGCTCGCCGCCGTACCACGAGGCGCGCAACACCGCCGAGGTGATCGCGCGGGTCACCGCCGGACCGCCGACGCCGCTGGTCGAGCTCGCGCCCGGACTGCCGCCCGAGCTGTACACGATCGTCGGTCGCGCCATGGCCCACCGCGCCGATCAGCGCTACCCGAGCGCGCGCGAGCTGGCCCTCGACCTCGGCCGCCACCGCGCCGGCAACCTGGTCGCGTCCCACAGCTACACCGCGCGCCAGCTGCTGTCGCGGTGGCTGCGCCGCCACCGCACCACGGTCGGGGTCGCCGCGCTCGCCGCGCTCGCGCTGGCCGTGATCGGCGTGGTCAGCTTCCGCGAGAACCTGGCCGCCCGGCGACGCGCCGAGGCCGAGCGCGTGCGAGCCGACGCGGCGCGCGTGATCGCCGAGGAGCGGACCGGCGAGGCCGAGGCGCGGCTCGGCGCGCTGCACACCGAGCTCGGCCTGCGCGAGATGGCGGCGGGCTCCCCGGCGCGCGCGTTGCCGTACCTGGCCGACGCCTACCGCCGCGCTCCCGGCGCGACCGTGACCCGGTTCTTGCTCGGCCGGGCGCTGGAGTCGGTGGCGCCGCTCGAGCAGGCGATGGCGGCGCCCGGCATCGTGTCCGGCTTCGGGTTTGGCGGCGGCCGCGCGATCGCGCTCAGCCTGGTCGCGACACCGGTGCTCGACCTCGACGGTCGACGACGCCTGATCGACGCGGCCGGCCAGCACGGCGCGCTGTCGCCCGACGGCACCTGGGTGGTGACCAGGAGCCCGGACGGTCAGACCCTGATCATGTTCGACGTCGCGTCCGGGGCCGAGCGAGCCCGGCGGCCGCTCGACGGCAACGCGGTGGCGCTGGAGCTGGCGGTCGATGCCGGCGGGCGCGTGGTCATGGTCGACGGCGACGGCGTGGTGGCGATCTTCGACGCCACGCTCGCGCCGCAGCAGACCGCGCGGGCGCCGTTCGCACCTCACACGGCGGCGATCGCGCCGACCGGTCGCGTGCTCGTCGGCGGGCCGGGTGGCCAGCTCTGGGTGTGGGACCCGGGGCGCGGCGTGATCCTCGACGATCCGCGCGCTCATGAGGGCCAGGTCGGGCGCCTGTGCGTGGCCGACGACGGCGCGACCTGGCTGTCGATGGACGCGCGATCGACGCGGGTGTGGCGCGACGCGGTGCCGGCGGTGCGGGTCGCCCACGACGGTCGGGCGGCGGCCTGCGATGTCGATGCCGCCGGCCGCCGCGCGGTGACCTTGGTCGCCGACCATCCCCCCCGGATCTGGGACCTCACCGTGGCCGCGCCGGCGGCCACCGAGCTCGTCACCACCGTCACCAGCGCCGAGATCGCGGCCATCGCTCCCGACGGCGCCATGATCGCGCTCGGCGGCGGCCGCGGCGAGATCGAGCTGATCGCCGCCGGCGGCGCCTCGCTGGGTCGCTTCGTCGCCCACGCCGCGCCGGTGGCGTCGATCGCGGTGTCGCCCGACGGCAAGCACGTCCTGAGCGCGACCGCGGCCGGTGACGTCCGGGTCTGGCGCCGCGCGGCCGCCGCGCAGGTGATCGCGGTCGAGCTCGGCGAGCGCGGCTGGGGCGGCACGTTCGTCGACGACCTGCGGGCGGTCGTGGTCGGCACCGCGGGCGCCCGGCTCATCGACGCCGCCGACGGCCGCGTCCACGCCGAGCTGGCCGGCCACCGCGATGCGGTGGTGTTTGCGTCCGCCAGCGCCGACGGCGCGCGGGTGGCGACCGCCAGCCGCGATCACACCGGGCGGTTGTGGACCGGCGATGGCACCCTGGTCGCCGAGCTGGCGGTCCACGACGACCGCGTGCGCCGGGTCGAGGTGTCGCGCGACGGCGCGCGGGTCTTGACCGCGAGCAAGGACGGAACGTTCGCGATCTGGCGCGGTCGCGATGGCGCGCTCGAGCGCCGCGTCAAGGCGCAGGCGTCGCTGTGGACCGCGCGGCTGTCGGCCGACGGCCAGCGCGTGGTCACCCTGCTCGACGGCATGGTGGTGGCGACCTTGTGGGACGCGGAGAGCGGACAGCAGCTCGCCGACCTGCCGGTGCTCGGCATGCAGCCGGTCGACGCCGCGTTCTCGTCCGACGGCGCGCTGGTCGCGGTCGCGAGCGCCGGGCCGACCGCGCCGGTGTACGACGGTCGCACCGGCACGCCGCGCTTCGAGGTCCAGCACGAGGCCCACGTGCTGGCGGTGACCTGGTCGCGCGACGGCGAGCTGCTCGCCACCGGCGACGCGTCGGGGGTGGTGCGGCTGACCCGGCGCGACGGCACCCGCGTGCGGTCGTTCCAGGTCGAGGGCGCCATCGCGTCGGTGGCGGTGCGCGGCGACGGCGCCGTGATCGCGGTCGGGACCGAGGTCGGCGACGTGATCGTGCTCGACGTCGGCGCCGGCCGCGAGCTGGCGCGGCTCGCCCATGCGCCCGGTGCGGCAACCGTCGCCACCGTGGTCTATCTCGAGTTCTCGCCCGGCGGCGGCAAGCTGATGATCGGCCAGGCCGGGCCCGGCGTCCGGGTGTGGCAACTCGGCGACTGGACCGGCAGCGCCGACGAGCTCGACCGCACGCTGCGCTGTGCGGTGCCGTTCCGTCTCGACGCCGACGGGCTGGCCACCGCGGTTCCGGATCCCGCCGCCTGCCGGTAGTCGACTACTGCTGCTTGACCTCGACGACGCGGACCTTGGCCGTGCCGCCCGGCCTGGCCGCCGACCAGCCGACGTAGACCACGCCGCCCGGACCGGCGGCGGCGGCCGGCACCACCGTCGACGGGCCGACCACGGGGACCGGGGTCGCGAACCACACCTTGCCGTCCCACCATGCGAAGCGACCACCGTACGGGTACGTGAAGATGGCGCGGCCGTCCTCGGCGGCGATCAACCGCTGGCGGGTGACGAAGCCGTTGGACAGCTCGGCGACGTCGATCTTCTTCCAGACCTCGGCGCCCGGCGCGCGCGTCACCAGCTGGCGCAGGCCGGCATGGAAGCTGAGCGACACCGTGATCACCCCGTCCGGCGCCACCGCGAGCGCGAGCGTGCTGTCGTTGTCGGCGCCTTCGGGCCCGGGTACGGTCGTCCACGCCGAGGTCGCCGCGTCCCAGCGGCGAAGCTGCGTGACCGGCACCGGCGAGCGCTCGACCCAGCCCACGATCACGTGAGCACCGCTGGTGCCGAGCGCCGGCGCCGCCAGCGTGGTGCCGTCGGGGCCGCCGCGCAGGACGCCGTCACCGAGCGGCGCCCAGCCGTTGCCGCCGTGGACGCGGACGTTGACCACCACCGGGCCGCCCGCGACCAGCGCCTCGCGCCACACCGCGATCGGACCCAGCGCCGACGAGGTGACGATCGGATCGGCGACCGGCTGGCCGCCGCCCAGCACGCCGAGCTGCGTCCACGCACCGTCGCGCCAGCGCGCGACCTCGAGCATGGCGACGTCCTTCGGGTTGGCCTCCAGCCACCCGACCACCACGCCGCCGTCGGCCTCGACGGCCAGCGACGGAGCGCCGGTGGCCCGATGGGTGGCCGCGTTGGGTGGCGCGGCCAGCACGTCCCACGCCGTGCCGCTCCAGCGGCGCACGTGCACCTTGCCGGCCTCGATCCACGCCAGCAGCGGCTTGCCGTCGCGACCGACCGCCAGCGCCGGCTCACCGGCGGCGCCGTCCGGATCGGCCGACACCGGCTCGCCGAGCTCGACCAGCGGGCGCGGCGCCGGGCCGGCGCCCGTCGAGATGTCCTTCACCGCGGCATCGACCGCCTTGACCGGCGCCGGGACGTCCTGCTTCTTCTTGCACCCAGCGGTGACGGCGGCAACGACGGCGGCGGCGGCGACCAGGGGAGCGATCCAGCGAACGGTGCGCATCAGCCCGGAATGTACATCGTCGATGAGCCGCCGCGCACGAGGTGGTATGTTGCTCGGCTCACCGCGGCAGGTCGGCGGCGATGGAGCGAAGGCGGGCCTGGATGTCGGCGGCCGAGCCGATGCGCTCGCTCGAGTCCTTGACCAGGCAGGCGGTGATCAGCACGTCGAGCAGGGGCGGGATCGACGCTGCCATCGACGACAGCAGCGGCGGCTCGGTGAACAGGTGATGGGCCATGACGTTGCCGTCGACGAACGGCGGCCGGCCGGCGCACAGCTCGAACAGGGTGCAGCCGACCGCATAGAGGTCGGCGCGGTGGTTGATGTTGGTGCCGTTGATCTGCTCGGGCGCCATGTACAGCGGCGTGCCGCGGACGTCGGTCTGCCGGATCTCCAGCTCGCGGAGGACGCGGGCGATGCCGAAGTCGCCGAGCTTCACCACCTTCTCGCGCGACACGAAGATGTTGGCCGGCTTGATGTCGCGGTGGATCACCTTCTTGCTGTGGGCGTAGCCGAGCCCGCTGCACAGCTGATCGACGATGCCGAGCGCGGTGCGCACCGGCAGCGTGCCGCGCTCGCGAAGCAGACGGTCGACGGTGGTGCCGTCGACGAACTCCATGATGATGTACGTGTCGGCGGCGTCCGAGGCCTGATCGTGGACGGCGACCACGTTGGGGTGGTTGAGCTGGGCCAGCGCCTTGGCCTCCTGCACGAAGAAGGTCATCGCCTGTGGGATCTCGCGGACCGCACGCGACAGCACCTTGACCGCGACCGTGCGCTCGAGGTTCTCGTCCCAGGCCTTGAACACCACGCCCATCGCGCCGCGGCCGAGCTCGGCTTCGATCCGGTAGCGGCCGAGCACGCGCGTGTTCAGCTCGGGCTCGTCAGCCAGCGTGGCGGCCGCAGCGGGCGCCGGGGCCGGCACCCTCGGGGTGGTCGGCGCGGCGGTCGCCGGCAGGACCTGGGTCGCGTCGGTCGCGGCGGTTGGCGAGGCCGGGCCGCCCCGCTCGACCATGGTCCCGATGACGTCGTCCTTCTCGGGCGCGATCGCCGGACCGTAGTCGGTCGGGCCGAGCGTGAGCCCCTCCGACACCTCGGCGCGGCGGCGCTCGCGGGGCAGGTTGATCGTCACCTTCTCGATCTGCGCGGCGGAGATCGGCAACAGCTTCTCGATCCGCATGTCGTGGGCGTCGATCACCAGCATGTGCTGGCCGAGGGTGGCGTACAGCGTGGCGTGGCCGTCGGCGTCGGTATAGACCTTGTCGGCGAGCTCGCTGTCGAACCAGATCGCGATCCCGGCCGGCTGGGGGTCGTGGATCGCGATCTTGATCTCCGCCACCGCCAGGCCGAGATCGATCGCCGCCACCCCGGTGGCACCGCGCGCGATCTCGAGCTTCTTCGAGTGCAGGGGCGGCACGACGCGATCGCCGTGGTCGCGGGTATAGACGCCAAACACGTGCACGTACCAGGTGCCAGGTGAGACCCGGAACACGGTGCGCGGGCCGGCGAGACGCGCCGCGCGGCGGGTGACCTCGTGGCCGTCCTTGCGGGTCTCCTTGCGGAAGCGACCCGGATCGTCGACGGTCGGCCGGGTCGACGACCGCGTCACCTCGATGCACAGCGCCTCGTCGCTGCCATCGGGATCGAGCGTGATCTCGACGACGACGCGGCTGCGACCGCGCAGGAACCAGAAGCCGATCAGGACCGCGATCGCCGCGATCACGACCGCGATCAACTGGAGTCGGGCGCCATTCCAGCCGACCAGGCCGTGACGGGTTCCCGGGATCGACTCGGTGACGTCGTGCGCGGCGCCGGATTTACGATCGAACCCGATCAGGCGCACGCGGGCGTCGCCGCCGTCGGCGCGCAGTTGATAGAAGACCAGGGTCGGCACCGCGAGGTCGTCGGCGAGCGCCTCGAGCCGATCGCGCGCCAGCGGCTCGACGACGCGGGCGCGGGCGAGCGCGGCGGCGCCACCATCGTTGACGACGGTCAGCCCGCGGCGCTCGAGCGCCGCCGATAGCGCCGGCCGCAGCGGACGCGGCCGCGCCTCGCGCAGCGTGAACAACCCGGGGCCGGGTGCGGGCAGCTCGACGACGGCGACCGCCCCCGCCGCTGGCAGCGGCAGGGCGGCGACCAGCGGCTCGAGCGCGGTGACCAGCGCGGCGTCGGGCCGGCTGTCCAGCGCGATCGATCGCACCTTGCTGGGTCCGGTCGATCCATCGGCCGGGCCGTCCACGACCGTGACCTTGCCGAGCCCGAGGCTGACCGCCAGCGAGCGAGCGGCGGCCGCACCGGGATCGCCGCCGCGCTCGAGCGTGGTGGCGCGGGTCTGCAACATCACCGCGCTGGCCGGCGCGAGGGCGCGGGCGGCGTCGACCGCCAGCCGCGCCGCGGCGACATCGCCCCTGGCCAGCGCGAGCTGGGCGGCGATCACCTGCTTCTCGGCCGACGCGGTCGTCACGGCGGCCAGCAGACGCTCGGCGGTGGCCCAGTCGCCGGCCGCGATCGCGACCCGGGCCAGCTCGCGATCGGCGCGCGCGGCGGCGAAGGCGACCCGGGCTTCGTCGAGACGCATCGCCGCCACGGCGAGACGTCCGCGGAAGATCTGGGCGGCCGGATCGTCGGCGGCAACGCCGAGCCAGCGCCGGGCCGCGGCCTCGACGGCGTCGCGGTCGCCGCTGCGCGCGGCGAGCTCGGCGGCCAGGCGCAGCGCCGGTCGCGTCCCATCGACGACCCCGCGGTCGACCAGCGGCCGCAGCCGCGCCACCTCGGCGTCGTCGAGCTCGACGACCCGGATCACCGCCAGCACCGCCACCACGTCGCCGCCGCGCTGGGCGGCGCGCAGCCCGAGCACCGATGCCAGGCGTGCCAGCCGCGGATCGGCGGCGGCCTGGCGCAACGCCGTGGCCTCGAGCGCGGCCGACACCGCACCGTCGGGCAACTCGGCGAGCAGTGCGAGCACCGGGACGTACGGCTCGCGGCGGGCGAGCAACTTCTGGACCGCGGCCGCCAGCTTGTCGCCCTGACCGCGCCGAAACGCGAGCCGGGCCGCCGCCAGGGTCAGCAGCGGCTCATCGCCGGTCCCGACCAGCTCGGCGGCGGCGGCGTCATTGGCGGCGATCGCGAGGTGCGCCAGAGCTCGCGCGCCACGGTCGCGCGGCGCGGCGGTCTGCGCCAGATCGAAGACGTCCTGCGGCGTGCCGGCGGCGAGCGCGATGGCCAGCGCGGTCGGCTGATCGACCGCGGCGCCAGCCCATCCCGAGCGCAGCGCGACGCCGATCGACGACACCTTGAGTGGAACGACCGATTCGGCGCCCTCGAGCTCGCCCGCCGCCGCGGCGAGGTCGCCGCGCGCCAGCGCGGCCGACGCGCGCACGAACGGGCGCACCTGGCCGAACGACACCTGGGGCACCGCCGCCTCGGCACCCACCAGCGGTGCCGCGACCCGCACCGCCTCGGCCACCAGGCGCGACAGATCGCCGTCGCCGGCGGTCACCGTGGCCGCGGCGGCGACCTTGCCAGCTCGATCGATCGCGATCACCGCGACCCGCAGCCCGGTTCCGTGGCGCTCGAGATCGCAGGCGATCAGGGCCTCGGCGTCGAAGCGAACCAGCACCTCCGCGGCGCGGTCGAGATCGAACACCACGCCGCGCAGCTCGTGGCTGGCGGTCACCGGCCGGCCCGGCCGGTCGAGCGCCGCGCGCAAGAGCAACGTGAAGCTACCCGCCTCGTCGACGAGGTCGGCCTCGGCGTGGGTGTCAGCCACCACGACGCGCCCGGCCGCGGCGCGGTCGGCGAGCGCGGCGACGATCAGCGCGGCAAGGGCGAACCGCCCGGCGAACCCCATGCCCGATCTTAGCCCGCCCGGTCCGTCCGGCGCGAGGCGCAAGCCCGTTCACCCTGAGCGAGCCGCGAAGCGGCCCCTTCGACTCGCCGCTTCGCGGCTCGCTCAGGGTGAACGGGCTTGGTTACTTCACCGGCTTGGGGGCGTCGACGGGCTTCACCGCCGCCGGCGCCGCAGCCACCGCCGGGCCGGCCGCGGGCTTGCCGGCGAGCACGCCCTCCATGAACGATCGGCCCTCGAACACGACGCCCTTCTCGATCTGCAGCGACGGCGTGTGCAGGTCGCCCTTCACCCGGCCCGGCGCGACCACCTCGATGCCGCGCTTGGCGCGCACGTTGCCGACCAGCGTGCCCTGGATGATGATCTCGCCGATATCGATCTCGGCCTCGACGTGCGCCCCCTCGCCGATGATGAGCACGTCATCGGAGAACACGGCGCCCTTGAGCTTGCCGTCGATGCGGACCGTACCCTCGAAGGTGAGCTTGCCTTCGAAGGTGGTGCCGCGCCCGAGGAGGGTCGAGATCTCGCTGACGATACCTTCGCGCCGTGCCGGAGCCGTCATGGGATCCGCACCGTATCCTATTTCCTGAGCCGGATCTCGACGGTCTGCTCGGTCTTGCCTTCCCAGATCAGCGTCCGCTTCTCGGGTGGGTAGTCCTTCAGGCGGACCTCGACCTCGCGGGCGGCGTCCGGTGTCAGGTCACCGATCTCGAGCGGGCTGCGGCCCTTGAGCTGCTCGCCAAGGTAGACGTCGGCGCCGGCCGGGATGGTCACCACCTTGAGCTTGACGGTCACCGCCGGCAGGAACGCGAACACGCGGATCTGACCACCGACGTCGGGCACCAGCACCGCGTCGGTGTGGGTCTTGTAGCCGACCAGCTCGATGACGATCTCGTGGCGCGCCCCGGGCTCGGTCGCGAAGCGGGCCGGGGTCCGGTCGGGCAGCACGGTGCCATCCACCGTGACGGTGCCGCCGGGTGGCGTCGAATCGATGAGCAGCGACGCTTCGATCTTGCCGGGATCGCCGCTGCGGATGATGAGCAGCGCCACGGCGACACCGCCGGCGACCAGCACCAGCGCCAGCAGCGCCCGCAGGAGCCAGCGGGTGCCGGGTGGCGACAGCCGGTATTGCGGAGGCAGCTCGTCGAGCTCGACCAGCGCCTGCATCTGCTTGGTGAAGCTCTGCGGCTGGGCGCCCGGATAGGGCTGGAATGGGTACTGCGGCCCACCGCCCGGGTACGGTCCCTGCGGTCCGGCCTGCGGCATCGCGTACGGCGCCAGGTGCGCGGGCAGCCCGGGTGGCGTCAGCGGCGCGAAGCCGCCCGGCGGCATCCCGGCACCAGGCATCGGCGGCCCTGGCGGTGGCGGTGGCGGCGGCATCGCCGCCGGGATTGCCATGAGATCGGGGGCGGTCGGCGCGTCGATGCCCAGATCGATGGGGCCGGCGGTCATGCCGGCGAACGCCGCCGCCGGCAAGGGCGGTGGCCGCGGCGGCGGTACCGCGCCGCGCCCGCCCACGGCGCCGGTCGGCGCATTCGACGGCGCCGGCTCGGCGAGCATGCCGGGCACGCCATCGGAGATCGGCATGCCGGCGCCCCGGGCCGGCGGCGGTCTCGGCATCGGGCTGGTCGGCTGCCCGAACAGCTGCTTCAACACCGAGCCGCCGATCGGCACCCCGCTCGCGGGTGTGCGCCGGGACTCGCGCGGCCGCCGCACCTCGCTCACCGCCGGCGTCGGCGTCTGGGCCGCCAGCGCGGCCGGAACCGACGGTCCGCCGCGACGCCGAGGCACCGTGGTCGGATCGTCGGCGTTCGCGGTCGGCACCGCGGCCCGCGCGATGGTCGGCGGATCCTCCTCGTGCTGCCCGCTCGGCACCAGCCGGGGCAAGTCCTCCATGATGGTCGGCTCGTAGTCGCCGAGCAGATCGTCGGTCGCCGCCGGCACCGCCGAGCGCCGCATGCCGCGCGGCCCATCGAGCGACGTCGGTCCACCGTCGCCAGCCGACATCATCGGCTCGGCGCTCACCATCGTGTTCTCGATCTCCAGATCGCCCTCGACCGCCGGCATCGTCGACGCCGAGATCATGCGCGGCGACGCCCGCGCCGCTTGCGGATCGGGCGGCGGCCGGCGCAGCGGTGCGGTCGGCGCCCGCGGGCGCGGGGCGGCCACCGCGGCCGCGGGCTGGAGCTCCGACATCCGGAAGATCACGCTGTTCTCGTCGGTGATCTCGGAGCGGTTGGTGACGAACGTCTGGCGTGGGATCGACTGCGTCGAGCGCAGCGGGTCGCGCGGCGCCGGCTCGGGCATCGGCGGCGGGATCGTCGCGTTGGCCTCGCCGAGCGCGCGCCGCACGTGGGCCGCCAGCTTGGTGGCGGTGAACACCGGTGAATACCCGTGCAGGAAGCGCTCGAGGTCCGACGCCAGATCGCCGGCGTTCTGGTAGCGATCGTCGGCCTTCTTGGCCAGCGCGTGCATGACGATGCGCTCGAGCTGCGGCGGGACGTCCTTGCGCAGCGTCCGCACCGGCGCGATGTTGGCGCGCCGCACCATGTCGAGCAGCCGGTTGATGTCCTCTTCGAGGTAGAGCATCTGCCCGGTCAACGACTCGTAGAGCACGATGCCCGCCGAGAAGATGTCGGAGCGATGGTCGAGGCGCTCGCCCCAGGCCTGCTCCGGGGACATGTAGTAGTACTTGCCCTTGATGACGCCGACCGCGGTCTGGCGCACCTTCATCGTCGCCTTGGCGATGCCGAAGTCGACCAGCTTGACCTCGCCCGCGTTGGAGACCAGCACGTTCTGCGGCGACACGTCGCGATGAACGATGCCGAGGTTGTTGCCGGCACCGTCGCGCTTGCGGTGCGCGTAGTCGAGGCCGGTCGACATCTCCTTGACGATGTAGGCGGCGACGTCGACCGGCATGTCGAGGTCTTGCTCGGAGCCGCGGCGCAGGATCTTGTAGAGGTCGGCGCCGTCGACGAACTCCATCGTGATGTAGTAGGTGTCGCCGACCCGGCCGAGATCGAACGTGTGGGCGATGTTGACGTGCTGGAGCTGGACCGCGATCTTCGCCTCGTCGATGAGCATCTCGATGAACTGCTCGTCCTGAGCAAAGTTCGGGTGGATCATCTTGAGGGCGCAGAACTTCTCGAAGCCGGCGATGCCCCGGGTCTTCGCGAGGTGGATCTCCGCCATGCCGCCAACCGCGATCTGCTTGACCAGCTGATAGGGGCCGAACGGGCGATCCGCCATGTGCCCTCCGCCTAGTGTCTGACCGGTTCCAGCACCACGGCGGCCTCGTCGTCGTCGTCGTCGGGGCGGCCAGCCGCGGTCTCCGGAGTCGGGCCCTCGCGCAGCATCTCGGACTGGCCGGGGTGCACGAACACGCCGACCAGCCGCAGCGGCGCCTTGGCGCCGCGATCGAACGTACAGACCACCTCGGTCGCGATGCCGTAGGCAACGTTGACCAGGTAGCTCGCCGCGGCGTTGGCGACCAGATACAGCCCGAGGCCGGCGCCGTAGGCCTTGCGATCGATCTGCACCGGCGAGTGCAAGCACTTGTCGATGTAGGACAGGATGGTGTTCTTGGCCAGCCGGCCAAAGCGGTCCCGCACGGCGACCGCGAACTGGCTCTCGGTCGCCGCGTATCGGATCGAGACCGGCCGCGGCGACCGCGACTTGGTGCGGTCGTGGGGATCGACCTCGGCGAAGATCTGGCGGCCGGTCTCGTCGACCGGCGCGTCGTAGAGCGCGTTCATCAGCAGCTCTTCGCAGACCGAGCCGATCGCGCTGCGCACCTGGCGCCGCATCTTGGCCTCCTCGGCGTAGGCGAGCACGGTGTCGAGCGCCTTGCCGCGGCCCTCGAAGTCGCGGAGCCGGACGTAGTGCACCGGCGTGCCTTCGGGCAGGTACTTCTCGATGCCGAAGATGTCGCCGGTGAGCAACTTCTGAGCGGTCACGAACACGCCGCGGTCGAGCTCCTCACCGACGATGACGTGGTTGACCCGCGGATCCTTGAGGTAACCGGTCAGCTCACCGAGGGCGGCCTTGGGCGTGATCACCGCCGCGTGCGACTTCTGGCGCAGCATCGGCACCAGGCGCTCGACCGACGCCACGTCGCCCTCCTCGCAATCGATGAAGATGTAGCGATGCGGGATGATCTCGCTCTGGATGGCGTCCAGCGAACGCACGGCATCGACCTCGGCACCCGCCCGCTCCAGGTTGGCGACGATGCGTCGGAGCTGATCGAGGTTGGGCGAGATGGCGAGGACGCGACGCTTGGACAAAGACCCCTCAGCGGCCAAGTGGCGTCGATTCTAACGAGATCCGGCCCACGGTTCCAGGCGACCGGGCTCCCGAGTGGAGGCTCCGGGGCCGGATGTGAGACAGTGGGGCATGGTCGGAGTGCCTCTCGGCGCTGCGCAGGACAAGCCGGCCAAGCCCCGCATCCTGGTCGTCGACGACGAGCCCGACATGCTCGACTTCATCGAGCGGGTCACCAGGCGTCGGTTCGAGGTCACCCGGTGCGCCAACGGTGAGGACGCCCTCGCCTTGCTCGGCGAGCGAGCGTTCGACGTGCTCATCACCGACCACAAGATGCCGCGCATGACCGGCCTCGAGCTCCTCGACCGCCTGGGCGACCGCCACCCAAGGATGGTGCGCGTGCTGCTGTCCGGCTACACCGACGTGCCCGAGGTCAGTCGCGCCGGCGCCAGCGGTCGCGTCCACCATTACGTGCTCAAGCCGGTCGACTCGCGGGCCCTGCTGGCCGGGATCGACCACGCCTACCAGGTTCGCGACGGCGTGCTGCCGTTCGCCAACCAGGACTGACACCCCGTTCACCCCCGTTCACCCTGAGCGAGCCGCGAAGCGGCGAGTCGAAGGGTTCAGGGCTCAGGGCGTGTACGTCGCGCTGACGTAGACGCGCCAGTCCTCCCACGGGTTGGGCAGCATCTCGAAGCGCGGCTCGTAGTCGAAGAACGCGTCGGGCTGGTAGTAGCGGGCGTTGAACGCGTTGAACACGGTGCCCCGGATCGACAGCTTCTCCATCGGCGTCAGGGTCAAGCCCAGGCTCAGATCGGCGGCCGGCGGCAGGCGGTCGAGGACCAGATCGGTCGGGTTGACCCGCAGCGGACCGGCGACATCGGTGGTGTTGTTGGTGACGGTGCCCGGGATCGCGGCGTCCATGTCGTAGCCGTAGTCGCGGTGCTCGACGAGGCGGTTGGGATCTTCCATCGCCCCGACCACGCGCACGTCCGTGAACATCGACAACCGGTCGTCGATGACGTTGAAGATCCCGGCGAGGTGAAACATGTGCTCGGGGAACGACTTGTGCACCCCCTTGTCGCGGGTGTTGATCTGCAAGAACGTGTAGGCCAGCTCGATGCGGTGGCCGCCCTGCACGTAGAGCTTGGCCAGCGCCTCGGTCGAGTGCATGGCGCGATCGGCGGTGTTCTCGTAGCGCCCCGACACGATCTGGATGAGGTCGGTCAGCTTGGTGTACGAGTAGTCGACGCGAAACGAGAGCTCGCGGATCCGGCGGTCACCCTTGAAGATACGGGCGTTGACCTCGGCCTGCGCCGCCTGAGAGGTCTCGACCCGGAGGTTGGTGTCGCCGTCGATCACGACGGCCTCGCCGTTCGAGGCCACGTTGTTGAACACCGGGGGACGGAAGCCCTCGGCGTAGTTGAGCTTGAGGTGCCAGGCCGGGATGAAGTTCCACACCGCGGTCCCCGAGAACAGCCGGGTCAGGGGATAGCTCTGGCTGCTCAGCGAGCTCGGGGCGAGCTGCAGGCGGGCGCCAGCGTCGAGGATGAGCTTCTTGTTCGGCCGCCACTGCGGGTTGACGTACACGCCGCCGACGGTGCGGTCGGCCGGGAACGCGAACGTGAGCGGGCAGCCGGCGACGATCCGCGACGTCGGGACCGCGGCGTCGGGATCGGGCTCCCGCGGACACGGCAGCGGCAAGCGGTCGAGCACGTAGGGGGCGATGAACTCGGCCTGGATGCCGTCGCCCTGGCGCGAGCGGTCGACGTTGTTGGGCGCGAACTCGTGGAACGCCTCGGCGCCGTAGTTGAGGCGGATGTTCGACGGTAGCTCGAAGTCACCATCATAGCCGCCGCCGACGCGGTAGCTGGTGGCGTCGAACTTGAACGCCAGACCGCCCTCGAGCAGCTGCGGGATCGGCGACAGGATGCCGAGCTGCGGGAACGCGCGCACGAACTGGATGCCGTAGGCCTTGAGGTTGACGCCGGCCTTGCCGCCGTCGGTGCGCGCCTTGAACTCGGCCACCACGTAGCGATCGAAGAAGTTGAGCTGGTTGTCGCGGGACCGCTTGCCGGTGTCGAGGCAGAAGTCGCTGGGGTCGAACTCCGGTGTGCCCGGGACGTCGGCGCAATTCACGTCCTCGGGCAGATCCTTGCGGGCCACGAAGCCGGGAAACCCGAGGGGCGCATGACGCTCGACGATCGGCACCTGGGCCCGAAGCTGGAACTTGCCGATGCTGAACTTGGCGAAGAAGTTGAACAGGTGGCTGCGTTCTGGATCCGCGGTGGTCAGCGGCCCGTAGAACATCACCGAGTTGGGTTGCGGCAGCGGCGCCGAGAACATGTGGAGCGGCATCTCGAAGCCGGGCCCGACATAGGTCTCGAACGCCGTGTGCACGAACAGCTTGGCCTTGCCCTTCATCAGATCGGGCAGACCGGCCATCACGTAGGCGCGGCCGTTCTTGCGGTCGCCGTTGCCGTCGCCGATCTGGCCGCCGACCTCGATGCCGTCGACATCCTCGGCGTCCTTGGTGATGATGTTGACCACGCCGAGGAACGAGTTGGCGCCCCACAGGACGCCGCCAGGGCCGGTGATGACCTCGATGCGCTTGATGGTCTCCATCGGCTGCAGGCGCTGGAAGGTCGCCATGTTGAAGTACGGATCGAACAGCGACACCGAGTCGTGCAGCAACTGCACCGCCTGCGCCGTACCGCGCACCGACACGGTCGGGAACTGGCTGTGGATCAGCCCGGTGCGCATGTAGCCCGGGACGGTGTCGAGGACCTGATCGAAGCTCTGGAACTGACGATCCCGGATCTCGTCGGCCGTGATGACCGTGACGATGACCGGCGCCTCCTGCACCGTGGTGACGCCCTTGGCCGCGCTCTGGACCACGTTGGCCAGGTCGAGCTGATCGTCGGGTCCGGTGGCACCGTCGGTGGGCCCGGTGGTCTCCATCACGACCGTGGGGACCTCGATATCGATCGGCCCCGCCGCCGGCTGCGCGGCCGCCGGCACCGCGGCGGCGGCCAGGAGCATCGCCGCGAACAGCCCCCGGTTGGTCCTGAGCGAGGCCGCCAAGCGGCCGGGTCGAAGGACGCGCATCGCTGGTGTCGTCCTCATGGCGTCCTCTGCTGCGCCTTGATGAAGTCGGCGCGGTCGTTGAGCACGTCGGTCGGCGGGTTGGATCCCAGCGGGCGATCCGAGCCGAGGCCGACCGCACCGGTGAGCTGCGGCGCCGGCACGCCCTGGCTGGTCAGATAGCCGAAGATGGCGTCGGCGCGCTTCTGGCTGCTGGTCTTGTCCTTCTTCTTCTGTTCGGCGATCACCCGCGCCACCTTCGACCGGGTGCCGAGCGCGACGTGGACCTCGATGCGGACCGACAGGCCCTTGTCCTTGATGATCGCCGCGATCTGGCCGAGGATGATCTTCGAGGCCGGGGTCAGGTTGGCGGTGGTGCCGGTGAACTCGACGCGGTTGCCGCGCAGGTCGATGCGGTCGGCGGCCTCGATCGGGCCGGTGGTGGTGCGCACGTCGGGGCAACCGTCGTCGTCGTCGACGCCGTTGACGGTCTCGGGGTCGTTGGGACACTTGTCGGTCTTGTCGGCGAAGCCGTCACCGTCGTTGTCCTCGTCGCCGCAGCCGTCGTCGTCCTCGAAGCCGTCGACGTCCTCGGGATCGTCGGGGCAGCGATCGGCGACGTCGGGGATGGTGTCGCCGTCGTTGTCGCGCTCGGGACAGCCATCCTCGTCCTGGAAGGTGTCGCGATCCTCGGGCTCGTCGACGCAGCGGTCGTCGATGTCGATCACGCCGTCGCCGTCGTTGTCGAGATCGGGGCAGCCGTCGTCGTCCTGATAGCCGTCGTTGTCCTCGGCGTCCTCGGGACATCCGTCGCTCAGATCGGGCAGACCGTCGCCGTCCTTGTCGCCGCGACCGACGCGGGCCTCGCTCTCGGGCTGCGGCGACCAGGTCACGCCGACCATGGCGCGGAAGTCGTCACCGCGGGCACCGAGCACGCCGGCCGAACCGGCCAGGGTCGCGGTCATGTGCGGGTTCATGCGGTAGTAGAGACCGCCGACCCCGTAGGCGGCGAGGTCGCCCTTGCCGGCGTCGCTGGCGTAGTCGGTGTCGCCGAGCGCGCTGCAGTTGCGTCCGTCGAACACGGTGCACGAGCCGTAGCCGACGGCGTCGGGCAAGGGCACCAGCCCGACCGCCTCGGCGGCGAGGACGAAGGACGGCGACAGCTCGAACAGCCCGCCGACGCCGACGATGGCCTCGGAGCGCACGTCGAGCACCGCCAGCGCGGCCTCGTCCATGGTCACCATGTCGGTGATCACGACGTCGTTGTCGTAGGCCTCGAGCACGGTGCGCTGCCGGATGCGGGCGCCGAGGTTGGCGACCAGCTTGGTGGCGTGCAGCCGATCGAAGCGGTAGTCGACCGCCAGCCGCGGCTCGAAGACCAGATTGCGGTCGCCGAGGAACATCTCGTCCTCGCCGAACGGCAACACCACGGTGCCGATCACCGTCGCCGCCAGCTTGGGGCCGTCGATGACCTGATACTTGGCGCCGACGCGGACGTCGAGCGGTCCCGAGCGACCCTGG
This sequence comes from Myxococcales bacterium, assembly GCA_947483555.1. Classification (GTDB taxonomy): domain Bacteria; phylum Myxococcota_A; class Polyangia; order Haliangiales; family Haliangiaceae; genus UBA2376. Next base: position 29,057 of record CANKMW010000059.1, read on the forward strand.
GGCTCGTAGTTGCCCGACTGATCGATGTTGGACAGGTCGCGCAGCGAGATGAGGCCGGTCGACGCCGTCTCCTCGCCGGGCACGAAGCGGGCCCGGACGCCGTACCCGGGCCCGGGATCGGTGCGGTAGACGGCGGTGGCCAGGCCGATCGCGACCTTCTTGGTGACCGAGAAGCCGAACGCCATGTCGAGCGTCAGCGTGTAGTTGAGGACGTTGTCGACCCCGGCGGCGCCGATGCCCGGCACCTCGACGTCGAGCGGCCCCTTGGCGAAGCCGAGCAGCATCTTCCACGACAGGTCGCGCTTGGTGGCCAGCCGGGCGCCCTCGAGCGAGAACACGCCGCTGCCGTCGTACGAGGGGCGAAACAGCGCCGCGTCGACGCCGCTGGTCGGTTCGGCGTGGACGACCGCCGGGATCGCCAGCGCCAGCAGGGCGCCGGCGAGCAGGTTCTTGCGGCCGAGGCCGCGGCCGAGGCTAGTGGTGGTGGTCAGGGACACATGGCACCTGCGGCAGTCTCGGCTTCCTTGATCTGCACGAAGCTGACCCCCGGGATCGATGCCGCCAGGTTACTGGGCCAGATGCAGCCCGAGGGCTCGGCACCGAGGCCGTCGTGGGCGATGGGCGTGGCGGAGTTGACGACCACGGCGGTGCCGTTGGCGCCGGTCCGGTCCTGCGCCGGCGCGATCGTCGTGCGCATCGCGTTGGTGTCGCTGAAGTAGTAGTCGTCGGGGGGGATGAGCGCGCCGCTGCGGCGGACCTGGACGCCGGGCCGCGGCTGGTCCTGGTAGTGGAAGATGATCGCCAGCACACCGCGCTCGGAGAAGGTCATGCCGGCCAGGCCGGCGCTGGTGGTCCACAGCTGATCGGTCGTGATCCGGGTGACATAGGCGCGGAACTCGCGTCCCGGCGACGCGAAGGCGTTGGAGGTCGCCACGCCGGTCAAGCGGTGGGTCACCGGGGCGCCGGCGGCGTCGTCGACCGCGATGCCGAGGAATCCGAAGGTGGCCCGGGTCAGGTTGTGGCCGCGGTAGCGGTTGCATCCATCCTGGTAGACCCCGCCCTCGGGCGCGATCGCGATCGCTCCCTGCGGGTTCATCGCGAAGTCGAGCGCATCGAAGAAGCGCAGACGGAGCGAGCACGGCCCGTCGGTCGTTGGCGCCATGCACTGCATGGTCGGATTCGCGACCGCCTCCGCGAGGGGCTGATCGGTCTCGGTGTCCCAGACCCGACCGCACAGCGTCGCCTTGCCGGCGTCGGGCGCCGCGCAGGGGATCTCGCTGTTGCAGCCACCGCCGGTGCCGACGCAGGTCGTGATGCCGGTCTGCTGATCGAACTCTTCCCGGCTGGTCTCGAGATCGCATTCGGTCGGGGTCTCGACCTCGCAGTGGACGCCGTCGGGCGCGAGCACCGTGCCCGGCCCACAGGTGGCGTCGTTGGTGGCGATGTCCGCTTCGCAGACCCCGTCCCGCTCGACGGTGCCCTGACCGCATTCGATCGTCGAACAGCTCACGTTGACCAGGCCCGCCACGGCGGCGAATCCGGTGGCAGCGAGCGAGAGTCCAAGGTGGGTGCGCATCATAGGCTCCTAGAAGTGGACGTCGTCGTCGCCGAGGTTGGGGAACACGGCCAGCTCGCCGCGGATGGTGCGCGAGTTGAGGTTGCGCAGGGTCGCGTTGACCACGCCGCGGGTGATGTGCTCGGAGCGCCCGAACAGATACGGCTGACCGATCTCGCTCTCCATGCCGGCTGGCGCGTCAGGCTGGCCGTCGCCGTTCAGGTCCTTGTACTGCCAGTTCACGGTGTAGGCGTCGTGGCCGACCAGGTTCTCGTCGACGTAGATACCCGCGCCACCGACGAACCCGTCGTTGACCGGGTTCATGCCCTCGACCATGCCGTAGAAGTTGCCGTTGAGCGGCAGGGTGTAGACCTTGTCCGAGCCCTCGTAGAAGTCTTCGCCGGCGATCACCCACAGCTGCCTGCACAGGCGCAGGCGCAGCGCGTTGGAGGCGTCGTCGAAGCAGGTCGGGTGCGGCAGATCGGTCAGACCCGGGTTGGTCTCCGCGCAACCGGTCGGGCCGACCGGCGCGGTGGCCGGGTACAGGAAATCCTCGCGCCCGGGTTCGACGGTGGCGTCGGTGCTGGCCACCGCCTTGAGCTCGTTCTCGAGGCGCGGCAGGAGCTCCATGCGGCGGTCGGCGGTGAGCACGTCGACGGCGTCGTTGTAGGGTACCAGCGGATCGAACGGATTGGTCACCCCGAGCTCGACACGGATCTTGGCCGCGACCTGGGTGACGTGGATGCCCGGAAACCGCGATCCCTCGACGTCGATGAAGCACGGCGAGGCGCGGTCGATCAGCTTGCGGACCTCGAAGCGCTGGACCTCGAACACGAACGCCTGCCGCACCAGCGGCTCGCCGTTCATGTCGAGGTCGGGACGGCCGTTGCCATCCTCGTCGTAGTACTCGAAGTCCGTGGCGTAGAGCGTGAAGAAGGTGTCGGCCGGCGGCTGCTCGGGCTGCGGCGTCGTTCCGCGGTCGGCCGCGGTCTGCATGGCCTCCGCAAAGTCGAACTCGAGGTTCGACCCCGAGTTCGGCTCGATGAAGCAGCCGGGTAGACACGACACCGCCATGACGAGGCCGGGCCAGTGACGGCACACGGCGCTTTGGTAACCCATGCGCTTGGTTCCCCCTCGATCGCCCAGGGCGACCGGACGAAAAAAATGATAGCCGGGCAACAGTTGCGGAGTCAACGCGGGGGGATCACAGTCGGCCGGCGGCGCTTCTATATGCGGCGGATCGCCGCCAGCTCGAAACTGAACAGCAGGCCGCTGTACTCACCGGGGGCAGCGTTCTCGAGCGAGTTGAAGTCGCCGACCTCTGCGCTGTTGTCGGGCACGGTGCGCGATGCCCCACCCGTGAAGTCGCCACCGAGGTCGAATCGCCAGGCCCCGCTACCGATGCCGGCCCCGATCGCGATCCCGACCTTGTCGCGGTCGAGGTACTGGCGCTCGATGTTCAGGTCGGGGATCGCGCTCGAGTCGAAGTAGGCACCGCCGCGCAGGGCGAGCCCTGGGCTCTTGCGCCACTCGAGACCGCTGCGGACCGCGTAGTTGTCCGTCCAGTCGAGCGGAAAGCTCTGGTTGACCGCCTCGTTGCCGGGAAAGGTCACGTCGAGCGACTCGTAGCGAGACCACTGCGTCCAGTCGAGCTCGACCGACCAGCGCAGCCGCGCGCCGACCGCCATCGCGGCACCCACCGACGCCGACTGCGGCCAGGTCTGGAGGTGCTCGACGTTGACGGCCAGGGGCCCGTCGGGGAGCAACAGCTCGCCCGACCCGGTGGTCTTGATCTCCAGGCCACTTCGCCACGCCGCCGCCAGCGTGACCTTGTCCGACGCTCGCCACGTCCCCCCGAGACTGGCGCCGACGCCAACGCCCTTCGCGGACAGGTCACTGTTGACCGGCTTCTGGGTCGTCTGCACCGTGAACAGCCCGACGCCGAGCCGGAGCGTGGCGCCGATGGAGAACCGCTCGGTGACCTTGTAGCCGACGCCGCCAACGACCTCGATGACCGCGTTCTGGCTGTGATCGATCACGCCCAGCAGGCCGACCTTCGGGTAGGTGAGCTGGCCGCCGTAAGTGTTCCAGACCCCGCCGCCGACCATGACGCGGTCGCTGACCCGCGCGACGACGCCCAGCGCCGGCAGCGGGATGATGGGCGTCTTGGGGGCCTGGTCTTCGCCGCGCACGCCGGCGGCGTCGATCGGGGTGTACACGCGGGGCGCGATCACCAGCTCGGCGCCGAGGTGAATCCCCGGACTCGCGAACGCGGTCCCCGACGGGTTGAAGTGCCACGCGGTGGCGTCGTCGGCGACCGCCACGAACGCGCCGCCCAGCGACAGTCCGCGCGCCGACAGTTGATTGGGCCGCGCCAGCCCGCCGGCCTCGGCGCCCCGCGGCGCGATCGCCACCGCGAGCAGCACCACGGCCAGGGCTCCCGTTCGTCCTGAACGACGCGCGAAGCGCCGAGTCGAAGGACTCACGGCGCCACCTCCGGCACCGATGGCTCCGTCGGCTCGCCTGCCGGATCGTCCGGGGCCACGAACTCGCCAGCGTCGATGATCACGCACACCCGCGCGGTCTGATCGCAGCGCTCGCCCTGGGCGCGGAAGCAGTCGTTGTCGGTGCGGCACGAACGATCGGGCGGATCGCCATCGAACCACGCGCAGCCGCTGACGGCCACGAGCGCCGCGACGAGTAGCGCGAACCGCGTCCTTCGACTCCGCCGCTGCGCGGCGTCGCTCAGGACGGACGGGTTGGTGGTCCGCAGGACGGACGGGTTGGTGGCCCTCAGGACGAACGGGTTGGTGGCTCTCATGGCAGCACCCCCGTGACCGCGACGCCCCAGCTGTCGCCCACGACCGGCGTCACCATCGCGCGTCGCGGCTTCTCCTCGGGCGCCCGCGACAGCAGATAGACCCCGAGGCCGAGCGACACCGCCGCGACGCCGTAGCTGACGTTCGACACCAGCGCCCAGCGATCGCTGCGCGCGACCAGCGCGTCGATCTCGGCGCGCCGCCGCAGCGGCTGGATCGCGACGCTCTCCGAGAGCGGGATCGCGGTCGGACGGGTGGTCTCGATCACCCAGGCGTCGCGGGCCTCGTCGACGGCGCGACTCGACATCACGGCCGTCATGGCGCCGATGGCGCCGAAGCCGACCGCGGCGGCCACCCCGACTCGTCCGCGACGCTGGCGGCTGGCGCGCGCGGCCCGCGACTCGAGCTCGAAGCTCGCCGTCACCTCCTGGCCCGCCGACACCCGCACCGCGCGCTCCTCGGTGACCCGGCCCGGCGCGCTCACCTCGACGTCGTGGGGCCCCGGCTTGAGCACGAAGCGGCCCCGATCGTCGACCGCCCACGGCTTGCCGTCGATGCGGACCGTGGCGCCGGCCACCGTCTTGACGCGCAGCCATCCGAGGTCATCCAGCGGTCGGTCGCCGTTGCCGGCCCCGATCGCGCCGGCATCCTCGACCAGCGTCAGCTCGATATCGGTGACGATGTGGGGCAGGATGGTCGTCGTCCCGGTGGCGGTCTTCCAGCCCGACTTGCTCGCGGTCACGGTCACGTCGCCGAGCGCGATCGCGCGCGGCGCCAGCGGCGTGGCACCGTACTTGAGCCCCTCGACGGTCACCGTGGCGCCGGCGACGTTGGCCGCCACCGCGATCGCGCCGCCGGTCGCGTAGACGCCGGCGAACAGCGGCCGGCCCGCCGACTCGCGGCAGCCGTCGTGCACCTTCCGGGTCGCCACGATCTCGCTCGACTGCGGGTTGAGCTGGATCGCGGTGCGCGCCGACGCGATGCAGACGTCCCACTGGCTCTGGGCCGCGGCCACGGCGGCGCGAAACCGGTGCGGCCCGGGCAGCTTGGGCTCGGCCTGGCTGGCCGCCTCGAGGTGACGCACCGCCTCGTCGTACTGTCCGAGCCGGAACGCGTCGACGCCGGCCTGGAACTCCTTCGTGAACGTCGGCGACGGCTTCTGCGCCCACGCCGGTGACGCGGTGACGAGGAGCACGACGGTCAGGCCGACGATTGACGCGCGCCGCGACGCGCGGTGGGGTGAATGCCGGGGGCCTGCACCCCGGCAGAGGGGACGGGAACGTCCCCTTTCAATTGATCTCAAGGCGAGCGAGACGAGCTGCTTCATGCAGGTTCCCTGAAGAAGGACTGAAGAAGGAGGTCTTCGCGGTCTGTGGACGCTAGCTGACGCTGCTGACTACTGTGTCGGATCTTCGCGACCGCCGGAGCCCCCTCCGCCGTAACGATCCCACACATTGACGTTGCCCGTCCCGGTGCGACCGCCGGTATCGCGGCCGCCGGTGTCACGGCCCCCGGTGTCACGGCCGCCGGTATCGACCTTGTCCGACTTGATGGGGGCCGCGAACGACTTGGGATCGCCGTCGCCGGCCTGGACCTCGATCGCCAGCGTGCCGCCCGCCAGCTTGAGCCGGGTCATCTCCTCGTTGGCGAGCTGGGCGAACGCGGTAGCATCGGCGACGTCGCGGCCACCGACCTCGAGCACGACGTAGCTCGGCGCCAGGCCGAGATCGCGCAGCGCGCCCTTGTCGACGGAGACCAGGACCGCGCCGCGCGACAGCTCCGGGTAGCGCCAGGCCAGCTGCGGGAACACCGTCATGGCCTTGGCGCCCAGCACCTCGGTCGGCGTCTTGTAGCCGTCGACCAGCCGCTTCACCTCGGCTGGCTGCAGGGTGTACGACGCGAAGCCGATGTACTGCTTGTTCTCGGTGCCGTCGTCGAACTCCTCCCAGTAGCGCCCCGACGGCGCCGCCGGCACCGCGCCGCCGCTGGTCGCGCGCAGCGTCTTGGCCACCGCGCGCAGCGCGTCCCGGACCTCGCGGCGCGCCTGGGCGCTGCGGGGATCCTTGTCGGCGGCGGCCAGCTTGGCCTGCCGCGCCTGGGCGTACAGGTTGCCGACCCGCGTCCGCCACGCCGGGTCCTCGATGCGCGCCGCGACCGCGCCGGCGATCGCGTCGAGGGCGCCGTCACCGGCCTCGTCGACGCCGTCGTCGCTCGACGGTGACAGCCCGGAGACCCCGACACAGACCATGCCGCCGCCCGCATCGTCCTTGCAGTACGAGGCCAGCGCGGCGTCGCTGCCCACCCACTCGGGGCGGACCTCGGCGCTGGCACCGCTCAGCTTGCCGCGACCGGGGCCCTTCTTGCCCGGGTTGGCGATGAACGACTGGTAGATGAAGAAGGCACCGCCGGCCAGCACGACCGTGGCCGCCGCCGCCGTGAACGCCATCCACACGCTGCCGCCCTTCTGCTGCGCGGCGGCCTCGGCGACCGTGGTCGCCATCTTCTTGATCTGGACCTTGCGCGCCCGCAGCTCGGCGACCAGCTTCTTGAAGTCGCCGGTGATCGTCGGCCGCGGCAGGCTGGGCAGGTGGGTGAGCAGGCCCTCGGGGGCCGCGCACACCATCGGCGACTTGCAGTCCGGGCACTTCATGTCCGGCGGGGTCGCGAACTTGAGGACGTCGAAGTGGTCATCGACGTCGATCAGCTGACCGGCGGTCGTGCTGCAGGTGGCGCACGTGTACGGCAGCGTGAACGATAGCACCTGGGCCTTGGGACCGAGGTCCTCGGGTCGGGTCAGCTTGTCGAGGAAGGCCGGCGGCACGCCGGTCAGGTACAGCGCCTCGGCGCCCGGCGTCACCATCTGCAGGAAGCCGCGCCACTCGGCGGCGCCGGCCGGTTCGATCTTGCCGATGCCGGCGACGTCGACGATGACGACACCTTCCATGCCCTCGGCCAGCTTCTCGCGCGGGAAGGTCTTCTCGAGATCGCCGCCCAGGCGCACGAACGTGGTGCGGCCTTCGATGATCTTGTCGATGCGCAGCTTGCGGGCGCTGTCGGAGACCGCGTACGACAGCTTCGACGACAGGAACGCGGCGACGTCGGGATCGAGATCGAACTTCTCCTGGCCGGCCAGGTACGAGAAGAACGTGATCGGATCCTCGTTGAAGTACTGCATCTCGCCGCACTGCGTGCACGGACGCTGCGGCGGCTTCATCGACTTGATGACCTCGAAGTCACGGTCGATCTGATAGAGGACGCGATCGTCCTTGTCGCAGTAGTCGCAGTGGTATGGGGCGTAGAAGCTGTAGACCCGGCCGGTGCCGGAGAAGTTCGCGACCATGTTGAACTGGTCGACGATCTTGGGGGCGCACTCGACGAGCACGATGCGCTCGCTGTGCTTGCCGACGCCGTTGATGAAGTCGACCCACTCGCGGATGCCGAACGACGACACCTTGCGGATGTCGCCGAGATCGAGGATCAGCGTCTGGGCCTTGATGGTCTCGGCCAGCTTCTTGCCTTCGAAGGCCTCGTCGATGGTGCCCGACAGCCGCAAGCACACGATCCCGCCATCGGCGAACTTGTCGATCTGCAGCTTGGGCGGCGCCGGGACGCCGGTGATGCCGATGACCGTGGGGGCCTGGTGCGGTGCGGGTGCGGGGTCCATGTCTTCCCTATTGCGGTCCGGCGACCGCGTCGAAGAGGTGCAGCGAACGGGCTAGCGTCCGCACCTCGCGCAAGTTGAGATCGAGCTCGATCATCGCAGTGACCTCGGTGTGGCGACCGCGGGCGACGTCGAAGAACATGGCCAGGGCATTATGGTGACACACTGCCATGCCGAGGCCCGCGCCACCGTGACTCTGGTCCATCTCGCCACCGGCCAGGCCGCGGGCCAGGCCATCAACCACGTGGCGCCGCTGCAGGCCGCCGAAGCGGTCGCGGACCTGCAAGATCACTCGGGTTCCATCGGTGGCCAGGCGCAGGAGCGCGTGCTCGTCCGCGGCCAGCGTGATGTCGGCCTTTCGATCGATCGCGTACTTGGGGGCGCCGTTGACGTCGACCGGAGCGTCGTACATCGCGTTCATGAGCAGCTCGTGGGCCAGCTCGCTCATCATCTCCCCGAGGCGCTTGGGTACCTGAAGGCCGAGGACGAAGTCCTGCACGCGCTGCACCACCGCGTCGCGGTGGGCGGTCGAGCCAACCAGCTCCTCGAAGCCGGTGTGGCCCCAGTCGAGATAGGCCGAGATCGGCGGCGGACCGGCGGCCGGATCGAGCGCCCGCCGCAGCACCATCATCATCTCCCACGGCCGCGGCGCGCTCTCGAAGTCCTTGCGGCCGAGCACGTGGTTGATCCCGGCGCACTCGGCCAGGTGACGCAGCGAGCGACGCACCGGTTCGGCGGTCCACAGGACGCCGCGGATCCCCGGCCGAGCGCGACACGCCTCGCGCACCGCGTCGCCGTCGAAGCCATCGGCGCACACCAGGCTCACCGCCGGATCGGCGAGCGCGACCGGGATCTGCGCGGGATCCTCGACCACGACGGCTTCGACACCGGCGCTGAGGAAGTAGCGGACCAGCCGCCGCCCCACCAGCTTGTTACGTTCGAGGACGATGGCTCGCATGGGTTCCGCGGGCGCGCCCGTCATCGTAACCGACTTGAATATCGGCCACAACGAAACCGTCGTGATACGGTAGTGGCGATGACATTCGCGCGTAGGCTCACCACCGCGATGTGCGTCGCGGTCGCCGCGTGTGCGGCGGCGGCGACGACGGGGGCAGTTGCCCGCGCCGACCTGGTCGACTCCGTCAAGACGATCAAGTCGCGCTCCGATCTCTCGGACTTCCTGGTCAAGAAGGCCGCCACCGCGGCTCAGAAACGCGACAACGAACGCGCCATCGTGCTGTATCAGGCGCTGGTCGTGGCCCGCGGGCCGGCCAGCCCGGAGGCCGGCGAGCTGGCCAAGGTGTGGACGCTGGCGGCGCAGAGCCAGGAGGCGGCGCGGGTGTGGGAGGAGTTCGCCGCCGCCACCGCCGATGCCAAGGCCAAGACCGTCGCCCGGGCCGAGGTCGCCCGCCTGACGCAGAACCCGGATCCGTTCCGCAAACCGATCGTGCTGCCGCCCCTCATCGTCGAGGCCAAGCTGGCCTTCAAGGCCGGTCGCGCCGCGTTCGCCAAGAAGCAGTTCGGCGATGCGCTGGTCAACTTCCACATGGGCTACGCGCTCGCGCCCGACCTGCCCGGATTCCTCCGCGAGCTCGGCGCGACGTACGAGAAGCTCGACGCGCGGGACAAGAAGGTCGACTTCTATCGCGCCTATCTGCTGCGCCGACCGTTCGGCAAGAACGCCGACGAGGTGCGCAAGGAGCTGGCCAAGGACAAGGGCTCGCTCGGGTCGCTGACGCTCGAGACCAGCAAGGCGTGCGAGGAGGTCTGGGTCAACCGCCAGCCGGTGCCCGGCAAGCTGCCGCAGAACCTGACGGTCGCGCCCGGCAAGTATCGAGCGTTCTGCCTGTCGCGGCAGTACGAGATCGGGATCTTCGAGGAGATCACGGTCAGCGCCGGCCAGCAGGCGACGCTCAAGTTCACGTGGGCGATCGTCGTCAACAACCTGGCCTCGCCGCTGGGACGGATCGCGATCGAGAACCCGAACGTGCCGGGGACGCTGCTCGATCTCGGGGTGTCGTCTCCGGAGATCGGCGTGGTGCTGGCCGCCGACGGTCGTGCATTGAGGATGGTGCTCAAGGACGATTCCGGATCGCGGGTCGAGGAGAGATCGGTGCGAATCCGGCCGGGTGAGCGCTTCGTCGTCAAGTGGTGAAGTGGTAGAGTGGGGCCGGTGACCGAGCGGCCCTCGACGGACGGCAAGCTTCTGGGCGGCGCTCCGAACGATCCGGTGCCGTTCGGCAAGTACTTCTTGCTCGGGCTCATCGCACGCGGCGGCATGGCCGAGGTCTACCGCGCCCGGCTGCGCGACGACCAGCCCAAGGTCGTCGGCCATCCCCGGCTGCTGGCCATCAAGGTGATGCGGCCTCAGCTGGCGCGCGAAGCCCGCTTCGTCGACATGTTCCACCGCGAGGGCCAGCTCGCGCTGCTGTTGCGAAACCGCTGCATCGTCGAAACCGTCGAGATCGGCAAGATCGAGGGTCGGCACTACATCGCGATGGAGTACATCGGCGGTCGCGACCTGACCCAGGTGCTGCGCCGCTGCCAGGAGTCGAACCAGCGGATCCCGGTGCCGCACGCGGTCTACATCGCGGCCCGCATCGCCGAGGGCCTGCACTTCGCCCATAACCTGGTCGACGGCGACGGCCGGGTCCTCAACATCGTCAACCGTGACGTGTCGCCGTCCAACGTCCGCATGTCGTACGACGGTGACGTCAAGCTGCTCGATTTCGGCATCGCGCAGGCGCTGATGAAGTTCACCAGCGAGATCGGTGTCCTCAAGGGCAAGTTCAGCTACATGTCGCCGGAGCAGATCCGCGGCATGCCCCTCGACGCCCGCACCGACGTGTTCTCGACCGGGATCATCCTGCACGAGATGCTGACCACCGAGAAGCTGTTCCGCGGTGACACCGAGTTCGCGTTGATGGAGAAGGTGCGCAAGGCCGAGGTGCCGCCGCCGTCGAACTTCAACCGCCGCGTCACGCCCGAGCTCGACACCATCGTCTACAAGGCCCTGGCTCGCGACGTGGCCGACCGCTACCAGAACGCGGCGGCGGTGGCCGCGGACCTCGACGCGTTGATCGCCGGCTACCGCTTCGACCCCAAGGAACTGCGCCAGTTCATGCGGCAGCTGTTCCGCAAGGAGTACGCCAAGGAGCTCGAGGACACCAGCGTGCAGGTGCCGCCGCCGTCCGACGCCCCACGGCCGCGGCACGAAACGCCGACCGAAGTCACCGGCCAGACGCGCCAGGGCCCGAACACGGGCAACCCGGCCAAGGGATCCGCCACCGGGCCGGCCTCGGTGCCCGGCAGCGGGCGGCCGACCACGCCCGAGCCCGCGCGCGCCAAGAAGCCGACCACCCAGCCACCGCCGGTGGCAGCGGTGGGCGGCTCGCCGTCGTCGACGAATGGAGCGCAGGCGACGGTCGATGACGACAGCGGCAAGTCCAAAGGGTTCTGGGGCTCGCTCTTCAAGCGTAAACAGAAATGACCGCCGCGCCTCTCCGCCCGACCACCCAGATCGCCGTCGCCGGCAGTGCGGCGATGGGCCTCGCGCTCACCGCGATCGGGGTCCGCTCGCTGGTGAACGGGTCAACGCTGGGTCCGCCGCTGCTCGGCATCACGCTGCTCGCCATCGGCGCGCTGGGCATCGGCCTCGGCGCCGCGGCGTGGTACGGGCGGCGCGCGGCGTGGGCCATCCTCGCCGCGACCTGGGGCGTGATCGGGTTCTGTGCCTTCTTCGCCGCACCCAAGCTGATCTCGCTGCGCCAGCTCGAGACGGTGACCATCGAGATGGAGCTCCAGATGGGACGCGCCAAGGCCGAGGACAAGGTCGACAGCGAGAACCTCATCATCCGGCTCGAGAACCTCGCGGTGTGTACCCTGTTCGCGCTGCCGTTCGGGCTGCTCTGTTCCGGCCTGGTCGCCGGCGGCCGCGAGTTCGAGCGCCGCTCGGACGTCTAGGTTGTCGATCTCGACGTTGACGGCGCCGTTGGCGTTGACGATCTGCCTGTCCGGCTGTGGCCGGCGCGCCTCGAGCCAGGATCCGGTGCCGTCGCCGGTGCCGTCGCCGTCAACCTCGACGTCAACGGTGCCGTCGCCGGTGCCGTCGCCGTCGCCGTCAGCGATCACGGACCTCAGCGCCTGCACGCGCATCCCGTTTGCCACCTCGCTGCCGCTCGCCGAGGCGTCGGGCGCCGAGTGGCTGCCTCGGGACGGAGGCGTGATCATGGTCGTCGCCGACAGCGGCCACGACGGCGAGTACCTGGTGATCGACGACGCCGACGGCCGCGTCCTCGACAGCGGCAAGCTGCCGCTCGGCGCCGCTGGCGGCGACGATCTCGAGGGGCTGACCAGCGACGGCGATCGGATCTGGGCCATCACGTCGAGCGGCTGGCTGCGGGCGTGGCGAGCCCGACCGACCGGTGGCTTCGAGCTGGTGGTCGCGGCCTACCGCGTCGACGACGAAGATCCGTGCCCCGTCGACGCCGTCAACTGCGGCCTCAACTACGAGGGCCTGTGCCTGGCGCCGGCGGTGGTGCCGGCGGCGGCGCTCGGCGGTTGCCGCGGCTTTGCGGCGGCCAAGGCGACCGGCGACCTGGTCTGCCTGGTTGCCGACGGCGATCGGTGGCGCGCCGACCCGACACGTTCCATCCATGTCGGCGCGCGGGAGGTGCTGGCGGCGTGCGACATCACCGCCGACGGCACCGTGTGGACCGGTGACAACCTGTTCGGCGGTTCCACCGTGCGCCGCATCGTCGGCGGCGCGATCACGGACAGCGTCCACCTGGGCGACGGATTTCCCGAGGCGATGGCGGTCGCCCCCGCCGGCACCATCTACCGGTTCTCCGACACCGGCGGCGCGCCCAGCCGGATCGCCGCCTACCGCTGCACGCCGACGACGAGCGCGGCCGAACCGGCAAAGAAAGATGCTCTCGACGGCCACGGTGGGTAGGATCGCGGCGTGCAGTGCCCGTTCTGCGGCAGCGATTCGAGCGTCACCGAGACCCGGGTCTCGACCGATGGCGTGCGCCGGCGGCGCGTGTGCGGCTCGTGCAAGCGGCGCTTCACCACCTACGAACGGGTCGGCTCGCCCGGCCTCAAGGTCGAGAAGCGCGACGGCGAGCTCGAGCCGTTCGATGCCGAGAAGCTGTCTCACGCCCTCGAGCGCATCACCCGCCATCGGGCCGGCGTCGGTCCCGAGGTGCTGCGGCGCGTGGTCCGCGACGTCGAGGCCACGCTGGTCGACGGCGGCGCGCGGACCACGTCGTGGTCGGCGATCGTCCGCCTGGTGCTCGACCGCCTGACCGCCATCGACCGCGTGTCCGCCGACCGGCTGCGGATCAACTACGTCGACGAAGAAGGCCGGCTGCGCTTCGAGGAGCCCGACGAGGCCGCGCACGTCGTCCCCCAGCTCGGCCTGTTTGGCGCTGACCCCGATCCGGAACCGTAGCGCCCGTGCGCGGGCCCTCGCCGAGTAAGCCGGTGAAACGGAGGCCCGGCCGCGGTGCCCGGCGCCGGTGTTAGGGTCCCGCCATGCGCGAGCCTCCCAGCCCCGAGAGCCAGCGGATCTTCCAGCCCGGCCTGTTCGACGGTCAGGTCGCCCTCATCACCGGCGGCGGCTCCGGCATCGGGCTCACCACCGCCGCCGAGCTCGCGCGGCTGGGCGCGCGGGTCGCCATCTGCGGCCGGACGCCGGAGAAGCTCGAGGCTGCCAGCGCCGAGCTGGCGGCGGTGGCCGCCGGCGGGGCCGCCGCCGTGCACACCGCGGTGTGCGACATTCGCGAGGTCGACCAGGTCAAGCGGATGGTGGCCGGCGTCGTCGAGTGCTTCGGTGCCATCGACGTGCTGGTCAACAACGCCGGCGGTCAGTTCCCGTCGCCGGCGCAGCACATCAGCGCCAACGGGTTCGCCGCGGTGGTGAAGAACAACCTGCTCGGCACCTGGAACGTGACCTGCGAGGTCGCCAACCAGACCATGATCCCGCGCCGGCGCGGCCGCGTCATCATGGTGATCGCGAACATCTACCGCGGCTTCCCCGGCATGGCGCACACCGGCGCCGCCCGTGCCGGCGTCGAGAACCTCACCATGTCGCTGGCCGTCGAATGGTCGCAGTTCGGCATCCTGGTCAACGCGGTGGCGCCCGGCATCATCATCTCGTCGGGGACCATGCGGTACCCGCCCGAGATCGTGGCGCGCGGCGTCCGCGCCACGCCGCTCAGGCGGGCCGGTACCGTCGACGAGGTCGCCGCGTCGATCACGTTCCTGGCCTCGCCGGCCGCGCAGTTCATCACCGGCGCCACCCTGCGCATCGACGGCGCCCAGTCGCTGTGGGGCGACACCTGGGAGTTGCCGGCGTAGCGGATCGGGCGGCGTCAGAAGGCGCGGGACTGGCCGCCGTCGACGACGATGCAGGCGCCGGTCACCCAGCGCGCGCGCGGCGAGACCAGGAACGTGACCACGTCGGCGACCTCCTCCGGCGCACCGAACCGCCCGGCCGGGAGATCGCGGGCGACGAACGCGGCGATGCCCTCGGGATCGGCCTGCTGCCGGCGATCCCAGCCACCGCCCGGGAACAGGATCGACCCGGGGGCCACGCTGTTGACGCGGATGCCGTCGCCGGCGACCTCCCGGGCCAGCGCCTTGGCCAGCGCGATCACGCCGGCCTTGGCGACGTTGTAGCCCGGCGAACCTCCCGCCTCGCGGCCCCAGATCGACGACACCAGCACGATCGCACCGCCGCTGGCGGCGCGCAGGTGCGGCAGCGCGCGCTGCGCCACCCGCGCGCTCGACCACAGGTTGGTGTCGAGCGAGCGGGCCAGGTCGGCGTCGTCCATCTCGGCGACCGTGCGCGCGAACGACTTGCCGACGTTGGCGACCACGATGTCGAGGCCGCCGAGCGCCGCCGCCGCGCCGTCGACGGCGGCGGTGGCACCATCGGCCGTGATCACGTCGGCGACGATCGCGACGTGACCGCCGCCTGGCAACTCGGCGCGCAACCGCTCGAGATCGGCGGCGCCGCGAGCCACCGCCGCGACCCGAACCCCCTCGCCGGCCAGCGCGAGCGCGATGGCGCGGCCGATGCCGCGGCTGGCCCCGGCCACCAGCGCACGTTGGCCACCCAGCCCCAGGTCCACCGCGGCTCCTTACTTCGCCACGACGGCGGCGACGCCGCCCGGCGCCGACGGATCGAAGACCGCCTTGCTCACCGCCAGGCCGCGCAGGGTCAGGGTCAGCACCGTCCCCACGCCGGCGAGGTAGGTGCGGGGCAGGAACAAGAAGTAGTTCTTCACCCCTTCCTCGGGCGGCGGCTCGCCGTGCGCCTTGGTGCCGGGATTGCCGGTCAGCATGCGCACCCGCTCGCCGGGCTGCATCACGAACCCGGGATCGATGACGCCGAGCGCCGAGCGCTTGCTGTGGCCCTGCTTGCCGACCGTCATGCCGCAGCCGCGGGTGTTGAATGGGAGCTTGCCGTCGTTCTCGAGCACGACCCATTCGGTGTTGAGTTGCTCGCCGTCAGGGGCGGTGTGGATTTCGACGAAACGGATCCCCATGGAGGGGGGCACCGTACCGATCCAGGGCGGCCGTTGCAATCCGCGCGGTCCCGACGATAATCGCCCAGATGCCCAAGGAGGTGATCCGCGTGGTCGCGGCGGTGATCGAGCATGAGGGGCGGTACCTCATCACGCAGCGCAACGCGTCCGCCGTCTTGCCGCTGTTGTGGGAGTTCCCGGGCGGCCGCGTCGAGCCGACCGAGTCGGACCAGGCCGCGCTCGAGCGCGAGGTCCAGGGCCGGATCGGGGTCGTGGTCGTCGTCGGGGACAAGGTCGGCGAGCACGTGCACGAGTACGCCCGCTACGAGGTGCACATGGTCATGTTCTCGTGCCGGCTGCCCGACGGCGCCGTGCCCTACCCGGCCACGGTCGCTGACCTGCGGTGGGTGACGTCGCGCGAGTTCCTCGACTACGAGTTTCCCCCAGCCGACGAGACCACGCTGGCGAAGCTGCTGGGCCTGATGCGGAACTGACCGCGGAACTCGCGGAAACGACCGCGGCTCGGGCCCAGGGTCAGCCGACCGCACGGGCGATGGCGATCGTGATCCCGGTCGCCAGCGCGACCGCGACCATGAACGCGATGGGGAGGACCCAGGCCGGCAGCTTGCGGCGATACGGAACCCCCGCCGTCCAGTCGCCCCAGGCTTGCTGCGGATACGGCGGCATGCCGATGAGGTGCGCCGGCAGGCTCACGTCCTGCTGCGGCATCGTGCCCGGCGGCGTGCCATAGGGTTGCACCAGCAGCTCACCCGACGGGAACGGCTGGTGACCGCCGGGCTGGAACGCCGCAGCCATGGCATCGACGGGCGCGCGATCGGTGGGCTGGTCAGCGGGGGGCGGCGCGGCGGCGGCGAACGGCGACGGTGGTGGCGCCTGCGGCGGCGGGTCGTGGCGTGGCGGCGCGACCGCGTCCATCGCCGGCACGGTCGCCGAGCGACCGAGGTCGACCGCGGTCGGGATCGGGATCCGTTGCTGATCGAGCGTCGTCGGCCCGTCGGCGTCCTCGCTCGGTCCTGCCGCCGCGGCGGGCGACGAGGCCGCCGCGGCGCGCGCCTCGGCGGCGCGAATCTCGGCGATCGCACCGCCGACGAAGCCGCCGTCGATCATCGCCATGGTCTTGACGTCGGGCGCCGAGGCGAAGCCGCGCGCGGACGATGACGGCGTCGGCTCGGGCTCCGAGATCACCGTCGCCACCACCGCCGCCCCGGACGCCGGCCCGAAGGACTTGCCTGACTTGCCGGCCAGCGGCGACGGTTCGGTCTGCGACTTCGAGCGATCGGGGCGCTTCGGCGCCGCCGGCAGGCTTGGCAGCGAGGGCAGCGCGCCGGCTGGCGGCCGCGGCGCCAGCTTGCTCGGACCGCCGAACAGCGATGGGATCTCCTGGCGCTCGGGCTCGGGCGTGGCCGGCAACGGGGCCGCCCTGAGGCCGCCCGGCGGACCACCGAACATGCTGCCGCCGGGGGTGGCGGCACCGAACACCGGCGCGGTGGTCGAACGCGGCGGCACCGGCGACGGTGGCACCGGCGGCGGCACGGGTGGCGGCGGTGGCGGTGCCTCGGGTGGCGGCTTCACGGCCGCCTGCCGCTGGCTCTGGCGGCGCACGCGCTCGTCGAGCTCGGCGACCATCGCCAGCGGGTTCATCTCGATGCGGGTCGATTCGCCGCCTGATTCGTCGCCACCGCCGCCGTCGGCGGCATCCAGATCCTCGATCACCTCGAACTGCGAGACTTCGTCGACCTGTGACACCGACGCCGAGCCCGAGCCATCCTCGTCGTCCCAGCCGGTCGCCGACGCCGAACGCCCGGCGATCAGCTCGCGCATCCGCGCGCCCTGATCGTTGATCTCCGGACCGTAGTACTGATCGATGAACAGCGCGATGTCACCGGCCCCCGAGGCCTTGCCGCGGCTGTGCAGGTAGTTCGTCATCGCCTCGCCGAACGCCTCGGTCGACGGATAGCGCTGCGATGGGTTCTTGGCCAGCGCCTTGAGCAGGATGGGATCGAGCGCCGGATCGAGCTCGACGTTCGACGCCGAGGGCGCCGGGACCTTGCACTCGAGGATCGCCTGGTAGGTGTCATACGCCGAGCCGCGCTTGAAGAGTCGGCGGCCGGTGAGCAGCTCGTGCAGCACCACGCCGAGCGCGAACACGTCGGTGCGGCGATCGACATCCTTGGCCTGGCACTGCTCCGGCGACATGTACGCGAACTTGCCCTTGATGGTGCCGCTGCGGGTCGCGGTCTCGCGCTCCTCTGCCTTCGCGATCCCGAAATCAACGACCTTGACGACACCCTCGAATGTCACCACGAGGTTCTGGGGTGAGATGTCGCGGTGTACGAGGTTGAGCTGCTTGCCGCTCGACTGGCACTCGTGGGCGTAGTGCAAGCCGTCGCACGCCTGCACCGCGAGACCGAGGACGAGCGGCACCGGGATACAGCCACGTGGCACCCGCTCGACGGCACGCCGGGCCAGCAGCGCCATGGACATGCCGGCGATGTACTCCATCACCAGGTAGTAGCGCCCGTCCTGCTCGCCGAGACCGAGCGTCTGCACGATGTTGGAGTGTCCGAGGTGGGAGCCCAGCCGGGCTTCATCCAGGAACATCTGAACGAACTCGGGGTCGAAGGCGAGGTGATCGTGGAGGCACTTGACGACCACGTACTTCTCGAAGCCCGCGGTGCCACTGACGCGCGCCAGATAGATCTCGGCCGTGCCGCCGAGCGCCAGCAACGCCAGCAGGTCGTACTGGCCCAGGCGCTTGCCGACGAGGGCACCAGCGCCGCTCGGAAGGCTTCCCATCCCTGCGGATCATAGCGCCCCGGCGCCGAGGAACGTAGGTTTCGGCGCCGCTTCGACCCCGTACCCCTCGCCCTTTCGGTCGAACCCCGCGGTCCGACCCTTCGCCTCAGCCGGGCGGGTACCTCAGATCTCGAGGATCTCTTTCTCCTTCGACGCCGCCAGGTCGTCGACCGAGGCCACGAATCGGTCGGTGAGATCCTGGACTCGCTTCTCGCCGTTCTTGCGCTCGTCCTCGGTGATCTCCTTGTCCTTCTCGGCGTCCTTCAGGAGATCCATCGCGTCGCGCCGCGCCGCGCGCACCGCCACCTTGGCCTCCTCGGTCATCTTCTTGACGCTCTTGACCAGGTCCTTGCGGCGCTCCTGGGTCAGCGGCGGGATCGGGAGCCGCACCAGGTCGCTGTCGGCGACCGGGTTGATGCCCAGATCGCTGGCCCGGATCGCCTTGTCGATCACGGCGACCATGTTCTTCTCCCACGGCTTCACCGTGATGAGGCGGGCGTCGACCACGGTCACCGTCGACACCTGATTCACCGGCGTCGGCGTGCCGTAGTAGTCGACCTTGATGCCGTCGAGCATCGCGGTCGTGGCGCGACCGGTGCGCACCTTGGCCAGATCGCGCTTGAAGGCCTCGATGGCCTTCTTCATGCCTTCCTCGGCGTCCTTGCTGATGTCTTCGACCATGATCACACCTCGGCGAAACGCGAGCCCAGTTTGTCTTTGACGATGAGGGTGCCGACCGGCTCCCCGCACACGACCCGCTTGATGTTGCCACGCTGGGTCATGTCGAACACGGTGATCGGCAGCTCGTTGTCGCGGCACAGCGCGAACGCGGTGGCGTCCATCACGCCGAGGTCCTGGCGCAGTGCATCGGTGTACGTGACCTGCTGGTAGCGACGCGCGTCGTCGTGCTTGCGCGGGTCCTTGTCGTAGACGCCGTCGACCTTGGTGGCCTTGAGCAAGACCTCGGCGCCGATCTCCATCGCCCGCAGGGCCGCCGCGGTGTCGGTGGTGAAGAACGGATTGCCGGTGCCGGCACCGAAGATGACCACGCGCTCCTTCTCGAGGTGGCGCATGGCCCGCCGCCGGATGTACGGCTCGGCCAGCTGCGACATCGGGATGGCCGACTGCACCCGGGTCACCACGCCCAGACGCTCGATGGCGTCCTGCAGCGACACCGCGTTCATCACGGTCGCCAGCATGCCGACGTAGTCGGCGGAGGCGCGATCCATGCCCTTCGACGACTCCGACAGGCCGCGGAAGATGTTGCCGCCGCCGACGACGATCGCGAGCTGCACGCCGAGGCGCGCGATCTCGGCGAGCTCCTCGGCGATCTGGCCGATGATCTCGGCGCTGATCCCGTAGCCCTGGGTGCCCATGAGGGCCTCACCGGACAGCTTGAGCAGCACCCGCTTGTACGCCGGGGTCGTCGATGGCGCGTCGGTACCCATGGCGGGCCGACGTTACTCGCCGCCGCCCCGGATGGCCAGCGCACCAGGCCGTTCCGTTCACCCTGAGCGAGCGAAGCGAGTCGAAGGGCCGACCAACTCAGCAGGACCCGACGCCCTCGACTCGCCGTCCCGTGCGCCCTGAGCGAGCGAACCCTTCGACTCGCCGCTTCGCGGCTCGCTCAGGGTGAACGGGAAGGGCCGACTAGCTCAGGCCGGCCTGCTGCGCCACTTCGGCGGCGAAGTCGCTCTTCTTCTTGTCGAGCCCCTCGCCGAGCTCGAAGCGCGTGAAGCGACGGATGCGGATGTTCTCGCCGAGCCTGGCGATCAGCTCCTGCTGCAGCTGGTCGATCGTCTTGTCGGGGTTCTTCACGAACGACTGGTCGAGGAGACAGATCTCCTTGAGCCACTTCGCGATCTGACCCTCGACCATCTTGGCGACCACCGGCTCCGGCTTGCCGCTCTCCTTGGCCTTGGCCAGCAGCACGTCGCGCTCGCGCGCCACGGCGTCGTCGGTGACCTCGTCCTTGCGGACGTAGGTCGGGTTCATCGCGGCGATCTGCATCGCCACGTCCTTGGTGAAGCCGACGAAGTCCTCGTTGCGAGCCACGAAGTCGGTCTCGCAGTTGATCTCGACCAGGACGCCGATGCGGCCGCCGCCGTGGATGTACGAGACGATGGCGCCCTCGGTGGCCTCACGGCCGGCCTTCTTGGCCGCCTTGGCCAGGCCCTTCTTGCGCAGGTAGTCGATGGCCTTCTCGACGTCGGCATCCGACTCGACGAGCGCCTTCTTGCAGTCGGCCATGCCGGCGCCGGTGCGTTCGCGCAGGTCCTTGATGAGGTTGGCAGTGATCTCGGCCATGGCTCACTCCGTCGGGGTGGGCGACGCCGACGCTTCGGAGTCACCGTAGGTGCGGCCACCGGAGGCCATCTCGACGCGGGGGCCATCGCCGCCCGACGACACGTGGATGACGCGCTCGTCCTCCTGGTCCTTGGCGCCGCGGGTGTGGGCGCGCTCCTTGTAGACCTTGGTGCCGATGATGCACGCGTCGGCGATCCGGCTCGTGAACAGCTTGATGGCGCGGATGGCGTCGTCGTTGCCCGGGATGACGTAGTCCATCATGTCGGGATTGCAGTTGGTGTCGGTGACGCCGACCACCGGGATCTCGAGCTTGCGCGCCTCGTCGACGGCGATGTGCTCCTTGGCCGGGTCGACCACGAACACCATGCCGGGCAGCTTGTTCATGCCCTTGATGCCGCCGAGCGACTTCATCAGCTTGGCGCGGTCGCGGCGGACCTCGATCTGCTCGCGCTTGGTGAGGGCCAGCATGGTGCCGTCCTCCTCCATCTTCTCGAGCAACTTGAGGCGCTCGAGCGAGCCCTTGACGGTCTTGAAGTTGGTCAGCGTGCCGCCCAGCCAGCGCTGGGTGACGTAGAGCTGGCCCGAACGGGTCGCCTCTTCGGTGATGACGTCCTGGGCCTGCTTCTTGGTGCCGACGAACAGCACCAGCTCGCCGCGCGAGGTGGAATCGACCACGGCGTTGAACGCCTGCCTGAACAGCTTGACCGTGTGGGTCAGGTCGATGATGTGGATGCCATTGCGAGCGCCGAAGATGAACTGCTTCATCTTCGGGTTCCAGCGCCCGGTGTTGTGGCCAAAGTGCACGCCGGCCTCGAGCAGCTGGCGCATCGCGATGGGGTTCTGCCCCGTAGCCTCTTGCATCGTATCCATGTCGTTCTCCATCGGTCCGTTGGGCCTCCGACTCCGTCACTGCCCGACGAGAACCCGCACACGCGGGCCACGGTCGCCAGGCTCAGGAGCCGTGGGAAGTTGGACGCGCGATCTACCACGCCCCGCCGCCGAAGCGGAAGGGGGACAGGCTCCGGGGTCCCAGGTAATCGTAATCGCTCGACTTTTAGACCCGAACGCGGCGCAGCTCATCGCCTCCAAATCACAGCTTCTGCGCGCCTGGCAGCTTGCCCAGTTCCCGATCGAACGTTCCGAGCGGAACGTGGCCCGCCTTCTGAGCGACCGCGAGGATGAGGCAGTCGGAGAACCCGACCTTGGGTCGCTTGCGGTACTGGACCAGGGCGGTCTTGACCACGTCGGCATCCTGGACCACCAGGTCTTCGTGGTCCAACAGCATGTCGACGCCGAGAGCGATCTGCGCCGCGTTCACGTCGTAGACCGTGGCGAGGACCCAGACCGCCTCCATCAGGACGAGATGCGAGATCCAGGCGCCAGGCTGGGCGCCAGTCCGGACGAAGGCCTCGGCCGCCGCGACCTGTTTCGGGTCGTCACGGGCCAGCAGGCGGACCAGCACGTTGGTGTCAACGGCGCGCATACCGGACCCGCAGCTGCTGCCGGATGCCTTCCCTGAGCTGCGCGAGGCTCCGCCGTCGGGGCTTCAGCGAGAACAGCACCCGATGGAGCTCCTCGCACGTGTGCCGGCCAGCCCGCCGGACGGTGATGCGACCGTCATCGGCATCCCACTCCAGGAGTGACCCCGAGACCAGCTCGAGACGCTTGCGGACCTCGGCCGGAACCGAGATCTGCCCCTGGGCGGTGAGCCTCGATTGGGCCAGTTTCATCCTGAAACATTACCCTGGTAATGGACCGGGTGCAAGGAGCATGACTGGACACGATCGCGTCGCGAGCTTGCTCAGGTCCGAGATCTGCGTCGAGCCGGCCGACCACGCTTGAGGTCGTGCGCGACCCATTCGCCCGCGTTGTCCTCGAACCACGCCTTCAGCTCGCGCCACTTGGCCGCGTCCATTCCGCGCGGCAGCGCGGCATCGCGCTCTGCATTCGCGAACCAGGTCATCGCCCGCAGCACGTGGTAGGTGTCGGTCTCGGCGACTGCATACTTGCGCACTTGCGCAGGTAGTCGCGCAGGACGCCGGCCAGCGTGAGACGCGTGGTGGTGAGAATTGCGTGGAGATCCCAGAAGTCGCGACGGATGCCGCGGCGGGCGATCGCCGCCGCCTTCATGACCGCCAGATCACGGAGACTGGCGACCTGCGATCCATCGGGCCCCTCGACCAGCGGAGCCACCCGTCGGTACGGGTAGCGCACGACATCGATCGCCGCGCGCTGCAATCGCAACGAGAGCGCCACGTCGGTCTGATAGACGACGGTGGCCGAAAGCTCGCGCACGGCCACCATCCGGATGGCATCGAGGTCCATCTTCGGCGTGCGCGAGAACAGATCGAGATCCATGGACCGACGGTGGCCCAGGTGCCACGCGATCCCGACGCCACCGGCAAGGTAGACGTCGTCCAGCAGGTTGACCGATCTCAGTCGATCCAGGGCGCGATGCTGCGCAGCCGTGAGCGGCGCGACGTCGCCCATCGCTCGTCGCGAGCCTTGAAGACGTGACGCCACAGGGTGATCGTCCTTGGAGAGATCGTGGGGTCTCCCTCCTTCCGGAAAAAGTGATGGAGGCGTTCGAGACCATATCGACGCACGCACCACCGAACATCGACCATTCGTCCGTGCTCGAGCACGCGGGCCAGGATGAGCCTCACGTCTCGGTCCGCATCGAGGTCCCGCGTGTCGAGGTCCGGGAACAACCACGCCAGGGTCGCCGGGACGCGCCGGGTTCGGTGCTGCGGGCGCTGCCCCATCGCGAGGCATCATGCCACAGCGGCCGGCGACGCGGGCGCCGCCGCCATCGCCACCGTCACCGTCACCGTGAATCCCGCCCGGGCGCCGCCGCCAGGTCGATCGTCGAGCCAGGCGCGACCGCCGTGGGCGGCGGCGATGCGCGCCACCAGCGCCAGGCCGAGGCCGAGGCCGCCCGCGGCGCCGGTATCGACCACGTTGCCGCCGTCGCTGGGCCGGGCGCCGCGCTCGAACGGCGCGAAGATCCGGACCCGGTCGCCGGCCGCGACCCCCGGTCCGGCATCGTCGACCTCCACCGCCACGTCATCGCCGCGCCGCTCGACGCGAACGGCGACCGCGCCGCCGCCGTGCGCCTGCGCGTTCTCGAGCAGGTTGGCGAGCGCGCGCCGCACCAGCGTCGGATCGACCGCCGCCGCGCAGTCGCCCTCGACCGCCAGCCGCTCCGGCGCCACGCCGGCCCGCTCGACCGCGCCGACCGCCAGCGCGCCGACGTCCGCCACCCGCCGGTCGATGGTCGCGAAGTCGAGCCGCGAGCTGGCCAGCAACCGATCGACCAGGCGGTCCACGTCCAGCACCTCGCGCTCGAGCTCATCGATCAGCGCCAGCGACGGTCCACCGGGCGCGTCGCGCGCGGTCTCGAGCAGCACCCGGACGTGGCCGAGCGGCGTGCGCAGCTCGTGCGACACCGCCGCCAGCAGCGCGCGCTGATCGGCGAGCTGCTTCTCGAGGCGCGCCGCCATGTCGTTGATCGCCTCGGCGAGCAGCACCAGCTCGCCGCGCTGGTGCCGCACCGGGATGCGCGTCGACAGATCGCCGGCGCCGATCTTCCTGGCCGCGTCGACCACGACCAGCAGCGGCCGGGTCAGCCGAAACGCGATGGCGCCCGAGGCCATCCAAAGCACGGCCAGCGTGGCCGCGTACGCCCACCATTTGCCGCCGCTCATCGTGTGCGCGAGGTGCCCGGCGCCGACGCCCAGGCCGAGCGTGACGCCGAACCACAGGAACAGCCGCCGCCGCAGCTTCCAGTGCAGCCGCCACTCGGCGACCCCGTGCCAGCCGTGGTGCCGCCACGGCGGACCGTGATGATGATGGTGGCGCTGGCGCTCGCGCTGGCCGTGCCGGTCACCGCTCGCCGGTTCACCCGCCCGCTCGCGCGACCGGCCCATCACCCTGGGTCCTTGGCCAGCACGTACCCGACGCCGCGCACCGTCTTGATGCGCGCGCCGTCGTCGTCGCCGAGCTTCTTGCGCAGCCGCGAGATGTGGACGTCGACGGCGCGCTCGCTGACCACGGTGTCGTCGCGCCCGGCCAGCTCGAGCAGCGCGGCGCGCGGCACCACGCGTCCGGCGCGCCGCACCAGCGCCGCCAGCACGTCCAGCTCGAGCCCGGTCAGCTCGACCGCGCGGCCGTCGACCCACGCCTGGCGGGCGCCGACGTCGACCTCGATCCCGGCGGCGGACACCCGCTCGGCCGCCGACGCTGGGTGGGTGCGGCGCAGCACCGCGCGCACCCGCGCCAGCAGCTCGCGCGGCGAGAACGGCTTGGCGACGTAGTCGTCGGCGCCCAGCTCGAGCCCGACCACGCGATCGGCCTCGTCGCCGCGCGCGGTCAGCATGATCACCGGCACCGCGTGCCGGACCCGCAGCCGGCGCAACGTCTCGAGCCCGTCGATGCCGGGCATCATCACGTCGAGCAGCACGGCGTCGAAGCCACCGCCGACCGCCGCCAGCCCGGCCTCGCCGCTCGCCGCCTGCTCGAGCGCGACACCCTGCGGCCCGAGGTAGCCGCGCAACAGCTCGCCGAGCCGCAGGTCGTCGTCGATGAGCAAGATCCGGATGGACACCGCGCCCGCCATCGTACCGTGGGCCCGCATCGTCATCTCGTCGTCCTCACCCACCATCGTGCGGCCGTCGTGTTGCGGCGCCGCGGGCCGGCCGTGAAGAAGTGTTGCGGGCCCGGCGGCCGGGCCACCGTGGCCGGCTGAGCAGCCGTCAAGACTCCGCACGATCGACGACGATACGACCTTCCGTGGAGCGGATCTCGTAGTTGAACTGCCTGAGAAAACTCAGCCCAAGGACGCCATCGATCCCGTAGCCGTCGGGCAGATCGTGGGCATGGATCCGGCATCCCGCCGCGCTGAAGCCGAGGGCTGCGAACCGTTCGACGCGGATCATGTAGCCGCGCTCGTCGCCGATCGCCGATCGAATCACGGTGATCTGCTCGCCGTCTCGCGCACTGTAGCCGACGTCGTCGAGCACGTCCGGCACGACCAAGGTCTCGGTGGAGCCGGTATCCAGCGCGAACGTCAGTCTCGCGTCGGTGCGAGGCCCCCAGATCTGGACGGCGACGTAGATCAGGTCGCGCGCCGGATCGAAGCGAGTGACCTTCACGGCAAGACGTGATGGGGCAGAGGAACGCGGATCGGGCCGGTGAAGAAGTGACCGATCGACGGGTATCGATCCCGCCATGGCCGCGCCTGCTCGAACGACTCCCTGCGCGCCTTGCCGTGTCCGATGACACGCGCGGTGCCGAATGAGAAGTCCGTGTCGTTGACCCAGTCGATCTCGGCAAGGCACACCCACTCGTCCGGATAGCGCTCGCAGATCGTCTGCCACGTGATCGGCTCGGAGATCGCGGCCGGGAGCTGCGCTCGATTGCGGGTAGCCATTCGACCAGCGTGTGGACTCCGGCGGCGGGGTGTCAACTTTTCGATCGGCGGCACGAAACGGACCCACAGCAACCGTCGTGCCTCGCGCAAGTCCGCGTCCGGACGTACGCCATGTCCGGGTTCCGGACGTCACGTCCGGATCTCGTGCCACCGTGGCCGGCCCGCCGTCGGATTGCGGCGCCCCGCGGCCGGGCTGCCGCAGCCATCGGCTACCGGTACGGCCCCTCGCCGGCTCCGCCGCCTCGGCCGCCGCGCCCGCCGGGCCCGCCGCGCACCAGCTCGATCAGCCGCGCACGCTGCCGGTCATCGAGCGCAGCGTGCACGCGCTCGAGCGCCGCGCTGAGGCCGGCGCGCAGCTCGACCAGCCGCTGATCGTGGCGGGTGAACATCGCCATCAGCGCCGCGCGGTCGAGCTCCGGCCCGGCGATGGCGCGGGCGAGGTCATCGCGGGTCGCGTCGCGCTCGCCGCGCATGCTGCGGAGCTGATCGACCAACCCGCGCAGCTCCTCGCGGACGAGCCGTTCCTGAGCCGGGGTGCAATCCAGCTCCTGGAGCAGCCGGTGCTCCATGGCGCGTCGCCCCCAGAACCGCCAGGCGCCGCCCCGGCCATGGCGGCCGTGAGAATGGCCCGGCCCATGCCACCCCCTGCCTGTTTCTGCGCCGTCGTGCCACCCACCGTGCCAGGGATCGCCACACCCTGCCATGGCGTGACGGTGGTGACGGTGACGGTGGTGCTTCGCGATGACGAGCCCGGCGACGGCCGCGGCTCCGATCAGAATTCCGAACATGTGTGCCTCCTTTGGCGTCACATCCAGGCTGGGCCCTCTCTGTTGCTGGAGGCAGGGAGGCTGGATGACGAAGTGTTGCAGCGACACCGGCCGGGAGTGGACACCCGTCACACCCGGGGTTCTCGCACCTTGCGCCGGCGTCGGGCCTCGCCGTATTCTCGGACCGTCCTTGGGGGGACCATGAGACGCACCACCCTCGCGTGCATGTTGTCGATCGCCGCGCTCGCGGCGTGCGGCAACGTCAGACAGAATCCGGACGCGCCGCCTGGCATTGACGCACAGGCGATCGACGCCGACACGCCGATCATCGACGCCGGCATCGACTCGGCCGTCGATGCGTCGCCCGATGCACCATCGCCGCCCGCCGGCCAGGACCTCGGGGCGGCCGCCGGCCGCGTCACCGGGGCGACGTTCACGATGGACGTCCAGCTCGGCCACCCCATCGGTCAGCAACAGATCCAGGGCAGCACGTATCGCCTCGAAGCGAACACGCCCATCAAGCCTTGATCGCGATCAGGAGACAAACCAGATGAAGCGCATCATCAGCACATTCTTCGGGCTCGCTCTCCTCTGCATGTTCGCGGAGGCCCAGGCGGTCCCAGCCACCGTCTCGTTCACGGGACGTCTGAGCACCACCAACGGGCCGGTGACCGGCTCCGTGACGCTCACGTTCTCGCTGTTCAACCAGGCCACCAACGGCACGGTCATGTGGACCGAGACCCGGCCCGGCATCCAGGCCAACGCCGGTCTGGTCTACGTGGACCTCGGCGCCCTGACGACCCTCGACGAGGGCATCCTGCTGAACAGCCCGCTGTTCCTCGAGATCAACGTGAGCGGCGAGGTCCTGTCGCCGCGATTGGTGCTCCAGTCGGTTCCCTACGCCATCCGCTCCGAGGTCGCGAACAGCGCCGACCTGCTCGGCACGATCGCGCCGGCTGACGTGGTCACTGCGGTGAACGGCGGCGGCGGCATCTCCGCCAATCGCTCCGGCAACACGGTCACTCTCGGCGCGGACACTACGTCCACGCTGCAGGCTCGCATCACCGGCGTGTGCGGCCCCAACGCGTCGATCGCGACGATCAGCACGACCGGCACCGTCACCTGCGAGGCCGACACCGATACGACGTACACTGCGGCGGCGAGCTCGGGCGTGTCGCTGACCGGAACCGCATTCGGGCTAACCTCGGCGTGTACCAATGGCCAGGTCCTCAAGGCTGGCGCCGCAGGCACCTGGGCATGCGGCAACGACACCGACACGACGACGACGTACACCGCGGTGGCCAACGGCGGCGTCAACGTCGCCGGAACCACCATCGGCCTGCTGACCACATGCGCCAACGGTCAGGTCCTCAAGGCCGGCGCAGTCGCTGGCACCTGGGCCTGCGCGGCCGATACCGACACCACGACGACATACACGGCATTGGGCGGTGGCGGTGCCAGCGTCGTCGGCACCACGATCGGCCTGCTCACCACGTGCGCCAACGGTCAGGTCCTCAAGGCCGGTGCCGTCGCAGGTCAGTGGGC
>CANKMW010000060.1 GCA_947483555.1 Myxococcales bacterium
CCGAAACCGACGCCGAAACCGACGCCGAAACCGACGCCGAAACCGACGCCGAAACCGACGCCGAAACCGACGCCGAAACCGACGCCGATTCCGATTCCGACTCGATACGGATTCCGATCATGCGATCGGCCGCAGGCGCAGCGCGACCGCATCGAACAACGTCCGCGCGCCGGACTTCGGGCCACCGAGCCGGAAGAGCCGGGGGTTCGGTTTCGGCGTCGGTTTCGGCGTCGGCGTCGGCGTCGGCGTCGGCGTCGGCGTCGGCGTCGGCGTCGGCGTCGGCGTCGGCGTCGGCGTCGGCGTCGGCGTCGGCGTCGGTGTCCGTATCGGAATCGGTATCCGTATCGGAATCGGTATCGGTATCGGACCGCGGGTACCGGTACCGGTACCGGTACCGGTCTCCGTACCGGTCTCCGTACCAGTCTCCGTACCAGTCTCCGTACCAGTCTCCGTACCAGTCTCCGTACCGGTCTCCGTACCAGTCTCCGTACCAGTCTCCGTACCAGTCTCCGTACCAGTCTCCGTACCAGCCTCTTTATCAGTCTCTCTATCAGTCGACGGTCATCTCTCCCAGGTGCCAGGTGGCGGGTCCTTGGTACTCGGGCGTCGTCACCATCTCGCGGCTGCGGTGCGCCAGCGCGAGCGCGGTGAGGGCGTCGCCGCGCACCACGCCGCCGGTGACGTCGTGGCGGGCGCCGCGATCGACGAGGTGACCGAGGGCGATCGAGGCGCGGAAGTGACCGGTCACCGGTGCCAGCTCGAGCCAGTCCCAGGCTTCGACCACCAGCAGCGGCCCGCTGGCGAGCAGCGCGGCCTCGCCCTCGGTGCCAGCCTCCACCACCAGGCCACGAACGCCGCCGTTGGGTGATTCGCCGCGCAGCGCGGCCTCGCGCCCGTCGAGCGCCAGCGAGCGAGCGACGCCGCGGCTGACCAGCTCGAAGCGGCGCACCGCGGCGCCCCGCTCGTCGAGCGGCGCCGAGCGCAGCCCGAACGGCAGCGTGCCGTCGCTGGTGACGGTGAGCGGCTCGGCGCCGGTCGCGGCCGCCGCGATCCGCTGCCCGGGTCGGTAGCGGACCAGCCCCTGGCGCTCGAACGCCGGGTTGGCCTGGGTCACGAGTGCCTCGAACAGGCCGCGACCGCCGTGCAGGAGTGCCGCGCTCCGCACCACCACCGGAATGCGACCGGCGGGCGTCGCCAGCGCCCGCGCCCGCCGCAGGGCAGCATCGACCGCGTCCGCGACCGCGACGCCGAGCCCCAGCTCGTCGCGGCGCCGGGCGGTGCGACGCACGCGCGCGACCGCGCCGTCGCGACGCAGGCGAGCATCGACGACGTAGCGGGTCGCGGGCCAGCGGGCGTCGAGGCCCTGGCGGGTGACGATCGCGATCGCCTCGACCTCGACCTCGACGACGATGTCGAGCAGCTCGGCGCCCGCCGCGCGCGCCGCCGCCGCGACCTGGTCGGCGATCGCGATCGGGACCTGCGCCAGCTGAGCGGGGTCGAGCGCTGGATCGGCGAGGCTGACGCGCGCGGGTGCCGCCGGCGGCGGCGACCGCCACGCCGGGCCCACGGCCGCGCTGGCGCGCATGAGCGCGGCGTCGAGCGCATCGTCGGCGGAGTCGGTGACGCCGAGCATGAAGGTCGCCGAGCCGCGGCCCGCCGGTGTATCGCGGTGGACCCGGGCCGAGAGCTCGATCGCCGTCCGCGCTCCGCTCGCGATCTCGGTTCCGCGCGCGAGCCAGGCAGCGCGAGCGTAGACGCCGCGCGCGCTCCAGTCGGCGAGCCGGCGCTCCTCGGTCAGCGCGCGCACCAGGGACTCGAGGCTCATGACGCGCCCCGCGCCTGGCCAACGCGCGCCCGGGTCAGCAGCCACGGCGCGGACACCGACTGCGGCGAGCCGGCGCTCGCGACCGCGACCTCGCGCCGCTCCTGGCTGACGCCGATCGCGTCGGAGAACAGGTCGGCGGCGCCGCCGCGCACCTCGAGGTCGCCCCACTGGCGCCCGGTGCGCACCCCGGCGGCGAGCTGACGGCCGCGCGTCACCCGCACCACCACCACGCCGGCGTCGTCGATGTGGACGTCGCGGACACCCTCGATCACGAGGCCGTCGTTGATGCCAGCCTCGAGCTCGGCCGCGGTGGCGGCACCCGCGGCGACCACCAGCTGCGCCGGAACCGGCGCCAGCCGCCACGTCGGAGCCTGACGGCGCGCGTGTCCGACCCCCAGGGTGGCGCCGACACCGGCGCCGCCGCCGAACAACGGGGTCGCTCGCGCCGGCGCACCGTCGTCGTCGAACCAGTACCCGGCGTAGCCGCCGGCCGTCGGATCGTCGACGATCGTCACCCCGGGGCGGGATGGCGCGGCGAGCCGGGGCGCGCTCACGTGGGCGGCGACCAGCGCCGCCACCACGCCCGGATCCAGGAGCACCACGTGGCGTCCGATCGGGGGCGCCGACGGCGTGAACAGCGCCAGCGCCTCGGCGGCGGCGCGCGCGATCGCCTCGTCGTCGAGCCTGACCACGGCGGGACCGAAGCCACCGGCGATCTCGGCCTCGCCGAACTGCGGCGTGCTGCCGTGCCAGGCGACGAAGGTGGCTCCAAACCGGCTGCGGACCAGGCGCTGGTGCCGATCGCCGTCCTCGCCCACCGCCCACACTCGATCGTCATCGCTGGCCAGCCAGGCCGCCCGGTAGACGATCCGGCTCGACGCCGCGCGCTCGCTGCGGCGGGCGATGTCGCGCGCCCGCGCCAGCCAGTCGGCGTGCGCGAGCCGCGCCGGATCGACCTCGACCGGCCCACCGTGATCGACGGGCGGCGGGATCGCCGACCCGACCTCGCGACGCCGGCCGCCGGTCGCCGCCATCGCCGCCGCCAGCGCGGCCACGCGCGGCGCGGTGACCTCGTCGAAGCAGCGCTCGATGCGGCGGCCGTCGCCGTCGCGAGCCGACAGCACGCCGACCGTGGACCGCTCCTCGACCACCTCGGCGACGGCGACGTCGACCAGGACCCGGACCCGCCGTCGCGTCAGCAGCCACGCCCGCGGCTGATCCAGGCGTCCGCCGAGCGTGATCACGGCGTCGCGCAGCGCCTGGCGGAGCTGGTCGGGGTTGGCCTCGGCGATCACCAGGCCGCGGCGACCGCCGGGGCCGCAGCCGAGCGGCGCCAGCGCCGCCGTCGCCGCGCCGGCACCGAGCGCACGCAAGAACTCACGACGACCCAGCACGGCGCAAGCCTATCACCAGGCCCGCGTCGATCTCCGGTCAGCGCCGCGCCTTGCCCGTGGCCCGCACGCGGACTGGCTCGGACGACGCGACGATCGCGCCCTTGCCGCGACGCCCTTGCCGCGGCGCCACCTTGGCGCCTGGCGCACCGGCGTCGATCCACGCCGCGGCGCGGTTGAAGTCGGCGAACCGGGTCAGCTTGCCATCGGCGCCGAGGAACACGAACACGTAGCCGCGATCGTCGATCGTCGCGCCGGTGATGAAGCAGTATCCGGCCGCGTGGGTGTAGCCGGTCTTGCCGCCGGTCACGCGAAAGGCGCCGACGATCATCGGGACGTTGGTGGAGTTGTAGCGGATCCTGGCGTAGCCGCTCTTCGACTTCACCTCGACCGTCGTGCTCGCCATGATCTCCGCCAGCACCGGATCCGCCAACGCGGCGCGCAGGGCGAGCGCCATCTCGCGCGCGGTCGAGACGTTGCCGCGCAGCCCCGAGGTGTCGGTGAAGCGGGTCTTCTTCAACCCGAGCTGCTTGGCGACCGCGTTCATCTCGGCGACCAGCTGCGTGGCGTCGAGGCCGGCCGCCCGGCCCAGCGACGTCGGCGCCCGATTGTCGGAGGCCATCAACATCGCGCGCAGGAGGTCGATGTTACGGAACGACTGGCCGACATCGAGACGGGTCCGGCTACCGCCGACGGCCGCCTTGACGTCGTCGCGGTTGATCTCGGTCCAGCCCTCCAGCTCGATGCCCTTGCGACGCACCGCCATCGCCACGAAGATCTTCGTCGTCGAGGCGATGGCGCGCACCTCGTCGGCCTGCTTGGCGTACACCTCGGCACCC
Source organism: Myxococcales bacterium (assembly GCA_947483555.1). Taxonomy (GTDB): domain Bacteria; phylum Myxococcota_A; class Polyangia; order Haliangiales; family Haliangiaceae; genus UBA2376. Next base: position 4,056 of record CANKMW010000060.1, read on the forward strand.
GTCCGCCCGTCCAGCACCACCGCGGCGCGGGAGCGGATGTCCGGCAATCCCGCTGATTCCGGTGCCTTGTCGGCGCTGGCCGGGCCGCTGCCACCCGTCACCAGTAAAAGCGCGACTCCGAGTGTCACGAATCGTCCGACGTGCATCGATCTACAGCCTACCAGCCGGCCCTCGACGGGGCCAAGAATCCGCGGGCACGTCCAGGTGATTCGATCCAAGACTGGGTGGGGATGGCGGTCCAAGACACAGCCCAAACGCGCGGACATGCGATAGAATCAACGACCGCGGGAGGTACGAATGGATCCGCACAATCACGGCGCCCCTGTTGACCCGATCATCGGCCAGACGATCGGCAACTACCAGGTTCGTCACAAGCTCGGCGAGGGTGGCATGGGCTCGGTCTACATGGCCGAGCACCCCCACATCGGCAAGAAGGTCGCGCTCAAGATCTTGCACGCCGAGTTCGCGTCCAACACCGACGTCGTCACCCGCTTCTTCAACGAAGCCAAGGCCGTCAACGACATCGGCCACCCGAACATCGTCGACATCGTCGACTACGGCGTGCTCACGACCGGGCCCTCGGGCGAGGGCCTCGTCTACTTCATCATGGAGTTCCTGCCCGGTAGCACGCTGACCGCCCTCATCCAGCGCGAGTCGCCGCTGTCGCCCGAGCGCGCGCTCAACATCTGCCTCCAGGTCGCCGACGCCCTGAGCGCGTCGCACAAGTGCAACATCGTCCACCGCGACCTCAAGCCCGACAACATCATCCTGATCCAGCGCGGCCGCGAGAAGGACTTCGTCAAGCTCCTCGACTTCGGGATCGCCAAGCTCACCGGCGACCAGCCGGGCTCGAGCCGCACCCGCACCGGTCTGGTGATGGGCACGCCGGCCTACATGTCACCCGAGCAGTGCGAAGGACGCGGCAACGTCGACCACCGCGCCGACGTGTACTCGCTCGGCATCGTGCTCTACGAGATGATCACCGGCCGGGTGCCGTTCTACGGCGAGGGCTACGGCGAGGTCCTGGTCCAGCATCTGACCCAGGCACCGGCGGCGCCGTCGACGATCCGCGGCATGCTGCCGCCCCACGTCGAGCAGGTCATCCTCAAGGCCCTCGAGAAGCGCCCCGAGATGCGCTTTCCGACCATGGACGAGATGTCGAAGGCGCTGCTCGATCCGGTCGGGTACGTCGAGGCGCACGGTGGCATCGCCCACTTCCTGATCACGCCGATCACGCCGACCAACGAGCCGATCGCTCCGGTGTCGCGGCTCACGCCATCGCCGATCTCGCGGCTCACGCCGCTTCCAGGCACGATGACCACGCCGACGACCCTGGGCGCCAGCGCCGGCCAGGTCGCTGGCGCCGGCGGCAGCAAGAAGGGGTTGTTCATCGGCCTCGGCGTCGCCGCGGTGGCGGCGGGCGTCGCCGCGGTCATGCTCATGGGTGGCGGCGGCGGCGACAAGACCAACGCCGGCGGCGTGGCCAGCGGCAGCGAGGTCGCCTCAGCCTCAGCCTCAGGGTCGACGGGTTCCGCTGCGGCCTCGGGATCGGGATCGGACACGGCGTCGGGCTCGGAGACCGGATCTGGTACGGCGTCGGGCTCGGAGACGGGATCGGGTTCCGACACTGGCTCCGGCACCGCCTCGGGTTCCGACACCGGCTCCGGCACCGCCTCGGGTTCCGACACCGGCTCCGGCACCGCCTCGGGTTCCGACACCGGCTCCGGCACCGCCTCGGGTTCGAATACCGGCGCAGGATCCGGCAGCGCGGTCACCGGCGACGTCACCATCTCGGTGACCTCGAACCCCAAGGGCGCGTTCGTCACCTTCGGCGACGAGACCCGCCCGCGAGGCAAGACCCCGCTGCAGTTCCAGGTGTCGGCCGCTGACTCCGAGGTCCAGATCGATATCGAGCTTCCGGGCTATGTCGCCGAGGAGCGCAAGGTGAAGATCTCGGGCAACGTCGATCTGGAAGTGGCGCTCAAGAAGAAGGGCGGCGGCGGTGGTGGCGGTGGTAGCGGCCGGGGCAGCGGCAAGGGCAGCGGTAAGGGCACCGGCTCGGCGGGCAACACCGGGACCGGCGACGACGTGATGGATCCGTTCAAATGAGAAATCCCATGGCCATGAACCAAGCGACGTTTGTGAGGGCCGCGATGTTCGCGGCTGCGGTCGTGCTCGTACCGGTCACGACCGTCGCACCCGCGCTCGCACAGCCGACCAGCAGCGAGCCCCGCGAGCGCGCGAAGTACTACTACCTCGAAGGCCGCAAGAAGTACGACCTGGGCGACTTCCAGAAGGCCGTCGAGAACTTCAAGAAGGCGTACGAGGAGCTGCCCGATGGGGCGTTCCTGTTCAACATCGCGCAGTCGTACCGTCAACTCGACGACTGCAAGCAATCGCTGTTCTTCTACAAGCGATTCCTGTCGGTGAAGAAGGACGCCCCGGCCGCCACCAAGACCGAGGTCGAAGGCCACATCAAGGTTCTCGAGGGGTGCGTCAAGAATCAGGACGCCATCCGCGACCGTCCGCCCGATGGCACCGAGCGCCCCGACGGCATCGATGGCACCGGCACCACCGGCACCGGCACCACCGGCACCGGCACCACCGGCACCGGCACCACCGGCACCGGCACCGGCACCGGCACCACCGGTACCGGCACCACCGGCACCGGCACCACCGGCACCGGCACCACCGGCACCGGCACCACCGGCACCGGAGACGGCCGGGTGGCCGACGGCAACGGCAGCGGCGAAGGCGAGGGTGAAGGCGACGATGGCGAGGACGACGGGATCGTCGAGACCACCGGGCAGCCCAAGCTGCTCGCGGTCCACGCCAGCTTCGGCGGCGCCAAGGTTGGCGCCGGTGACCTCAAGGTGCCGGTCCAGGTCGCGCTCCTGCTCACCGCCGGTTACCCGATCGCGATCAGCGACAAGCTGGTCCTCGACGCTGGCCTCGGTTTCGGCTTCACACCGGTGCCGTGGTCGAGCGGCGCCATGGACGGCTCGGCGTCGATGACCGGGCTGTTCGCCAACGTCGGCGCGACCTTCGAGGTCGCACCGAAGATCTCGGTGCGCGGTGACGCCGGCGGCGGCCTGATGTTCCTGGGCGGCCTCGATCTGGGCAACCCGTTCACCGTCGGCGGCGCGCCCACCACCGGGGCGCTGTCGATGCCGCTGGTGCGTTTCGGCCTTTCCGGCGAGTACGCGGTGACCAAGAACCTCGCCGCCGCGGTGACGCCGATCGCGTTCTCCTTCAGCCCCAGCAAGGAGGGCATGAAGGACGAGATCAGCTCGTTGACCCGCCTCGAGTTCACGGTCGGTCTCGGCTACCGCATGTGAGCGTCGGAACGCGATAGGATGGGGCGGCGATGAAGAAATGCCCTTTTTGCGCCGAAGAGATCCAGGACGACGCCATCAAGTGTCGCCACTGCAGCTCGTTCGTGAGCGCCGCCCCTGGGGCGACGCCCGCCAAGGCCGCGGCGGTCCCCACCGCCGCGGCGCCGGTCGAGGCGCCCGCGCCGGCCAAGGGCGCGGGGCCGTTCGCCGCCCCCCACGCCCCCGACGGCCGGACCGAGCGCAAGCTGCTCTACGATGGCGCCCCGTCGTGGCGGGCGTACTTCGGCCACTACTTCCTGGGCGTGCTGGCCACCCCGCTGGGCACCCTGGTCGTCTACTGGCTGTCGGGGTTGTTCAGCAAGACGACCAGCACCAAGGTCCTGGTCGTCGGCATCTGCCTGGGGATGTCCGCGATCTACTTCGCCGGCCTGTACTTCTATCGCAAGTCGATCAAGTTCCGCGTCACCAGCAGCAACATCGAGACCGAGCGCGGCATCCTGTCCAAGAAGATCGACGTGCTCGAGCTGTGGCGCTGCCGCGACGTCCGCTACAAGCAGAACCTGCTCGATCGGATCCTCGGCATCGCGCATATCGAGATCTTCACCGCCGACGTCACGACCCCACACGTCGAGATCACCGGCCTGCCCGCGTCGCGCCAGCTCTTCGAGCAGATCCGCGACGGCATCGAGATGCAGCGCCAGTCGCGCAACGTCTACGGCGTCGTGTCCTGACCTGACGGCGCCGTGCCAGCACGCCGGCCGCTCAGCCGAACTGCACCGAGCGCTTGCTGAACGACGGCGCCAGGCTCCACCAGCCTTCGATCGGAAAGCTGGCCACGGCGGCGGCATCGTCGGCGGCGGCGCCGGCCGCGACCAGCACCGGCGCGTAGTGCTCCCAGGTCGGTAGCGCACGCGTGGCTGCCGGCGCCACGCGCTGGAAGTCGATCAGCGCGTCGGCATCGCGGCGACCGAGCGCGTCGGCGGCCCAGGCGTCGAACTCGATCGCCCAGCCCGCCGGGCGATCGCCCTGGAACCCTTCACGCATGTTGTGGGTCAGGAAGCCGCTGCCGACGATCAGCACGCCGTCGTGGCGCAGCGGCGCGAGCTGGCGTCCCAGCGCGAACAGGTCCGCGGCGTCGAGCCCCGGCATCGAGATCTGCAGCACCGGCACGTCGGCCGCCGGGTACATCGCCAGCAGCGGCACGTAGGCGCCGTGATCGAGGCCGCGCGGCGAGCGCTCGAACGACCGCCCGCCGGCGCGCAGCAGCGCCTCGACGCGCCCGGCCAGCTCGGGCGCCCCCGGCGACGCGTACCGCAGGCGGTAGTACTTGTCCGGGAAGCCGGTGAAGTCGTAGACCAGCGGCTGCGGCGTGGTGGCGCCGATGCGCAGCGGGCGCTGGTCCCAGTGCGCCGACACCATCAGGATCGCGCGCGGCGTCGGTAGCGCGCGCGCCCAGGCCGCCAGCTCGGCGACCCAGCCGGCGTCGTCGAGCAGCATGGGCGCGCCATGGGCGAGGAAGATCACCGGCATCGTCGTGGTCGGGGCGGTCATGGTGGGCTCCTGGCGGCACGCCGCCGCGATCACCGGCAGCCCGGCGAGCACGCGCAGCGCGTCGCGTCGTTTCATCATCGACGCTCCATCATGGCGCCGCGGCGCCGAACCACAAGCCACCGCCACGCGCCAGACCGGTCCGGCGCTGGAACAATCAGCCCGGGCCGAGTCGAAGACTTGACACGGCGATCACCTCTGCTGATCGTCGGACGATGATGCAAGCGCAAGAAATCGCACCCGTAGGCGAGCTGGTGGCGACGTGGCAAGCGATCTGCGAGCGCTACCCCGACCAGTGGGTCGTCCTCGTCGACACTGACTGGGTCGACAATCACAACTTCGACTTCCGCTCGGTCGTCGGCCACGATGTCCGCCGCGCCGCCGCGCTGGCCGAGGCGCAATGTGTGACTTCGCGTTACCAGGGTTTCGGCTGCTTCTTCACGGGACCCAAGCGAGGTCCACTGCCGCGCCTCTCCTTGCCGTGATCGTCACCCGCTTCGATCCCAGCGGCGAGCTGATCATCGTCGCGGCACGATCTGGGGAACGCAAGGTCGCTTTCGACAGGTGGAGCTCACGGTCGACACCGGTGCTACCGAGACGCTCATCATCCCCGAGATCACGAGGTGCGCTCGATCGTCGGCCTGCTCCGCGTCGATCGCGCCTCGAACGTTCCGTAGCTAACCCGCGCTACTTCAGCTTCTTCCTGAGCACCTTGATCTCGGCCTCGGCGGTCTTGCGCAGGCCGTCGTCCTTCGACGCCAGCGTGAGGTACTTCTCGAGCGCGTCGACGGCGAGCTTGTACTTCTTCTGTGCCGCATAGGCGAAGCCGAGGTTGAAGTAGAGGTCGGCGTTGTTGCGGTCGGTCTGCAGCAGCTCGGTCAGGAACACCTCGGCCTCGGCCGACTTGCCGCTCTCGTACAGCACCTTGGCGAGCTTGCCGGCAGCCTTGGGATGCGGCGGCGTGGCGGCGAGCGCCTGGCGGTAGGCGGCCATCGCCTCCTCGGTCTTCTTGTTGATGCGCAGCATCTCACCGTAGACGTACCAGTAGCGTGACACCGTCGGCGACAGCGCGGTCGCCTTCTGCACGCTGGTCTCGGCCTCGAGGTTGTCGCCCATGTCGTTCTGGGAGACGGCGAGCTGGAACCACGCCTCGGCGTCGGTGGGGTCGGCCTTGGTGGCCTTCATCAACCACGACACCGACTCCTGGACCTCGAACTGGGCCCGTCGCACGACGCCGAGCAGGCGCAGCGCGCGCGCGTTCTCCGGATCGAGCTCGATCGCCGCCCGCAGCTGCAGCGCCGCCTCGTCAGGCTTCTTGGCCTGCTCGAGCCCGGAGCCGAGCGAGGTGAGGAATCCGGCGTTCTTGGGGTCAAGCTCGACCGCCTTGCGCAGGTCCTCGATCCCTTCGTCGACCTTGCCCGCCATCACCTGGGCGCGACCACGGGCCTCGAAGCCGGCCGCGTTCTTGTCGTCGAGATCGATGAGGCCACCGGCGACCTCGATCGCCGTCACCAGGTCGCCGGAACCGATGAGCGCGTTGGCGAAGATCAACGCACCGCGGCTGTCGGCGGGGTTGGCGTCGTACCAGGTCCGCGCCACGTCGACCGCCTTGTCGGGCAGGGCGTGCGCGAGCAGGAACTTGACGTGCTCGTCGGTGACCGCGACGTCGGGCTTGGCCTTGCTGGCCTCGCCGTAGCGGGCGTGGGCGGTCTCGACGTCGCCGGCCTTGCCCGCCGCGCGCGCCTCGGCCAGCACCGCCGCCACATCGACGGCCTTCTTCTTGACCTTGGGCGGCTTGGCCTCCTTCTTGCCCCCGTTGCAGCCTGCCAGGCCCGCCACCAGCGGAACGACGACCAGCCCGGCCACGGGGGTTCGCGCGGCCAGGGCCACGGCAACCAGGACTCGACGGAGCGGAGCCTTCACCCCCTGAAGCTAACCGTTCGGGGCCCCAGGCGCAAAACGTGGGGCCTGTTCAACGCGGACCGCGCCTCGTGTATCCTCCCAGGCGGGGATGGCCCGCATCCGCATCGTCGATGAATGGCTGCGCTCGCCCGCGTCGCCGCCCAGCCGCTACCGATCGATCATGGTAGTGGCCGAGCGCTGGGCGGAACAGCGAGTGCTCATGCGCGCCTACGCCGACAGCGCCGACCAGACTCGCCCGACGATCGTCCTGCACGGCAACGAGGTCGCGATCGGCCCCGCCGGGGTCGATCCCAACGGCGAGTGGGGCCTCCACGTCCAGCCGCCCGTCGACGGCCTGGCCCAGGAGCTCAAGGACCAGCTCGAGCTGGCGGCCAACCGGCTCGCCGGCAGCAAGGGCAACGCGCCTCGCCTTGCCGACGAGTCGTCACCGTTCGAGCGCAAGCGCACCAACAACTGGGCGCCGGGCTCGCCACGCGACGAGCCGGGGGCGCCGATCCCGCGCGCCGCCTGGGATCCGGCGGTCGCCGCGTCGCAGCACGCCGCGCCCGCGGCGGGCCACTCGTACCCGCCGGTGTCATCGCCGTACGCACCGTCGACGCCCGGCGCCGCGACCATGTATCCAGGCGACCCGCAGGTCGCCACCGTCGTCGGGCCGGCGCACGCGGTCGCCGTGCCGCAGCACCAGTCGGCGGCGTACCTGCCGTCGGCGCCGGCCGCCGAGTTCATCCCGCAGGGGCCCATCCGCTCGGATGGCGGCATGACGGTGACGCCGCCATCGAACCCGTCCTTGCGCAAGACGCCGATGCCGATGACGACCGAGCAGCATCACCGCCGTCAGCGGCGGACCACCAACAATGTGCCGGTGCCCGGCGCCCGCACCGCCCTCGGGTATTCGTCGGGCGCCGGCGCGCAGAACGCGGTCATCCGGCTCGGCTTGCGGCCGGCCGCAGCGTCGCGGCTCGGCCGCCTCGTCGATCGCACCGTGCCGTCCGACTTCCAGATCACCAGCGTCGAGCGCGCCGTGCTCAACGCGCTCGGCGAGCGCGAGCACCTGAGCGCGCGCACCATCGGCGAGCTGGCCGGCGTGGTCGACGCCGTGGCCTGGATGGAGGAGCTGGTCGGCAAGCTCGAGCGTTTCGGCCTCGATATCGTCGCGCCCGGCGAGCCGTCCGGGAGCGACCCGACCTACGTCCTGCGACACTGACCCGGCCCGCTGTCACATCCGCCGGATACCGTCTCAGCCACTCATGAACAAGATCACGAACCTCTGCGCGGGCCTGGCCCTCTCGTTCGCCGTGGCCGGCTGCGGCATGATGAAGAAGTCGCCCGCCGCCGCCGCCGGCGGTGGCGAGTCCGCGAAGACCGGCCTCGGTGACACCATGGCCGACGCGGTCGTCTACCAGCGCGGCGCCACGATCTCGGCAGCCGCGCTGTGCCACACCAGCGGCTACGCCAAGCTCACGATCCCGGCCGGCGAGGCCATCAAGCTCGAGGTCACGGTCACCTCGCCCACGGCCGAGGAGGCCTGCATCTCGGTCGGGTTCCTCAAGGAGAACGGCGGCGACGGCGGCCTGAGCGCCGAGGCGTGCTCGACCAAGTCGCCGCTCACGTACGACGTGACGGCGCAGGAAGGCGCGTCGTTCCTGCAGATCAGCGAGAACGGCGTCTGCCAGACGGCGACCTTCACCGTCGCGATCAAGTAGCCCGCTCGGAGCCAGATCGCGTGCTCGGTCGCAGGTGCCCCGGGCCGGTCCCGCTCGCGTGGCGTCGGTTGGCGCGCTAGGCTCGGCCATCATGACCGACGTCGGCGCTCTGGCCGTGGAGGCTCGCTTTCCGATCTCGGTGGACATCTATCATCGGATGATCGACGGCGGCCTCCTCGCGGAGGGCGATCGCATCGAGCTGCTCGAGGGAGTGATCGTCGCCATGAGCCCGCACTCGTCGGAACACGCGCGCGTGGTCTCCGCGCTGCAGAAGATCTTCCGCGCGCTCGGCGATGAGTGGGCGGTGAGGTGTCAGCTCCCGTTGACGCTGGCGCGCTCGGAACCCGAGCCGGATCTCGCGGTCTGCCCGCAGCCGCTCGAGGACGCGGCGGCGCGCCACCCGACGACCGCCAGTCTTGTCGCCGAGGTCGCGCGATCGTCGCTCGAGCTGGATCGGGCCAAGGCATCGATCTACGCCGAGGCTGGCGTGATCGAGTACTGGTTGATCGACGTCCTCGCTCAGCGTGTGGAGATCTTTCGCGATCCCGACGGAGCGCGGTACCGCACCGCCGCGGTCGCCGACCTCGGCGAGACCATCGCGCCGGTCGCCGTGCCGACGCTCGTGGTGGAGGTAGCTCGCCTGTTCCGCGCCTCGCGCCGGTGACCTTGCGGCTCAGTGCCCGCGGCGCGCGGTCGCCTTGGGAAGATCGGCCTCGGTGGACAGCATCCGCTTCACCGGTCCCGACAGCAGGTACAGGACCAGCGCGATGATCAACGCGAACAGGATGAGCAGGTAGAACAGCCCGGCGGTGGGGTGGAGGTCGAAGTGCTTGGCCAGCGAGCCGACCTCGGCCTCGGCGCGGCCGGCGATGTAGTAGCCGACCGCGGTGGCCAGGAACCAGATGCCCATGACGAAGCCAGCCAGCCGATCCGGCGCCAGCTTGTTCATGGTCGACAGGCCAACCGGCGAGATGCACAGCTCGGCCAGCGTCGAAACCAGGTAGAAGCCGAACAGGTAAAAGCCGGTGACCTTGCCGCCGTCGGCGATCGGGCCGAGCAGCGCCGGCAAGAGCGTGACGAACGACAGCGCGGTGATGACCATGCCGATCGAGAACTTGGTCACCGACGTCGGCTCGCGGTTCTTGCGCGCCAGCGCGATCCACAGCGCCGCGAATACCGGCGCCAGGGCGATCACGAACAGGGCGTTGAGCATCTGGTAGAAGCTCTGCGTCACGTGGAAGCCGAGCAGCTCGCGATGGACCTTGTCCTCGGCGAACAGCGACAGGGTCGAGCCGGCCTGCTCGAACAGGCCGAAGAACGACAGGCAGCCCAGGAACATGACCATCATGGCTCGCACCCGGCGCTTCTCGTCGGTGTCGCGGGCGACGAAGCCATGCAGGATCACGAACACGGCGATCGAGATGACGCCGAGACCGACGCCGAAACAGTCAGCGATCGACTGCTTGTCGATGGCATTGCTGTAGAACCGCCACCAGTCGGCGTGCCACCAGTCGAACCGCCACGAGATGAAGGCCCCGATGATCGCGGCGCCGGCGGCGATGATCCCGAGCACGGCGGGTGGGATCGGTTTGTGCTCGCCCGCGATCCGCTTGGCCGGCGCCTTGCCGGCATCGCCGAGGTGCTTCCAGCCGAGGACGAACTGCACCACGCCAAACGCCATGCCGACCGCGGCGGCGCCGAAGCCGAAATGCCACGCCGCGTTGGGGCTGATGCCCATGTCCTTGAGCAGGGCGCGCAGGTCCTGGCTCTCGGCGAGGAGCTGGCCGCAGATGATCGGCGCCAGCAGCGCGCCGATGTTGATGCCCATGTAGTAGATGGTGTAGCCGGCGTCGCGGCGAACGTCGGACTTGGCGTAGAGCTGGCCGACGATGGTGGATACGTTGGGCTTGAGCAACCCGGTGCCAACCACCAGCAGCGCCAGCCCCGGGATGAACGAGGCGTGGGTGGGGATGGCCAGCGCGATGTGGCCCATCATGATGATGATGCCGCCGAACAGCACCGCCATGCGCTGGCCGATGAAGCGGTCTGCGATCCAGCCGCCCGGCAAGCTCGCCAGATAGATGCTCGAGCCGTAGAGCGCGTAGTAGATGCCCGCGGTCGCCTTGCTCTCGCCGCGGCCACCGAGCGCGGTGCTGGTCGAGATGTAGACCACCAGGAACGCGCGCATGCCGTAGTAGCTGAAGCGCTCCCACATCTCGGTGAAGAACAGCGTCTGCAGCCCCTTGGGGTGGCCGAAGAACGTCTTGCCGTTCCCGTTGGCGGGCTTGGCCGCAGCGACGTCAGACATAGGCCGGGGACACTAACACGTGAAGGCGGATGTCGTACCTGGGGCCGCTGGCGCCCGGTCACAGCGCTGCGGCGAGCGGATCTCGCTGCGGCGCCACGGGTGTCGCTTGGCAGACCGCTGGCGTATCGTGCGATCGATGGGGGCATCGCCGGAGTCGTTCCTGACCAAGCTCGCGCCCGGCGTCGAGGTCGCGGCGGGCAAGGTCCGTGGCCTGGCGGCGGTGGCGCAAGCGCTCGAGGCCGCCGGCCTGGTGGCGACGCGCAAGGACGGGCGCACGCTGCTGGTGGCGATGACCGCGGCCGGGACCGCCCGCGCTGCACAGCTGGCGACGACGGCGGCGGCGACCGCGGCGGCCACCGCTGCGGCGAAGGTCGCCAAGGTGAAGGCCGCCAGGCCGGCCACGACGAAGCCGGCCACCGCAGCCCAGCGGCTGGCGGCGCTCGAAGCGGCGCTCACCGCCGTGGTCGAACGCGTGGCCACGCTCGAAGGCCGAACCCCGGCGGGTGACGCACCCCGGCCGGGCGCCGGCGCCGGCAACGGCAACCGCGCCGGGGACGAGGCCATCCGCACCGCCGTGCTCGCCGCGGTCGGCGAGCTCGATGCCCGCCACCGCGCCGGCGGCCTGGTGCCCATCCCCGACGTCCGCGCCGAGCTGCGCCGCACCGGGGTCACGGCCGACGACGCCACGGTCACGGCTGCGCTCGAGGCCCTCGAGCGAGCCTGGAAGATCGATCTGTCCGTGGCCCAGGCACCGACGCAGGTGGCGGATCGCGCCGCCGGCATCGAGCGGCCGGGGCGCGGCTTGCTCTACTACGTGGCCCGGAGGTGATCGTGGATCTCGCCCGCCTGCTCCTCGAAGCTCCGAGCCCGTTCGCCGATCCGGTGGTGCGGCTCGACCTCGAAGTCGCGCCACCGCCCGACGTCGCCACCGTCCACGCCTCGGTGCGCACCGCGATCGGCGAGGCCATCGCCATCGTCGGCAAGGAACGCCGGGCCCAGATGGTGCTGGTCACCGGCGATCCGGGCATGGGCAAGACCCACCAGCTCGCCCACCTGCGACGGCGCGCCGAGGGCCAGTACGTCTGCATCGACGTGCCGCCGCTGAAGGACACCTCGCCGTTCGGGCATCTCGCCCGCTACGCGGTGCAAGGGCTGGCCGCGGCCGGCGTGCTCGAGCGGCTGCTGTGGGAGGTGTTGCGCCAGGTCGCGGTGGCGGTGCGCGCCGACGCCGACGACCACGGCGACGACGACGTGGTGGCGCGCATCGACGACGCGTTGCTGGGCAGCGACCGCTTCGCCATGGCGTTCCGCTCGATGGCGCAACAGGACCCCGGCCTCGGGCCCTTGCTCTACAAGCGCGGCCGGCGGCTGCTGCCGCTGTCGACCTTGCCGGCCGACTTCGGCCGCGTGCTGGGTTGCATCACGGATCGCGAAGCCGAGCGCGCGATCGTCGACTGGCTGCGCGCCGCCGAGCTGGCCGAGGAAGATCTGGCGCTGCTCGGGCTCGAGCACGGCGTCGACACCGAGGCGCGGGCGTTCGAGGTCGTGCGCGCGCTCTGCCTGTCATCGCAGCGGCCGATGGTCCTGTGCCTCGATCAGCTCGAGTCGATCGCCGGGTTGATCGGCGCCGAGGGCGTGGCGCGCATGTTCACGGCGCTCATGGAGCTGTACCAGCAGGCGCCGGTCGCCATCGTGCTCATGTGCCAGACCCAGCAGTGGATCGAGCTGCGCCGGGACGTGCCGCAGGCCGCCGTCGATCGCATCCGCGTCCTGCCGCCGCTGTCCAAGCCCACCGCCGCCGAGGCGCTGGCCATCGTCGCCAGCCGGCTCGACGCCGTGTGGACGCCGCACGGCGCGATCGCGCCCTACCCGACCTGGCCGTTCCCGGAGCTGGTGGTGCGCACCCTGGTCGAGGAACGCCGGCCGACGATCCGCGGGCTGCTGCTCGAGATCGACGCCCATCTGGGCGAGATGCGCCGCGCCGGCCGCATCAGCGAGCTGGGCGGTGGCGGCGACCAGGTCGACGGTGATCCGGCGAACGCGCCCCCCACCGCGGCGCCGGTCGCGGCCAGGCTGGCCCCGCCGCCGGTCGACGAGCTGGCCGCGCTGCGGGCGGCGCGCGATCGCTACCGCCGCGTCGCCGACGAGCGTCGCGAGCTGGCGACCCCGGCGTTCCGCGAAGAGCTGTTGCGGCACGGCGTGCTCGCGGTGCTCGAGCACGCCAAGCAGCGCGGCGTGACGATCGCCGGCGTCAAGGTCGCGCTGGTGACCAGCCCCGAGAAGCCCAAGGTCGGGCCGCGGCCGCCGGCGATCATCACGCTCGAGACCCCGGCCGGGCCGCGGCGACTCGCGGTCGACGTCCACTCCAGCGAGCCGCGCTCGACCCATCGCGTGCTGGCCCGCCTCCGCGACCTGGTCGACGAGCACGCCGCCGACTGCGCGGTGTTGCTGCGCGAGCGCGACGCGCCGCTGCCGGAGTCGGCCAAGCGCTCGCACCAGCTGCTCGATGAGCTCGGCCAGCGCGGCGGCGCGCTGATCTGGCTCGAGGAGCCGGACGCCATGCGCCTGGTCGCGGCCGAGCTGTTGCTCGACGCCGCCAGCGCCGCCGAGGTGCTGGTCGGCAACCGCAACGCCACCCGCGACGAGGTGCTCGGCTTCCTGTTCGATCACGATCGGCTCGGCGAGTTGCTGGTGCCGCTGATCAGCCGCGGCACCGCCACGCCACCGCGCGCGGCGCGCACCGGCTGACCGGTCGGGTCGGCGCCGCCCGTGCCTTGTCACCGACGATGACGCGGCCTATCGTCGCGCCATGTCGGATCTCGACGACCTCATCACCGCCTTCATCGCCGAGGAGTACCAGCCGGCCCGTCCTGCCAAGGACGCGCTGGTCGCCGATGCGGATCCGCAGACCTCGGCGCACCTCGCCGGGTTGCTCCACGGCTGGCTCGACAACGACCAGCGCGGCGAGAAGCCGGGATCGATCGCGGTCAGCCACGCGCTCTACGTCCTGGGTGACCGTGGCGACCGGATCGCCATCCCGACCATGCTCGAGATCGCCCGCCGGGTCCACCCGACCGCGGAGGCGGCCAACAAGGTGGTGTTCCACTGCGCGCTGCTCGCCATGGGCGCCTTCGTCGACGATCCCGCGGTGCAGGCGCTGCTCGTCGAGGTGCTCGCCATGCCGGCCGCGGACCTCGACGAACAGAACCGCTTCCAGAAGCTGATCGAGGGCCTGACCATGAAGGCACCTCCGGACATCGTGTACGACCTGCTGGGCAGCTACGCTCGGTCCGAGGAGCGCCGCGACATCAAGCGTGACAAGACCCTGTTCGCGCTGAAGCAGTCCGCGGAGGCCAAGCGTCCGATCGACCGCCGCTGGGCGCCGATCGCGGCCAGGATGATCGAGGTCGAGCTACCCGGCAACGCCGGGCCGGGCATGTACGCGGTGACCATCCTGGCCGCCGCGGTGCAGCCCGACCAGGCGGACCTGCTCATCGACCTGGCGTCGCGCCAACCGCTCGGCGCTTCGCTGCTCACCGCCCTCGGCAAGACCCGCGACCGCCGCGGCGTGCCGATCCTCGAGCGCGCCCTCGGCGACAGCAACGCCTACGTCAACGCTGCCGCCGGTGCCGCGCTGCGGTTCTTCGGCGACCCCGAGCTGCGCGAGCGCGGCCTGCGGGCCGTGACCACCCAGCTCGCCGAGTACCTCGCCAGCTGGGAGAAGGCGGGCGACGCCGTCATCCTGTGCAAGGCGCTGCGGGCCATCGACGAGCCGACCATCGCGGCCGAGCTCGAGGCGCACGCCAAGGCGGTCAAGAAGCGGGGCGCCAAGCGGGTGGCCGAGAAGGAAGCCAAGGAGCACGCGCTCGAGGCGCTGCAAGCCCTGCTCGCCCACCTGCAGCGCGACCGGGCGTAGCGAGCCGCCGGCGCGTTCGCTGCCGTCGGCGCCCGCGCTCAGTGACCTTCGAGCGACACCAGCAACCACGTTCCCTTGTGCCACTGCAGCTCCAGGCGCACCACGTCGTCGGTGCCGACCTCGAGGCTGATGCGCCCGACCCCGGTCCCGGACGCTCCGCCTCGCAGGTGGTCGAGGACCTGGTCGACCTCGACGGGGATCTTGGGGAAGCTGTTCTCCTTGCACGCCTTGGCCAGCGCCTTGGCGTTCTTGAGCTTGGCCGTGTACGAATCCTCCTCGGCTTCCACGCTGTGGACGACCGGGAACTTCGCCACCCTGGCCAGGGCCTTGTCGTCACAGCTCGCCACCGCTGCCCGCAGCGCGGTCACCGCGGCCGGCAAGGCGGTCATCGCCTCGGGCGGTACACCGTAGAGGAGCTCCACCACCTCGGCGCGCTCGTTCACGATCTGGAGCTCGGTGATGCAGGTTTCGTCGACCTTCAGATCGTCGCCCCGCTCGACGCCGGCGAGGCCGATCTCGAGCGTCGTCACCATGCGGCTCTTGCGCAGATCGAGCTTGAGCATGGTGTCGTAGGCGCTGGTCAGCGCCGCCGCCTTGGCGAACTGCTGCAGCGGCTCGCCGGCCTTCTCGGCGCTGGCCGCGGCCAGCTTGGAGACCCGGTTGCTGGCCTGGTAGATCTTCGCCGACCCGTGCTTGCCGACCATGAGGTTGATCTTCGACACCGCGACCGGCCGCGACAGCCGCAAGGTGATGGTCTCCCCGGCGCCCTCGTCGGCCTTGCCTTCACACCAGGCGGTGCCGTGATTGCCATCGAGCGCGCGCCACGCCGCGAACTTGTCGGCCTTGCCCTTGGCCGTCGACGACGCCACCACCTCGACCCCGACCCAGTCCTCCGCCATCGCCGCGGCGGGCACCAGCACATACGCCAGCACAGCTCCCAGCACGACCCGATGCTTCATGCCGCCATTCTACGCTCACGGCGGCGGTTCGCAGGTGTAGCTGTAGACGAGCGTATGCGTGCGCTCGTACCCCGGCTGGTGCACGGTCCACCGCTGTTGCAGCGGTGAGCCGTCGTCCTCGCGCTCGGTGTGGATCTCGAGGAACAGCGTCTCGCGGCCGTCGGGACCGCCGTAGCGACGCTGCCACGACAGCTCGAGGCCATGATCATCGAAGCTGCGCAGCTCGACGCCCTCCGGCATGCCATCGCTGTTGTCGTCGCGCTCCTGCACCGTCCACTGCGCGTAGGGGCCGGTGTAGCGCAAGGAGTTGCAGCCCGACAGCTCGCCGGTGTCCGAGCGGGCACACACGTTCTCGATCAGGCTCCCGTCGCCGGTGCCGAAGATGCCTTCCCGATCGGGCTGGTTCTCGTAGTCGAGGACCCAGCCCGCGGGTTGGCCGTCACGCCAGCGCCAGGTCTCGACGAAGCGGTGCTCGGCGAGCGTGCCGGTGCGCGTCACGACCGCCTTGCGGCCGTCGGCGACCGTGGTCGTCTCCTGGTACTGCGCCGTCCCGTCGTCGAACGTGTGCTCGACGCGGACCTCGCCGGCATACCGCGACGTGGTGCGCTCGACCACGTCGCCGCGGGTCTTCTCGTCGAGCACGACGTGGCCGGCGTCGTCACCCTCGAAGCGGTAGGTCTCGCTCACCGCCGGCTCGTCGGAGTACTGACCGGTGCCGCCGCACGGGATGCGCCACGACACGCCGTCGTCGGCGCAGCCGGCGGCCAGCGCCACCACGGCGGCCAGCGAGCAGGCCGGCCGCATGGTCAGTGCGGTCCAGGCAAGCCGCGGGTCGCCGCCAGGTAGCGCATGATCTCGAGGGTCTTGTTCACGAAGCGGTGACCATTCGCCACGTCGATCGTGACCCAGGGCACCGAGGCCGGCGCGTCGTCGCCGAGCACCAGCAACGGCAGCGCCTGGTGCTCGGGACCGAGCAGGTCGGCGACCGGCTGGCGCGGCTTGGGGAACTCGAGCTCGACGACGTCGACGGTCTCGCGGAGCACCGGGTAGTACGTGAGCAGCCCGTCACCTGCGCAGCGTAGGGGCAGTACCAGGTGCCGTGATCCTGAAAGCCGGGACGCAGCAGATAGAGCGTGTCGCGCATGCGCCGAGCGTACGGGATCTCGGCGCGCCATTGTTGGACGCTGGCCTGCGGCTCGCTACCCGCCGTGGCGTCGGAAGGCCCCCGGGGTGATGCCGGTCCACTTGCGAAAGGCGCGGCTGAAGTTGGGCAGCTCGGTGTAGCCTAGGCGGCTGGCGACCTCGGCCAGCGGCAGGCCGCGGTCCTCGAGCAGGAGCAAGGCGCGCTGACGGCGGGTCTCGTCGAGGATCGCCGAGTAGCTGGTCCCGAGCGCCGCCAGCTTGCGCTTGAGCGTGCGGGTCGAGACGTGAACCGTCCGCGCCACCTCGTCGACCGTGCAGAAGCGGCCGTCGGGCGCTTCGAGCGCCGAGCGCACCCGGCCGGGCAGGCCCGCGTCGACGAGCATGGCCAGCTCGCGCTCGCATTGCGTGCGCGCCAGCTGCACCGCGACCGGATCCGCCGACAACAGCGGCACGTCGAGCATCTCGGCGGCGAAGACCAGCCGGTTCGCGGGTCGGTCGAAGCGCAGCAGGTCGCCGGTCGGGATGGGAACCCGGCCCAGGTAGGCGGGCGCGGGGAAGCTGCACTCGGCGGCGCCGTGGAGCGGGCGCCCGGTCAAGGTCTGGCCGATCTGCCACAGCCCGACGATCAGGCTCAGGATCGCGAACTCGCGCAGCCCGCCGAGGTCGCCGCGTTCCTCGATCACGACGGCGGCGGTGTCGTGCGCGACGACGGTCGAGACGCCGAGGACCGAGGTGCGGGTTGCGGCGAAGCGCTCGGCGAAGGCCAGCGCCTCGCGCACCGTGCTCGCCGTCATCGCCGCGAACCCCAGGAAGCCGTGTGACGACACCTTCATCTGCATGCCGAGATAGAGCGCCAGCGCCGGCTCGGCGGTGAGCGCGTGCGCGCGCTCCACCACCAGCAGACAGGTCGACAGCGGCACGCGCGCGCCAGGAACCCGCAACGACTCCTCGCTGAGGTCGGTGCCCGCGAGCAGCACCTCGGGGCGGACCTTCCAGCGACGGGCGAGCGTCACCACGTCGAGGACGTAGTTGCCCGGAAGCTCTCCCTGTCGATCGCCGGTGGACATGTGAGTGTGGCGACAACGCCACCTCGAAAAACTGAGGCTATCTCGAAAATTCGTGAGCACAACCAATTAGATGCGGCGGTAGACCGATCGCGAAAGGGCGGCGTTTCAACTCCCAGCACCCCGCATCACCGACTGGACGTGTCGAGCCGATTCCGGCTCCACGGCCACCGGCCTCCGGTGCACGAAAGGACTCGCGTCATGTTTCGCCGCTTCGCCACCCTCGCCCTCACCCTCTCGCTGTCCACCACCGCCCTCACCGCCACCACCGCCGACGCTCGCGGCTTCGCCCAGGCTCCCGGCTCCTCCGGTCACCCCGAGTCGAAGGCGATCCGCGCCGACGAGGCCGCGGTACCGCGCATCAGCGCCGCCGCCCGCGCCCAGCTCCGCAAGGTGCTCAAGGCGCGCCGGGCCAAGAACGTCGGCGCCTTCCGCGCCTACGCGAACCGGGGCTCGTATCCGCACAACTACGTCACCTCGGACCGCCTCAACGTCTGGATCGACGAGGACGGCCGCATGTGCGCCGCCGCCACCATGATCTTCCGCTCGGGCGCGAAGCGGCTGGTGCGCGACGTCGCCCGCACCGACAACTACATCAAGCTCGGTGAGGTCACCGAGGGACCGGTGATGGACTGGATCCTGAGCTCGGGCCTCACCCAGGGCGAGGTCGCCGCGATCCAGGAGCCGTTCATGGGCGCGCGCGAGTTGCCGGCCGAGCCGGCGCCCGGCAGCCAGGACTGGCGCATCGCCGAGGACGCCCGCCTGCGCGCCCGCTACGCCGACGTGCTGACCCAGCTGGCCGCCGCGCCCGACGCCAGCGTCGATGCCGCGATCGACGCGCTGACGTGGCGCCCGGACCTGGTCGCCAAGCTCGTGAAGGGCTGAGGGAACCCGCCATGTTCACACACCTGCTCATCGCAACTCTGTCGCTCGCCCTCACCACCCAGGCCGCCGCCGCGCGCGGCTTCGCGACCGCCCCGGCCGCCAGCCAGGAAGAACGGATCGGACACCGCAACGACGACCGCGCCCGCCTCAGGAAGGTGCTCGCCGCCCGGCGAGCGAAGAACCTGGCCGCCTTCCGTGCCTACGTGCGCGCCGGCAGGTACCCGCACAACCAGCTCACGCCCGGCGAGCTCAACATCTGGATCGACGCCGCCGGCAACAAGTGCGCCGCCGCCACGATGATCTGGGCCTCGGGCGCGCGCGACCTGGTCACGCAGGTCGCGGCCGATGACAACGCCATCCGCCTCGCCACCGTCACCGCGGGGCCGTTGCTCGACTGGATCGTCACCTCCGGGCTCACCCACGACGAGGTGGTGCTGATCCAGCGCCCGTTCATCGGCCGACCCGGCGGACCGCCGCGCCCGCTCCCGGGCCGACCGCTGGTCGACTGGCGCCTCGCGGCCGACCGCGCCCTGCGCGTGAAGTACGATGCCATCCTGCGCGAGCTCGAGCGCAGCCGCGCCGCCAGCCTCGACGCCGCCGTCGACGCCCTGGTGGCGCACCCGGAGCTGGTGGCGTCGCTGCTCGGCCGCTGACGCCGGTCACGGGCAGTTCTCGAAGCAGCCGCGCCAGGCGGTATTCAGGATCGCGCAGCACGTCGACGAGCCGCCGCCGCAGTCGTTGGTGTCGTGGCAGGCGATGGCGGTGCCGCAGGTGCCGATGGCGGTGCACTCGCCGGCGCCGGCGGTCAGGCAGCACTCGCCGCCGCCGCAGTCTTCGGGTCCATCGCAGCGAGTGGAGATGCCGGCGCACACCGCGCCCGGGTTCTGGCAGTGAATCCCGCCGACCACGTCGGCGCAGCACTCCTGGTCGAGGGTGCAGGTGGCGGTGCCGCAGGCGATGCCGCCGAACAGCCCGTCGATGTCGATCGCATCGGACGCCGCATCGGTGGCGGTGCCCGGTGGCTGACACAGGTCGGCGACGCACTCCTGGCCCGCCGGGCACGGGTGCGCGACGTCGCACCGGAAGTGGGCGTCACCGTAGTCAGGTGCGTCGTAGCCGCACGCGACGACGAGCGTGGCCAGCGTGGCGGCGCAGACGATCGCGAACGCGCAGCACCAGCGGGACATCGGGCGAGCGTACGGCGCGGCGCCGGCGCGCACCATCCCCGAGCGACATCACCGCCACCCCGACTGTCGGGCACCTCACGCTGGTTGCAGCGGGTGCCGGGCGACCGCCGGCCGGACCAGGTAAGATGGGCGCGTGTCGGCCCCCCGGCTGCGCTGTGTGATCCTGGTCTCGGACGGGCCGTCGCGACGCGTCGGAGCCGGTGGCTTGCTCATCGGCCGGCAGCGCGACTGCGACATCGTGGCCGACGACCCGTCGGTGAGCCGCCGCCATGCGCTCATCCGGGTCACCGGTGACGGCGCCGAGATGGTGCCCCTGGGGCGGGCGCCGATCACGATCAACGGCAAGGCGTGCGACCGCGCCACCGCGCTCACCGACGGCGATCGGATCGAGCTGCCCGCCATGTGCCTGACGGTCGTCCTCGAGATCCCGCGCCCCGACCACACCCAGTCGACCGGCTTCGCGCTGGCCCGCCAGCGCGGCGGCAGCTTCGGGATCTCGCACTCGCCGTTCGTGGTCGGCGGTGGCGAGCACGACGACCTGATCGTCAAGGGGTGGCCGACCGCGGCGATGCGTTTCCACGTCGCCCAGGGTGGGCTGTTCGTCGAGGTCACCGAGGCCGCGCGGCTCAATAACCAGGCGCTGGCCGACGACGGCGTGGTGGAGCTGGCGGCTGGCGACGCGCTGGCGTTCCGCAAGGAGGTCTTCACGATCAGCCTGGTCGCCGGCGGAGACCACACCACCGTGGTCGGCGACAAGACCGGGTTGCCGCGCCAGGTCGTGGTCCAGATCCTGCCGCGCGGTGGCCGCATCGTGTTCGGGCTCGCCGACGGCGAGCGCGCGGTCTTCCTCGCCGACCGCCGGCTCGACCTCCTGGTCGCCCTGCTGCGGCCGCCGGCGCCGTATTCGCCCGGCGACTTCATCCCCGACGACGTGGTCCGGCCGATCGTCTGGCCACGCAACCCGGCGGTATCCCGGCCCGAGATCAACATGTTGATCAGCCGCTGCCGCCAGGACCTGGTCGCCGCCGGGCTGCACGGGCCTCGCCTGCTCGAGCGCGCGCCCGGCGGGGGGGCCACCCGGGTGGCGCTGGCACCATCGGCGAAGATCACGGTCGATTCGTGAGCTACCATGCGCGGCCGTGGTCGCTGCGCTGTCCTCCCGATCCGCTCCCCGGCGACTCGGTCGCTACGAGCTGATCGCGCCGCTCGCCACCGGCGGCATGGCGGAGCTGTACCTGGGACGCCTGCGCGGCCGCGGCGGCTTCGAGAAGCTGGTCGCGATCAAGCGGATGAAGCCGCACCTGTCCGATGATCCCGGCTTCGTCGCCATGTTTCTCGATGAGGGCCGCATCGCCGCCCGCTTGACCCACCCCAACATCTGCCAGGTCTACGAGCTCGGCGACGAGGACGGCCAGCTGTACATGGCGATGGAGTACGTGCCCGGCATCCCGCTGTCGACGATCCTGGCCGTGCTGCCGCAGACCCGCGACGGCTTCGACCTGCGGGTGGCCGCCGGCATCCTGATCCAGGTCAGCGACGGTGTGCACTTCGCGCACGAGCACAAGACCGACAGCGGCGGGCCGGCGCCGATCGTCCACCGCGACGTGTCGCCGACCAACCTCCTGGTGACCGCCGAGGGCGTGTGCAAGCTGGTCGACTTCGGCATCGCCAAGGTGCTCACCGAGGTCAGCCAGACCCGGACCGGCGTGCTGAAGGGCAAGCCCTCGTACATGGCGCCCGAGCAGATCCGCGCCGAGCCGGTCGATCGTCGAGCTGACGTGTTCGCGCTCGGCGTGGTGCTGTGGGAGTGCGTCGCCGGGCGGCGCCTGTTCCAGGGCGACTCCGACTTCTTGATCTGGCAGCAGATCACGCAGGACGCGATGCCGCGGCTCCGCGACCTGCGGCCGGAAGTGCCGCAGGCGCTCGACGACGTCGTGCACCGCGCGCTGGCCAAGGACCGGGACGGGCGCCACGAGACCGCTCGCGAGTTCGCCGCCGACGTGCGACGCAGCGTGGCGACGCTGGGCGGGCCGCTCGAGCCGGCGGCCCTGGCCACGTACCTGTCGCAGCTGTGTGGTGACGCCTTCGCGTCGCGGGCCAGGCTGGTGTCGCGCGCGCTGGCCGGGATCGAGGACGAGAACGAGGACGAGGACGAGACGCACCGCCACGTGCTCGACAACGCGGCCGAGCCAACGGCGAGCATCCGGTTGCGCGATCACACCGCGCAGGTCGGAATCGGGATCGGCATGCAGACCGCGGCGGACCCGGAGCCGGTGCGGCGCCGGTGGTCGGCCGCGCGATGGCCGGCGACGCTGTGGGCGGCGGCGGTGGTGCTGGGTGTGGTGCTGGCGATCGTGTGGGCGCGGAAGGACGACGAGCGATCGCCGGTGGCCGCCGGATCGCCGGCGCCGATCGCGCAGCCAGCGCCCGTTCACCCCGAGCGAGCGAGCGCGGATGCGAGCGCGATCCGGAGGGAGCCGCAGCCGCAGCCGCAGCCGCAGCCGCAGCCGGAACCGCCGACTGCCGGCGTCGAGAGCGCGATCCGGAGGGAACCGCGGGCGCCCGTGAAACCACGCCCCGAACCAGCGCCCGTCGCCGCCGCTGACCCCGGCTACTACCTGGTCGACTCGCGGCCGTACGCGCGCATCTACGTCGACGGCAAGGATCACGGTGAGACGCCGCTGTTCCGCGTCCCGTTGCCCCCCGGCCGCCACACCGTGCGCGCCGTGTTGCCCGACGGGCGCAAGCAGCAGTTCGTGATCGAGATCCGGTCGGGTCAGGACCTGTCGTCGGGACGGCTGCGATGGTGACGGCGCGGGCGCTGGTCGCGCTGGTCGCGACCGTGATGGCCGCCCCGACCGCGCAGGCTGATCGAGCGGCGCTTCGCGAAGCGCGCCGCGTCATCGAGGATGAAGTGCGCTACGACCTCGCCCAGGAGCTGCTGGTGGCCGCGCTTCGCCGCGGCGACAACCGGCCCGACGATCTGGTCGCGATCTACGAGCTGGCGGGCGTGACCTCGATCGTCCTCGGCCAGCGCGAGGTCGGCGAGCAGTACTTCCGGCGGCTCCTGGCCTTGCGACCGCAGGCCAAGCTGTCGATCGATACCGCGCCCAAGATCCTCGAGCCGTTCAGCGCCGCGCAGGCCCACATGGCGGCGGTCGGCAACCTGCGGGTCTCGGTGAAGGCGACGACGGCGCTCGAGGTGGTGGTCGAGATCACGGCCGATCCGCTCGGCATGGTCGCCGCGGCGCAGGTGCGCTACGTCGACGGAACCGGCGAGATCGGCCTGGTGCGCCGGCCCGCGCCGGCGCCGATCACGGTCAGGATCCCGGCCGGCGCGACCGCCGACTCGGTCGAGATCGTGGACGAGCACGGCAATCACCTGCTCGAGCTTTCGCCGCCGGAGCTACGCGCCGACGGCGGACCGGACCCGGTCGACGCGGGCGGATCGCCGAACCGGTTGCTGCGCTGGCCGACGTGGGCGATCGCGGCCGGGGTGAGCGGCGGTATCGGCGTCGGGTTCGCGATCGACGGCGGCCGGTCGCACGCGCGGCTCGACGACATCCTCGCCAACCCGGA
This sequence comes from Myxococcales bacterium, assembly GCA_947483555.1. Lineage (GTDB taxonomy): Bacteria > Myxococcota_A > Polyangia > Haliangiales > Haliangiaceae > UBA2376. The sequence continues at coordinate 27,606 of CANKMW010000060.1, forward strand.
GGATCACTTCTTCGCCGAGGCCGAGAGTGCGCGGCGGCGGTGGCAACGCGACGCGACGGTCGCCAACGTCGCGTTCGTGGCGGCCGGCGTGTTCGTTGCCGGTGCGGTGACGGTGGCCGTCATCGGACGGCGCGCGGCGGCCACCCGGGTGGCCGTCGTCCCGTGGTCGTCGTCCCGTGGCGGTGGCGGCGGCGGGATCTCGGTGATTGCGGACTGGCCGTAGCCAGCCGGTTCACGAACGCGGACGCTTGACGACCTTGTTCAACCGCTCGGCTTGCAACCGCAGCGCGCGACGGAGCCCCTGCCGACCGCCGACGGCGCCCAGGCCCAGGCCGTACATGGCGTCGATGCCGCGCACGGCCACCACCCACATCGTCACCAGGATCGCCATGTCGGCGGCGGCCCGGCGCGTCGCCGCTGCCGGGATGACCAGGCCGTAGGTATCGGAGACGAACCGGAAGTTCCGCAGCAGCTTGACGATCGCCCCACGGTCGATGTCGCCATGCCAGAACGCGACCCGCGACACGATCAGCTCCTGGTGCCGACGCAGGAACTCGCCCATCGAGAGCGGCTCGGCGATGCGGCCCGATGGCGGGCGACAGATCGCGAGCAGGTCCTCGAGGTACTCGTTCCAGTACAGCGCCAGGCTGCGGTTCTCAGGCCGGCGCAGGAACTTGATGCGGTCGATCGAGAAGTCCGCCTTCACCGCGCTGCGAAAGCGGGGCACGATCGCGTGCAGGTCGTAGAGCACCGGCGGCTCGTCCTTGCTGTAGTCGACGTCGCGATAGCACCAGCGGGCACGCAGCTGCGGCCAGGTGTGGATGGTGAGGACCGGATCCTGCTCCGAATCGATCACCAGGAACCGCCGGCCCTCCACACCCACGACCGTGATCCAGTGGGTCCAGGCGTCCACGCACAGCAGCACCGGCACCTGATCGCGCAGGTGCTTGACCAGCCGCTTGCGCGCCTCCTCCGCATCAGACGAGCGCTCGAGCACCAGATCGCAATCGAGCGTGCGGGCGGCGCGCGCCAGGCGGATCTCGTTGGTGCCGCTCCACCAGTGCGTACGCGCGGTCTGTGCGATGTCGACCGCCTCGACCGCGCGGCCGAGGGTGACCATCGCGTGCTTGAGGGCGAACGGACCACAGGTCCATTCGTTGGGCTGCGGATAGAATCCGGCGCGGTGGGGAGCTGCGGCGAGGCGGGCCATGGACGACCCAAAATCTATCCTACGGAGGGGGGGACGCCAGGTGGGGAGTCGATGATTTCGTTGCTATATTTCGTAATTATATCATATATATAACTTACAACTCAGCGCGTCATACACCAATGACGCACTGCGTCTCCACATTAGAGACGCAAGCCATCGCTAGCGGGTGTGCCACTCCCGCCACCACGCCTGGGATCGGGGGGGCAGACGAGCCAGCACCCATTCCCAGGTTGGCTCCGGAACCAGCACCAACCCGTTGGGATGGCCGGGATGAAGGCCGATCGGAGGCACCAGTTCCGGATGGGCACGGGCATCGCGAAGGGCGCGGTCGAGCGGCGAGTCGATGCCGATGATCCCGAGCGGAATCATGCGCCAGCGCCGCGCTGGCGGCACCCTCTCGGGGCGCAGCCGCATCGCGACCCGCGCGAACCACACCGCCTGAAAGCCGAGATGTCGTTCAGCTGCGATCACGACGGCGTCGGGTGGCAGCGCGCCGCGGATCGCGGCGGTCGCCGCCACCATCGGGATCTCGGTGCTCACCATGCCTTCGGTGGACGCCGGCGGGCGCACGGCGACCCACGCCACCAGGGTCGGGACCACCGCCACCAGGCGCCACGGCAGCTCGAGAGTGGCCACCAGCCGCCCGACCGCGGCCGCCGCGACCACCGATGCTGGCGCGAAGGCGGCGACGCGCAGGCGGAAACCGACCGCATCGGGATCGCCGACGTCGAGCCATGGCCACGAGGTGACGGCGACCAGCGCGAGCGCCGCCCAGGTGAGAGCGCGCTCGGCGGGCCGAGCCTCGCTGCGGATCGCGGCCACCAGGCGCCCGGCGATCACCGCACCGACCAGCAGCGCGCCGGCGGCGGCGGCGACCAGCCCCTGATGGCCAAGCGAGAGCCGGTACGTGCCGCGCCCCGCATGGGGCACGGCGAGCGCGGGCAACTGCCATTCGCCGGGACCGGTGAACACCCCGTCGAGCAGCGCCAGGTCGTCCGGCCCGACGAAGCGCTGTGGTGCCAGCCAGCCGGCCACCAGCGCCCCCACGACGGTGGCGGTGGCCGCGAGGGCGACCAGCCGCCACCGGCGCGGCGACGGGCGGCGGGCGCGCAGCTCGACCACCGCCGCCGGCACCAGCAGGGCGAGCGCCATCAGCGCCGACATCTTGTGGGTGAGCGCCGCGGCGGCGAGCGCCGCGGCCGCCACCGTGCCGCGGACCGCCGACGGCCGCTCGAGCGCGCGCAGACCGAGCCAGGCCGCGGCGAGCGCGACCGTCAGGCCGAGGCCGTTCTTGACGAACTCGAGTGACAGGTAGAACGAGCCGCCGCCGGTGGTCGCCAGCACCGCCGCGACCAGCCCGCCGGCGACGCCGCCCACCCGTCGCCCGAGCAAGAACGCCGGCACCGCGACCAGCCCGCCGCCGAGCGCCGCGATCACCTTGGCGGCGGTGATCGGATCGGTCAGCGCCGCGATCGGCGTCATGAGCCAGAACGTCAGCGGCGCCGCCGGGTAGGCCAGCTCGCCACGTTCGAGCAGCGAGCGGACCTGGATCGGGTAGTACCAGCCATCGACGCCAACCGCGTACGGCGTGGCGCCCAGCACCTCCCAGCGTTGCCACACCGACCACGCCGCGAGCGCGAGCACCGCTGCCCAGGCGGCGGCGCCGAGCAACGGATCGCGCTGTCCTGCCAGCGGTTTCCAGTCGATCCGCTTCCACATGGGCAACCGGGACCGGTTCACTTCAGGCGCGCGATGACCTCGTCGCGCGTGGCTATCCCCTTGTCGATGATGAGCGCGAGCAGCTTCTTGAGCACGTCCTCGTCGCGGCGTACCAGCGCCTCGAGGCTGGCGATGCGCTCTTGCAGCACGGCCAGGTCGGCGAAGCTCGGCCCGCGCACCCCGGGCTGCGAACCCGGATCAGGCAGCGCGCCCATCGGGGGCCGCGGCGGCGGCGCCGGCGCCCCCGGCACCCGCATGATGCCCGACATGCCGCCGCTGGCGCGCGCCCCGCGCGGCGCCGCTTCGGCGTCGAACTGACCGACCATCTCCATCCGCTCACGGATCGGGACGGCGTCGAGCTCCACCGAATCGCGGGTCCGGCGCCCGGGCGCCAGGCTGCGCGGCCCGATGCCCAGACCGTAGAAGCGGCTCAGCGCGCGCTCGATCGCCTTCGGCCCGGCCAGGAACGTCCGCACGTTGAGGTGGGTCCTCATGCGCAACTCGTCGACCACGGTCAGGTTGGTCGGGTCGCTCATGGCGATATCGAGGAACTTCATGGGCTGGGCGAACGGGATGATCCCCTGCGACTCGGCCTGCGCGGGCGGAACCAGATCGAGCACGGCCTGGGGAATCTCGAGGGCGTCGAGGTCGACCAGCGGCACGGCCAGCTGTTTGGACAGCGCCCCGACCAGGTTTTCCTCGAGGACCATCTTCATGTCGACCAGCACGCGGCCCAGCGGGCCGCCATAGCGACGCTGTTCGATCAAGGCCGCACGCAGCCCGGTCTCGTCGATGAGGCCGGCCTCGATCAAGATCTCACCCAGTCGCTTGCGCGCCATGCCTCGGCCTCTCGGTGCTCAGGGGGACAGGACCAGCGTGGCGGTCCCGGTCGACGCCAGCGTACTCAGGAACTGCGTCGATTGTCGGCGCGCCGCCGCCACATCGAACACCACGAAGTGTCCATCCGAGCTGGTCGCCTGATACTGGACGATCACCGCGGTGGTGCCGCCCAGGTTGCCGGTCACCGGCGCGGTGACCGGGTCGCGACCGCGCAGCGACAGGCCTTCGATGGGCTCGATCACCGGGCCGACGTGGTCACCGCCGATCGACACCGCCAGCGCCTCGATGGTCGCCAGCGGCGTGAAGTGATCGACGAAGCCCATGCTCTGGTAGATGGGCCGCGCGCTGAGCCCGGGGGGCGGTTCGCGGACCAGCAACGGACCGTAGTTGATGGTGTCGGAACGTTCGACCCACATCTGCAGCACGGACAGCACCGGGTTGAACTCGTCGAGCGGGCGGTCGATGATCACGCCCTGCACGAGCGCGGTGATGTCGATCGGCTCGGTCTTGTTGAGCAGCGCGTGGTAGAGCAGGCCGCCGGCGCCGGACAGGACGGCGCCCTTGACCGCGGGCTCGTAGGCGATGAACGGCGGGCCGGTCAGGCCGCCCTGCGAATGGCCGAAGAAGTAGATGCGCTCGGGGTCGAAGCGGATGACGCGCTCCTCCTCGGTCAGCGAGAAGCTCTCCACCAGGCGCACCACCGAGAAGTCGTCGACGGCGCCCTGGATCGGGTTGTTGCGCGCCGCGTAGGGGTTCTGGAAGTTGAAGAAGTCGATCTCGGGGTTGCTGCCCGGGTTGCGCGGCGGGTGCAACACTTGATCGATCGAGATCGCGGCGATGCCCTCGGCGGCCAGCGCGGCGGCGGTCTCGTCGTTGACGAACGAATGGAAGCTACCGCCGGTGCCGTGGGCGTAGATCGCAACCGGCCAGCCCTGCGCCGGCATCGGCCGATCCGGGATCGTGAACGAGAAGCGCAACGCCTCCATGAGCTGCACGCTCGGCAGCCCGTCGAGGCCGAGCACGATGTCACCCTCGCCGACGTTGCGGTACGGGATCACGCCGGTCTGGAAGTTGGGCGCGTCGAACACGCCGTCGTACCAGGTGAACGGCGCCTCGCCGGAGTCGCGGGCCACCACCTCGCGCGCCACCGGCATCGGCAGCGAGCGCACGCGCTGGCGCAGCAGGCCCATGATGCCAGTGACCGACTGGGTCGTGAACACCGCCGCCGACGCCACGTCGGTCCGCTCGTCGCCACCCGGCTCGTCGAGCCAGGCCATCAGCGGCGCGTACGCGTCGCGGGCCCGCACCAGCACCGGGTCGGTCGGCGCGCCCGGCCCATCGGGTGCCAGAATGGCCTCGAAGTCGGGCGCCGGATGTGCGTTCAGCCGCCGCGTGACCACCAGCGCGTAGGTGGTGTTCTGGCGCAGCGGAAATCCCGGCGCCGGCAGCGCGGCCAGGAAGTTGGCGCCGATCGTCCACCCGGCGTAGTCCTGGAACCGAAACACGAGCGGCGCGCGGTGGCCGCGGCCGGGCGAGCCGGGATCGACGTCGACCAGATAGACCGACGCGTACGATTGCACCGACTCGGCGGCGTCGGCGGGCAGGCGACCGAGGTCGATGGGCGACGCGAAGCGGGTGAAGATCGCGTTGTTGGTGCCGAAGCCGTCGAGCGTCTCGCAGGCGTCGAGGTAGGTGTTGACCAGTGGCGTCAGCCGCGGGTAGCCGGCCAGGTCGACGAGGCCGGCGTCGTCACGGCGCAGGTCGTTGGGAAACGGCAGCTCGTAGAACTCCTGGGTGATGCCGTCGCGCGGCACCACGAACAGCGCCAGCGCCGGGTCGTCGCCGCACGCGGCGAGCTGCGCCGCCATCAGCCCCCAGGCGAACGCAGCGAGCGGCGGACCGACCTTGGACATGGCTCCCCTCAGAAGCTGAACGATACGCCCAGACAGGTCACGCCGGCCACCGCGAATGCCCCCGCCGCGCCGACCGCCGCCGCCCCGACGCGATCCTCGTCACGGGACCACAGGTAGGCCCCGCCGGCGCCGGCCACGATCGCCGCACCGATCAAGGCCAGCGCGGCGCGCCGGGTGGCGCGACGCCCGGCCGCCGAACGCTCGGCGCGCTGGCCGGCGGCAGCCGCCGCGGTCACCGCCGGCTGACCGCGCTGATCCTGGATGAGCTCGACGACATCGAGCGCCGCGTTGGTGAACGCCTCGTCGGTCGGGCAGACGTCGCACTTGCGCGCGATCTGGCGCAGGATGGCGCCGGTCTCGGTGTCGAGCAGCGTGATGGTGTAGTGGTAGCTGGGGCCGATGCCGACCAGGGCGGCCTCGATCACGGTCGCGACCCCGGCGTGGGTCTTGAGCTCCTTGAGGCACGCGCCGATCAGACACGCCGCGTTCCAGGGCGTGCCGGCGAGGTGTTCGCGCAGCCGCGCCCGCGGCGCGACCTTGAGGCCGGCGATGCCGAGCGACTCCTCGATGTGCCTGGCGAACACGTCGGCGGCGACATCGCTGACTCCCTCGACCCGGACGTCGAGCAGCCCGATCAGGTCGTTCTCGTCGACCGTCGGCGGCCCGGCTGGCTTGCCGGCGCCGCCGCCCTGCGCGAACGCGGTGCCGACCGCACCGACCAGCACCGCCAGCGCCACCGCCAGCGCGACCGCGCGCGGGCCGGGGCCCCGGTGCGAGGCCGACGGCCGAGTCGGAGAGGGCATCGGCTAGGCCTCGTCGACCTCGGCGATGAAGCGTTTCATCAGGCCGTCGATCATGAGGTTGCGGTCGGGGACGCCGTACTTACCGTCACGCCAGCCGCTCTGGATCTCGGTGAACTTCTTGTCGAGGTCGGCGATGACCAGCTTGTACTTCTGGACCTTCTTGAGGATGTCCTTCTGATTGCGGATGAAATACGCGACCATCGACGCCCCGGCGGCGACCGTGAGCACCAGGCCGAGCGGCCCGCCGACGGCGTAGCGGAGGCCGATCCGCAGGGCCAGCATCGCGGCGGCGCCGATCGCCACCTTCTTGGTGCCGGAGCCGTCGACGACCGAGTCCTTGGCGAGCGCGAAGGCGGTCTGGCCGCTGGCGATCAGCAAGGCGATGAAGTTGCCGCGCCGCGTGGTCCAGCCGCGGTCGTAGTACTCCTTGATGCCCTGCTTCAGAAACGAGTCGAAGTCGGCGTAGATGCCGCCGTCGGTCCGCTCTTCGACCGGCGCCTTGCCTGCCATCGGTTCAGCATAGCACCGCTATCGCTCGCGTTGACTAACCGGGGGGCGTCGCTCAGATTCGAGGCATGCGAACCGAACGGGGATTGTCTCGGCTGACCATGGCCGTCATCGCGCTCGGGCTCGCCACCGCGACCGCTCGCGCCGACCTGGCCACCGGCCGCGATCGACTCACCGGCGGCGACTACAAGGCCGCCATCGGGGAGCTCGCCAAGGTCAGCGGCAAGGATCGCGTCGCGGCGCGGCTGCTCATGGTCAAGGCGCAGCTCGCGATCGGCGATACCGGCGGCGCCGAGGTCACCGCCACCGCGCTGGCCAAGGACAAGGATCTCAAGATCGCCGCCGACGGCGCGGTGGCGCTTGCCGAGGTGTTGCGCTCGGTCGGCCGCTACGCGGAGGCGCGAGCCCAGGTCGAGCCGGTGGTGCAGCGCGATCCGGCGCACCGCGCCGCCCGCCGGCTGCTGGCCACCGTGCTCGACGACACCGGCCAGGTGGTCGCCGCTCGCGCGCTGTGGAAGCGCACCATCGACGAGTACGACGCCAAGGCGATCGACCTCGACGACCCGGCCCAGCTCTCCGAGCTCGCCGAGGCCGCCCGCGCGCGGTCGGAGTTCGAGCTCGCCAACGACGTCTACCGCGAGCTCCAGAACCTGGCCCCCCAGCTGACCGACGCCGGCGTGGCCTGGGCCTACCTGTTCATGCAGAAGTACTCGTCGGCGCTGGCCGAGGAGACCTTCGACGAGGTGTTCAAGGTCAACCCCAACCACCCCGACGCCCACGCCGGCATGGCGGCGGCGCTGCTCGAGAGCCGCTACGATCTCGCCGCCGCCCGTCACCACCTCGAGAAGGCGCTGGTGCAGAACAAGCGCCACGTGCGCGCCCTGCTGGTGCGGGCGCTGATCGAGGTCGACCAGAACCAGTGGGAGGCGGCCAAGAAGACCCTGGCCGAGGTGCTGGCGGTCAACCCTCAACACGTCGAGGCCTTCGCCATGCTGGCGACGATTGCCTGGCTTCGCGACGACACCAGGACGTTCGAGGCCGAGAAACAGAAAGCGTTCACCGTCAACCCGGCCTACGCCGAGTTCCACCGCATCGTGGCCCGCTCGGCGGTGCGCGAGCATCGCTACGCCGAAGCCGTCGAGCTCGAGAAGGAGGCGGTGAAGCTGAAGCCCGATTACTACGAGGCGATGAGCGGCGCCGGGCTCGGCTACCTGCGGCTCGGCGACGAGAAGGCCGGCATCGACTGGCTCGACAGGTCGTGGGAGGGCGACAAGTACAACGTCCGCACCTACAACACGCGCAACCTCTTCAAGGACACGATCCCCAAGGAGTACGTGTTCTCGTCCTCGAAGTCGTTCAAGATCCGCTACCACAAGGACGAACAGAAGCTGCTGGCGCGCTACCTCGAGCCGGTGCTCGAGCGCGCGTTCGCCGACATGAGCAAGCGCTACGGCTTCACGCCCAAGACGCCGGTGGTCCTCGAGCTGTACCAGGAGGCCGACCACTACAGCGTGCGCACCGTCGGCCTGCCCAACCTGGGCGCGCTCGGGGTCTGCTTCGGCCAGGTCATCACCGCGATGTCACCGTCGAACGGCGATATCAACTGGGGCATGGTGCTGGTGCACGAGCTCGGCCACGTGTTCGCGATCCAGCTCTCCAATCAGCGCGTGCCGCGCTGGTACACCGAAGGGCTGTCCGAGTACGAGACGCTGATCGCCAACCCGGCCTGGCGGCGCGAGAACGACGCCGACGTCTACGGCGCGCTGGTCGACAAGACGTTGCCATCGGTCACCGAGATCAACTACCAGTTCGTGCAACCCGACGCCCAGAAGGTCGTGGTCGCGTACTACCTGTCGTCGGTGTTGATGGAGTACATCGCGCAGACCTACGGCTTCCCCAAGATCGTCCTCGGGCTGAAGCTGTTCGGGCAGGGCAAGGAGACCGCCGAGGTGGTCGAGCAGATCACCGGCCGCAAGGTCGCCGAGTTCGACGCCGACTTCCGCGCCTACCTCGAGCTGCGCCTGGCGCCGTACAAGGGCACGTTCCGGCTGCCGTCGGACGGACTGAACGACCTGCTGGCGCTCGAGATCGCCGCTGACGCCAAGCCCAGGGACGCCGTGGTCCGCGCCCGGCTGGCACTTGGCCACTACTACGCGGGCGATGCCGAGAAAGCGGGTGCGGCGGCGCAGGCCGCGCTGGCCATCGACGCCAAGCAACCGATCGCCATCTACGTGATGGCGGAGATCAACCTGCGCCAGGGCGCGCCCGACAAGAGCCGGGCCCAGTTCGAGCAGCTGGTGACCGCCGGCCACGACAACTTCGACATCCGCTCGCGCCTGGCGCAGATCGCCAAGAGCGAGGGCCGGGCCGGCGATGTCGAGCAGCAGATGTGCGCCGCCAAACGCCTCGATCCCGAGCGCAGCTACCCGTACTCGGAGCTGGCCGAGCTGTACAAGGCGGCCGGGCGGACGGCGGCGGCGCTGGCCGAGCTCGAGCACTACGTGATGCTCGAGCAGATGCAGGTGGCGCCGCTCAAGGAGCTGGCGACCGAGTACGCCAAGCTCGGCAGCTGGGCGAAGGTGCGGACCTACGGCGAGATGGCGCTCTACATCTTCCCCGCCGACCCCGAGATGCTGCTCTTGCTCGGCAAGGCCTACCTCGAGACCGGCGACGGCAAGCAGGCGCTGTACAGCTACGACAGCGCGCTGCTGGTCAACCCGCCGTTGCGGCGGCCGGCGATCGCGCACATCGGGCGCGCCCGCGCGTTCCTGGCCCTGGGTGACAAGGCCAAGGCCAAGGCGGCGCTCGCGCTGGCGAGCAAGACCGAGCCCGGCCATGCCGAGGTCGTCGAGCTCAAGCCCCTGGTGAAGTAGGGCTTCGGCGGCGAGCCGGGACGGCCGCACGCCGAGGAGCGCGCGCTGTCAGGGGGCCGGTCGAGGCCGATCTGCACCACCGTGCCCGATCGATCACCTGGCTGCGCAGCTTGCGTCCCAAGCCGGCCCAGGGCTCGCGCACTTGCCGCGGCACGGCCGGTGCACAGGGCGTCGGGCAGTCGCGGACGCCGAATGCCCGGTGCCCGCCCCGTGAATCGAGTCCAGGAGAGAAGCATGATGAAGCGTCTACGTTCGTCCGCGATCATCGCGGCGGTGACGGTGGTCGGCGGTTGCGCCGAGTTTGCAACGGATCCCATCACCATCGAGCGCCGGTTCGACGGCGCGATCGTTCGCACCCAGGTGGGTGCCGACGGCGACATGACCGCCGCGGTGCACGCTGACAAGTCGGGGCCGGCGGCGGTCCTCGCCTGGAACACCGCTGACGCCAGTGGTGCGCTGTCGGTGGCGGATCGCGACATCAGCGTCGCCTTCGACCAGCCGACTCCGCTGTCGGCCGAGGAGGTGAGCGAGCTCGCCTACGAGCTGTGGCGTGGATTGCCCGACGCCGATCAACCGGAGAAGCGCATCTGCGTCGGTGGTCCGACATGGGAGTGCTGCGTCGGCTGGCCCTCGATCTTCAGCTGCCATTCTTTCTGACCCAGGAGAAGACCAGATGAACACGACAACCACGATCCTGATGACCCTCACCGTCGCCTTCGGCGCGGCGGCGTGCGCCGAGACCGAATCGGCGAGCGTCGATGCCGTCGAGCTGACCTTCAAGGACGCCGTCGTCCACGCCCACGCGCTGGGCGCCGATCAGGTCCGCGCCGACGTGACCGATCACGACGGCGCGGTGCAAGCGTCCCTGGTCTGGGACCAGGCGCGCGGCGAGGGCGTGCTCGACGACCACGCCGGCGCCCGCAGCGAGCGCATCGCACTCGACGGCGAGGCCGTCGCGCTGCCGCTCGAGCTGGTGGCCGAGATGGCCTACGAGAGCTGGCGCGGCCGCGACGACGACAAGCTGCGCTACGGCGACTGCTACTGGGCGGGCACCACCGGCGGCGGCATCGAGTGCTGCTGGGGCAACCGCGGCTGGAACTGCATCGTCTGGAACTGACGCGACCGCATCGCGGGCGGGTCACGGCGACGCCGCTCAAGCCGCTCGTGACGTCGCTCTTCTGCGCACCGGCCGCGGCTCGGGAACCAGCAAGCGCGCGACCGCGTCGATGGCGAGCTGACCCGGGCGGCGGCCGACACCGCCGGCGTGGCGGGCGGCGAAGATCTCGATCGGCGGCAGCGCCAGCACCGGGAGCTGGCGCAACTCACCGGCGGCGACGTGGGGCGTCGCGGTGACGTCGGGCAAGACCGTCACCAGCGCGCCCGACAGCGCCACCATGAGGTTCGAGCGCAGCATCGTGATGCGCATGCCGACCTTGCGCGGCACGTCCGACGGCCAGCCGTCCTGGACCCGGCCGGTGTCGCCGATGCGCGGCACCGAGAACGGGTGGGCGAGCACGTCGGCCAGCGCCGGCTTGCGGGCCGTGAACAACGGGTGGCCGCGGCCGCAGTAGATCGACGCCCCGATCTGGCCCAGGCGCTCGACGACGATCTCCTCGGCGGTGACCTCCTCGTACCAGAAGGCGACGTCGAGCAGGCCGCGGACCAGCAGGGTCGCCGCCTCGGCCGGGCCCAGCACCGCATGCTCGGGCGTCAGGGCGGGATGCGCGCGCTTGAGCTCGACCAGGGCCGGCACCACGAAGTGATCGGTGAGCACGCCGAGCGAGGACACGCGCAGCGGGCCGAGGAACGGATCGCCCAGGCTCTCCGACAGGCCGGCATCGACGTCGCGGGTGGCGGCGCGCACCGCGTCGCGCAGGGCGGTGCCGGCAGCGTTGAGCACCAGACCGCGACCCACGCGGTTGAACACCGGCGTGCCGAGCGCGTCCTCGAGCAGGCGCAGCGTGCGCGACACCGCGGCCGGCGTCAGCGCCAGCCGCCGGGCGGCGGCGACCACCGAGCCGGTCTCGGCGACCTCGGCGAAGGTCGGCAGCCAGTTCCACAGGTTTCGGCGGAGCGCGGTGAGCATTCAGGATTCCTTGATTATATAGTCATAAAGTATCTCTTTTGTTGTTGAAGCAACAGCGGCACTGTGGCGCGGTGAGGTCCTCGATGTTGCACCGCGCTGGTCGCCTCGATCCGCGGCTCGATCGCCGCGCGCTGCTCCGTCTGCTCGGTGGCGCGTCCGCGGGCGCCGCCGGCCTGGCGCTGTTCGGTGCCTGTGGCGACGGCGGCGGCCCAGGCGGCGACCTCGACGCCCGCATCCTGTCCGATGGCGCCGTCTGCCGTGCCACCACCGCCGACGTGCTCGGCCCGTACCACCGCGCTGGGGCGCCGTCGCGCATGATGATCGCGGCGGCCACCGAAGCCGGTGACCGCCTGGCCCTCGATGGCGTGGTGCTCGCCGACGACTGCGCCACACCGCTGGTCGGCGCCATGCTCGACGTCTGGCAGGCCGACGCCAGCGGCGCCTATCACGAACCGACCGCCGCCGGCGGCCCCTATCGACTGCGCGGCAAGCTGGCGACGGCCGCCGACGGCACCTGGATGCTCGACACCGTCCGCCCCGGCAACTACCAGACCGGGCCCGGCGCATGGCGGCCGGCCCACGTGCACGTCATCGTCTCGCACCCTGGCTACCGCACCGTGACGACGCAGCTCTACTTCGCAGGCGATCCGTACCTGCCGCCCAACGACAGCTGCACCTCGTGCGGCTCCGACGATCCGGCGCGCATCATCGCGCTCACGCCCCGCGCCGGCGGCGGCCTCGCCGGCGCGCTCCGCGTCGTGCTCGCGCGGGTCTGACGGCCATCGCGCGCACGGTCTGCACCGTGTTGGTCGCTGGCGCAGCCCTTGCGCGACGGCGGCCGCGCGGCGGCCCGAACCCGAGGCAGCGGTCGGCGCGACTCGTGCAATCCCTCTTGCTCGATGAAGAGCGTGCCCACCATCCAGCGCTACATGTCCACCAGTCCGTACACGATCGGCGCCGAGCAATCGCTCCGCACCGCCGACAACCTGATGCGGGAGCAGGGCATCCGACACCTGCCGGTCCTGCACGGCAACCGACTGGTCGGCGTGATCTCCAACCGCGACGTCGCGATCATCATGTCGCTCGACGGCGTCGACCCCGACAAGATCACCGTCGAGGACGCCATGACCCAGGATGTCATCTCGGTGTCGCCCGACGCGCCGCTCGACGAGGTCGCCGCGATGATGGCCGAGCGCAAGGCCGGCTCGGTGGTGGTGGAGCAGAACCACAAGGTGGTGGGCATCTTCACGACGGTCGACGGCATGACCGCGCTGGTCGAGGTGCTCCGAGCGCGCTTCAAGTAGCGAGGCCATTTCGCTTCGGCCGGCCGCGCTCATTGGTCCAGTGGACCGGCCGGTGGCGTGTTAGTACGGGCTGATGTCCCTTCCGACCTCGGTCGATGTGGCGATCGTCGGTGCCGGCACCAGCGGCGCGGCCGCGGCGCGCTACTTCGCCGAAGGCGGGGCGAGCGTGGTGTGCGTCGAGCGGCGGCCGCTCGCGGAGGCCGGTGCGCGCTGGGTCAACGGCATCACGAGGACGGCGCTGGCCGAGGCGGCGATCGACCTGCCGCGCAGCGCGACCTTCGGCCAGCCGCATCCGTTCCACCTGGTGACCAACACCGGTCGCGTCACCGTCCGCGATCACGATGTGATCGACGTCGACATGCGGGCGCTGGTGGCGCTGCTGCAGGATCAAGCCCAGACCGCCGGCGCCGTGCTCGCCGGCGAGACCACGGTTGGCGGCCGCGACGGCGACACCCTGGTCACCGATCGGGGCCGGGTTCGCGCCCGCTGGATCGTCGACGCGTCCGGGCTCGCGGGCGCCCGCCTGCTCGATCAGCCGATCCTCGACACGTCGCATCTGTGCGCGGCGGCGCAGGCGGTGCACGAGGTGCGCGATCGTGACGCCGCCCGGGCGTGGTTCGAGGCCGCCGGGGTTCCGGCCGGCGAGGTGTGTGCGCGGCTCGGCGTCGCCGGCGGCTTCTCGGTGCTCAACGTCCGCCTCCACGACGGCGCCGACACGGTCGGCATCCTGACCGGCTCGATCCCGGCGCTCGGCTTTCCGTCGGGCAAGGCGATCCTCGACCAGCTGGTCCGCGAGCAGTCGTGGATCGGCGCCCGCGTGTTCGGCGGCCAGGGCGCGATCCCGTTGCGTCGACCCTACGACCGTCTGGCGCGCGACAACGTGGCCTTGCTCGGCGACGCGGCGTGCCAGGTGTTCCCGGCCCACGGCTCGGGCATCGGCGCCGGCATCCTGGCCGCCAAGCTGCTCGCCGACACGCTCGGTGGCGGCGGCGCGCTACGCGACTACGAGGTGGCGTGGCACCGCCGCTGGGGCGGCCTGTTCGCGGCCTACGACGCGTTCCGGCGCTGGAACCAGACCATGGATCCCCAGCTGCTCGACGAGCTGATGGCGGTCGGCGTGATCGACGCGACGTTCGCGCGCGCCGGGCTCGATCAGGCGATGCCGAAGCTGTCGCTGGCGGCGCTGTCGCCCAAGGCGCGCGCCCTCGGACGCCGGCTCGGGCTGGTGCCGGGGCTGGCGCGGGTCGCTGCGCAGGTCGGCGCCGTTCACTTGCTCAGCGCCATCTATCCCCGCAGCGAGCGCAGGCTCGGAGCGTGGAGCCTGGGCATGGCGCGCGTGCTGGCGGTGTGAGCGCCCGCCGGCGGCCTCACTGCTCGCCGCGGCCCCAGCTGCTCGGCGCGGTGGTCATCTCGAAGTCGATGCGCGTCGCGTTGCCGAGCTGGGCATGGACCAGCTCGGGCACGGTCAGGACGGTGCCATCGATGGTCACCGAGCGCACGTAGCGTCGCTCGGACGAGGCCCCCGGCGCGGCGATGATCAGCTCGTGATCACCGACGACGATCCGGGCCTGGTCGAAGATCGGCGCGCTCACGATGTAGCGATTGCTGCCCGGCACCGGGTACAGCCCGAGCGCGGCGAACACGTACCACGAGCCCACGGTGCCACCGTCGTCGTTGCCGGCCACGCCCTCGGGGGTGTCGCTGTACAGGGTGTCGATGATCCAGCGCGCCCACTCCTGCGTGCGATCCGGGCGACCGACCTGCGCGAACAGGAAGGCGGCGTTGAGGTCAGGCTCGTTGCCGTGCCAGTAGTAGGGGCGCGGGAAGTTGGCGCCGCCGAGCCCGGTCGCGTCCCAATCGCGACGGGCCTCGGTGAAGAACAGCTCGAGCTTGTCGACCAGCGCGTCGCGTCCGCCCAGCATCTCGGCCATGCCGATCGGATCGTGGGCGCCCACCATCCACAACGAATGCCAGGCGTTGGCCTCGGCGTAGTCGTCGGACAGCTCGAGGGCGTCGAACGCGCCCGGGAAGGTCCCGTCGGCGGCGCGGGCGCGCAGGAACCCGACCGCCGGATCGTAGAGCGAGCGCCAGCCGTGGCTGCGCTCACGCAGGGTCGCGGCGTCGGCGCTGTGGCCCAGCGCCTCGGCGAGGTTGGCGAGCGCGAAGTCATCGTGCGCGTACTCGGTGGTGTGGCTGACCGAGCGGCCGACGGTCGCCGGCACGTAGCGGAGCTGCATGTAGATCTCGACGTGGTCGCGACCACCGCGGCCGAGCGGCGGCACCGTCGGTGACATCGCCGCTTCGCGCAGCAGCGTCCACGCCCGTTCCTCGAAGGCGGCGTCACCGCGGGCGATGCCCTTGACCATGGCGTCGGCGACCGCGACGTCGCAGCTGGCGCCCAGCATGGTGCCGCTCTCGCCGATCGCCACCGGCCAGCGCGGACAGCCGCCCAGGCCCTCGCCGAGCCGGACCAGCGAGTGGGTGGAGTCGTGCGCGCTCGATGGCGCCAGCCACGCGTACAGCGGGTGCACGGTCCGGTACGAATCCCACAGCGAGAAGTCCGACAGCTGCGCGTAGCCGGTGGCGATCTCGGGCGCCGGCATGCCGCGCAGGCGGAACGCGCCGTCGGCATCGCCGATCAGGGTCGGCATCAGGAATGCGTGATAGAGGCTGGTGTAGAACGTGCGTCGCTCGGCGACGGTGCCGCCGGTTACCTTGACGACCTCGAGCCGGCGCCGCCAGGCGTCCTGGGCGGCGGCGCGGGTGACCGCCACATCCCAGGCCGGCAGCTCGGCGGCGAGGTTGCGCTCGGCACCTTCGGCCGAGACCAGCGACACCGCGACCTGCAGCTCGACCGGCTCGCCGGCTGCGATCGTCAGCGCGACGCCGACCTCGGTGCCGGTGGCGTCGATCCCGGGCGCGGCCGGCACGCCCGCCGACCACAGCACGCTCCCCTGCCACGGCTGCCGGGTGCGGGCCACGAACCACAGCTCGTGGCCGCCGTAACCGCCGGTCATGCCGCCGCGGTGGAACATGCGGCCGCGCACGGTCTGGGTCGCCGCGTCGAGATGGATCTCGGCGTCGGTGATCTCGCCGCTGCCCAGCGCCTTGTCGAGGTCGATCACCAGCGTGCCGTTGCCGGCGCCGCCGAAATCGTAGACGTGATGGGCGCCGTGCGCCGTGGCCACCAGCTCGACCGCGGTGCCGTCGGCGAGCGTGACGGCGTAGCTACCGGCCCGCGCCCGCTCGTCGGTCTTGGCGAACCGCGCCTCGTAGTCGACGACCCGGGTCTTGGCCGGGTCGAAGATGCGGGTCGGCATCACGGCCAGGATGCCGAAGTCGGAGGCGCCGGCGCCGTGCAGGTGCAGGTGCGTGAAGGCCTGGATGATGTCGTCGCCCGAGAAGTAGCCGGAGAAGTGCTGGAACGCGATGGTGCCGAACGGTCCCTTGGTGTCGGGGCCGAGCTTGACCAGGCCGTGCGGCACCGCGGCGCCGACGAAGCTCGAGCCGTAGCCGAACCCGAGCCCGCCGGTGCCGATGGTCGGATCGACGTGCTCGAGCGGATCGGTGACCTCGGGCAGCGGCGGCCCGGCGCCGTCGTCGCCGCCGCACGCAGCAGCCGCGACCGCGAGCGCGAACCTGGCCGTGCCGAGGTGGAACCAGCGAGCCCCCATGGCCCGAACCTACCTCAGTCGACTTGATACGGCGGGGGAATCTGCTCCGGCCGCTCGACGCACAGCTCGAGGTCGCGCAGCAGGCCGTCGCCGAGGCCGTAGATCCAGCCGTGGACGGTGAGCTGCTGACCGCGGCGCCAGGCGTCCTGGACGATCGAGGTGTGGCAGACGTTGGCGACCTGCGCCTTGACGTTGAGCTCGGCGAGGCGGTTGGCGCGCGCGCCCGGATCGGCGATCGCCTCGAGCTCGTCGTGGTGCGCCATGCGCACGTCGCGGACGTGGCGCAGCCAGTTGTCGATCAGGCCGTGCGGCTTGCGGTCGAGCGCGGTCTCGATGCCGCCGCAGCCGTAGTGACCACACACGATCACGTGGCTGACGCCGAGCACCTCGACGGCGTACTGGACCACCGACAGGCAGTTCAGGTCCGAGTGCACCATCAGGTTGGCGACGTTGCGGTGCACGAACAGCTCACCCGAGCGGCGGCCGATGATCTCGTTGGGCGGCAGGCGAGCGTCGGAGCAACCGATCCACAGCAGCTCCGGCTTGTGCATCGATTCGAGCCGCGTGAAGAACTCGCCGTCCTTGCGCACCGTCGCCGCCGCCCACTTGCGGTTGGCGACGAAACAATCCTGGAGGAGTCGCACGGCCCGGTTCTAGCACGCCGGCGCGGGTACCCTCGCCCCGGCTTGTTACTGGAGCCGCTCCTCATGCTCGAAGGCGGCCGCGAAGCCCTCGAGCTCGACGGCGGTCATGCCGAGCGAGCGCCCGACATCGCGCCACGCCGCCACCGCCCGCTCGACCTCGGCCAGGATCTCGTCGGCCCGCGACAGCGCGATCCGGAAGTACGGAGCGACCGAGCGCACCGCCTCGATGGAGGCCTCGGGGCCGGTGTCCGCGGAGATCCACGTCTTGAGCTCCCGGACCCGCTCGGGAAACGGGTTGAGATCGAAGGCCGGCGACAGGCGCCAGCGTCCGCGCTCCACGTGCAGGAACCCATGGTTGTGGAGGTGGTCGTCGACGTTGGTGATCGCGATGGAGAAGGCGATGCGTCGCCACAGCTCCACGATGTCAGCCTGGGAATCGGCGCCGTGGAGCCGCAACGCATCGGCGATCTCGGTGTATGCGTGCTCCCCGTGGTCGCCAGGCTCGACCCCGAGCAGCGTGGCGGCCGAGACGTAGGGGAGCCGGCCGCCACTGGCCGGCCGATCGAAGCGACGGATCACCGCCACCGCAGCGCCGTCGCTGTCGACCAGGCGGGCCGGCGCGGCGTCGATCCCGGCCGCAGCGGCGAGGCGCATCGCCAGCACCTCGCCCTTGGTCACGGCGCGCTCGTCGGTCACGCTGGGGAACTTGCCGATCGATAGCCGGCCGTCGTCGTCGACCACGGTGCACTTTGGGCGCAGGCCTCCCAGCGACGTGGCGCGTCCGCGCAAGTAAGCGAGATCGTCGGCGGTCTCACGCTCGGTCTCGACGGCGTGCGACGCCGCGACCAGCAGGCCGAGCTCGATGAGTGGCGGGGCGGTGCGGCGGCCGGGCTCGGCGGAACGCTGGAAAGCACCGTGCTCGTCCTGGAACCGCAGTGCGCCGACCCGGCTGGCGTCGTCGACGGCGAGCAGGAAGTCGAGCTCGGTCAGAGGCCCCGGCGTGCGCTCATCACCTGCGCGCCGCGCTGCGCTGCGGCGCTTCGCGTGGTCGCGCAGGATCACGCGCCGCGCCCATCCGTCCGGCTCGGTGTCGGCGATCCCGGCGTGGAACAGCGAGCCGTCGCGCGCCCGGCGATGGAACTGGGGTCCCGCGACCAGCGGCAGCGCCGGGTCGATGGCGAAGCGATCTTCCGCGCTGAGCCAGCCGGGGTCGTACTCGAACGCGGCGCTCTCCCGGGCACCGTGGGCGTCGTGACGGAGCACGCCGACGACGCGGGCCTCGTCGCCGAGCAGGACCTTGATCGTGCGGCTCATGTCGCGACCGGGTTCCGCTTGACGTGCACACGCTTCGGCACCCGCTGCGCGTCGAGCATCAGGCCGTGTTCGTCGCGGCCCGGATCGACCAGGTCGCCGAGTACGGCGCCGAACCCGAGGACGAACAGCGCCATCGCGTAGACACCGAGCGCGACCGTGGGATCGCCCTTCTCGACCCGAGCGTACGTGCTTCGCGAGACACCCAGCCGCTCGGCCATCATGGCGGCGGTGAGGCTTCGCTTCCGGCGCGCCAGCGCGAGATCAGCGCCGAACTTGACCAGCGACCGCCGGATTTTCAGGGGCAGGACATCAAGGACCGCTGAGCGCACAATGATCTATACATACTACATAAACTGCTGCAACAGCGTATGTATAGATCACAGTCGTCGCCGGGTCAGGCCTTGAGCAGCTTGCCGAACCGCTGCAGAGAATCGGTCATGTCGGCGCCGAGCAAGCACTCGACGATGCCGAAGCCCACCATGTTGTAGGCGCCCCAGACCTCCCAGTCCTTCCAGTGGTCGGTCTCGCGCAGCTCGTTGAACTTGTCGCGATTGCCGCGGATCAGGAAGAACCCGTTGAGGTCACCGCCGTGCGGCCGGGTCAGCACCGGTTCGAAGCTCTCGATGTACTTCTCGGCCTGGAGCCGACTCAGATAGACGACGTACTCGCCAAACTTCGCCAGCGTGTGGCCCTCGCGGCCGGTCACAGCACGATTCCAGCCAACCATGATTCCCATGTTCGCCATGTTGTCCCCCTTTGGACGTGTAGTTCGAGGCGAGCTGACTCCAGAGTGCCCGGGCAGTCAAGCGGAGCGCGCCACCAGCATGGACACCGCGTCGAGACCAGGGCTTGGTGCGTAGACCGTTCGCGCGATGCGAGCGTTGGCCGGCGGATGAGGAGAAACCGCCTGATCATGGGTGCGGTGGTGGCCGGATGCGTGGGCGGCGGCGGGACCGGCCCGTCCACCCCCAGCCGCGAACCGGTCTCGATCGCCACCTCGCCGACCGACCGCACCATCGCCGCGCTGCAGCCCGCCAAGCTCGGCGGTGGTAGCGGCGAGCTCGAGCGAGCGATCGCGGCCTACTACGAGCGCGCGGCGACCCGGCGCTCGTACATCATGACCGACAAGCCGCTGTACCAGCCGGGCGAGACCATCTGGTTTCGCGCTGACCTCCGCGCCACCGGCACGCTGCTCGGCGGACAGCCGGTCGGCCTGACCATGCAGCTGGTGTCGCCGCGGGGCGCCATCGTGGCCCAGAAGCGCGTGCTCGCCCGCGACGGCCTCGCGCGCAACGACTTCGCCCTCGCGGACACGCTCGAAGGCGGCGAGTACACGATCGCGATGGTCGCTGACGACGGCACCCAGGACGGGCGCAAGATCGTCGTCAACACCTACCAGGCACCGCGACTGCAGAAGACGGTCGAGCTGCTGCGCAAGGCGTACGGCGAGGGCGACCACGTCACCGCCGCGATCGAGATCAAGCACGCGACCGGCGAGGCGTTCGCCGACCGCGCCGTGACCGGCGTGGTGACGATCGACGACGCCGAGCTCCAGCACCTGGCGATCAAGACCGACCGGGACGGCAAGGCGACCGCGCGCTTCCAGTTGCCGGCCAAGATGCAGCGCGGCGACGGCCTGCTCACCATCCTCGCCGAGGACGGCGGCGTCACCGAGTCGATCCAGAAGCGCATCCCGATCGTGATGAAGACGCTGCAGTTCGCGCTGTTCCCCGAGGGCGGCGAGCTGGTCGACAACGTCCCGGGTCGGGTCTACTTCATGGCCAGGACGCTGGTCGGCAAGCCGGCCGATGTCGAGGGCAAGGTCGTCGACGATCGCGGGGCCACGGTCGCCGAGCTGGTGTCGGTGCACGACGGCATGGGGCGCTTCGAGCTGCTGCCGTCGACCGACCGCCGCTACCAGGTGGTGATCACGAAGCCAGCCGGCATCACGGCGAGGTTCGAGGTCCCGGTCGCCAGGCCCGGCGGCTGCGTCATCCGCAGCGTCGATCAGGGCGCCGCCAGCACGCTGCGCGTCGCGGCGATCTGCAACACGTCACGCCGGCTGGCGGTCGAAGCGGTGCTGCGCGAGCGCCGGCTCGGCGGCGGCGCCTTCGAGGTCGCGGCCGGCGAGCCGACCCTGGTCGAGCTGCCGGTCGACGCCAACGCCCAGGGCGCGGTGCGAGTCACGCTGTTCTCGGCCGGCAACGAGCCGCTCGCCGAGCGGCTGGTCTATCACGGCATGGGCCGCGATCTCACGATCACGATGACGGCCGACAAGCAACGATACTCGCCGCGCGATCCGGTGAAGCTGAGGGTTCGCACCACCGACGCCGACGGCAAGCCGGTGAAGGCGAACGTCGGCGTCGCGGTCGTCGACGAGACCGTGCTGTCGTTCGCCGACGACAAGAGCGCGCGCATCCGGGCCCGCATGTTCCTCGAGCCCGAGCTGGGCGCGACCGCCGCCGACCCGATCGAGGAGCCGAACTTCTACTTCGGCGACCAGCCCGAGGCCGCGGCGGCGCTGGACGCGCTGCTCGCGACCCGCGGCTATCGCCGCTTCGAATGGCGACCGATCATCGGTTCGCTCGGAGGTCAGCCATGAAGACCCTCGCCATCCTGGCGCTCGCCCTCGGCGCGAGCGTCTCCTACGCTGGCGGCCTCGGGACCATCGAGGGCACGGTGGTCAACGCGTCGGGCGCGGTGATGTCGAGCGGCGTGCGCGTCGACATCCAGTGCGGCGCGGTGAAGAAGCGGGCGACGGTCGATCGCGGCGGCAACTTCAGCGTCGCCGGGCTGCCCGAGGGCACGTGCACGGTCACCGGCACCGGCGCCGGGCTGGCGACGTTCACGGTGACGGTCTCGGTCAGCGCCGGATCGATCGCGACGGTGCTGGTCGGGATGTCGCCGCCGAGGCCGGTGGAGGCCGCGACCGCGATCATGCCGCCGATGGCCGCAGCGGCCGAACCATCGCCGCCCGACGAGCCCCGCGACCGACGGGCCGAGCCCGTGCGACGGCCGGGCGGCATGCCGGCTCGTCCCATGGCCGGCGCGGGCGCGGGCTCCGCGGCTCCGGCCATGCAGCCACCACCACCGCCGCCGAAGGTCGTCAAGCTCGACGCCGATCCGGGACGGCACCGCATCGTGATGCAGGGCCAGCTCGGCGAGGCCGAGAACCTGCCGCTCCAGGCAGATGTCGGCGGCTGGGCGGCGGTGCGCGTGTTCCCGGTGCCGCAGTACACGCAGGCCTACGACGGTCCGCGCACCGACTTCCGCGAGACCATCTACTGGAACCCGAGCGTCGTCACCGACGAGCGCGGCAACGCCGAGGTCACGTTCGTCGCCTCGGATGCGGTGACTGCGTTTCGCGCCACCGCCGAGGGCTTCTCGACCGGCGGCACACCCGGCGCCGGCCAGGTCGCGATCCAGTCGAAGCTGCCGCTCACGCTCGACGCCCACCTCCCGGTCGAGGTCACCGCCGGCGACACGATCCGGCTGCCGGTCACGCTGTCGAACGAGACCGAGGAGGCCCTCGACGCGACGCTGGCGACCAGCTTCGGTGCCGCGTTCAAGCTGGTCTCGGACCCGGTCGATCGCGGCCCGCGGGGCACCATCCGCCTCGCCGCCGGTGAGAAGCGGAGCCTGTTCTTCCCGCTCGAGGTGGTCGCGACCGACGGCAGCGCCGAGGTCGCGCTGTCGCTCACCGCGCGCGGCCTGAAGGACGAGCTCACGAAGACGATCCGCGTCGTGCCGCGCGGCTACCCGTTCGAGCTGTCGGCGTCGGGCACCGCGCGCGGCGGGCAGCTCGCGCGCCACGACCTCGACCTCGCCGGGGCGCTGCCCGGCTCGATCCGCGCCACCGTGACCATGTATCCGTCACCGCTGGCGTCGATGACCAAGGGCATGGAGGGCATGATCCGCGAGCCCGGCGGCTGCTTCGAGCAGACGTCGTCGACCAACTATCCGAACATCATGATCCTGGCCTACCTCGGCACCAACGATGCGGTCGATCCGGCGCTGGTGCAGAAGACCCAGAGCGTGCTCGACAAGGGCTACCAGCTGCTGACCGGGTACGAGACCAAGCACAAGGGCTACGAGTGGTTCGGTCAGACCCCGGGCCACGAGGCGCTCACCGCGTACGGCCTCATGGAGTTCGCCGACATGGCGAAGGTCCACGACGTCGATCCAGCCATGGTCGCGCGCACCGCCGACTGGCTGATGAGCCGCCGCGATGGCAAGGGCGGCTTCTCGCGCTCCTCGACGGCGCTCGACTCGTTCGGCCGCGCCAGCGAGCCGACGACCAGCGCCTACATCATGTGGGCGCTGGCCGAGGCCCAGCGCGCCCAGCGCATGGATCAGGAGCTGGCGGTGCAGCGCGCGCTCGGCGCCACGACCCGCGACCCGTACCTGCTCGCGCTGGCCGCGAACACCAGCCTGCTCGCCGCACCGGGAGCGTCCGCGACCGCGGCGATCGTGAAGCGGCTGGCCGCGATGCAGGACCAGGACGGCAGCTTCCCCGGTGCCAAGGAGTCGATCACGATGTCGGGTGGCGAGTCGCTGTCGATCGAGACCACCTCGCTCGCCGTGCTCGCGCTGCTCAAGGCGTCGCCGGACGGCCAGTACGACACCCAGATCCGCGCCGGCGTCGACTACCTCAACGGCAAGCGCGGCGGCTACGGGCAGTGGGGCAACACCCAGGCGACGATCCTCGGGCTCAAGGCCCTGACCGCGTACGCCGAGCACAGCAAGCAGATGCAGGCGCCCGGCAGCGCGACCGTGGTGATCAACGGCAAGCCGGCCGGCACGATCGGGTTCGAGAAGGGCCGCAAGGAAGCCCTGGTGTGGGACGACCTCGCCGCGTCGCTGACGCCGGGCAAGAACGTCATCGAGGTCAAGCTCGACGGCGCCGCCGCGCTGCCCTACTCGATCTCGATCGAGTACCGCTCGGCGATGCCGCAATCGTCCGCGGACGCCAAGGTCGCCCTGACGACCAAGCTGATGAAGACCCGCGCCGCGATGGGCGACGGCGTCACGCTGCGCGCCCACCTCGAGAACAAGACCAGCGCCGGCATCCCGATGACGCTCGCGCGCATCGGCATCCCCGGCGGCATGGTGTTCCAGACCTGGCAGCTCAAGGAGCTGCGCGATCAGGGCCTCATCGACTTCTACGAGACCCGCCCGCGCGAGGTCATCCTGTACTGGCGAGCCCTCGCCCCATCGGCGGCCAAGGACGTCGATCTCAACCTGCTCGCCGCGACGCCCGGCACCTACGAAGCCCCCGCCAGCTCCGCGTACCTCTACTACACCGCCGAGGACAAGACCTGGACCGCGCCGGTCGCGATCACGATCGAGAAGTGAACCGGATCGTGGCCCAAGCCCGCCCGTCGCGTCGGCGCCTGACCCTACGGCGCCGCGATCTCGACGTCGATCGTCGCGTCGAGATCCAGACGCGCGCAGTTCGCAACGAAGAACGCCGTCGGGCGAAGCAATGTGTAGACGCGCTCGCCTAGAGAAGCTGCGCCCGACGCAGTATTCGTCGCACGTTGCGCTCGACTTCGTCGAAGTGTGGGACCTCGCCGAGGTACTCGCCGAGCTCCTGGTCCCAGCGTCTCTCGTACTCCTTCACGCGCTTCTCGAATTTCCCGGCGAAGGTTGCCGGATCGAGTCCCTTGTGGAGCGTCTTTCGTCGGAACAGCTCGACCGCGGCGGTCAGATCTTCGTCGCCGAGCAACAGGTCGAGGTCGAGAAGGTCGCGGCATTGTAGTCGCTGGAGCACGCAGCGGAGTTTCTCCGCGGTGATCTCGAGCGTCGTATAGGCAGTGATCGGGACCTCGGGCAGGTCGGTCCAACGCCTGAGCAGCAGGCGTCCCTCGGTGTTGACCACCAGCTCGTCGTCCGCGAGATCGAGCTTGATCGATCGTTCCGCTCCCAGCGGTCCCACATAGTGGATGCGAGCGGAGTCCACATCGAACGACAGCGACTTGATCGTATCCGGTCGCGGCTGGCCGAGAGCAGCTCGAATCACCTCACGCCCTTCTGCGTCGCTGCCGATCATGACGGAGTAGTCCAGGTCAGCGGAGTAGCGGTACTCCTCGACGTGGAGGAGCCTGAGCGAGGTCCCGCCCTTGAATACGAGCCTGTTCTCGGCGTCGTTCGCCGAGATGAGCGCAACGAGGTGGGCGAGGACGTAGTCGCGCTCGACGACGCGCGCATCGACGCCATCCCGGCTCGCGACCTTCGTGATCTGCGCCTTCGAGGTCATTGATGCACGACGTTTTGCAGTTCCGACGGAAGGATGTCCCACCGGACCCACCATCTGGAGTCGCGGTACGACGACGTCTCGTGTCCCGGTTCCAGATCGATGTCGCTCGTCGGCCTGGCAAGAGGCTCCAGCCGATCAGCGAGCCCGACGATCTCCAGCGTGTCGGCGATCGAGCCAATGCGACGAAGCGCCGGTCCCCAGGACAGGGCTCGCGCATACGTCATCAACCGCCCAGCGTCGACACCCTTGGAGGCTGCGGCACCGATCGCCTCGGCGAGGACGGTAGCTCCTCCAACAAGCTCTGGCCGGGCAGCGGCATCGAGCAATGACCGTTCGAGGTCCGAGATGCAAACACCGTCCTGGCGCCTTGCGCCAACGCCGAGGGCGGCATCCGACTCCTGCACGACGGTCAGTCGTCGACCCGAGAGCGTTTCGCTGCGCGTCGGCCTGGACAGCGCCACCTGGATCGTGCGCGACGGGTGAGCCAGTAGATCGAGCTGGTCCAGCGCAGTTCGGTAGGCGACACGATGAGGGATGTGAGCAAAACCAGCCGATACTGCCAGCAGGATGTTCTCGGCAGCTGCAAACGTGCCGAGGCTGCCGAGCTGACGGATGGCGTAGTGGCCGCGCCGAACGCGATCGAGCAGCCCGTCACGCACGAGCCGCCGCAGCAGGTTTCCCGTGGCTGCGGGCGACCGCCCCAAACGAGTCGCCGCCTCGCTTGAAGTGAACTGCGTCATCCCGTGGCTCACGAACTCATCCAAGAGCCGAAGCCCTACCGATCGTCTCTGTCTATGCATACATCACCTATTTCGTTAATAACGCAAGTCTTGCCGCTGTCGTTCCTGCTGTCAACCGTTCGTTGTTCACGCGCGGCGTGAATAAATCGCGGAACGCAGGGCGCGGGCGCCGGTACATCGCGTCCCCCTGCACTTCCGCCAGGTGGGCCCGCTCCAAGCTCGCGAGGTTGCAGGGGTTCAGGGATTCTTCGCCGAGCTACGCAACCGAGCGCGGTCGGCTACGATAGAGCGCTGCATGAAGGGACGGAAGCGACCAGGCGCCAGCAGCGAGGGTGGTGGCGGTGGCGCGCCAGCAGGCATCGAGCCGGGCAAACGGACGCGCACGCAGTCCTTGGCGGCGGCGCCCGCTGCGCCTGCGGTGGGCCCGTCGACCTCGCGGCTGAACGCGAACCCATCGTGGGCGAGGTTCAAGCCCACCGAGATCGGGAAGACACGCCACGACGACATCAAGCTGACCAACGTTTCCGCGGAACCGTTCGACTTCTTCGCCTTCCTCGAGACCGTGCTGCCCAGCAGCGACGGCTTCGTCAGGCCCACGGACGACGGCGGCGACTTCGCCGTCGTCGGAGGTGCCACGACAAGCGACGGCCTTCTGCCGGGCGAGTCGACGTCGATCATGGTCGAGTTCGCGCCGAAGGCGAGCCATCCCGACGATCTCAAGAAGCACAAGCAGTCCAAGCGCGAGACCAGGTTCGCGATCCTCGATCCGGAAGGCGCCATCGGCGACACGTTCACGCTGGCCGGCTTCGCCAGGCCGCCGAGCGCCGATACGATCGACGAGGGCGAGGTCGCGGAGATCAAGTCGGCGGCGCGGCGGTCGGGCAGCCGCCTCCCGCCACCGAAGAGCTTCGACGAGATGCGCCATCACCTCATGGCCGCCCGCGACCTGATGCAGACCTCCGAGCGCGACGACGCGGACGAGCTGGTGGGCGAGGTGAGCGCACGGATGTACGAGGCGCTCCGCTACGATCAGGTGCTCCACGCCTTCCGCTCCTACGGTTTCGGCACCCAGTCGGCGACCATGATGGTGGGGCACGCGCACGATCAGGTCGTCGGGGCGTCGACTCGGCTCAGCGGAGGGCTGGCGGTCAACATGGACTACGTCCTGACCTCCTTCGAGGTGGCGAAGGAGCCGATGCAACTCGTGCTCGGCGAGGTCAAGAAGGCGCCGACGATCCAGGCGATGCACGACGCAGCCCCCGTCGTGATGGCCGGGCGGGCTGCCGAGGAGGTGGGGGAGACCGCGAAGCAGATCGTCACCGACGCCGCGTTCGCCGCCGGCTTCGGCGTCGGGGTGCTCGAGGGAACCGGCGGCGCCGTGAAGGACCTGGCCACGGGCGCGGTCGATGTGCTCGAGCTCGCCTTCGACATCGCCAAGGCGATGGTGACCGGCGGCATCATCGGCGCGACGCTCGAGGCGGCCGAGAAGCTCAACGACTTCTTCCAGAAGGCCCCCGCGGCACTTGCGGGGATGGGCGAGGACTTCCGTGACAACTGGAACGCGCCCGGCTCGTTCTCGCGCGGCAACTTCCGCGGCGAGGTGACGGGCTACGTCGCGGCGCAGATCGCGATCATCGTGATCAGCGGCGGCGCCGCGGCCGAGGGAGTCGCGTTCGCGTCGCTGAGTCGCTGGGGCAAGGTAGCGGCGATCATCCAGAAGGCAGATGCCGCCGGCGACATCCTGGGCTGGGCCGCCGCCGCCGGCCGCCGCGTGCCGTTGCCGCGCAAGCTGATCGACAAGATCGACGGCGCCCGTGCGAAAGCGAAGAAGGCAGAGCTCCAGGACAGCCCGAGCGCCGACGCTCGGCCTCGGTCGAGCTCCGATGGCGCGCCTGAGACCCACGGCACTTCGAAGGCAGAAAGCGTTACGAGCCAGCGAGAACCGGGGGCCTGGGAGACCGGAACAGAACCGGGCCTGCCTGCCACCGCCGAAACGATCGCGCATGGGAGCTGCGCGATGGAGGTGCACCCCGACTTCACCAACCTCATCGACGAAGCGCGGAACAAGGGCTTTCGCATCGTCTACGACGCAAAAGCCCATGTCGCGAACATCCGCGTCGTGAATGAAGCAGGAGAGCTGATCGAGATGCGGCGCGAACTGCACCTGATTGCCGGTGCTCGTTTCCTTGATCTCGAGCACGAGCTCGGCCACATCCGGCAGCTCGAACGCTTTGGTGACAACCCGCCCGCAACCGAGACGATTCTACGACGAGCGGATGGCACCGAAGGTGAGGCGAAGAACGAGCTGCGACGAGGATCATTCGACAAGGGTGAAGACAGCCTCATCGAATACCACAACAGGCTTGATGAATACGTGCGCCTCGCTGAACGCGGTCTGCCGTCGGAGGTGCTACGCGCTCACGCAGAGCACCTCGTCAAATGGCGCACAAGAGCGGAACGCGCTGGACTGGGGCAGGGCGGCGGTCGTGGCAGCTTTCACCGCTGGGCCAAAGAGCATTTCCCCGAGATCCCCACGCTTGAGCGGCGAGTGCGCGCACTCGGTGCTGACATCGGAAGGACCAACGTTCGATGGGAGGACGCTCCGTGAAGGAATACCCTGAACCTGACTACTTCGTGGACCTCCACCATGGCCGGTTCCCGACGATCGTCGACAAGTTCCTGCCCGGAACCTACGAGATCATCGTGAACCAGATCGTGGACGTCGTCGTGCTTCCATATCTCCCGGTTGGCGACTGGCCCGATGAGCTACCCTGCGACGCTGACGACATCCAGAGCCGAGACGACGCCGCGATGTTTGCCGCTGCAGGGTCCTCGATCGTGATTGCGCCTGCGGTCGAGGGAGTCGAGAAGGTGCAGGCGATTCGTCGGCGCGACGTCGACGGCGCGGTGAACATCATCTTCTGGCTCGCGCGCACGGAATATGATCAGCTCGTGCGCGATATTGCCGCGCGGCTCGAACAGCCCATTGGCCAGAATGGCGGACCTTCGACCAGGCTGTCGCAGCTCGAGAACACCGCGATCGCAGTATTCCTCACGAAGCGGCTACCGAGCGCCGCACTAGACGAGTACGACCGGAAGATTCTATGTCTTCCCGTCCCGTGAAGCCGGCGCGGCGTTAGACTTCGCTCTCGATGATGCCGCTGAGTCGTGGTCACCTCCACGGCTGAGCCACCATCGGGCAGTCAGCAGGTGAACTCGGGCTCGAGGGGGCGCTCCGGCGGGCATCTCGGATCGGGCGAATCCGCGCCTGTGTCGACGCATGCTTCGAAGGCGGCGTCGATGCCGCCGTCCTCCTGCAGTGGCGGCAACTCGGGGAATTTGCAGCCCTCCAACCAGCCCACGCAAGTCAGCAACGCCAAGGCGAGGCGACTGTGCGCTGGCGTCATGGAATCTCATCCGCGCCGACATCGACAGTCAGCCCACCAGCGGTCCGCGGCTCGCCGTCGAAATCGAAGAGGCTCTCGCCCGCCAGCGATGTCGCCTGTGCCTTCCCGGCTGCGACGCTCCCAGCCTGGATATGAAAATCCGAGGCACTCACGAACATGAACGCCAGCGGGTCGGCGACCGTCATGTTGCCAGTCCCCGAGGGGCCGGCGGCCGGACCGAAGGGGTGTGGCTCTCATGCTGATCACGCGGCCGCCCGGACGGACTTCCGCAGCGGCTGCAGCGTGAGGCTCATGGCCTCGGCCCAGCGGTCGCTGACGGCCAACGCGCGGAGCTGAAGGACGTGTCGGCCGGTCGGCGGCTTCCAGCGC
>CANKMW010000061.1 GCA_947483555.1 Myxococcales bacterium
GATCCGGCGCGCCCTCCAGGAGCTGGCGCCCGACCGCCGCGGTGGCTAGCTCGGTGGTGAGCAGTGCCATCGACGATGCCTGCCATCGAGACGGTGGGCGAAGCTGTACCGCCCCTGCTGATCACCAACTTGCGGTGACCTGTACTAAGCTGCGGAATGTCGTCGTGACGGCAGCGGTTTCCGAGACGGCCATGCGCACCCTGCTCGCGATCTCGACGGTGGTGATCTCCGCCGGCGCCGCCGGCGAGGCCGCCGCCGCATCCGATCGGGTCGCGGTCGCCGCGCGCCGCACGCAGCCGGTCGTGGTCGACGGCCGGCTCGACGAGGCGGCGTGGAGCTCGGCGCCGGCGCATGGCGACTTCTGGCAGCGCGAGCCCAAGGAAGGGGCGGCGCCGTCGCAGCGCACCGAGTTTCGCGTGCTCTACGACGACCAGGCGATCTACGTCGGGTTGCGCGCCGACGATGACGATCGGCCGGCGATCCGGGCCCTGCTCCACCGCCGCGATCAGGAGTCGGTCTCCGACTGGGTCGGCGTGATGCTCGACAGCTACCACGATCGGCGGACCGCGTTCGGGTTCGGCGTCAACGCCGCCGGCGTGCAGCGCGACGTCCTGCTCTACAACGACACCCAGGAGGACGTCAGCTGGGATGCGGTGTGGTCGAGCGCCACGTCGATCGACGCCACCGGCTGGACCGCCGAGCTGCGCATCCCGCTCGGGCAGCTGCGCTTCAGCGGCCGCGCCGACCAGGAGTGGGGCCTCCAGGTCATGCGCTTCGTCGGTCGCGACGGCGAGCAGAGCCTGTGGTCACCGTCGCCGCGCAACGCGCCTGGCTTCGTGTCCAACTTCGGCCGGCTCGATGGCCTCGCCGGGCTGGCGCCCAGCCGACGGCTCGAGGTCTTGCCCTACGTCAGCGGCGGCCTCGGCCGCCGCTCCGACGCGGCGGCGGATCCGTTTCATGGCGCCGCCGATCCGCTCGGCAATGTCGGGCTCGATGCCCGCTACGGGCTGGGCCCGGCGGTGACCTTGACCGCCACCGTCAACCCGGACTTCGGGCAGGTCGAGGCCGACCCATCCCAGGTCAACCTGACCGCAAACGAGACCTACTTCGCCGAGAAGCGACCGTTCTTCCTCGAGGGGACCGAGATCTTCCAGGTCAACATCGGCCAGGGCGATGGTCCCGACGGTCGCGACACGCTGTTCTACTCACGCCGCATCGGCGCTCCGCCGCACGCCGAGCTCGACGGCGCCTACGTCGATGCCCCCACCGGGACCACCATCTATGGCGCGGCCAAGGTCGCCGGCAAGACCGCTGGCGGCTGGTCGTTCGGTTTGCTCGAGGCGCTCACCGGGGAGGAATCGGCGATCGCCGACGACGGCGCCGGTGCGCGCACCCGCGGCGTCGTCGAGCCGCTCACCAACTACGCCCTGGCCACGGTGCGTCGCGACCTGCGCGACGGCAAGACCACCGCGGCGGCGGCGCTGACCCACGTCGCCCGCGCGCTCGACGGCACCGGCCTCGAGGACGCGCTCCACGATCAAGCCGTCACCGGCGGCACCACGTTCGAGCACCGCTGGGGACGGGACGATGGCTGGTCGCTGACCGCGCGGCTACTCGGCACCTGGGTGCAGGGTTCGCCCGCCGCCATCGCCGACACCCAGACCGCCATTCTTCATCTCTACCAGCGCCCCGACGCCGATCACGTCGAGCTGGATCCGACCCGCACCAGCCTGGCGGGATGGGGCGGGGTGTTCAGCGTCGGCGGGCGGCTGGGCACCCACGTGCGGGTCGCCGGCGGTGGTGACGTGCGCAGCCCGGGGTTCGAGGCCAACGACCTCGGGTTTCACAACGGCGCTGACTTCGCGATCCCGTGGCTGTGGGCCCAGTACCGCGACGACGAAGCGGGTGCGCTGATCAGCACCTGGAACGCGAACGCCAGCGTGTGGGGCTACTCGCCGAGCGCGCCGGCGCTGTTCGGCTACGGCGGTGACGGCAACATCAATGCGACGTTCGCGAATTTCTGGAACCTCGGCGCCAGCGCCAGCGTCGAGAAGTCGATGATCGATGCCCAGGCGCTGCGCGGCGGTCGCTCGCTGCGCGTCGAGCCTTCGGTGAGTACCCGGTTGAGCGTGAACAGCGATGGCCGCAAGGCGGTCTCGTTCGAGGCCAGCGGCGATCTGCGCCGCCAACCCGGCACCGACTCGGTCACGGCCGGCATCAGCGGCGGCGTGACGGTCCAGGCGCGCAGCAACGTCGAGCTGTTCATCGGTCCGTCGTACCAGCAGCGGATCGACGACGCCCAGTTCGTCGACGCGCTGATCGACGATGTGGGCAGCGCGCACTTCGTGTTCGCGCGCATCACCCAGGAGACGCTCGGGCTGACCCTGCGCGGCTCGTGGACGTTCACCCCGGACCTCAGCCTGCAGGTGTACGCGCAGCCGTTCATGGCGGCGGGTTCCTACGCCCGGCTCAAGCAGACCCGGGACACCCATGCCGCGCGCTGGGAGGACCGCTTCGAACGCTACGGGTCGACCGAGCTCCGCCGCGGGCCGGACGACGTCTACCTCGTCGATGAGGACGGCGATGGCGCAGCCGAGTACGGCTTCGACGTGCCCGACTTCACGGTTCGCGAGCTGCGCTCGAACCTGGTCCTGCGCTGGCAGTACCGGCCGGGATCCACCCTGTTCTTCATCTGGAGCCACGGGCGCTCGGACCAGACCGTCGACGGCGACCTGCGGCTCGGTCGCGATGTCGACGCGCTGGTCGGCGCGGCCGGCGAGCACGTCGTGATGCTCAAGGCCAGCTACTGGTTCGGGCTGTAAGGGTCCCCAAGATCGCGTTGACAGCCGGCCGTCCATCGCTACGCTTGCGCCCATGGCGTTGCGCACCCCGCTGCTCGCCGGCGCGGCCGTCCTGGGGATCGTCGCGACCGGCTGGATGTACGTCGACAACCGCGATCTGTCCGCCGAGGTGGCGCGCCTGCACGCGATCGAGCAGGCGCGCCCCGATCCGTGGACCGACGCCGGCGGCGACCCGCGCGCCAGCCGCGTCGGCGAGGCGCGCGAGCGCGGTGGCTTCCCGCTGCCCCTGCGCGCGCTGGTCGGCAAGGGCGACGGCGGCCCGGCGCCGAAGCTCGACGACAAGCCTGCCGAGAGCCGGCTCGAGCGTCGAGTGCGCCGCCAGTCGGAGCTCGCCGCGTTGCTGGGCCGCGACGCCGACGAATCCGACGACGACTACCGGGCCCGCATGTTGCCGTTCCTGCAGATGGCGTTGGATCGGCCGCGCGCCAACGTCGACGAGATGCGCAAGCAGGCCGAGCTCGCCGCCAACGTCACCGACGTGCAGCGCAAGGAGCTCGACGGCACCTTCGACGAGGTCTACACCGAGCTCATCGACTTCACCAACGCCGCGGTCGCCGATGGGCAGCTCACGCCCTACGATCGCAACGTCAAGGGCATGCTGCAGTACGCGGGCGGGCTCGGCGCCGTCCTCGAGAGTGCCGAGGGACGCATCGGCAAGATCTTGAGCCCCGAGCAGATGCGCGCCATGTACGACACCGGCTTCGAGTGGGGCGAGTACCTGGGCGTTCGCGCGCCCTGGGAGCGCTTGCGTCCGCCGCCACCACGCCCCGGATCCTGAGCCCGACGCCGAGCGCGGGTGGCCGCGTTTCCGACAAAAAGCGGGCCCCCGAAGGCCAAAAGCTGGCCGGCCGAGCCGTGGCCACGATATACATAGGTGTACCCGGGGCACGTGAGCCAACAACGCAACAGCGGCACCCTCATCCTGGTGGCACCCATCGAGTCGGTGCCCAAGCCGCAGGAGCGTGGCGAGGCTTGCCTGGTGCTCCTCCATCCGCCCGGCCCCGATATCGGCCGGCAGACGCCGCTGGCCCGGCAGAGCTACATCATCGGCCGCGACACCGAGGCCGACCTGGTCATCAGCCGGTCGGCGGTGTCGCGCCAGCACGCGCAGCTGTCGCGTGACGAGCAGGGCGAGTGGTGGGCGATCGACATGGGCTCGACCAACGGCACGTTCGTCAACGAGCTGAAGGTCCAGCGCCAGTGCCTGGTCGACGGTGATCAGGTGCGGTTCGGCGACGCCATCTTCAAGTTCCTCAACGGCGCCAACATCGAGAGCGCCTACCACGAAGAGATCTACCGGATGACCATCCTCGATGGTCTCACCGGGGTCCACAACAAGCGCTACTTCCTCGAGTTCCTCGACCGCGAGCTGGCCGGCGCCAAGCGCCAAGGTCACGCGCTCGGCGTGGTCATGTTCGACATCGACTTCTTCAAGAAGGTCAACGACGAGCGTGGCCACCTCGCCGGCGATCACGTGCTCAAGGAAATCTCGGGCCGCATCAAGAGTCGCATGCGCCGCGAGGATCTGTTCGCGCGCTACGGTGGCGAGGAGTTCGTCTGCGTCCTGGCCTCCACCGGCCTCGAGGGTTCGGTGATCTTCGCCGAGCACCTGCGCAACATGGTCTGCGAGCGGCCGGTGATGTTCGACAACCAGCCGATCGCGATCACGGTCAGCCTCGGCGTGTCGTGCGCCTTCAACGAGCCCAACCTCGATCCGCCGACCTTGATCAAGCGCGCCGACGACAACCTGTACGCCGCCAAGCGGGGTGGTCGCAATCAGGTCGTGCCGTCGCCGCACTCGCTCAATCTGCGCTGACCAGCCGGCGCTGACCGGCCGGCGCTGACCGGCCGGCGCTGACCGGCACAGATTGCGTGCGGGGCCGGGCGGGGCGGCCGTGCTAAACCTCCGCCCCGCCGTGACCACGCTCGCTCCCAGAACCCTGGCCGACCTTGGCTGGCCCGTGCTCGTCGAGCACTGGGCCATGCGCTGCGCCACCACGCGCGGCGCCACCGTGGTCCGCGCCGCGCACCTGTTCGCGGCCGCCGACGAGGCGCGGGCTCGGGTCGCCGAGATCGCCGAGGCCCGGTTGCTGGCCACCATCGCCGCCGCCCTGCCGCTCGGCGGCATCGCCGACGTCGCGGCGGCGATCGCGCGGGTGCGCAAGGCGGCGGCGCTCGATGCCGCCGAGCTGGTCGCGGTGGCCCGCTCGGCGCAAGCGCTGACCCGGCTCCGCACCCACCTGCGCCGTCACGCCGACGTGGCGCCGCGGCTGGCCGAACGCGGCGCGCCGCTCACCGACCTCGGGCACGTCTTCCACCCCATCCTCGAGGCCTTCGATCCCGATGGCCGCCTGGTCGATCACGCCAGCCCGGCGCTCGGCCCGCTGCGCAGGTCGGTGGCCGCGCTCACCGCGCAACTCGATCGCCGGATGGAGGAGCTGGTCAACGACCCGCGCTACGCGCCGCTGCTCCAGGACACGTTCTACACCCAGCGTGACGACCGCTACGTGCTGCCGGTGCGGACCGACGGCAAGGGCTTCGTGAAGGGGATCGTCCACGGCACCTCGCACAGCGGCGCCACGATCTTCATCGAGCCCGAGGAGATCGTCGACCTCAACAACCGCAAGAAGCTGGCCGAGTGCGAGGTCGCCGACGAGGAGCGCCGCATCTTCGCGCGGTTGTCGGGATGGGTGGCCGAGGAGGCCGACGCCATCGACGCCGGGCTGGCGGTCGCCGAGCTCGTCGACGTGGTGGCCGCCGCCGCCATCCTCGCCGAGGACCTGGTCGCGGCGGCACCGGTGATCGACGACGCGCCGCGGGTGGCGCTGCTCCACGCCCGCCATCCGCTGATGCTGCTCGGCGGCCGGCGCTGCGTCGCCAACGACGTCACCGTCGGTGCCAGCGGCATCCTGCTCATCTCCGGGCCCAACGCCGGCGGCAAGACGGTGGCGCTCAAGACCACCGGCCTGTGTGCGCTGATGGTGCGGGCCGGCCTGCACCTGCCGGCCGAGAGCGGCAGCGTCATGGGCTGGTTCACCGACGTGCGCAGCGACATCGGCGACGGCCAGAGCCTCGAGGCCAACCTGTCGACCTTCACCGGTCACGTGGTCGCGTTGCGCGCCTACCTCGACGAGTGCGGACCGGGGACGCTCTTGCTGGTCGACGAGATCGCGGTCGGTACCGACCCGGATCAGGGCGCGGCGCTGGCCCAGGCGGTGCTGGAGGGGTTCGCCGAGCGCGGCGTGACCGCCATGGTCACCACCCACTACGAGCGGCTCAAGGCGCTGGGCGCGAGCGACGCCCGGTTCGCCAATGCCTCGGTGGGCTTCGACATGGAGAAGCTCGAGCCGACCTTCAAGCTGCACCTCGGCGTGCCCGGCAGCTCGGGTGCGCTGGTGGTGGCGCGCCGGATGGGGCTGTCGGCGGCGGTGGTCGATCGCGCCGCCGTGCTGCTCGGCGACGTCGGCCTGTCGGTCGAGAGCCTGCTGGCGTCGGTCACCGAGCAGCGCCGCCGCCTCGAGCAGGAGCGCGCCGCCCAGCTCGCCGAGATCGAGGCGCTCGAGACCGAGCGGGTGGCGCTGCGGCTCGACCGTGAGCGGGCCCGATCGCGGGGCGACAAGGAACAGTCGCGGGTCCACGCCGAGGCGCTGACGGCGCTGCGCCAGGCCCGCCTGGAGATCGATCAGGTGCGGGGCGAGCTGCGCCGCAAGGCCACCACGGCGGCGGCGACCGTCGACGACCTCAAGGCCGCGCGGCGGACGTTGGTCCGGCCGGGCGCCGATGTCGCCCGCCATGCGCCGGCCGCCGCGATGCCGCCGGGCCGGCGGCCCGCCGCGGGCGAGCTGGTGGCGGGCACACCGGTGCTGGTGCCGGGCCTGGGTGGGCGCGGCCAGGTCGCGGCGCCCCCGGAGCGCGGCAAGGTCCTGGTCCAGCTCGGCGGCATGCACATGACCGTGGACGTCGGCGCGGTGCTCATCGACGCCCACCGCCACGCCCGTGGCCCCGATGCCCGCAAACCGGACCAGGCCCTCGCCGCCAGCGGCGACCGCGGCCGATCGACGCCGAGCTCCGAGCTCGCCCTGGTCGACGGTGCCGGCGACAGTCGGGCCACCGCCCGCACGCCGGGCACCACGCTCGACGTCCGTGGCCAGCGCGTCGAGGAGGCGCTGGCGGCGGTCGATCGCTGGCTCGACGAGTCGCTGCTGCTCAACCACGACGCGGTGTTCATCGTCCACGGCCATGGCACCGGCGTGCTGCGGGCAGCGCTGCGGACCCACCTGAAGACGCACCCGGCCGCCAAGCGCGCCCGGCCCGGTGAGCCGAGCGAGGGCGGCGATGGCGTCACCGTCGTGCTGCTCGGCGACTGACGACCGCTCACGCACACCAGTGGCTACTCCGGCCGGTGGCAGATATGCTGTTAATTCGAGGGGATGGCTGGGGATGGCGCGCACACCTGACGCGCATGTCGGGTTGCCGGCGCCGGGCCGCGGTGGTGCGACAGGGGTGGGACGCGCCGGGTTGTCCCGCGACCTTGCTTCGATCGCGCCGGGGTGTCGACGTCTGTGCTCGGATGGCGACAACCACCGCCGGAACCTGGCGCAACCCCACGGCGGTGACTGTTCGATGCCGGGTCCTGCCAGCCCGCCGACGCTGTCGGGCGCTGCCCGCGACCTGGCCCGGACCTTGAAATAGTCCCGCCTCGTCAGCCGAGAGCTGACACCCGCCAAGCCGGCGGGCAAGGAGCAACGAACATGTCGACCCTCGAGAACCGTTACGACGCGATCGCCAACCGCAGCCGCGCTCGCCGCACCCGCGACCTCGCGTTCGCGGTCCTGATCGCCGCGGTGGCGGCCTTCTCGCTGGGCTCGCTGAACGCGGCCGCCGACAACGTCGCACATGCGGCGCCGGCCCAGACCGCGGGCTCGTGCCAGCTGCAGCCGGCCTGCTGAATCGATTCCCGGTTGCGGGTCACGGGCGGGAGGTCCACGATCAGATCGGCACGGGTAGGGTTTGAAAGTTGTCTCCATCTCTGTCAGCCGAGCGCACCAGCCCGGCATCGAGATACGGAAAGGAGCACGACCGTGGTGACCATGGACAACGCGTACGACGAAGTGGCGCAGCACAGCCGCGCCGGGCACAAGCGGGATGTGGCGTTCGGCATCGTGATGGCGATCGTCACCCTGTTCGCACTCGGCTCGCTGCGTCTCGCCTCGCAGACGGTGGTCGACGCGACCCCACCGCAGACCGCGTGCGCGATCGCACCCACCTGCTGATGGTCAGGGCCGGGGTCGCGACAGCACGCGGGTCTGCGTGAAGTTGCGGTGGCCGTCACGCGAGCCGTGGAAGGCGAACCCGCTCTCGCGCGCGCCGACCCACGGCGTGCCGCGGGCGCCGTAGACACCCTGGTTGACGCCGATCATGCCGGCGGTGAGCGACCGAGCGACGTCCGCGGTGCGCGCGTCGTCGGCGCCGAACACCACCGCCCCCAGGCCATAGCGGGTGGCGTTGGCGAGCGCCACCGCCTCGGCGTCGCTGTCGACCACCGTGACGCAGGCGACCGGACCGAACGTCTCGTCCTGCGCGATGCCCATCTCGGGCGTCACGCCGGTCAGCACGGTGGGTTGCACGAACAGGCCGTCGTGCTCCCCGCCGCGAACGATGGTCGCGCCGCGGGCGACCGCCTCGCTGACCTGGCGGAGCACGTGATCACGCTGCCGCGCCGACACCAGCGGGCCGACGCGGGTGGCGTCGTCGAGCCCGTTGCCGACCGTCATCTTGGCGGCCTCGGCGGACAGCCTGGCCACGAAGCGTTCGGCAAGGCCGCGCGCCACGTAGATGCGCTCGGTCGACACGCAGACCTGGCCGGCATTGCGGAAGCTGTTGCGGGCCGCGAACACCGCCGCCTTGTCGACGTCGGCGCTGTCGAGGACCAGCAGCGGGTCCTTGCCACCGAGCTCGAGGATGATGCGCTTGAGGCCGCCGGCGGCCGCCGCCATGATGTGCTTGCCGACCGCCCGCGAGCCGGTGAAGGCGATGAGATCGACGTCGGCGGCGACCAGCGCCTTGCCCTGCTCGTCGGCGCCATGGACGACCTCGAGCACGCCGGCCGGGACCAGCGCGCGCACCAGGTCGGCGTAGGCCTGGGCGATGAGCGGCGTCTCCTCGCTGGGCTTGAGCACCACGGTGTTACCGGCGGCCAGGGCCGGGAACACCATCCAGTGCGGCATCGCGAACGGGAAGTTCCACGGCGTGATCGCGGCGCACACGCCGAGCGGGTCGCGATAGATCGTCGACACCGTGCGACCGTCGTCGAGGAGCTCGGGGGCCAGTGCGGCCGCGATCTCGGCCAGCTCGTGCTCGATGCCGTCGGCGACCGACTTGATCTCGCCGGCCGCGTCGCGAACCGGCTTGCCCATCTCCTGGGTCAGGAGGCGGGCCAGCTGGTCGGTGCGCGCGGTGATCGCGGCGGCCAGCGGCCGCAGCACCTCCGCGCGCCCGGCCAGGCCGAGCGCCGCCCACGCCGGCGCCGCAGCGCGCGCCCGGGCGACCACGGCCGCCACCTGATCTTCGGCGGTGACGTCGATGGCTCCGACCGCGGCGCCGGTGGCGGGATCGTACGAGACCAGCTGCTGCATGCGCGCAGCCTAGCACCGGGAGTCCGTACGACGCTCGCGCGCGGCTCGCTGGGATCAGGCTCGGGCTCGGGCTCGGGCTCGGGCTCGGGCTCAGGGCGTGATGTCGAGCATGCCGCCCATGCCGGCGAACGCGCTGGCGCAAACCTGCTGGCAGCCCGACAGGCCCATCAGCGTGGCGGCCATCGCGTTGGTGTCGATGGCGCCGCTGGGGCACGGGAAGCGGGCCACCGCGTCGAGACACTGCTGGCCGGCCGCGCCGTCGTAGTCGGTGCACATGGTGGCGATCGAGTCGGTCATCTGCGGCAACATCTGGTGGGCCATCGTGCAATAGCTGGCGACCGTCGGATCGTTGGCCGCGCAGGTGGTCATGCGGCGGCAGGCGCCGTCGACCGCCTGGCTGAAGAACTCGTGCGCGGTGGCCGGGCCCGCTCCCGCCCGTGGTGGTGGCGGCGGCGGCAGCGCCGGGTTGTCGAACGGGCTGCGCGGATCCGTTGGCGTGGTGCCGTTGGCGTGGGGGGCGCCGTTGGGTGGCGGCGCCGGCGGGGTGACCCGTGGCGACAGCGGATCGGTGGGCATCAGCTCGGGCGCGGGGCCGTCGAAACGCTTGGCGCCGCTATCCTTCTTCTTGCCGCTGCCGCCGCCGAACATCAGCAGCGCGACGCTGGCGATGATGGCGAGGATGGCGAGCAACGCCACGATCAGCGGCCAGCGCGACGACCAGCTCGCGCTCGAGGTGGCGGGCGCCGCGGTCGATGGCAGCATGGCCGCCGGGTGAGACGCGTGCGCCGGCGCCGGGTGGCCGTTGCCGCTGGCGAACGCCGGCGGTGGCGGGGGCGCGCCCCCGCCGAGCGCCATCAGCGGCGGCCGTCCGAGCATGGCGGCGGGGCGCCCCTGGCTCAGGTCGGCCCGGCAGTGCTTGCAGCGGCCGGCGATCGGGTGGACCTGGCCGCCGCACGCGGGACAGGCGATGCGAGGCTCGACGGCTGCGGTGGCGCCCATCGTCTCCAATGTGCCAGGCGCTCACGCCACCTGCAACCCGCGCCTTGCCGGACCCGACTCTCGACCTACACTGCGTCGATGTCACGCCGTCGTGCGGGTGGGGGAGCCGTCGTCGGTCGGAGGCGGCCGCTCGGATTCGTGCGCAAGCCGCCGATCCTGGTCGAGCACGAGGTGATGATCGAGGGGCTCGATCCGGCCCACGACGGGGTCAAGATCGCCCACCTCTCGGACCTCCACGTCGGCAAGCTGACGCCGGCCGAGCACGTGCGGGCGGCGGTCGCCGTCGCCAACGCCGCCGGCGCCGACGTGATCGCGCTCACCGGCGACTACGTCTGCTGGCGCAAGCACGAGATCGGGATGCTGCGCGAGCAGCTGGCCGGGCTGACCGCGTCGACGGTGGTGGCCACGCTCGGCAACCACGACTACTTCACGTCGGCCGCCGGCGTCGAGCGCGTGCTCACCGGTCACGGCCATGACGTGCTCAAGAACCGCCACACCTCGGTCGACGTCAACGGCGCCCCGCTCCACCTGATCGGTGTCGACGATCCGATCACCCGCCACCACGATCTGGACCGGGCGTTCGCCGGTGTCCCGGCCCGCGGCACCCGTGTGGTCCTGTGCCACTGTCCGGAGCAGGCGCCCGGGCTCGCCGAGCGCGGCGCCGACCTGGTGCTCTCGGGCCACACCCACGGTGGCCAGATCTACCTGCGCGGGGTCACCGATCGCATCATCGGTCGCATGGGCAAGCGCTACCGGCGCGGCTTCTATCGCGTCGGCGAAGCGTCGCGGACCCAGCTCTACGTCACGCCCGGGGTCGGCTTCTCGGGGCTCCGGGTTCGGGTTGGTGACGGTACCCAGGCCGAGGTCGCGCTGTTCACGCTGCGCGCCGTGGCCCAGGGGTAGAGTACGGCGGTGACGACCACGCGCCCCGCCAAACCCGGCGACGGTCCGCTGCTCGGCGGCCGCTGGCGGCTGGGCCCGCGGTTCGGCCGCGGAGCGCAGGCCGAGACCTTCCTGGCGACCGAGGTCGCGCGGCGCAGCGAGGTGGTCGTCAAGCGGGTCCGACTGGGCGCGGGCTGGAAGACGTTCGAGCTGCACGAGCGCGAGGCCAAGGTGCTCGGGCAGCTGCGTCACGCCGGCATCCCGCGCCTGTTCGCCGCGCTCGAGGAACCGCCCGGCGTCTTCAACCTGGTGATGCAACGGATGGCCGGCGAGAACCTGCGCGAGCTGACCCGGCGCCGGCGCCTCGGTGAACCGGAGCTGCGCGACGTCCTGGTGCGGGGGCTCGAGATCCTCGACTACCTGGCGACCCGCTCACCGCCGGTGGTCCACCGCGACATCAAGCCGTCGAACCTGGTGCTCGATGGGGACGGGACGCTGGCGCTGGTCGACTTCGGAGGCGTCGCCGACGTCGGCGAGGGCGCCGGCTCGACCCTGGTCGGCACCTACGGCTACATGGCGCCCGAGCAGCTGCACGGCCAGTCCACACCGGCCACCGATCTGTACTCGCTGGGCGCGACCATCGTCGCCCTCGCCGGCGGGGTCGAGCCCGAGGATGTGCCGCGCAAGGGGCTGAAGATGGATCTCGCCCGCCACCTGCCGGCGATGGCGCCGGGCTTGCGCTCCGTCCTCGAGGCGATGACCGAGCCCGATCCGGACCAGCGGCCGCAACGTCCGCGCGAGGTGGCGGCGATGCTGGCGCGGGCCGGCGCCGCGCTACCGGCGCGGGCTGCCGACCGCGAGCCGGTGGCCGTGGTGGCTGCGCCGCCGCGGGCGTTGCGTCCGGCGCGCCCGATCTTCACCACCGTGCCCGAGCCGCTCGGCGCGCTCCTGCGCCTCAGCCTGCTCGGCGTCGCGCTCGGTGGCTGGATCGGCATGGCGGTGACGGCGTGGACGCTGCAGGCCATCGGCTGGAGCGTCGGGCTGGTCAGCGGCGGACCGCGCTCGACCGCTCGCCGCGCCACCTCCGACGTCGCCGGCATCTTCGTCGATGGCCGCGACGGCTTCTCCGACCTCGCCCGCCGCGCCGTCGCCCGCCGTCGCCGCTAGCCCGGGCCCGAGGTCAACGTGCCGCGCTGCTGCGGGCCACGGTCCGGCGTGCCGCGCGGGTCGCGAAGCCGCCCAGCACGATCAACTCGTCGACCTCGCCGCGGCGGTCGGCGTTGCAGTTGATGGCGCGGGCGCAGCGCACGCGGTCGATGCGCAGGCCGCGATAGAGCGAGCGCACGAACGGCGTGTCGCTGTTCGACAGCACGACCGCGACGCCGCGGTCGGCCAGCTCGTGCGCCAGCGTCGCCAGCGCACGTTGATCGTCGGGCCCGAACGCGCCGGCCGTGTAGCTGACGAAGCTCGCGGTCGGCGTCACCGGATCGTAGGGCGGATCGAAGTAGATCAGGTCGCCGGCGCGGGCGTCGGCGACCGCGGTCCGGTAGTCGGCGCACACCAGCTTGGCCTGCGCCAGCACCCGCGCCGCCGCGCGCAGGCCGTCGGCGTCACAGATCGGAGGATTCTTGTAACGCCCCATCGGGACGTTGAATGCGCCCGAGCGATTGACCCGCCACAGCCCGTTGTAGCAAGTGCGATTGAGATAGATGAACGCGGCGGCGCGATCGATCGGCGTCCACGCCACGCCGGCGTCGTTCCAGCGCGCGCGCATCGCGTAGTAGTGCTGCTCGTTGTGCGCCTCGCGGTGGATCGCCAGGCGGCGGATCACGCCCTCGGCATCGGTGGCGACCGCGCGATAGGTCGTGATCAGATCTGCGTTCCGGTCGGCGAGCACGGCGGCGCGCGGCGCCATGCTGAAGAAGACGGCGGCGCCACCGGCGAACGGCTCGAAGTAGCGGCCGTAGGTGCGCGGCATGCGCGCCGCGATCTCCGGTAGCAGACGGGTCTTGCCGCCGACCCACTTGACGATCGGGCTGGCAGGAGATGCGGGAGCCGGCGCGGGTGCGCTGGCCGGGCGCAGCCGCGTCGCGCGCGGCGGGGTACTCGGCATTTGCTCATCGTCGACGCGGTCGTCGAGATGGGCAAAAAAAGAGCAATAGTTACAACGACTTCAATAAGTCGTTCGCGAAGTTCCGGAACTCGAACGCCGGGACTCGATCTAGAACGCGTTCGCGGAGGCGTATCGCTGGGTCGTCGGATCGTAGTCGACCAGCACACCGTGGGCGCCGGCGGTCTGCGCGATGCGCAGCATCTCGTCGCGGTTGCCACGCACGACCAGCCGTGGCTCGGCGCCTTCGACCTCGGTCGCGGTCAGGAACTGACGCGCCTTGACCATGTTCTTGAAGCCGAGCAGATAGGCGGCGTCGTCGCCGGCCTTGGCCATCATCGGCACGCGGCCATCGGCGTCGGCGGTGGGAAGCTGGCCCTCGTTGGCGACCAGGAGGACCCAGAGGCCCTCGAGCACCGCTCCGGGACCGACGGGAGGAGGCTGGGTGGTGCCGCGGCGGGCCGGG
The DNA here is from genome assembly GCA_947483555.1 of Myxococcales bacterium. Classification (GTDB taxonomy): domain Bacteria; phylum Myxococcota_A; class Polyangia; order Haliangiales; family Haliangiaceae; genus UBA2376. The sequence goes on from CANKMW010000061.1 coordinate 13,954, forward strand.
GAAGTAGGCGTCTGATGCATTCCATAACTCCGTTTTATCGCGGGTTTGTGGGGCTTTTCGGACGCCCTGTCAAGGGAAAGCCTTGGGTGCGACGAGAGATCCCACCGTCCCGCGGCTCGCGGCGTGCGTATCCGCCGGCACTCCTTGACGGATCCAGATCGCCCGACCAGAGTGGCACCGTGAGCTGGCCCGTTCACCCCGAGCGAGCACCGAAGGGGCGGGTGATGCTGCCGGTCGTGGCGGATGTGACCAGAGACGTGGCGGCGGGGCCGCCGGCTGAGTTTGTCGCCTCTGCCCAGCCGCTGCGCGATCCGTTCGCGCGCTCGATCAACTACCTGCGCGTGTCGGTCACCGACCGCTGCAACTTCGCGTGCACGTACTGCGTTCCCGACGACGGCGTCAACCACAAGACCCGCGCCGATCTGTGCACGTTCGAAGAGCTCGAGCGCATCGTCGGGGTCTTTGCGGCGCTCGGCGTGCGACGTCTGCGGCTCACCGGCGGCGAGCCGACGGTGCGCGCCGGCTTCGTCGATCTGGTCGCGCGCTTGCGCCGCGTGCCGGGCATCGACGAGCTGGTCATGACCACCAACGGCCACCGCCTCGCCGAGCTGGCCGGGCCTCTGGTCGCAGCCGGCCTGGCCGGCGCCAACGTCTCCCTCGACACGCTGGATGCGACCCGCTTCGCCGAGCTCACCAGCGGCGGAGATCTGGTGCGGGTGATCGCCGGGATCGACGCCGCGCGGGCCGCCGGGATCGAGGTCAAGCTCAACGCCGTCGCGCTCGCCGGCATCAACGACGGCGAGATCGCCGCGCTGTGCGCGTTCGCGTGGCAACGCGGCCTGGTGATGCGCTTCATCGAGCACATGCCGCTGTCGTCGGGCGCGCTGTATGCGCCGGCGCGTGAGCTCGCGGCCGCGACGATCCGCGCCGCCGTGGTCGATGCGTTCGGCGCGCTCGAACCGTCGGCGGCGGAACGCGGCATCGCGGGTCCGGCCCGCTACTGGCGGCTGGCCGCGCAGCCGGCGCACGAGCTCGGCATCATCTCGGCGATGACCGAGCACTTCTGTGCCGCCTGCAATCGGGTCCGGATCACCGCTGATGGCCAGCTCCACGCCTGCCTCGGTCACGACGATGCGGTGAACCTGCGCGACGTCGTGCGCCGCGGCGGAAGCGACGACGATCTGCGGCGCGCCATCGCGTGGTCGGTGGAGGGCAAGCGTGAGGGCCACGAGTTCCAGCGCACGGGGGGCGGAGCCCCCACGAAGCACATGATCGCGATGGGGGGATAGGCGGAATGCGGCGCGCTCCGGTCTGGTTGCCCCCTCGAGTCCGGCCACTTGCGTCCGATCTCCTACGCGGCAACACGACGCGTCTCCGACGAGAAGGCCTGGCCCGCGTTGTGCTACCCTGATCCTCGCCCCCAGCCCGCGATGCGGGCATGAGGTCCTGTCATGACCGAACCTGACCCCACGACCACGTCGCTCGCACCCGGTTCCCCGCACCCGGCGCCTTCCCGTGCTGCATCCCGTGGCCGTGCCGGATCCCGTGCCGGATCCGAAGGTGGACTGAGCACCACCGTCAAGGTGATCCTGTCGGTCGCGGTCCTGGCGGTCCTGGTCGGCTTCTTCCGCTACACGGCGCGCGGCCACACCAGCCACTACAAGATGGTCGACGAGGTGATGGTCGGGTACGGGGCGTGGGTCGGCAAGCCGATCAAGGTCCACGGCTACGTCGAGCCCGGCAGCATCGTCGAGCGCGTCGTGGATCAGGAGACGGTCCGGACCTTCATCCTCGAGCACAAGGGCAAGCGCATCCAGGTCCGCAACACGGGGCCCAAGCCCGATTCGTTCAAGGACAAGTCCGAGGTGGTCGCCGACGGCACGATCGTCGAAGAGAACGGCGAGCCGATCCTGGTCGCGACCAACCTGATGGCGAAGTGCCCCTCGAAGTACCAGGGCGCACCCAAAGACAAGCTGTTCGACTGAGACCCTCGCCAAGGGCGGGCTTCGCGGCCGGCTCTTCGCTGCTCTGGCTCCGCACCGATCGCATCGACATGGACAGCTCCGTTCCCTCGTCACCCGTCGCGGTGGTCGGCACGATCATCGTGCTGATCGCCTATCTGGTCGCCGCGCTCGGCGCCGGCGCCGGGATCGTCGGCAACGCGCGCAAAGATCCGCGGCTGGTCCGCGCCTCGGTCTACGGGCTGTACACCTTTCTCGGCCTGGTCCTGCTGGCGTCCGGCCTCCTGGTCTACGCCTTCGTCACCCACGACTACACGATCAAGTACGTCGCGCTGACCAGCGATACGTCGATGTCGACGGCGTACAAGATCACGGCGTTCTGGGGCGCGCTCGATGGGTCGCTGCTGTTCTGGGTGCTGGTGCTGGCCGCGTTCTCGTCGATCGCGGTGGCCTCGAACCTGCGCCGCCACAAGGACATGATCGGTTACGTGGTCGGCACGATCCTGGTCGTGCAGCTGTTCTTCTTGACCCTGCTCGTCTTCGACAAGAATCCGTTCGGCACCTACGTGACCGAGCCACCCAAGGACGGCGAGGGGCTCAACCCACTGCTGCAGAACTACTGGATGGTGATCCATCCACCGTGCCTGTACATCGGCTTCGTCGCCGCCACCATCCCGTTCGCGTTCGCGATCGCCGCCCTGGCCTCGGGTCGACTCGACGACCTGTGGCTGAGCTCGGTGCGGGTGTGGGCGATCATCTGCTTCTTCTTCCTGTCGTTCGGGCTCATCCTCGGCGGCCGCTGGGCCTACGAGGAGCTGGGCTGGGGAGGCTACTGGGCCTGGGACCCGGTCGAGAACGCCGGCTTCATCCCCTGGTTCACGATGACCGCGTTCCTGCACGCCTCGCTGGTCCAGGAGCAACGCGGGCTGCTCAAGGCGTGGAACCTGGTGCTGGTCATCCTGACCTTCTTCTTCACGATCTTCGGCACCTTCATGACCCGGTCCGGGGTGGTGGCGTCGGTGCACGCGTTCGGCGAGGACAACGCGCTGGCGCTGCAGTTCATCGTGTTCATGATCATCCTGCTGGTGGTCAGCTTCGGCCTGGTCCTCCACCGCATGCCACGCCTGCGCCAGGAGGGCGGCTTCGAGTCGTTCGTGTCGCGCGAGTTCGCGTTCCTGCTCAACAACTGGGTGCTGCTGGCGTGCGCGTTCTTCGTGCTGTTCGTGACGATGATGCCGACGATCACCGAGGCGATGTGGGGTGAGCGCATCACGATCGGGCCCACCTTCTACAACCGCTGGATGACGCCGTTGGGCTTGCTGCTGTTATTCCTGGCCGGAGCGGCACCGCTCCTGGCCTGGCGACGTACGACGCGCGAGCGACTCCAGGCCCAGTTCGTGTGGCCGACGGCGGCGGCCGTCGTGACCGTGGTCCTGCTGGCGGCGCTGGTGCCGGCGGCGCGCAAGAGCACCGCGATCCTCGACGACGCGTTCCTGCTGCCGATCCCGCTGCTCAACTTCGGGCTGATCGCGTTCACCTTCGGCTCGATCGTCCAGGAGTTCGTTCGCGGCACGATCGCGCGCAAGAAGCAGACTGGCTCCGATGCCGTCTCGTCGCTGATCGGCCTGGTGCTGCTCAAGCGCCGGCGCTACGGCGGCTACATCATCCACCTCGCGGTCGCCGTGATGTTCATCGGCTTCAGCGGCAAGGCGTGGGACTCGATGACCGACCGCACCATCCAGCAACCGCTGGCGGTGGTCGAGGGCGGTGAGCAGCTGCCGCTCGCCGAGGTCCCCAGAGCGCACGTGTTCCAGGTCAAGGGCTACACCTTCGTCTACCGCCGGCTGGTTCAGACCTCGGACGACAACAAGGTCGCGACCACGGCGTATCTGCAGCTCTACGATCGCGACCGGACGCCGCTGGCCCTGATGCACCCGGCGCGCTGGAGCTTCCGCAAGGGCACCGAGCCGACCACCGAGGTCGACATCCACGAGGGCCTCGACGAGGACGTGTACATCATCCTGACCGGCTACGACATCGACAGCGGGCTGGCCAACTTCCGCATCTACATCAATCCGCTCATCAACTGGGTGTGGATCGGCTTCGTGATGCTGGCCTTTGGCACCTTCATCTGCCTCATCCCGCAGCGGGTCGTCGATCTGGTCTCGCGGCGACCCGCCAGCGGCGCCGGCAAGGCCGCCGATGTCGGTGCCGTGTTGCTCCTGGTCGGGGCGCTGATCGCCGCGTCGGTGGGTGTGGCCCACGCCCAGACGCCCCAGACGCCCGGTGGCGAGGCACGGCCGGCCGAACATGAAGAGGAGATGGTGCGGGCGCGCGGCCACTCCGACGACGCCGGCTGGGCCCATCGCTACCGCCCCGACTCGTCGCTGTCGGCCGGCATCATGAAAGAGCTGGTCTGCCTGTGCGGCGGGTGCAAGCGTGAGAACCTGCACGACTGCAAGTGCGGGTTCGCGGCCCAGGAACGCAAGAAGGTGCTCGCGCTGCTCGCCGGTCACGATCTGACCACCGATGCCGGTCGGGTGGCGGCGCGGCGGAGCGTGATCGGCGCCTTCATTCGCGAGTATGGCGGCGAGCACGTGCTGGTGGCGCCGCGCTCGAGCGCGACGTGGCTGGTGCCGTATCTGGCCGTGGCCGGCGGCCTGGTCCTCATCTACTTCGTCGGTCGCGGCCTGATCAAGAAGGGCGGACCGAATCCGCCGGCGCCCAACGCCGCCGGCGCCACTGTCGACGACGCCTACGATGAGAAACTCGATGACGAGCTCCGAGACACCGACTGATCGACCGGCGCGCGGGCCCGGCACGTCGCCGCCCCCGTCGCGGATCCTGGCGCCGTGGATCCTGGCCGTGGCCGTGGTGCCGCCGGGCTGGTTGTACATCCTGCGCACCGTCCGCTGGCACCTCACGTCGTCGGCGGTGATGCTGATGATCTGCTGGGCCGCGATCGTCGTGGTCGGCTACTTCGCGATCCGGATGGCGCTGTCGGCGGCGTCCGAGGACGATGCGTCGTGGTTCGTGGTCGGTCGGCGCAGCGACGAGCTCGAGCGCGAGAAGCGGAGCCTGCTCAAGGCGATCAAGGAGATCGAGTTCGATCGCGACGTCGGCAAGCTGTCGGCGGCTGACGCGGCGGTGTTGATGACGTCGTACCGGGCGCGCGCCATCGAGGTGATCAAGACGATCGAGGTCGAGGCCGGCAGCGCGGTCACCGTTCGCGAGCAGATCCTCGCCGAGGTACGCGCTCGGATGGCGGTCGACGCCAAGGTGAAGAAGAAGACCAAGAAGGCTCCGGTTTCGGCTCCGGTTTCGGCTCCGGTTTCGGCTCCGGTTTCGGCTCCGGACTCGGTTTCGGCTCCGGCCCCGGCCTCGGACACGGACTCGGTTTCGTCCGCCCCGGAGTCCTCGTCGTGACCGCCGTTCGCCACCTGCTCCCGCTGGTCGCGCTGGTCGCGCTGGTCGCTCGCGCCGATGCGCAGCCCGCCGCTGCCATTGGCAAGCCGCTGCCCGATGCCAAGCTGCGCGATGGCACGGTCATGCTGCGCGTCATCGCCGGCGACGCCAACAAGCCCCTGTCGGGCCTCGAAGCCACGATCATGGTCACGCCGCCCGACGGGACCAGCCCGGCGATGACGCGACGCGCGCGCACCGACACCGATGGTCGGGTCACGTTCAGCGACATCGCGCCGGACGCGATGGTCCAGCTCAAGGCGCCGTCCGAAGCCGCCGAGGGCGGCGAGGTCACGTCGTCGACGTTCCCGATGCCGGCGGCCGGCGGGGTTCGCGTCCTGCTGTCGACGTTGCCGTTCGGCGGTGGGGCGATGATGCCACCGGGTCCCAGCGGCCCGGCCGGTCCCGGTGGTCCCGGCGGTGGTCCCGGGGCGGCGACCGGGGCGCCTGCCGCCGGCGGTCCGCCGGCCACGCCGCGGGCGATGAGCGGGCAGCCGCGAAGCGAGGAAGGCGACGCCGCCGACAGCGTCACGGTCCGACTCTCCTACGACGACTTCGCGGACCCGACGCCGCCGGCCGCCCAGCCCGTGATCATCGTGGGCTACCGCTTCGATCTCCACGTGGCGGGCCGGGTGGTCAAGAGTGACGCCGCCGGCCGCGCCGCGTTCTCCGGGCTCGACAAGCGCGGCGCCACGACCTACTTCTCGCTCGCGCTCTTGCCGCGCGGCGACGATTTCGACCGGCTGGTGTCGTCACCCATGATCCTGCCCGGCGACCAGGGGCTGCGCGTGATGCTGTCGGGCCTCAAGCGAGGCGCGGCCGAGGTCGCCGATGACCTGGGGACGATCGATCCCCAACCGGGAGGTGGGGTCCCCGCCGGCGAGGTCCAGGTCGCGCTCGCCGGGCTGGTCGCGGCCGGCGATCCGGTCGAGTTGCTCGACGCGCTCACCGGAAAGGTGGTGGCGACCACCAAGGCCGGGCCGCCGACGCCCAACGCCGATACGCTGACCGCGACCTGGGACGGCTCCGACGATCCCACCCTGGCCACCGGGGTGCTGGTCGTGGTCGTCGACGAGAACGCGGCTCGTGCCGCCGGCGCGACCATCGAGGTTCGTGGTCGACCGTCGACGCTCTCGTCGCCTCCGCCTCCGGTGCCCGCTGGCCCGGTCGCCGAGGCGCGCTGGAGCGCCACCGCCGACCAGAACGGCGAGGCCCGGCTCAGCGGCGTACCGGTCGGCGTCGATCTCGATCTGATCGTGACCATCGGTGGCATGCCGGTTCCAGCCCGCACCGTGAAGCTGCCAGCCACCGGAGGTCGCCACGAGCAGGCGCGGGTGGTGTGGCGGCCGCGTGGGCAGGGCGCGGCCCGGTTCACGGATGTCGCACCTGGCCCCGAGCGAGCGTACCTGGTGCGGGGCTACCTGCGCGGCCAGCCCTGCCTGTCGGCGCCGTTCCAGCTCACCGCGAAGCGCGGTGCGGCGGCGACCGTGCTGATCTTCCCGCGATTGCTGTTCGGATTCAGCCTGCGGGCGTCGATCCACGACATCTATCTCGGCGTGCGCGGCACCTTCACGCTGCGCAACTCGTCGCTGGCGCCGTACCTGCCGGGGATCATCGGCAAGCCCGAGGACCTGGTGATCCCGCTTCCCAAGGGCTTCGTCGGTGGCACGGTCGATGCCCAGTTCGCGGGCGCGGTCAGCGTCGACCCGACCCGGGGCTTCATCCTCCGCGATCCGGTGCCGCCGGGCGGCACATCCTTCGTGGGCCACTTCTCGCTCAAGACCGACAACGGCGAGGTGACCTGGCACCTCGATCTACCGTTCGGCACCCTCGAGAGCGGCATGGAGATCAAGCGGACGTCGGGCATGGAGGTCGACGTGCCGCCGCCGATGGCCGCCGGCGAGGCCGTCGACGAGCGCGGCTCGTGGTACGTGCTGTCGCCGATCTCGGTGCAGCCGAAGCAGAGCATGGTGTTCAAGCTGACCGGTCTGCCGCGCTCGGCGGCGTGGACGCGGGTGTCTCGCATCGTGGTCGGCCTCCTCGTGCTGCTGGTGGTGATCGCGGCGATCTCGCTGGCGCTGCTGCGGCCGCCGGCCGCGACCGAGGCCACGCGGTCGCGGTTCGAGGAGCTGGTCGACGAGCTGGCGGCGCTCGGCGAGTCGAGCGATCCGGCCGTGGTCCGCACCCGTGAGCGCCTGATCGACGAGCTCGAGGTGCTGCACCGGGCACGCGGATCGAAGCCCGGCCGGACCCCGGGGACCGACGTCCGGACCGAAGGCAGGTAGCGTTGGGGCTGTCGCGGGTCGCGGTGCAGAAGGTCGGCAAGCGCTTCGGCCACCAGCGCGCGCTGGTGGGGGTCGATCTCGAGCTGGCGGCCGGCGAGGTGTGCGCCCTGCTCGGACCCAACGGCGCCGGTAAGTCGACGCTGCTCGGCATCCTGTCGACGCTGGTGCGGCCGACCAGCGGCGCGGTGACCTATGTCGACGGTGATGCGGCGCGCCCCGCCGATGACCGCCTGCGGGGCGAGATCGGGCTCCTGGCCCACGCGTCCTTGTGCTACGGCGAGCTCACGGCGGTCGAGAACCTGGTGTTCTTCGGCGGCCTCTACGGGGTCGCCGATCCGGAGGCGCGGGCCCACGCCCTGCTCGATCAGGTCGGGCTCGACGGCAAGGCCCGCGCGCGCGTGGCGAGCACCTACTCGCGCGGCATGGTGCAGCGGCTGGCGCTGGCGCGCGCCCTGATCGCCGATCCGTCGTTGCTCTTGCTCGACGAGCCTTTCACGGGGCTCGACCGTGGCGGTGCGCTGGCGCTCGGCCAGCGCCTGGGCCAGGCCCGCGCCGACGGAGTGATCGTGCTGGTCGTGACCCACGATCTCGAGGCGATCGCCGAGGTCACCGATCATGTCGTCGTGCTGCGCCGCGGCCAGGTTGCCCACGCCGTCCGCCAGCGCGGCTTCACCTACGCCGAGCTGCGCGACCTCTACCACCGCCATGCCGACTGAGTCGCGGGCATGGAAGCCGGCTTGATCGAGGTCGCCGCCCCGCCCGTGAGTTGCCCCCCGCGCGCTGCGGGGCGTACAACCGGAGCCGTGGGCCCTTCGACCGCGCACCGGACCGGCTTCCTTCGCCTCGCCGGCGCGGTCGCGGCCAAGGATCTGCGCGTCGAGCTGCGCAGCCGCGAGGTGGTCTACACGATGGCGTTCTTCGCCACCGTGATCGTCGTGGTGTTCTCGTTCGCGTTCGTGAAGGACCAGCGGGCGCTGATCGAGGCGGTGCCCGGTGTGGCCTGGGCCGCGGTCGTGTTCGCCGGCACCATCGGGCTGGGGCGTGCGTTCGATCGCGAGCGCGAGGGCGATACCATGCGCGCGCTGCTGCTGACGCCGGCGCCGCGCCTGGCGGTGTTCGCCGGCAAGACGGTGGCGATCACGGCGCTGGTGATCTCCGTCGAGGCGGTGGTGCTGCCCCTGTGCCTGCTGTTCTTCAACGTCGATCTCGGCGCCGGGGTGCTGCACCTGGCGCTGGTGCTGGTCCTGGGCGCGGTCGGGTTCGCGGTGGTCGGGACGGTGTTCGCCGCCATGCTGCTGCGGGTCCGGTCGCGCGACGTGCTGCTACCGGTGGTGCTGTACCCGATCCTGGTCCCGATGATCATGGCCGGCACCAAGGCCACCGGCGCGCTGCTCGCCGGCGCCGCCGGCGACGCCTGGTTCTGGACCCAGTTCCTGGCCGCGTACGACGCCGTGTTCGTGATCGTCGCCCTGTGGACCTTCGAGGCTCTGGTGATCGAATGAAGCGGATCGTTCCCTGGCTCGTCCCCGTGCTCGCGCTCGCTGTCGCCGTCGGGCTGGCGGGCACGCTGTACCTGATCTTCTACGTCACGCCACTCGAGCGGACGCTGTACTTCAACCAGAAGATCTTCTACTGGCACGTCCCCAACTGGTTCGTGCTGTTCACGACCGTCTTCGTGTGCGGCGTGGCGTCGGCCGGATACCTCAAGAAGCGCGATCCGCGCTGGGACGACGTCGCCCGTGCCGCCGGTGAGCTGGCGGTGGTGTTCGGTGCCATCGGGCTCGTCACCGGGTCGATCTGGGGCAAGGCGGCGTGGGGACACTGGTGGAAGTGGGAGCTGCGGCTGACCACCTCGCTGATCTTGTGGTTGACCATGGTCGGCTACGTGCTGGTCCGCCGGTTCGCGGGCGCTGGCAGCGAACGGCTCGCCGCCGGCCTGGCCGTGTTCGGGGTCGTCAACGTGCCGCTGGTGTACTTCGCGGTCAAGCTGGCCGACGCGCTCCAGCAGGAGAGTGCGCACCCCAAGGCGCAGGTGGTCAGCGAGCTCACCGACGCGATGAAGACCACCTTCCAGCTCTCGATCCTCACCTTCTTCGCGTTCTACGCCCTGCTCATGCTGGTCAGGACCGGCGCGATCCGCGACGACCGTCGGGTGCGCGAGCTCCGCGAGCGCGGCCTCGACGCCGGGATCCTCGAGCCGTGACCCGATGCGGCCCATGCTGACGACCCATGCTGACGACCACGACGAACCCACCCCAGGTGTCCATGCGCATCTTCGCCACCGTTCTGCTCCTGTCAGCGCTGCTCGTCATCCCGGCGCTGGTGGCACCCGTGGCGGCCGCCGCCGAGCCGTGCCGGCTGGCACCACCGCCGCCGCCGCCCGATCCGGATCCGTCCAAGCGGCCGCCGCCCTACGAGAGCGAGATGCGCCAGCAGTGCGAGGACGAGCTCGACCGGGACGACGCCTGGTGGTTCAACCTCGAGGGTCGCCTGCGCCACCAGGTCCACAAGCAGGCCGCCGCCGAGGTCACCACCAACAACCGGCACGTCGTCTACGCGTACGCCGCGATGTGGCTCATCGCGGTCGGGTTCGTGGTGCTGATGTGGCGCAAGCAGCAGGCGCTGCGCGCCGAGATCGAACGCCTCGGGCGCGAGCTCGAGAAGGCCGAGGGCGGCGGCGGCGGAGCGAGCGGTGGCGGTGGAGCGGCGGCGTGAGTTTCGGTCACGTCTTCTTCATCCCGCTGGTCGCGATGGTCGGCATGCTGCTCGGCTTCGTGCTCGGGGCGCGGGCGGCGCGCAACGCCGTCGACCTCGAGCGCAAGCGTGACGCCGAGCGCGAGGCGGCGCGGGCGGCGCGGGCGGCGCGCAAGGCGGCGGCCGGCGACGCCGGCGCCGGCGGCGGGACGTCGTCGTGAGGCGCCGCGTGATGGTCGCCGTCGCGCTGGCCCTCGTGGCTGGCTGCAGCGCGAAGGAGCAGAGCTTTCGCGAAGGTGATCGCGGTGATGGACAGCGTCGGCAACGCCGAGGCCGGCGAGAAGCGCGCGATGATCGAGGGCGCGATGCACGAGGCCGGGCTGACGCGCTGCACGCTGCTCGAGGTCTGGGATGAGCACCGGCGCAATCCACCGGCGCCCCCGCCGGGTTTGATCCGCTGAGGTTGCTGCTGGAGTGGGTCCTTCGACTCGGCCCCTGCGGGCCTCGCTCAGGACCAACGGGATTGCGACCTCCCGAGGGGCCCCAGCATCCCAGCATCCCAGCATCCCAGCATCCCGGTCGTCCTGAGCGAGGCGCGAAGCGCCGAGTCGAAGGACGCGCTACGGCGACGGTTACGGCTACGGCTACGGCGACGGCCACGGCGACGGTTACGGCTACGGCTACGGCTACGGCTACGGCTACGGCTACGGCCCCAGGTCACCGCAGCGCTGCGGCCAGCTCCGCTGCTGACGGTCGCGCGGTCGGATCCTTGGCCAGCGCCGCCGCCACGATCTCGGCGATCGACGCGTCGGTGAGCGGTGCCGCCTCGTGCTCGACGACCGCCGCCATCGACAGGAACGAGGCGCCGCGGTGGAACAAGCGCGTGGTTGCGGACAGCTCCCACAGCAGCGTGCCGAGGGCGAACACGTCGACGGCGCCGGTCCATGCCCCGCCGCGAACCTGCTCGGGCGCCATGTAGGCCGCGGTGCCGCGGACCGGGCCGCCGTCGCCGATGCGACGCGCGATGCCGAGATCACAGATCACGGTGCCGCCGGCCGTGACGAGCAGGTTGGCAGGGTTGAGGTCGCCGTGCACCCAGCCGTGGACGTGCAGGTGTGCGACCGCGGCTGCGGCCGCGGCCACGAGATCGCGCGCGGTGGTCATCGGTGGCGCCGGCCCGCGCTCGAGCATGACGCGGAGATCTGCGCCGCCGATCAGATCCATGACCAGGAACGGCCGGGCCGCGTCGGGGTCGGCGCTGCGGCCGCGCACCAGGCCGGGGTGCGGCGGAAGCGCGCAGGTCAGCGCGCATTCGGCGACGAACAGCGCCCGCAGGGCGGGATCGCGCGCGGCGTGGCCGTGCAACCGCTTGATCGCCGCGACCTCGCCGGTCGGCGAGGCCGCTTCACGCACCTCGGCGAGGGCGCCCGCCGAGACCAGGCGGCCAAGCAGCCAGTCGCCGACGCTCGCTTCCGTCATCGACCGTCGATGGTAGCATCCGCGCGTGGCGTTCGACCTGACCCTGACCGAAGAGCAAGAAGCCCTCATCCAGACCGCGCGCGACTTCACGCGCAAGGAGATCATTCCGGTCGCCGGACACTTCGACCAGAGTGGCGAGTTCCCACGCGAGATCCTCAAGCGGGCGTGGCAGACCGGCCTCATGAACGTCGAGGTGCCGGAGGCCTATGGCGGCCTGGGCGGTTCCTGCCTCGATCATTGCCTGATCCAGGAGGAGGTCGCCTACGGCTGCCTCGGCTTCAACACCTCGCTGGCCGCCAACATGCTCGGGGCCATGCCGGTGATGATCGCCGGCACGCCGGAGCAGCAGCAGGAATGGTTGCCGCGTCTGGTCGACGGTGGCGAGTTCGCGGCCTACTGCTGCTCGGAGCCCGACGCCGGCTCCGACGTCGCCGGCATGACCACGCGGGTGCGGCGCGACGGCGACGACTACATCCTCAGCGGTCAGAAGCGGTGGATCACCAATGGCGGCGTGGCCGGCTGGTACTCGGTGCTGGCCACGTTCGACCGCGGTCTCAAGCACAAGGGCATCGCCTGCTTCGTGGTCGACGCCAGGAGCCCGGGCGTCAGCGTGGGACGCAAGGAAGACAAGATGGGGCAACGGGCCTCGGATACCTGCGACGTCATCTTCGAGGACGTGCGGGTGCCGCGCCGCAACTTGCTCGGCACCGAGGATGGCGGCTTCAAGGTCGCGATGAAGACGTTCGACCGCTCGCGGCCATGGATCGCGGCCGGCGCCGCCGGCGTGATCCGGCGCGCCCTCGAGGAGAGCCGCAACTACGCGCTCGAGCGCAAGACCTTCGGCGTCCCCATCGCCCAGCACCAGGCCATCCAGTTCATCCTGGCCGAGATGGCGATCGCGTACGAATGCACGCGGCTGCTCACCCACAAGGCGGCGTGGATGGTCGATCAGGGCGACCTGTCGTCGATCGTGTCGGCCTACGCCAAGGCCTACGGCGCCGATGCGGCGATGCGGGTCACCACCGACGCGGTGCAGGTGTTCGGCGGCTACGGCTACACCAAGGAGTACCCGGTCGAGAAGCTGATGCGCGACGCCAAGCTCCTGCAGATCTACGAGGGCACGTCGCAGATCCAGCGCGTGGTCATCGCCCGCAACCTGCTCGGGCGCTGATGGAACTGCAGGTGGTCGGTTGGCTGCTGGCCGGCGCGCTCGTCGTGTACGGGCTGGTCGAGCGCGCCCGGGTCCAGCGCAGCGCGCCGCCCGATGCCAAGGTCAAGGATGCGCCGGTCGGCAAGTACGTGCGCATCGTCGGCCGCATCGTCGATGGTGGTGCGCTGGTGGCGCCGATCACGGGCCGGGCCTGCGTCAGCTTCGATGCTGTGGTCTTCGTCCACGATCGGGTCCGGGCCCGCGGGGTGCGCGGCACGCCGTTCATCGTCGACGACGGCAGCGGCCGGATCCTGGTCGACCCGCGGGGGGCGTTCATCCACGTGACCTACGATCACAGCATGGTCGGTCCGCTCGACCGCACCAAGGTCGCCGACCCCGACCTGGTGGCGCACCTGCTGGACGCCGGGTATGCGCGCTTCGACGAGGGCGTGCTGACGATCGGCGAACGGGTCGCGGTCGTCGGCCTGGTCAGCGAGGCTCGCGGCGCCGATGACGATCCGGTCTACCGGCGGCTGGCCGCGACCGAGCTTCGCCTCACCGGCGCCGCGGATCGGCCAGCGATGGTCAGCGAACGCCCCGAAGAACTGTGAGCGGCGAGCGGTAGCGCTGTCTTAGGATGGCCGGCATGGAGGCCCTCGTCGTCGTGGCCATCGTGGCCGGCGTCGCGCTCGTGGCGGCCAGTCTGGTCTGGAACGAGAAGGCCAAGATTCGCCGCCAGCTGCGCAGCGCGCCGCGGGTCGACATCGGTGAGCTCGGCGAGGGACGGACCGGCCGGCTGGTCGGCCAGGTCGGCGAGGGCGACACGATGCAGGCGCCGTTCACCGGTCGGACCTGCGTGTACTACGAGGCGGCGGTCGAGGAATACCGCTCGAGCGGCAAGACCGGGAGCTGGCGCCAGGTGGTGCGCGAGGTCAGGAGCGTGGCGTTCGTGCTCGACGACGGCACCGGTCGCGCCATCGTCGATCCGAGCGGCGCGCGGGTGGCGGTCGACATCGACATGACGACCCGCTCGGGCACGTTCGACGACGCCACGCCGGTGGAGGAACAGTTCCTGACCCGCCATGGCCTGCGCTCCTCGGGCTGGGTGTTCAACAAGTCGTTCCGCTACCGCGAAGGCGTGATCGAGATCGGCGAGACCATCGCCGTGATGGGGCAGGGCGTGCGCGAGCCGGATCCCGCAGCGGTCGGCAAGGTCGGCGGCTACCGGTCCGGGCCGCCGACCCGGCTCCGGCTCGGCGGCTCGTCGCGACACCCGATCCTGCTCTCCGATGCGCCGGACACGCTCCGCTGACGCCGCCCCGGCTCCCGAGGTCGTGCCGGACGTGATACGTGTCGGCCGCGGCATCGCCGCGCGCCATGACCAAGCACGAACACCGAAGCGGCGCCGGGCCGAAGCCCGGTCGCCGGTGGCCGTCCGCGCGGCAGATCGCCGCCGACGCCGCGACCCGGATCGCGGGTCGGGTGCGGCAGGGCGCGATCACGAAAGGCGATCCGCTCCACTTCGAGCCCGAGATCGAGCCCAACGGCACCAAGCTCGGCTTCTATCATCTGTACACGCGCGACAGCGATCGGCAGACCGACGACTGGTTGACGTCGCCGGTGTACGTCGACGAGGCCGAGAAACAACACCCGATCGACGCCTGTCACCGCGCGATCTCCCGCTTTCATGCGTTCTTGCGCACCGACGACGAACGGGCGCGCGCCGGCTTCCTCGCCAGCGCCCGCGCGCTGCTCGACTCCGGCTACCGGGTCACCCTCGACGGCCATGACTGCTTCGTGGTGCCGCACCACGACCAGGTCGAGGGCTATCGACCGCATCACAAGCCGTGGCTGGCCTCGATGGTGCAAGGCTGGAGCGCGAGCCTGTTCCTGCGCGCCTATCAGCTTGCCGGCGACGAGCGTTACGTCGACGCCGCGCGCCGCTCGACCGGCCCGTTCTTCGTCGCGGTCGAGCGCGGCGGCCTCCTCGGTCAGCTGCCCCACGGGCTGCCGTTCTACGAGAAGTATCCGTTCCCCGGCGACACTCGTCACGTCTTCAACGGCTTCATGTCGTCGCTGTTCGGCTTGCACGATCTGGCCCGCGCCACCGACGACCGCGCGGCGAGGTCGCTGTTCGACACCGGCATCGAGACCGTGAGCGACGATCGGACGCTGGGCGCGTTCGACAACGGCTACTCCACGCTCTACGACCTCGGCGGCGGTCGGCGGGCCACGCCGGCGGGGGTGTTCTACACCTGGGTGCATGCTCGCCAGATCGCCGGCCTGTCGCGCATCACCGGGTCGGCCAAGCTGATGGACTGGGCCCATCGCTGGCGCGACTACGTGTTCAAGAAGCGCTACACGCTGCGCAGCAGCGCCGACTGCGCGCTGTTCCGCTCGCGCCGGTTTCCCCACTACGTGCGCCGCTCCCTGCGGATGGGATCGGCGATGAACGACGCCTGACGACGACGCCGCCGCCGGGCATCGGCCGCCGAAATGGTGAGGGCCGGCGTGCGACGCTCGCGATCAGCGCCGGAACAGGCGCTTGCCGGCGAACCGGGCGTCGTCGCCGAGGGCGTCGGCGATGCGCAGCAGCTGGTTGTACTTGGCGACCCGGTCCGAGCGTGACGCCGAGCCGGTCTTGATCTGGCCAGCGTTGGTGGCCACCGCGAGGTCGGCGATGAAGGCGTCCTCGCTCTCGCCGGAGCGGTGCGAGATGATCGCCGTGTAGCGGTTGTGCTGCGCGGTGCGCACCGCATCGAGCGTCTCCGACAGGGTCCCGATCTGGTTGACCTTGACCAGGATCGAATTGGCGATGCCGCGATCGATGCCGCGCTGGAGGCGCGCGGTCTGGGTCACGAACAGGTCGTCGCCGACCAGCTGGGTGCGGGCGCCGAGCCGGTCGGTCAGCGCCTTCCAGCCGTCCCAGTCGTCCTCGGCGAGGCCGTCCTCGATCGACACCAGGGGGTACTTGTCGACCCAGCTGGCGTAGAGCTCGATCATCTCGGCCGAGCTGCGGGCCTTGCCCTCGTACTGGTAGATCTTGGTGCCCTTGTCGAAGAACTCCGAGGCGGCGACGTCGAGGGCGAGGAAGATCTGGTCACCGGCCTGGTAGCCGGCCTTGGCGATGGCCTCGAGGATCGTGCCCAGCGCCTCGTCGGCGCCGCTCATCGCCGGCGCGAAGCCGCCCTCGTCCCCGACGTTGGTCGCCTTGCCCTTGGCCGACAGGAGCTTCTTGAGGTGGTGGAAGATCTCGACGCCGGCGCGCAACGCGTCCTCGAAGCGATCGAACCCGGCCGGCACGATCATGAACTCCTGGATGTCGAGGTCGTTGTCGGCGTGGGCGCCGCCGTTGATGATGTTCATCAGCGGCAACGGCAGGGTCAGGGCGCCGACGCCGCCGAGGTAGCGGTACAGCGGTAGCTCGTGGGCCTCGGCGGCGGCGCGGGCCACCGCCATCGACACCGCCAGGATCGCGTTGGCGCCCAGCGTGCTCTTGGTCGGCGTGCCGTCGAGATCGATCAGCGCCGCGTCGATCGCCGCCTGATCGGCGGCGTCCATGCCGACCAGCGCCGGGGCGACGGTGTCGGTGACGTTCTCCACCGCGCGGGTGACACCCTTGCCGAGGTAGCGGTGCGCGTCGTGGTCGCGAAGCTCGAGCGCCTCGTGCTCGCCGGTCGAAGCGCCGGACGGCACGATGGCGCGGCCCAGCGCACCACTCTCGAGGCCGACCTCGGCCTCGACCGTCGGGTTGCCGCGCGAGTCGAGCAGTTCACGGGCGTGGACCCAGATGATCTCCGTCATGCGGAGAACCTACATCATGAGGCCACGTCGATCATGGCCGGGTGCACCTTGGTCGCGCGTCGTGCTAAATAGGGCACGAAAATGAGGTGTCTCGCCGTCGTCGCGGTCCTTGCGCTCGGAGCTGCTCCCGGGTGCGGCGGTGGCAGCAACAACGGGCGCGCCGCGCCGCCGACCGATCCGGCCGCCGGGGACGCCTTCGCCGCGGTGTTTCGGGCCGTCGAGCAGTGGCGCCAGGGCTGGGAGGTGCGCAGCCTCGACGCGTTGACGCCGCTCTATCGCCAGGACGGCAACACGGTGGTCGTGTACCAGGGCCGCGCCCACGTCGGGTGGCCGCAGGCGCAGAACTACCTGCGCCAGACCGTCGAGGGTGCGCGCACCGTGCACCTGTCGCTCGAGGGTGGTCAGGTCACGTCGATCGGGACCAGCGGCGCCACCTACTCGGCGCGGCTGACCCGCGAGTTGTCCGACGGCGCGGTGACCGTCACCGACGAGGGCTTCCTGACCGTCACGTTCGCGCGCGCGCCCGGCGGCGATCGCTGGGAGATCGTCAGCGAGCACTACTCGTATCCGCCGGTGCCGTGATGCCGGCCGGTGCCGCCGGAGATCGCGAGATCGGGGTCGCGCTGCTCGGCCTCGGCAACGTCGGTGCCGGCGTGGTCAAGCTGCTCGAGGACAACGCGGCGGCGATCCGCGGCCGACTCGGCGCCCGCCTGGTGGTGCGCGCGATCGCTGTCCGCGAGCCGGACAAGAAGCACCGCCTGGTCGAGGTCGATCGCGCGCTGTTGAGCACCGATCTCCACGCCACGTTGTCGCGGCCGGACGTCGACATCGTGTGCGAGTTGATCGGCGGCGACGTCGAGGCCAAGGCGGCGGTCGAGGCGGCGATCGCCCACGGCAAGCACGTGGTGACCGCCAACAAGCTCCTGCTGGCGCGCCATGGCACGGCGGTGTTTGCCGCCGCCGAGGATCAGGGCGTCGACGTCTACTACGAAGCCGCGGTGTGCGGCGGCGTGCCGGTCATCCGCGTCCTGCGTGAAGGGCTGGCCTCGGACCGCGTCGAGCAGATCCACGGCATCGTCAACGGCACCTCGAACTTCATCCTCACCGCGATGCGCGAGGCCGGGACCCCGTTCGCCGAGGTGCTGGCCGAGGCGCAGCGGCTGGGTTACGCCGAGGCCGATCCGACCCTCGACGTCAGCGGCGGTGACGCCGCCCACAAGCTCGCCGTGCTGTGCATGTTGTGCTTCGGCGCCAGCGTCGATGCCGAGGCGATCCACAAGGAGGGCATCGACACCCTCGACCCGCGTGACTTCGCGTACGCCGAGAAGTTTGGCTATGTCGTCAAGCCGCTGGTGATCGGCCGCGACCACGGCCGCGCTGTCGAGGCGCGCGTGCATCCGACCATGGTGCCGGTCGGCTGGCTGCTCGCCGACGTCACCGGCGCCAAGAACGCGCTCTACGTGACCAGCTACGCCCTCGGCGGCTCGATGTACTACGGCGCGGGGGCCGGCATGATGCCGACCGCGATGGCGGTGGTGTCCGACCTGATCGAGGTCGCCCGCAACGTCATGGCCAAGGCCGCCGGCGCGCGGCCGACGCGCCGCCACCGGCCGCTGGCCCACAAGCCGCTGTTGCCGATGGCCGACATCCGCTCGCGTTACTACCTGCGCTTCTCGGTGGCCGACCGGCCCGGCGTGCTGGGCCAGATCACGACCATCCTGGGCGCGCACGAGGTCTCGATCGCGCAGGTGATCCAGGACAGCGAGCGCGATCCGGGCCGCGACGCCGGCGCCACGGTGTTCGTGGTCACCCACGACGCTCGCGAGGGCGACGTCCAGGCCGCGCTGGCCAAGATCGCCACCCTGCCCATCGCCGCCGCGCCACCGCGGCTCATCCGCATCGCCGAGTGACCACGCGGCGGTGAAGCGACGATGACCCGATGATCCACGAACAGCGCATCATCTTCGGCGACACCGACCAGATGGGGGTCGTGTACTACGCCAACTACCTGCGCTTCTTCGAGGCGTCGCGCGCCGCCTTCTGGCGGTCCCAGGGCCGGACCCACAAGGACCTCGACGCGGCGCAGGTGGCGCTGCCGGTGGTCGAGGCCCATTGCCGGTACCGCGCGCCGTCGTACTACGAGGACCTGCTGGCGATCGAGGTCGCGGTGACCGAGCTGCGCGGGGCGTCGGTGCGGTTCGGGTACGTGGTGCGGCGGGGCGCCGAGCGGCTCGCCGACGGGTGGACCCGTCATGCGGTCATCGGCCCCAGCGGGCGACCGCGCGCGCTGCCGGCCGAGCTGCGCGTCCTGCTGGCGGTGAAGCCGCTGAGCAGCGATTGATCCCAGCCGCACGGCCATGGTGTAGTCGTCGGCGCCATGGATGATCGCAACCTCGCTCTCGAATTCGTGCGGATCACCGAGGCCGCCGCGCTGGCCTCGGCGCGGCTGATGGGCCGCGGTGACCGCAAGCTGGCCGATCACGTCGCGGTCGAGGCCATGCGACGGGCCTTCGATACCATCGACATTCGCGGCACGGTGGTGATCGGCGAGGGCGAGCGCGACGAGGCGCCGATGTTGTTCATCGGCGAACGGGTCGGGCGGGGCTGGAGCGACAACGACGACGACTCGCCGCGGGTCGACATCGCGGTCGATCCCCTCGAGGGCACCAACCTGTGCGCCACCGGCGCGCCCGATGCCATCGCGGTCATCGCCATCGCCGACGACGGCCAGTTCCTCAACGCGCCCGACACCTACATGGAGAAGATCGCGGTCGGTCCCGAGGCCAAGGGCCTCATCGACATGCGCGAGAGTCCGACCTGGAACCTCGAGCGCATCGCCAAGGCCAAGGGCAAGCGCGTCGACGAGCTGGCCGCCGTCATCCTGGATCGCGATCGCCACAGCGAGCTGATCGGCGAGGTGCGCCAGGCCGGCGCTCGCATCCGCCTCATCGGCGACGGCGACGTCTCCGGCGCCGTGATGACGGCGCGCGACGACTCCGGCATCGACGTCCTGTTCGGCATCGGCGGCGCGCCCGAGGGCGTGATCGCGGCCGCGGCCATGCGCTGCGTCGGCGGCGAGCTCCAGGGCCGGCTCCGGTTCCGCAACGACGACGAGCGCGCTCGCGCCGCCCGGATGGGCGCCAAGGCCGAGGACCACATCTACTCCACCGAGGAGCTGGCCGCCGGCCACGTCATGTTCGCGGCGACCGGGGTCACCCGCGGCTACCTCCTCGACGGCGTCCGCTTCACCGGCGGCGGCGCCCGCACCCAGTCGATCGTCATGCGCTCCAAGTCCGGCACCGTCCGCCTCATCGACGCCACCCACCGCTTCGACACCAAGCCGTCGTACTTCGAGGCCGGCGGCAAGTAGCGGGACAAAGTAGCGGGGACAGGCTCCTGGCCACGAGCCTGTCCCCCGATCAGGGCAGGGCGAAGTTGAGCTTGACGGTGGTGCCGGAGCGGACCGTGATCGTCCTCGTCACCGGGCGGCGGCCGGGGTGCTTGAAGGTGAGGATGTGGCGGCCGACGGGCAGCTCGACGGCGGCGAACGGCGTCTCGCCGAGGCGGCGGCTGCCCAGAAAGACGACGCTGTAGGGCTGGGTGCGGGCGGTCAGGTAGCCGGTGCGTGACCCGCGGCCGCTGCGGCGCTCGAGGACGATCTCGACCGTGCGCAGCTGGCCGGCGGCGAGCGTGACGGTGCGGGTGGCCGGCGCGTAGCCGTCCTTGGTGACGACGATCGTCGCCGCGCCCGGGCTGCGGTCGCGCAGCGTCACCGGCGTGGTGCGCGGCGGGTCGCGATCGACGACGGCGCGGGCGCCGGCCGGCCGGGTCACGATCTCGAGCGTGGCCGCCGACGGCGGCGTCGGCGCGTCGTCGTCGGCGGCATCGACGGCGCCGCTGTCGGGTGTCGTCATGAGGGGCGGCGACCCGGCATCGACGGCGAGCTCGCGGACCGAGGTGCTGGCGTCGCCGCCCGCGGAGCTGGCGTCGCGGAGCATGGTGGTGGCGGCGAGCTCCGTCCGGTCGGCGGACAGCGCGCCGCTGGCGATCACGGCGGCAACTGCGGCGGCCACGATCAACGCACCGATGGCGATCGCCTGCACCGGCGGTCGGCGACGCCGGCGCCCGGCGGCGATCGCGCTACCGAGATCCACCAGGTGCGTGGTGCCGTCACCGACGCTGGTCTCGATCTCGGCCACGGCGACGGTGAAGTCGTCGTTGGTGGGAGCGCGCGGGGCTGGCGGCGGCGTGGCGCGCGTCGCGGGTGTCGGCGCGGCGGCGGCGGCGGATCCCGGCACCGCCGGCGCCGCTGCCGCGCCGGCCAGCGGCGCCGCGGCAGTCGTGACCGCTCGCGGCGCCGCCGGCCCTTCCCCGGTGAACTGGGCCACCTGGGTGCCCTGCGGCGCGGGTGGCGGGTTGGTGCGCCGGCCCGGCCGCTTGCCGTCGGCGCCGCCGCTTTCGTCGAGCGACGGCACCAGGCCAGTGGTGTTGGTGCGCGGGAACCGGGGCCGGATCCACTCGCCGAGCTGCAGCGGGGTGGCCAGCACCGGCGAGTCCTTGATGATCTCCTCGAGCGCGGCTTGCAGCTGGGCTGCGTTCGGCCGGTCGTCGCGCGACCGGCTCAGCGCCCATCCGACGGCGGCGGCGAGCGGCGCCGGCACGTGGGGTGCCTGCTGCTCGATGCGCGGGAAGCGCGCGTCCCGCATCACCTTCATCGCCTCGACCACATCACCGCGGTCGACGATGTTGCGTCCGGCCAGCAGCTCCCACAGCACCACGCCGAGCGAGAACACGTCGGAGCGACCGTCGAGCGCCTTGCGGGTCGTCTGCTCGGGCGACATGTACGCGTACTTGCCCTTGACGATGCCGGGCTGGGTCTCCTCGGCGCTGCTCACTGCCTTGGCGATGCCGAAGTCGACCAGCTTCACCACCCCGTCGAACGAGATCATGATGTTCTGCGGCGACACGTCGCGGTGGACCAGCCCCAGCGGCCGCCCATCGGCGTCCTCCTGACGGTGCGCGTACGCCAGCGCGCCGGCAGCGTCGGCGCCGATGCGCGCCACCAGCACCGGCGGGATCGGCTCCTGCCGGGCGTGCCTGATGAGCTGGCCGCTGTGCACGCCGTCGACGAACTCCATCGCGATGAAGTAGGTGCTCTCGGCCTGTCCGAGCTCGTAGATGTGCACGATGTTCGGGTGCGACAGCCGCGAGGCGTAGCGCGCCTCGTCGAGGAACATCTTGATGAACTCGGCCGAATCGGCGAGGTGGGGCAGGATGCGCTTGACCGCCACCCGCCGATCGAACCCCTCGACGCCACGTTGCCGGGCCAGGAACACCTCGGCCATGCCGCCGCGCGCCAGGCGCTTGCCGAGCGCGTACTGTCCAAACGGGATGCCGGTGGGCGCGGCCACGGGGCCTGAGCCTATCAGCCGAGCGCGCTCTTCAGATCGGTCTTGCCGAAGTCGTCACCCTTGAACAGCAACGCCTCGCCGCGGGTTGCGCACAGCGCGTACGAGAAGCAGTCGCCGTAGTTGAGCGCCGCGGGGTGGCGACCCCTGCCGTATCGACGATGGGCATCTCGGGCCACCTCGGCCTGTTCCAGATCGAACGCCACCACCTCGATGCTGGCCTTGTGCACGGCGCACCGGTCCAGCGCCAGTGCGGCCTCGAAACGCGACGCGTCTGGCTCGTCACACAAGATCGCGATCAGCGCGGATGCGTCGATGACCATCAGCGCGGTAGCCCGTGTTCGTCGTAGCCGAGGATCTCGTCGGGCATCCGGCGGTCGATGATCGGCAACCGCGAGCATCGGGCGCGGATCGCTTCGAGCTCGCGTAGCAACGATGGGCTGCGCCGTGTCTGTTCTCGCGCCAGGCGCTCGCGCAGCGCCTGCAGCACCGCCTCGGTCAGCGTCTCTGGTGATAGTCGCCCCATTTTGCTTTGCAAGACGGAGAGGTAGGCGCTGCGCGACCGCAAACTCCATGAGGCGCTGGAGGGCCGGATGCCCACGACGGTTTGCACGGCCTGCCCCGTGATTCCGCGCGCTTGTCGCTGCGGGGACGTGGCACTGGCAATGCAACGAGCCACCCCATGCACCGACGATCCATGGGCGGGATCGCGCTCGTGCTCGCGCTGGTCTCGCCAGCGGCGGCCGAGCGCGTCCACGCGTCGCACGACCACCCCGCTGCCGACGAGGCCGCCGCGCTGGCGCCCGAGCGCTGGCGCACCGGCGCCGGCGTCGGTGACGATCGCAGCGGCGACGTCCGCCCCGAGGCCGCGCAGATCCTCGACGCGCTCGCCGCCGCCGATGCGCCGCTGACCGTCGGCGAGGTCACCGGCACCGACCGCGTCGAGCAGCGGCGGGCGTCGCAGCGGGTCGCTATCATCGGCGCTGGCGGCGCCCCTGCCGGCGACACCGTCATCGCGTTCGAGACCCCGGCGACGATCCGCATCTGGCGCCGCGGGCTCGACGGCTCGACGGCGTCGTGCTCGGGTCGCGTCGACGTCATCCCGTTCGAGCAGTACGTCCGCGGCGTCCTGCCGCACGAGTGGATCCGGTCGTGGGACGAGGAGTCGCTCAAGGCCGGCGCGGTCGCGATCCGCACCTACGCTGCGGCGTGGGTCGCCAGCGGCGGCAAGTACACGTGCGCCGACCTCGATGACACCACCGCGTCGCAGGTCTACCGCGACGAGTTCTTCGCTGTCACCGACGCCGCCGTCGCCGCGACGGACGGCGTCTACATCGTGCGCGGGGCCGACCTGGTGTTCGCGGAGTACTCGGCCGAGAACGGCGATCCGACCGCGTTCGAGGTCGCCGAGCCACAATGCGCCGGCCGGGCCGTCAACGGCCACGGCCGCGGCACCTGCCAGTGGGGCACCCAGCGCTGGGCGCTCGCCGGTCAGACCTGGGAGTGGATGCTGCCGCACTACTATCCCGGCGCGATGCTGGTCGGCGCCGGCCCGGCGTGGGGCGCGGCACTCGGCGCGCAGGACTTCCGCACCACGCTCACCGCGGGCGACGAGATGGTGGTCTGGGTCGAGTACGGCAACGACGGCCGGACGGCGTGGACGCGCGATCAGGTCTTCGTGGGCACCACCGGGCCACGCGATCGCGACAGCGCCTTCTTCAAGGCCGAGAACTGGCTGTCGGCGTCGCGGCCGAGCGCGGTGGATCAGGCCGCGGTCGGGCCCGGCGAGGTCGGGCGCTTCACGTGGGCGATGGTGGCGCCCGAGGTCACCGTGGCGACGACGTACGCGGAGAGCTTCGCGCTGGTCACCGCTGGCGGTGAGTGGTTTGGCCCCGGCGACGACGCCGTGACCTGGACCATCACGGTGGTGCCGCGCGACGGCAGCGACCCCGACGATCCGGACGATCCGGCAGACCCCGACGATCCGGACCCGACCGGCGACATCGGCGGCGGCTGTTCCGCGGGCGCGGCCGGTGGTGACGGCGGCCGCGGTTGTGTCCTCGGGCTGGGATTGCTCCTCGCCGTCCTGCGCTCGCGGCGCTCGCGGCGGCTGGCAGCGCCACCGGCGGCGTTGCTCGCGCTCGTCGTGGCGTCGTGCTCGCCCGACGCCGGCGGCAGCGCGCCGCGCCGCGACGATCCGGTCGGCGGCGATTCGGAGCTGGCCGCGATCTTCGACGACGTCGCCCGCGAGCGCGGCGTGCCGGCACCGGTGCTCGCCGCCGCCGCCTACACCCAGACCCGCCTCGCCATGATCGTCCCCGACGACGACGGCCACGGTCACGGCCCGGCGGCGTGGGGTCTGTTCGCGCTCACCGACCACGCGGGCCCGGCGCGCGACGTCGGTCGTGGCGCCGCGCTGGCCGGCGTTGCGCCAGCGCTGGCGCGCACCGACGCTCGTGCCACCACCGAGGTCGCCGCGGCGCTGCTGCTCGACGCCGCCGCCGCGGCCGGCGGTCGGCCGCGCACGCTCGCCGGCTGGCACGCCGCGCTCGCCGCGTTCGCAGGTGGCGGCGACGCCGGTCGCGGCTACGCCGTCGACGTGCTCGGCCACGTCGCCCGCGGCCTCGCCGGGCGTGACGATGCCGGCCGACGCCTCGTCGTGTCGGCGCGTCCCGAGGCAGCGGTTGCCGCCGACGGTGGCGGGCTCGGCAGCGTCACGCAGGCGCTCGGCTTTCCGGGCGCGATCTGGAACCCTGCCTATGCCGGCAACTACGCCGCCGGCAGCCGCGGCGCGGCGCAGATCAACTACGTCGTCATCCACACCGTGCAGGGCAGCTACTCCGGCTGCATCTCGTGGTTCAAGAACGCGTCGGCGCAGGTGTCCGCGCACTACGTGGTCCGGTCCTCGGACGGCGAGGTCACGCAGATGGTCGACGACTCTGACGTCGCGTGGCACGACGCCTGCTTCAACAGCGCGTCGGTCGGCATCGAGCACGAGGGCTACGTCGCCGATCCCGAGCGCTGGTACACCGAGTCGATGTACACGCGCTCGGCCGAGCTGACCGCCTGGCTCGCCGACTCCTACGGCATCGCCAAGGACCGCGAGCACATCTACGGCCATGGTGACGCGCCCGATTGCAGCGACCACACCGATCCGGGCTCGGGATGGGACTGGGCCCACTACATGGATCTGGTGCGCACCGGTGGCGCGCCGCAGTTCGACGCCTCGTACGTGGCGGCCGAGCACCCGACCCAGATGACGTCGGGCGAGGAGGCCGTGGCCTACGTCGAGCTGCGCAACGACTCCAGCGTCACGTGGAGCATCGACGACACCCGCCTCGGCACCCAGGAGCCGATGGACCGCGAATCGGCGTTCTACGTCGACGGCAACTGGCTGGCCGCCAACCGCGCCACCGGCGCCGACCACTCCAGCTACGGGCCCGGCGCCGTGGGCCGCTTCACGTTCGCGATCCGGGCCCCCGAGGTCACCGAGCCGACCACCTACCACGAGGCGTTCCAGCTGCTGCAGGAGGGTGTGGCGTGGTTCGGTCCGATCGTGACGATGGACATCACGGTCATCCCGCGGGACGGCACGCCGCCGGATCCGGATCCCGATCCCGGCAACGATCCCGATCCGACCAACGACCCCGAGGGTGGCCTGGCCACCGCCGGCTGCTCGGCGGGCGGCAGCGCCGGCGCCGGTGGCGCCGTGCTGGCCACCTGCGTGATCGTCCTCGTCGTCGCCCCCGGGCGCCGGCGGCGTCGTGGCCAGGCGTCGGTCCTCGCGGAAGACTAGAGCTCGGCCAGCACGCGTTCGACGGCGGCGACGTCGGGAGCCGCGCCCACCTCGACGACCAGCAGGTCCAGGCGTTCTTCGTCGTCGCAGGCCTCGACGCGCCCCCGCGTTTCCGCGCTCACCTCGGGCAGCCGGCGCGACGCCAGCTCGAGGAGCGTGCGGCGAGCCCGTTGCAGTCCATCCCTGCGTGCTTCCCCTCGACCTTCTTCGAGTCCTTTTTCGCGGCCCTCGCCAAAGATCCGGCGCAAGAAGGGGCTCTCCCACTCAAGGTCCTTGCTCGTCAACATCTCGTCCTCCAGGGCGCGGCGCGCAGCGTCGTTCAACGACGCGTAGATGAGCTTGAAGCAGAAGGTAGCACGCTCGTCGTCGAGCGTCCCGATCGCCGCGATCGCCGCCCGCGTCACCGGCGCGCCATCGAGCCGATTGCCGTGGGCCAGCGCGGACAGCACGGCCAGCCATGGCTCACGGCGGGCGCGTTCGGCGTCGACGCGCGGCACATGATCGGGCCCGAGGACCAGCGGCACGAACGACGTGCCCAGCTGCAGCGACGTGATCGGCGTCGCCGCCCAGGCGGCGACTGCCGCGTCGGTGGCCAGCACGACGAGGCAGGTCGGGCAGCGCAGGCGGGCGTGCAGTGCGGCGACGTAGAGCGGCCACGAGCGTCGCTTGTCGTCGTCGCGCGCGCGCTGGATCTCGACGACGATGCCGAGCACGGCCGGCCGATCCGGCGGCGCGCCGACCAGGCGGATGACGAGATCGGCCCGGAACTCGGCCGGCAACGGCTGGGTGAAGTCGGCGTCGCCGAGCTCGGCGGCGGTGAACGCCGGCAACTCGAGGGCGAGCGCCTCCTGCAACAACGCCGGTACCAGCGCGGGCGCATGGCGGAACACCGCCAGCGGCGCCTCATGAGCGATCGAGAGCACGTGCCCGGCCCGAGCAATCGGCGTGCCGCCGGCAAGCGCGCGTGACTGCGTGCCGCATGTCCGGATCCCGGACACTGCGTCCGGATCGCAAGCCGCGGGCGTCCGGCGCACCGGTCGATGGACGTTCCGATCCGGCGTCGTCCCACCGGCCGGGTGGTGGCGGGCGATCAGGTGGCGCCGACCGGCCCGACGCCGACGGACACGACGCAGGTGGCGCGCCGCCGGTCGCCTGTGCGATCGTCCGCTGCGGTGCTCCGTCTCGCCGTCGTCGTCCGGGTCTGGCCGGCCAGCCTGGCTGGCCTGCTGGCGGCGTGCGGTGGACCGGTGGTCACGCTGACCATCGACGGCGATCGCGCGGTGCCGGCCGAGCTCGACGCGCTGTGCGTCGGGGTCGCCGACCGCGACCTCGGTGGCGGTGAATTCGGCCGCACCTACCGTCTCGAAGGCCGGCTTGCCAGCTTGCCACAGACCCTGGCGGTGGAGGCCGGCGACGCGTCGTCGGCGCTGGCCTGGGCGCGCGGCTACCGCGGCGGGGTCGCCGTTGCGCTCGATACCGCCACGCTCTCCTTCGACGGCGACGTCACGCTCCGCCTCGACCGCTGTCCACGGGCGCACGCCGGCATGATCACGGAGACCGCGATGACCGCGGCGCCGGCCGGCCGCCTGGTGGCGTCGATGGGGCAGGGCGGTACCGTGGTGGTCGCTGTCGATGGCAGCGGCGCCGCCGTGATCGATGCCGACGGCTCCGCGCTCACCTCGACGCCGCTGGCCGCCGCCGGCGCCGCCGTGGTCGCCTTCGACGCCGACGGCGACTGCGACGACGACCTCGCGGTGGCCACCGCCGCCACCTTGACGCTGTTCACGCGCGACGGCACGACGTTCACGGCCGGCGCGACCTTCCTGGGCGCCGCGGCGCTGGTCGCGTTCGACGCCGACGGCGACGGCGATCAGGATCTGGTCGCCGGCGCCGGCGCCGGGCTGGCGCTGTACCGGAACGACGGCGCCGGTGGCTTCGCCGCCGCCACCGCGGCCATCGACGACGGCGGCGCGGTCACGGCGGTCAGCGCGCTCGCTGCCGGCGATCTCGATGGCGATGGCAACGCCGATCTGATCGTGGGCCAGGCCGGTGCGCCACCCGTGGTGCTGGTCGGCGACGCCTCGGGCACCGGGGTGCTGGCGCTGGCGCCGGCGGTGTTCCCGCCGGTGTCGCTCACGGTTCGCGACCTGGCCCCCGCCGACGTCGACGGCGATCTCGATCTCGACCTGGTGGTCGCGCTCGCCGGCGCGCCGGCCCGCGTCTACGTCAACCGCAGCGGTCGCCTCGAGGATCAGAGCTTCGTGCGGCTGCCGCAGCCGGCGCCCACCGCCACCGCTGCTGCCGCCGGCGACTGGGACGGCGACTGCGCGCCCGATCTGGTGCTGGCCGCCGCCGCGTCGTCCGCCCTTCGCGGTGGCACCGACGGTGCCTTCGTCGCCGAGACCGCGCTCGCCGCCGCCACCGCCGCCGTCCTCGTCGACATCGACGACGACGGTGATCCCGATCTCCTGCTGTCCGGCGCCGGCACCGTGCGGTGGTACCGCCGATGAGCACGCGAACGCTGGCGGTGATGGTGATGGTCGCCGCGCTGGCGGCGGTCACGGTGGCGCCGCCCCCGCTGGGGGTTGCCGTCGCGCAACCCGCCGACGCCCGGGCCCGGAAGCTGCTCGCCGCCGGCGAGCAGTTCGTCACCGACCTCGAGTACCGCAAGGCGATCAAGGTGCTGCTGCCGGTGACCCGTGATCCGTCCGCCTCGCGCGCCCAGCGGGTCCGGGCCTGGGAGCTCATCGCGCTGTCCCGCTTCATCGTCGGCGATCGCGGCGGCGCCCGGGCCGCCTTCGAGCGCGTGCTCGAGGCCGATCCCGGCTTCCAGCTCCGCGACACCTCCGGCTCGCCCCGCATCCGCGAGTTCTTCGCGGAAGTCCGCGCCGCGGTCCTCGGCGCCGCCACCAGCGACGTCGACCTCGAGCACGCTGCGCCGCGCGCCGGCACCGCCGGCAAACGCCTCGAGATCGAGGTCCGCGCCACCCGCGGTGGCAGCACCGTGACCGAGGTCGTCGTCCTGCACCGCAAGGTCGGCGTGCTGGCCTATGACAGCGCGCCGGCGCGCCCCATCGCCGACGATCGCTGGCGGGCGGCGTTGCGACTCGAGGCCTCCCGTCGCAGCTCCACGATCGAGTACTACGTCGAGGCGCGCGGCGCCGGCGGCGCGATCCTGGCCCGCATCGCCACGCCGGACGCGCCGCTGATCCTGGAGATCTCTCCCGGCGGCGGCGACGGCCGTCCGTGGTACGGGCGCTGGTACGTGATCGGCGGCGCAGCCGCGGTGGCCGCCGGAGCCACCGGCGCGCTGATCCTGGCCAGCGACGGGCCCGCCGACGGCACGTTGCCGCCGGGGCGGGTCACCGTGACACCCTAGAACTGCGCGAGCTCGATGAACATCGGGAGCGGCTGCGGTCGATCGCCGAGGAGGCCGGCCACGATGTCGACCGCCTCGAACCCGAAGCGCCGGTAGAACGCGACCGCCTCCGGCTTGGCATCGACGAGGATCCCGATACAGCCGAGGTTGTCGGCCATCTGTCGGGCGACGGCGAAGGTCGCCAGCATGAGGGCGCCGCCGACGCCTTGACCTCGGGCCTGCTCATCGACCGCGAGGCGGGCCAGGCGAAGCACCGGCAGCGGATGACGCGGCAGGCGCTTCTTGCTCTTCGTCGGCATCGCCGCTGGCAGGATCTCCGACGCGGTCATGGTCGCGAAGCCGGCGATGACGTACCCTTCGACGGCGACGTAGGTCGTGCCGAGGTGGTGCCGGAACTGGTTCTGCCCCGCGTACTGGGCGACGAAGCGATCGAGATCGGGGTTGCCGCACCGGAACGCGCTGCGATCGTCTCCCGGCTCGAGCCGGCGAACGCGGAGCGTCATGGCGCTCAGGGATCGCCGTCGACGATCTTGCCGGCCATCAGGTCGCGCATCGCCCTGGTCGGTTTCCGTGGCTTCTTCACGAGGCTGACGATGGACCGGTACGACGCAGGCGTGACGGTGATCCGCTGCGGGATCACGATGTCGGCCGGCAGCTCGCTCAGCGCCTGGAGGTGATGGAGGAGCGCCTCCTCGATCAGAAACCCCTTCTTCACGCCACGGGCCTCCGCATAGCGCTCGAGCTTCTCCTTGGTCGAGTCGGAGATGTAGGCCGAGATCTGGGTGTCCGCCATGAGCACCTCGCTTCTACGAAAGTGTAGACGAATCTCGTCCGCAGGCAAACCACCGGCCCGCTGGCGCCAGGAGGCGCACAGCGACGTCGCGTGATACCGGCCCCGCCGCTGCCCGAGCCCATCCCCCGCCGACGCCAGGCCGGCAGCCCGTTCCCCCTGAGCGAGCCGCGAAGCGGCGAGTCGAAGGGGCACCCCGTCGACGTCCGCCGTCCGTCGCCATCGCCGCGCCGATCCTGGCCCCGATGGGCCTTGATACCCTTGCGATCGCAGTGGCTTACGCCGAACTGTGATCGCCCCGCGCGACCGGGCATCTCAGGTGCCAGAGGCGATGTTAGCTCGCGCTCGATCAGCGCCGTCGATGGACGCGGTACTGAGGGTCGATACCGGCTTTTGCCGAACGTGCTGACGCAGTTTGCCTGCGGTTTCGGTCTTGACCATGTGGGGTGAGGTGAGTAGGTTCGCCCGCCTTTTCAGTTTTCTGCCAGCGTGGCCGCTGGGATCCAACCAACGAGGGAGTCTGACGTGATGAAGAAGCTAGCTTTTGGAACCTTGATGATGGCCGGACTCCTCGCCGCGTGCGGCGGTGGTGACGACGGCGTGACGCCGCTGCCGGACGCCAACACCACGCAGATCGACGCCGGCACCACGTCGGCGTGCAACCCGCTGAGCCCCCCGGGCATGCAGGGCTGCGCCACCGGGCAGAAGTGCACCTGGATCCAGGTCCAGGACACCCCCGAGTCGCTCGGCAAGCTCGGCTGCGTCCCCGACGGCACCGTCGCCAGCGGCGGTACCTGCGCCCCCGGCGCCGTGGGCGAGACCACCGGCTACGACAACTGCGCGGCCGGCAACATCTGCATCAACATGACCTGCACCGACATCTGCGGCTTCGACGGCAGCGCCAACGCCGCCTGCGCCGCCGGCTTCAACTGCACCCGCTACGCGGATCTGTTCGCGAACGGCGAAGACGATCCGGTCGCCGGCGCGTGCAACCCGGGCTGCAACCCGGTCACGCAGATTCAGACGGGCACCAACCCGCCCTCCGGCTGCGCCGCCGGCCGAGGCTGCTACCTGCTCACCAGCCAGACCGAGACCGTGGCGGTCTGCGCCGGCGCCGGTACGACCGCGGTGAACACCGACATCACCGGTGTGGTCTACGCCAACTCCTGCGTGCCCGGCGCTCAGCCGCGCAGCAAGGGCACCGGCGTCACGGGCACCGAGTGCGGTGGCCTCTGCAACCCGTCCGACACCATGACGACCAACATGACCGCCGAGGGTGGCCTCGAGCTAACCGTGCCAGCCGGTGCGAAGGACAACTGCCAGACGTCGTGGGCCGCGCCCCCGGCCTCGGACACCACCGCTGGCGAGAGCTGCCGGTTCTGGTGGGCACGTGAGCCGTTCGACGGCATCGGCGCCTTCAGCAACTCGGTCGGCTGGTGCCTCCAGCACAACCAGCTCATGTACGACACCAACGCCGACATGACGCCGGATGCAACCTTCCCGCGCTGCCTGGGTCTCACGACCGGTGACGTGGTCCTGCCGATCAACAACCCGCCGCGTAGCGACGCCCAGGACTTCTGGTGCGCCAGCCTTCCCGCGATGCTCCAGACTGCTGGCGACAACGTGAAGAAGTGGCACGCGCGCCAGCAGCCGAAGATGGACCGTCTGGCTCCTCCCCGATAACAGGGTGATTGGTTGAAGCGCGCGGGCTCCGGCGGGAACGCCGGAGCCCGTTGCTGTTCGCCGCCGCGGCGAGGGGCGCCTCCGGGGTGTCCGCCCCGTCAGTCTGGACGTACGAGCAGGGTAAACGTCGATGCCTCGCCAGTCGCGATCCGATGAACGAACGCCTCGACCACCGCATGGAGCACGACTCGGCGACCGGTGCCGACGGCAACTCGAGGGAACTCGATCGTCCACGGATCGCCGGGGTGGTGGGTCGGGTCCTCGAGCTCGTAGGCTCCGAAGGCGGCGGCCAGCGCATGGATCGAGACGCCCTTGGTGGTTGAGAGCGTCACCGATCCGACGCTGCCGTCTCGGACGGGATGGATGCGCACCAGCGAGATCGCCGGCAAGGGCGAGATCGCCTCGAGCATGCCGCCGCTGCCTGCCACGCCAAGTGATGCACCGACCACCTCCGCAGTGGCTCGATCCGCCAGCAACAGGCGGGCCAATGTGCCTATGCTGGCGATGAACAGGGCGTCGTGGACATGGGGAAAGCTCCGTCGACGTCGGCTGGATCACGCTGGGCCTCCACCTGTGAGGAGCACGCGCACACCGACCAGACCACCCAAGGAGGGACCGCACCGACCACCGCCGAAACGACAACTACCCCGACCATCGCCACCCCGAGCCAGGCAGGAGCCTCAACGACAACTACCGGCGCATCCCCGACGACGACCAACCCAACCGACGAGCCAGGAGCCTCAACGACAACTACGACGACCCCAGCGACAACTACCCCGACCCAGAACCCCTCCGCCAACCGTCCACCAAGGGAGCCGCCCCGACGACAACTACCCCGACCAAGACCAGGAACCGCGACCACTCAACCGAGGAGAGCGATGGGGAGATGTAATTGTCGTTAAGGGGGAAATGTAGTTGACGTCAGGCAGACGCCAGCAAAACGGCTCTTGCAGCGCGTACGTGCAACCCGCGCCGCCAAGAGCGGCGATCCGGTTGCGCCGGGCGACGTACCCGAGCGTTCAGCGCCCGCCTACCTCGCGGGCCGCGGGTTCATCAAGGCGCTGGCGGCGGGAAGAGTGGAGCGACCACACCCCATCGCCGGCCGAGGTCGTCCATCCGGGCCTTGACCTCAGCGACCGATGGACGCTTGCTAGGCTCCGCAACGAGGATGGGCTCGAGGATAGCAGCGAGCTCGGGCGAGCCAGGGAACGGTCCTCGATCATCGGCGGCCATCACGTCCTCATCGACGTCGTCGGGAGATACGCGATACGCGTGCGCGCCGGTGAAGGCTGACCACAACGTCAGGGCGGCGGAAAACAAGTCCGACGTAGAGCTCGCGTCGCCAGACGAGTACAGCTCCGGGGCGAGATAGCTGTGCTCGAACGCTCTCGCGTAGCCATCGTGGTGGTGCGACAGGATGCGAATCGACCTCGGAGCAATGCCGCTGACCGATGGACCCGCGCTGTCCATCGACACG
This sequence comes from Myxococcales bacterium, assembly GCA_947483555.1. Taxonomy (GTDB): domain Bacteria; phylum Myxococcota_A; class Polyangia; order Haliangiales; family Haliangiaceae; genus UBA2376. The sequence goes on from CANKMW010000061.1 coordinate 47,322, forward strand.
TACGTCGTCTCGGGGCGTATGCCCAGGATCGGGGTCGCGAGATTGCCTGCGGCCACGATGGAGAACAGCCCGATCCCGATGCGCACGAGAGCGAGGTCATCCAGCTGGGTTGCGAGGTCGCTCAAGACCGTGCCCGGTGGACGGGACTCGATGACCACTCCCAGCGTCCCCCCGGTGGTCGGTACCTTCGGCGGCACATAGGTGTCCGGTGCGCCGACGAAAAGGAGCGGGGCGATGCCGGGTACGTTCAGACGGAGCTCCTCGGCGACGTCCTCGGTCCAGTGCCGAAGACGGATCGTGATGAGCACGCGATGACCGTCCACCGTGCGAACGCCTGAGCGAACTCCGTGAACGCTGTGCCCGCGCAGGATCTCTCCCGCTCGGTAACGGCCACCGTCGAAGGTCGTACCCGAGCCAAATGCCGACAACGTCATGGTGCCTGCCACTCCGGTGATGCCGGACGATCGAGCAAGGCCGGTCGCTTGACGAACGTATCTCCGCCAGGGAGCTGCGCGTGCCATGCCGCGTACATCTTGCCGGACCAGATCTCGTGGCCGGATGCATCGCGTACGACCACCCGCACCTCGTAGTAGTACGAACGGCGTCGCGGGTTCCACCGGACCACCTTGGCGTCATGCATGTGGACCTGAACGCGCGGTCGCGCATCGTTCGGCAGCGGGTTCGCTACCTTGCCGTCGCCACCATGCACGTATCGCGTGTAGAGCACGTGAGGTGTCCCGTCACTGATCGCGTTGATGTCCGCCGCCGACGGGACGATGCCCGAGTTGCGCGCATTCTCCAGATCGTCCAGCACTTCAGCAAAGGGTCGACCGTCCGCACCGGCGTTGAGGCGACGGTCGACGTCTGGCCCACGGTCGGGATCGCGCACCGACGGTTCGGGCCCGGGATGCGTGTGGCCAAGGACGCGGGCGTTCGCCGGGAGGTCGACCTTTCGATAGCCACCCGCGTAGATCGCGAACCCATCTCGCACTTCGATGAGAGCCCATTCTCGTCCGGTCGGATCCAGATCCTTGGGGTAGTCCGTGATCCCGATCTTCTCGAGTGCGCTCGCGTCGCCACGGGAGAGGCGCGCCAGAATGTCATGCCCATCGTCAGCACTCTTCAACTTGGCTCCGACCGCGAACGAGAGGTCACCCGATTTCTGGGCGCGATCGATCTCCTTCCACGACTTCTTCACGTCGAGCTTTCGATGCGGCACCAGCTCGCGCTTGTCCAACGGACGTCGCGGGCCGGTCGGGTCGACATTCGGATCTCCGTACGGCGGTCGCGTCCTGTCGGCAGGGACATCCACATCGTCGTCCGCATGCAAGCCGTCCGCGTCGCCGCCATGGGCATCCTTGACCGACGGCGACGGATCACTCGTTCCATGCGGCGCATCGGGGGAGCCCGGCACGTGTGGCCCGGAGCCCTGGGGCGCATCGACACGAACGGTGGCGCCCTTGCGCGCATCGCGGATCCTATCGAGGATCTTCCGCGGAAGGTTGAGGCCGCGACCGGCCTTCGATGCCCACGCGACGATGTCACCGGCATTGTCGAGCGTCTGGATGATCTTGACGACCTTGCCCCAGCGGCTCATCGCCGCGAAGGCGACTCCCTCTGCCGCCGCGCCGCCGCTGATGATGATGAGCGCGATCTGGGCGGCGATGTACCCGATCACCTCCCCGCGAAAGTTCCCACAGCCAAACGAGTCGGACTGGGTCCAGTTGTCCTTGAACTCGTTGCCCATTGAGTTCAGCAGCATCGGCATGCTGTCAAAGAAATCGTCGACCTTGCCGGCAGTATCAATCGCTGCTCCGATGAGGCCGCCGGTGACCATCGCGCGCGCGATGTCGAACGCGATCTCGAGGACATCGACGAGGCCGGTTGCGAGATCCTTGATGGCGCCGCCGGACCCCTCGAGCACCCCCAACCCAAAGCCGCCGGCAAAGGCTGCGTCGGTCAGGATCCGCTTGGCGGTCTTGCCGAGTTCGACGGCCCCCTTGCCGGCGAGGACCGCCGGGGAGGCGTCATGCATGGCTCGGACGGACGCTGCGTGGTCGATCTCACCGAGCGTGAGCTGAATCGGTTCCTTCGCCACCTCGAAGGAGGTCAAGACGTAGTCCATGTCGACCGGCATCGAACCGTTGAGCCGAACTGACGCCCCGACGACCTGATCGTGCGCGTGCGCCACCATCATGGTCGCCGACTGGGTGCCGAGACCGTAGGAGCGGAATGCCTGGAGGACCTGATCGTAGCGAAGCGCCTCATACATCCGGGTGCTCACCTCGCCAACCAGCTCGTCCGCGTCCTCGCGCTCGGCAGTCTGTATCAGGTCACGGGCGGCTATGAGGTGGTGGCGCATCTCGTCGAAGCTCTTCGGCGGCGGGAGCTTGCTGGCCGAGCGCCGAACCGCTGACTTGATCTCCGCGGTGGCTCCCTCATCGATGGTGTCGGCGCTCGGTGCCCGCGCGTGGCCGCGCAGTTTGAACGAGCCGGCGACGGCACCCTCCCGGTCGATGATGTCGAACCGGGACTTCCGCTCGGACTTCTTCCCCTTCTTCAGGTCGTCGGGGTGGCTGGCCTTGGGGGTGAACGCGACGCTGATCGGCATGGACTCACCCGGCGCGATTCCGTCGGCGGTCGTTGTCCCGCCAACGACGGCGAAGTCACCACCGTCCTTCGGCCGCGCCACGTCACCCCGCGTCGGCAGGATGGTCGCCAGGAAGTCGAAGAAGTCGAGCGGCTCGCTCGACTTGTTCGTCAGCATGAGATCCGCGTTGCGTGAGTGGCCGATCTCGGTGAGCGCGAACTTGCCGTTCGGCGGTGTCACCTGCACGCGGTGGGTCGAGGGCCCGACCGCGGCCGGGGGAAGCCCTTGCGTGAGCGTCCGCTTCCCCGGTGCGACGACGCCGCCGCTGCCACCGTCATCGACGGGTCCCGTGCCTGGCGGCCGTTTCTGTCCACGCTTGCTCATGCCGGTCCTATCGGTGCCTCGGCTCGCCGGTTGCGTGGGTCCGCGCCGATTCTTGCACCGCACGGATCTCGTCGGGCTCTTGAGCCGCGGTGGCGTTCGACCGACCTCATCGGGCCGGTGGCAGGGTCTGCGGCAAGAAATTGATTTTCATCGTTCCCGACGGCGGGGTGAGGGTCCCCGTGCGGTTGCGGGTCACGCATCGACCCACCCCGCCGCCGCCGCCGGCGATCGCGGGTGCCGTCCCGGTGCCGGCCGAGCCGCTGATTGTCGACTCGGTTCCGCCCACGCCCCCGACGCCGCAGCCCGAGCACGTGACACCGGGTCCGTTCGAGCTCCCCGTGGTCGTGCCGGGCGTTCCTTGCCCGCCGCTGGTTCCGCTATTCGAGGCGGCACCGTTGCCACCGCGGCCCGCGACGACCGAACCCGTCACGAAGCCTATGAGCGGCGCTTCGATGGATGATCCGCCGCCCGAGCCGCCGCCCGTCGCGCGGTAGCTGGTGCAATTGGCGGAGTTGCACGTTGCGTAACCGCCGCCGCCGCTGGCGTTGATCAGCGCGGTCGACGCGAACACTGCCTGGGTTCGGCTAACCAACTGGATTGCTCCGGCGGCACGCCCGCCAGGCACGAGCCCGCCGGTACCACCGCCACAGCCGCCTGAGAGCGGCGTCAGTACGGAACTCTGAACACTTGAACCTCCGGCACCGCCTGTGCTGGAGCTACCTCCGGATCCCAGGTACGCACCACCGCCACTGGCCAACGATGCGTAGGTTCCCACGCAGCCGGCCGTTGTCAGCAGCCCCGGGCCGCCGGCCGCCCCCGAGATGTCGATCGTGCCGGCGACGTAGATGTCGAAATGGGAGACGATCGCCAGTGCGCGCGTTCCGGATACGGTGATGGTCGTGCCCGCAGCTACCTTGAAGGACCGGACCTTGAGCACGAGGATCTCCGGTGCGCCGGACTGGACGATCAGCTCCGCCGGAACGGAATATGGCGCGTCATTGTCGAGCGTCACGACGGTCAGGCCGTTCACGGAATCGAAGTTCGACGTGTTGATGGCCTTGATGGTGCGAGCGGGTATCGCGATATCGGACGGCAAGTCGACACCGCTGGGACTCGTGGCGGGTTGGTCCAGCGCCACGTTCAGGCCGTTCGACGCGTCGATGTCGCCGCAGCGCGGCAGCGTGGAGTGGCAGCCGAGTGGGCAGGTGTAGCCGTTCATCGCGATCGTCATCGGGTCCCCTGTCGCGCTTCCGTTCGGAACGTCGTACGCGACGAAGTCTCCGCTGGCATCGCACTGCGTGAACAGGTTGCTGGTGCAGCTCTGGGTGCTGCGGGCGCAGTTGTCGAACACCGCCGTCGAGAGCGATGCTGCCGTTGCCGTGACGACACACATCGGATTCGTGCTGCCCGTGCACGGTCCCGTGGTCCACTGGTAGAACAGGTCGCCGCTGACGGGCGTCGCGGTCAGGGTCACCACCGTCCCGTGGTTCACGAGTTCGCCGCAGTCGCCGCCACAGGTGATGACCGGGTTGCCGGCAACCGTCCCGGTCACCGAGCCCGAGCCGACGCCTCCCGCCGCCGCCGACACCGTGTACTGGTCGTACGTGAACGTGGCGATCGCCGAGCGGTTGGCGAGCATATCGAGGGGGCACGGTTGGTTGCCGGCACAGTTGCCTGACCAGCTGGTGAACGAGACCCCGGTCGTCCCCGACGCCGTGATGGTGACGTCGGTGTCGTACGCGTACCTCGTGCAATCGGTTCCGCAGGCCGTGCCCGCCGGGGTTCGCAGGATCGTACCCAGCGCCGCGGCGTTGCCGGCCTTGGTGGCGGTCAGGTCGTACTGCCGGATCACGTAGTTCGCCGTCGCCGTCAGCGACTGCGTCATCGAGATCGTGCACGGGTTCGTCGCGCAGCTGAAGCCGCCCGGAAGTGTCCACGGTGAACCCGCCAGCGTCGCGGCGGCGGTCGGCGACACCGTCGCATCGAGCGTGACGGACTGGCCCGAGAAGTAGGTCTCGGTGCAGTCCGCGCCGCAGCTGATGCCGGAGACATTCGTCGACGTGATCGTGCCGTACGCCGCGCTCCCGTCGCCGCCGTCGGCCCGGGACGTGGTCAGCGTGTACAGGTTGCGGAACTCCACGCCGACCGTCTTGGCGGCGTCCATCGTGACGTCGCAGGTCGCGGCCTGGCCGCATCCCGCCCCCGCTCCGGTCCACGTATAGACGCCGGCGCCGCCGCTGGGTGCGGCGGTGAGGCGCACCAGCTGGCTGGCCGGAAACACGTAGCCGCAGCCGGTCATCGCCGTGCACGAGATGCCCACCGGCGACGAGGTCACCAGTCCAGGACCGGTAGCGTTCACCGTCAGCAGGTAGCCCTGGTTGAACGTGGCGACCACGGTGCGCGGCGCGCTCACGGCCGGCAGGCTACAGGTCGCCGTGCTGCAGTCGCCGGTGAACGCGGTGAACAGGGAGGTCCCTGTGGGCGCTGCAGTCAGCGTGACGTTGGTGCCGGCGTCGTAGTACCGGTTGCAGGAAGCCGTGCACGACAGCGCACCGGTACCCATGACGGTACCGGTGCCGGTCCCGTTGATCGTGACCGTCACCCTGTGCTGCAGCGTGAAGCCGCCGCTCACGGTCTTGTTGCCGTTGATGCTGACGTTGCAGGTCGCGGCGGTCCCCGCGCTGAGGCAGTCGTCGCCCCAGCCGTTGAACACGATCTGCGAGTCGACCCCGGCCGAGCCGATCGTCCGCGTCACCGTGGCCGTGGTGCCGTCGAACACGGTCGCGAGGCAGGTGCCCACGTTGCCGGTGGCGCAGTTGAGGCTGCCGCCGCCGGTGAAGGAGCCTGTCACGGTCCCCGAGCCCGAACCGGAGACGTTGGCCACGACGGTGTACTGGCGGCGGAACTCGACGGTGACCGTGCGGGTCTGGTTCATCGTCGCGGTGCAGGTCCGGGCGCCGGCTCCGCACGAGGTGCCGGTGCCGCTCCACGCGTAGACCTCCCAGCCGGTGTCGGGCTCGGCGTTGAGCTCGACAGGGGTGTTGACGAGGTATGGCTCGGTGCAATCGGTGTTGCCGTTGCCGCACAGGATGCCCGGACTGGTCGACGTCACGGTTCCGCCCGACCCCGACGGCACCGTCGCGACGTTGAGCGTGAACAGCTGGGTGAAGGTTGCCCCCACGCTGGTCAGGCCCAGGGTCAGCGGCAGCGAGCAGCTCGACGACGGATTCGCGCTGGCACACGCGCCCGTCCAGCCGGTGAAGGCCCATCCGGGATCGGCCGTTGCGTCGACCGAGATCGGGGTCTGTGTGAACGTCCCGGTCTGGGTCGAACAGCCCGATCCGCAGCTGATCCCCGCGGGAGTCGAGACGATCGTGCCGGTGCCGGTCTTGGTCACCTGGACGCGCGCCGAGCCGATGCCGGTGGCGTTCACCGAGGCACCGGTCATCGCGACGGTGTCGCGGACGGTGACGGTCGCCGGGAGCAACCCGACGACGCTCGGGTTGAAGCGCACCGTGACATCGCAGGTCCCGTTCGCGACGAGCGTGCTGTTGCAGCCATCGGTGGGCGTGCTGTAGCTGCCGTTGCCGCCGGCGATCGTGACCGCGAGCGTCCCGGTCGGCGAGCCACCGGTGTTGCGGATCCGGATGGTCTGGGTCGCCGACGTGGCGCCGGTGGCGACCTCGCGGCTGCCGAAGTCGAGCAGGCCGCTCACCGGGAGCTCGACCACCAGGTTGCCCGGCGACAGGCCGTCGCCGGTCAAGGCGACGGTCACCGAGTTCCCGGGCGTCGCCGCCACCGTCAGGTCCGCGGTCCGCACCATGGGCACCGTGGGCCGGAATCGCACCTGGGCCACGCAGGTCTGCTGAAACGTCAGCGTCGCGCCGGCGCAGTCGGTGGCGGTCCCGGTGGGGACGATCGCGAACTCGGTGGCGTGCGCGCCGCTGAGCGTGACGGAGATGTTGCCCGTCGTCTCCTCGCCGGCGTTGCGGACCACCACCGCGGTGACCGCCGTCTGCTGTCCGGTGACGACATCGCCGAAGTCGATCGGTAGCTGCGTCGTCGACAGGTTGGCCGGCGTCACCGCCTCGCCGCTGGCCGCGACGGAGACCGTGCCGCCAGTCACCGCCGAGACCTCGAGCGTCGCCGCCGGCGTGCCGTCGACGGTCGGCGCGTAGCGGATCTGGGCGGTGCAGGTCTGGTCCGGATCGAGCGTGGCGCCCGCGCAGTCGCTGGTGTCGCCGGTCGGGACGACGGCGAACTCGCCGGGGCTGGCGCCGGTCAGCGAGAGCGTGATCGCGCTCGAACGCTGCTCGCCGCTGTTGCGGATCGTGATCTGCAGGACCGGGGAGACTCGGCCGATGACGATCGGGCCGAACGCGTACGGCTGCTGCGTCGTGGTGAGCATCGCCGGATCGAGCGGCGCGTCGGTTGGCGCGTCGACGCCGGCGTCGGTGTCGGGGGCGTCGAGCCCGCTGTCGACGGCCGGACCCTCCGGAACCTCCCACTGACAGCCCGGGAGCACCGCCGTCGCCGCCGCCAGGACCACCACAGAACGACGAAGCCAGGATGTCATGGCCGAGCAGATTACACGGCGATCAGGCGATTTCGGAAGCAGTTCCGAGCGTGCGCCAGCATCATGACCGCGGGCGGGGAGAAGGTCGGACATGGGTGCCTTCAGCTCGTTCATGATCCTGTTGTCGACGGTCCCTCGCCGAAGTTGCGAATGAAAGGCGCCTTATTCGCAAGCGACCGAGACTATTGCTTATTCTGGGCAGCTGTTCCGTGCCGGTCAATTGCCTGCTTGAGCGGATTCCTCCTCCACCATCTGCTTGAAATGAACAGCCTTCGGCGGCGACGCCGCGGGAAGCTTCCGGGCCCGACCGCCGTACCACGCAGGAACTACCCGTGAGCGACCGCGACCAGCAGCGTGGACCCCGCACCGCTGACCGCAGCGGCGGCGGCGCCGCAACGCTCGCGCCGGGCAAGAGCACGCTGGTCGAAGGCCGGTATCCGGTTCAGTCGCGCCGGCCGAGCACCGGAGCGAGCGGCGCGGTGAGCCCGGACAGCCCGGAGCAGCTGCCGTTCCTCGACATGATGCTGCTGCAAGGTCCCGCCTCGGTCGGCGTGCCATCGGCGGGCGAGCGTCACGAAAACGCGGTGGGGGGCGGCGCTGGTGCCATCGCAGGTGCGCTTCCACCGGAGGTCAACGCGAAGATGGAGCACGCGTTCGGCGCCGACTTCTCGGCGGTGCGCATCCATGAAGGGCCGCAAGCCGCGGCCGTCGGCGCGCAGGCGTACGCGCAGGGAACCGATCTGCATTTTGCGCCGGGCCAGTACGATCCGCACAGCCAGGCGGGCCAGGGGCTCATCGGGCACGAGCTCGCGCATGTGGTGCAGCAGGCCGAGGGCCGCGTCGCGCCGACGATCCATGCCAAGGGTGTCGAGATCAACGACGAGCCGGCGCTGGAGCGGGAAGCTGACGACCTCGGTGCCCGCGCCGCCCGCGGTGAGCAGGTTGCGGGCGGCGGCGACCTCCGCACGATTGCGCAGGTAACCACGGCGCAGGCGAAGGCGTCGTCCGGGGCCGCGGTGCCCGAGGCCGACCAGGACAGCGGGGAAGCATCGGTGTCCCTCGGCGGCGAGGCCACGGTCGACGGCGACGCCGATGCCCTCCCCCCGGCCGGCGTCTCGCATGATGCGCTCGTCGCCACGCCCACGCCGGGGAAGGAGGCAGTGCCACCGGTTCAGGCCCATCGCACCGGCGCGCCCATCCAGCGCCAGCGCAGCAAGAAGCGATCGAAGCCGCTCCAGGTCCGCTTCGAGATCCGTATCGATCGGGCCATGACTGGTGAGGAGTTCAGGGTCGAGGCGATGCGTCAGGTCATCGGCGGGACGCTCACCGGCGGGACCTGGAGGGGCATCAAGGACGCGTACTCGCCGGACGACAGTCCGGTCGGGCTGAGCGTCGACGTCGCGATCCTGAAGCAAGCGCGGGGCGCAGTGAACGCGGCGCGTGGGATCGAGGTCGGCGAGGACGGGACGATCGCCGGCGCCGCGGACCGCGCCGAGAGCTTCCACGA
>CANKMW010000062.1 GCA_947483555.1 Myxococcales bacterium
GAGCCGCGAACGCTCGAAGGATGGATCCGGCGCGCCCTCCCGGAGCTGGCGCCCGACCGCCGCGGTGGCTAGCTCGGTGGTGAGCAGTGCCATCGACGATGCCTGCCATCGAGACGGTGGGCGAAGCTGTACCGCCCCTGCTGATCACCCACTTGCGGTGACCTGTACTAAGGAAGCCAAGAAGGCATAGCGACCGTGACAGCTGCCGACGGGCAGCGACCGCTTCTCCGACCCTCAAACGTCCTCCCACCACCGCGCCTTGGTGGTGCGCTCGAAGCGCGGTCGGCGGACCTCGTGGCGCGCCAGTGCTCGCGCGTAATCCGCATGGATCGCCTCGGGAATCGCGTAGGCGTCGAGAAGCTCGTCGTCATGGCTCCATTCCAGATCGAATGGGCCAATCTGCAGCGGAGGGAATCGCTGAAGGTCCTCACTCCAGACTTGCAGCCCCGACTCACCGAGCTCGAGGTGGATCTGGACGCCATCACTCGCATACTCCCAGGAGTAGCGTCTCATCACCGATGTGATGTAGCGCAGGCGTACGGCCGCCGCGCTGCCGATGGCGTCGCGGCCGACCCAGACCTCGATCCGGCCGCGGTCATAGCAATCGATCGACGCGGTGCCGCCGGGAACTACGCAGGCGCGCGCCGGGCCGAGCGCTTGCTCCCCGATCTTGTCGTTCCATTCGACCAGCCCGCCCGACACGACAAAATCACGATCAAGAATGCCGAAGATCGGTGCGTCGGCGAGGAGGTCCGCCTCGAGCCCGCGCCAGCTCAGGCGCGTCGGCCCTGTGGTCGCGCGGACCTCCAGCGCCACGACCTGATGTTCGGCCGGAGCGGATTCGCCATCCAGGTGGGCCGTCTCAAGCACCGCCTCCCAACGGCCGCGCATCGCCCCACGAACGCCGAGCGCATGGATCCAGTTGGACCGATCGGCGAGGTAGCAGAGGTCCGAGACGACGAGGACCCCTGATGAGGAATCGAAACTACCGATTGAGCTGCGCAAGGCGATGAGCGCTCTTGGTGGGTGGGGTGGGTGGGCCAGCCGTCCTGGCAGATGCGAACGCCTCGTCCACTGCAACCGACGGCTCGCTGGGTGATGGAGCATGCCACGTGGTGCCGACCGTCGACGCGAATAGGACGTTCGATGCTGGGGTTCGGCCCGGCGGGCGGGCGGGGGAGCGGCCGGTCGCGCGCAGGCGCGGCGGACGGTCGTGGGCGCAGCCGGTGTAGGGCGCGCACGAACCAGCGCGACCAGGGCGAGCGACGGGCGCACGGGGCCGCTGGCAGGCGCGAGGCGGCGGGACCGCCAGCCGCGGCGATCAGAAGTCAGCGAACGACAGCTCGGGCTCGAGGTCGTCGGTAGGTGGACCACGGGCGGGGGCGATGGGTGGGACGGCGGCGGGGAGGCCGGTCGAGGATGCGGGCGGTGACGTCGGGTTCGGTGAGGAAGGCGAGGACGCGGAGGGGGTCGCCGCACCGTGGGCAGGTGGTGACGTCGGCGGCGAAGACGCGCAGGAGCAAGGCGGCCCAGTCGAGGCGGCGCGCCAGCATCGAGGCGGTCACGGGCGCGGCGGGGTCGTCGGCGGGTGGCGCGGGCAGGACGCGGTCGCGAAGGCGCGCTCGCGAAGTGGCAGGGCACGACCTGGACCAGCTACACGCTCGAGCGCCAGTGGCTGGAGTCGTTCGAGACCGGTCCCTACGCACCGCACGATACCAAGTGAGGCAACGTGGTACCGGGCCTGGCGATCGTCACAGCGGCGCAGCGACCGCGAGCTCGTCGCAGATCGCGGCCAGGGCGGCGCGATCGGGCCCGCGCCACTGCACCGCCTCGAGCGACGCGTCGATGCGGGCGTCGGTGACCAGGGTCGCCAGGCGGCGGTAGAGCAGGGCGTCGTCCCAGCCGGCGGCGAGGCTGGCTTGCAGCGCCGCCTGGCCCCGCACCGCGACGTCCCACGATCCGGTGCGCGGGATGGCCTCGAGGTGAACGTAGTGGGCGAGCACGGCGGCCGCCGAGCGGGCGCCCCAGCGCGGCAGGCCCGGGATGCCGTCGGCGGTGTCACCGACCAGCGCCAGCAGATCGGGGACCGAGGCCGGCGCCACGCCCAGCCGCGCCTGCACGCCGGCCTCGTCGAACGTTCGGTCGCGCATCCGATCCCAGGTGATCACGCGGGTGCCGCTCACCACCTGGCACAGGTCCTTGTCGGGGGTGGCGACGATCACCTGCTCGACGGTGGGCTCGGCGGCGAGCCGGGCGGCCGCGGTGGCCAGCGCGTCGTCGGCCTCGACCTCGACCATCGGCCACACCGCGAGGCCGAGCGCGGCCGAGACCCGCTCGGCGAGCTCGAACTGACCGTACAGCGCCGGGTCGATACCTTCGCCGGTCTTGTAGCCCGGGAACAGGTCGTTGCGGAACGACTCGATGACGTGATCGAAGGCGACCCCGGCGTGGGTGACCGCGCCCGAGCGCAACAGGGCGCCGAAGCCGCGCAGCAGGCCACGGCTGGCGCCGACCTCGCGATCGCGCACCACCGCGCTCGGCGCGCCGTAGAAGGCACGGAAGAGCTCGTAGGTGCCGTCGATCAGGTGGACCTTCATCGCCTGCCGGCCGGCATACCACGGCACTCTGGTACAACCGACGTCATGACGTCGTCGCTCGAGGGGTCGTCGCCGCTGGCCGCCGAAGCCGTTTGCGGCGTGCGCGATCCAGCGCTGGCCGCCCTGATGGCCGCGCACTGGGAGTGGTACGTGCGCTGGCGCCCGACGTTTGCGACCACGCTCGGTGACCATCGCTTCGACGCCGAGCTGCCGCGCCGTGGCGAAGCCGACGTGCAGCGCTACCAGGCCGAGCTGCGGGTCATGCTGGAGCGCGTCGGTGCGCTCGACGCGGCGGGGCTCGAGACCCACGACCGCGAGACGCTGGCGCTGGTGCGCGGCGACCTCGAGGTCCAGCTCGCCGTCGAGGTGGGCCGTGATCACGAGTGGGCGGTGTCGACCGCCAACAACCCGCTGCCCGAGCTGGCCTACCTGGCCGAGAGCCACGCGGTGACGACGCCGTCCGACGGCGCCAACCTGGTGGCGCGCTACCGGCAGGGGAGCCGGCTGATCGACGACACCATCGCGAATCTCCGCCGCGGGCTGGACGGCGGCCGGGTCGCCGCGCACGGCGTGGTGCGCCGCGTGGTCGAGCAGCTCGATCAGCAGCTGGTCAAGCCGACCGACGAGTGGTCGATGCTGGCACCGGCGCACGCCGCCCACGACCACTGGTCAGAGGGCGAGCGCGAGCACTTCCGGGCCGGGCTGGTCGCCGCGGTCGGCGAGTTGCGGCCGGCGCTGGCGCGCCTGCGCGACCTGCTCCACGACGAGGTCTTGCCGCGCAGTCGCACCGGCGCGCAGGAGGGCATCGGCGCGCTCCCCGACGGCGCCGCCGCCTATCGCGCCCGCATCCTCGAGCACATCGGCGTGGTCCGCAGTCCCGATGAGCTCCACGCCCTGGGCCGCGCCGAGATCGCGCGGCTCGATGACGACCTCGCGGCGCTGGGCGCGACGCTGTTCGGGGCCGCCGACCTGGCGGCGACGCTGGCTCGGCTGCGCTCCGATCCGGCGCTGTACTTCACGACCGGTGACGAGCTGGTGGCGGCGGCGACCGCCGCCCTCGATCGCGCCACCGCCGCGGTGCCGCGATGGTTTGGCACCGTCCCGCGCGCCCCGTGCGTGGTCTCGGTGATCCCCGACTACGAGGCGCCGTTCTCGACCATCGCCTACTACCGGCAGCCGCACTACGACGGCTCGAAGCCGGGCGAGTACTTCATCAACACGTACTGGCCCGAGACCCGGCCGCGCTACGAGCTCGAGGCGCTGTCGTGGCACGAGGCGGTGCCCGGCCACCACCTGCAGATCGCGATCGCGCAGCAGCTCGAGGACCTGCCCATGTGGCGCCGGCTCGAGGGATCGACCGCGTACGTCGAGGGCTGGGCGCTCTACACCGAGCGGCTCGCCGACGAGATGGGCCTGTACTCGGGCGATCTCGATCGGCTGGGCATGCTGTCGTACGACGCCTGGCGAGCGTCGCGGCTGGTGGTCGACACCGGGCTCCACGCCCTGGGCTGGACCCGCGCCGAGGCCGAGGCGTTCATGCATGCGCACACCGCGCTCACCGCGGCCAACATCGCCAACGAGGTCGACCGCTACATCGCGTGGCCCGGGCAGGCGCTGGCCTACAAGTTCGGGCAGCTCGAGATCTTCGCGCTGCGGCGGCAGGCCGAGGCCGCGCTCGGCGCGCGCTTCGCGCTGCCGGCGTTCCACGATGTCGTGCTCGGCGCTGGCGCGGTGACGCTGCCGGTGTTGCGGGCCCGCGTCGAGGCGTGGATCGCGGCGACGTGACGGGGTGACGGCGCCGGTCAGCGCAGCGCGGTGACGACCGCGTCGAGATCGTCGAAGCTGGGCAGCGGATCGACCCGGCGGTCGTAGCTCTTCGCCAGCGCGCCGCTGCGGTCGAAGACGAAGATCGTGGGCACCTTGGGCGGACGGCCGAGGCCCGACCACAGACCCTCGTCGGCGGGAACCACGCGCAACCACGGCGCTCGCTGGTCGACGAAGTCGCGGACCGCGATGGCGTCGCCGCGGCCGTCGTACTCCTCGTGGGCGATGTAGTTGACGCCCAGGAAGCGCACCTCGGGGTGGTTGGCACGCAGCACCTCGAGCACGCGGATCTCGTCGCGACAGTGGCCGCACCACGACGCGAAGACGATGGCCACCGTCGCCCGCTGGGTCGGCGCCAGCCGGCCGATCAGCTGACCGTCGAGATCGGTGGCGGCGTCGAGCAGGTCGGCGTGGGGTGCGGTCGGCGCGGCCCGCGGCGTGCCGCCGCTGCCACCCGAGGCGGGCGGTGCCGGGGGCCGGCACGCGGCCAGGGCGGCGGCGCTGGCGACGGCGAGAGCGAGGACGCGCATCGGACGAGTCTGGCCCATGGTGGCGTGGGCCGCCAGCCGGGGTTCGGTCGCGGTGACGGTTTCGGTGACGGTTTCGGCGACGGATTCGGTGACGGTTTCGGCGACGGTTTCGGTCGTCAGAGCGACAGGCCGACGCGGCGGCGGGCGGTCAGGCAGTGTGCCGAGCCGAGCGTGAAGTCCCGGCACGTGCGTGGTCGGTCATCGTAGATGACGCAGCTGTAGCGAGTGGTGGATCTCCGGTCGCCCGACGCTGTCGACTCGCCGCCACCGAGCGCGGCGCAACGCTCGCCGTCCCGCAGTAGCTCGTAGCGGTGGGCGCCGTCCTCGCCACGGTCGACGACGTACTCGGGCCGACGCTTGCGCACCAGGTCGCGCGGCGCGACGGCGACCGCGCCGTAGGCTTCGCGGCAACAAGCGCCGCAGGTCTGGCAGTCGAGCGCGTCCTCCCAGCGCTCGCAGCCCGGCCAGGCGTCGTCGACCCTGGCGCCGTCGGCCTGCCGGCAGCGTGGCGAGGCGCGACCGGGCCCGCCGACCTGGCGCCACGCACAGTCGCCGCAGGTGCGGCCGGCGGCGGTCGACGCCGGCAGCCCGGTCGGGTGCGGCGGCGGCAGCGCGTATCCGGCCGCCAGCGACGGCCGCTCGTCGGAGCGCGCCGCGCCACTCCATCCCGAAGCCACGGCGACGATCGCCGCGGTGGCGGCGAGCGCGTCCTCGATCGCCGGCGCCCACGGCGCCCGGGTCACGCGACGCAACCCGGCGATGGCATGGACCACGCTCAGGTCGGTGCGGTCGACGAGCGGGTCGGCGGGGAGCGCGTCCCAGAAGGCGCGATAGTCGGTGGTCGGCGCGAAGAACCGGGCCAGGCCGTAGCGCGTGGCCAGCACGCGCTGCAGGCGCAGCGTGGCGTGCTCGCGCCACACGTCCCGATCGCCGACGTTGTCGAGGCCCCAGTCGGTGGTCGCGAACGACGCCTCGCCCTGGACCAGCGAGTGGCAGAGCTCGTGGAAGATCATCTGCGCCAGCGAGTCGTCGGCGTCGAGGGTCTCGATGCTGCCGATGGTCAGCGTGCCGGCGCCGTCGGTCGCCGCGTAGGCGTGCGCGCTGCGCTCGACGCGAAGCCCGGCGCGCCCGGCGGCACCGAGCCAGACCTCGGCCAGCGGATCGACGTACCGCCTCGTCACCTCGCGTTGCACTGGCCGTGATTGCCACGAACCGCGAGCCAGGGCAACGCCGCAGGTGCGGTTCAGGTCGGTGCCAGGGTGACCTCGTACGCGTCGTAGACGTCGTCGGAGGTCTGGGCTCGAGGGACGCGGCGCGGCGGTGGCGGCGGCAGCGCCGGCATCCATGGCTCGTCGCGGCGAGTCGCGGCCCGCAGGAGCTGCGCCCGTTGCGACGGATCCATCCGCCTCCATTCGTCCTGGGTGATCACGAACCCCGCCAGCTCGATATCTCCCCTCATGCTGCAACCATCCGGGAGGCTCGCGACGGCGGCAACTTTTCGGCTACCGTGGCGGCAATGGACCTCATCTCGCAGACCCGTGACGGCGACGTCGTCACGCTCACGATCACCGTCCCCACCATGGCCCCGGCGTTCTTCGCCGAATGCGAACGGCGGTTCGGCGACCTGGCCACCGACGGCACGCTGCGGGCGGTCGTGGTGCGCTCGTCGGCCAAGGCGTTCTCCTACGGCCTCGATCTGCCGGCGGCGATGGTGGCCTGGGGTCCGGCGATGACCGGCGGCGGGCTGGCGGCCAAGCGGAGCGAGTTGCACGCGCTGATCCGCCAGCTCCAGCGCGCCTTCACCGCGATCGCCGCCTGCCCGGTGCCGGTCATCGCCGCCGTTCACGGCCTGTGCCTCGGCGGTGGTGTCGATCTGATCGCGGCGTGCGACCTGCGCGTGGCGTCGGCCGACGCCGTGTTCAGCGTGCGCGAGACTCGCATCGCGATCGTCGCCGACCTGGGCTCGCTGCAGCGGCTGCCAGCGATCGTCGGGTCGGCCCAGGCTCGCGAGCTGGCGCTGACCGGCCGCGACATCGATGCGTCGCGCGCCCACGCCATCGGGCTGGTCAACCAGATCGCCGCCGATCGCGACGCGGCCTGGGTCGGCGCGCAGGCGCTGGCGGCGGAGATCGCCGCCAACCCGCCGCTGACCGTACGCGGCGTCAAGCAGGTGCTCGACTACTCGGCGGGCAAGAGCATCGACGACGGGCTCGCCTACGTGGCGGCCTGGAACGCAGCCTTCCTGGCCTCCGAAGATCTCGGCGAGGCGGTGGCGGCCTTCGCGCAGAAGCGTCCGCCGCGCTTCAACGGGCGCTGACCACGCGATGTGGAGCCGCACGCGTTGTGGCAAGCTGCCGACCGCGCGGTCCCGTCCGACCCGAACTGGAGATGACGATCATGCTGAAGCTCTACATGCACCCTGCATCCACGGCGAGCCGCCCGGTCCGCCTGTTGATCGCCGAGAAGAAGCTCGACGTTGCCGAACAGGTCGTCGACATCATGGTCGGCGAGCACTACCAGGGCGAGTACACCGGGGTGAACCCGAGCCGGCAGGTGCCGGCGCTCGACGACGGCGACTTCCGGATGACCGAGAGCTCGGCCATCCTCAAGTACCTGGCGTCGAAGTTCGACCTGCCCGAGTATCCCAAGAACCTCCAGCAGCGGGGCCGGGTCGACGAGGTGATGGACTGGTTCAACACCCAGTTCTACCGGGACTTCGGCTACGGCATGCTGTACCCGCAGGTCTTCCCGCACCACAAGCGGCCGACCGACGAGCACCACACCGGCACGATCGCGTGGGGCAAGGAGAAGTCGAAGGGGTGGTTCGGCGTCCTCGATACCCACTACATCGGCCAGCACGCCTACGTCGCCGGTGACCAGATCACGATCGCCGACTACTTCGGCAGCTGCATCGTGACCGCCGGCGCGCTGGTCGGCTGCACCTTCGAGGGCTTCCCCAACGTCCAGCGCTGGCTCGGCACCATGACCCAGCTGGCGAGCTGGGCCAGCGTCAACGAGGTGCTGTACGGGTTCGCGTCGTCGCTGAAGGACAAGCCGTTCGAGCGGCTGTAGCGGCGACGCGGCGTCGCGGCGATCAGGGGCGGGCGTGCTCGATGCCGAACGTGACCGAGCTGGCCACCACCAGCTCGACCTCCTGCTCGCCGATCAGGGTCACGCCGCGCCGGTAGCGCCGGATCGACGACGGCGGACAGTCGGTGCCGGCGCAGATGAACCACGCCTCGGTCGCCGGGAAGGCGTCGAGGAGCGCCGGCGCGACCGCGATCTGGCCGGCGGCGTCGGCGACCTCGCACTCGATGATCGCCACGTACGGCTGGCCGTGGCCGCGGTTGTTGGCGTTGAGCGTGAGCCGCACCCGCGCGTCCCCACCCGCCGGTGTCCAGCGCACGAGGGTGTCGCCGCTGGCCGGGTAGGGGACGGTCAGCTTGCCGCCGCTGATGTCGGGCGTGATCGCCGCCACGCTGGACGAGGTCAGCGTCATCGCCGGCATGGTGGCGCCAGCCAGCGTCGCCATCACCGTGGCGTCATCGGCGAACAGCTCGGCGGGCAGCTGGCGATCGGGGTAGTAGTAGTTCGACTGCGGATCGATCTGCACCGCGGCGCGCAGGCCGGTGACGGTGAGCCGGCCGGCCGAGACGTAGGTCGCCCACGGCTCGCACACGTTGCTGTCGACGCACAGGCCATCGGTGCACGCCGGCGCACACGACGCCGGCTCGTAGGTGCGCAAGGTGCAGTCACCGGCGCGCGCGAGCTCGCGGTGGAACCGCGGCTCGCGGCCCTGGTAGAAACGCGCGTTCACGGTGGCGGTGCGGCTGTCGCCGCCACCGGCCTCCGGGGTATAGACCCAGCGGTCCTCGGTCACCTCGATCGAGCCGGCGCGCTCGCGGGCGACGCCGCCGTCGAGACCGGCGTCGCCGCCGCCGGGCGCGTCGGGCCCGCCAGACGAGGCGTCGCCGTCGCACGCGGTGAAGGTGAGCAGCGATAGCGACAGGAGGCGCAAGCGAAGGTGGTGCATGTTCGGGCCTGGTGATGGGTCACGGAGCGGCGCCGCGGCCGGGATATGCGCGGGCCTGCTTGATCCAGATGGTGCGGACGCCGCCCCGGTCGACGAGCTTCCACTCGACGTCCATCGGCAGCGCGCCGTAGCCGGGGGGCGGCGTGTAGTCGTCGCCGAAGCCGTCGCGGATCGCCTCCAGCGCGCGACCGAGGTCGAACAGCTCGGCGCGTCCGAGCACGGTGTCGCCGGGCGCGGTGAGGTTCGATCGGGTGTAGTAGGTCGCGGGCTGGCCGCTATGGAAGTGGTAGTAGAGCAGCGAGTCGACGCGGACGCCGGGCGGCGGCTGCACGACGCTGGCTTCGCCGAGCTGCGCGTTGACGAAGAAGCCGTCCTCGCCGCCGAGCGCCGGGTCGTAGACGTTGGCGGTGACGGCGACGCCGTTGGCTGCCTCGTCAGGGAACGAGGGCGTCACCAGGACGCCCATCGCGACCTGCAGGTGATCGATGCCGGCGTAGTCGCGCTCCTCGAACGCGCGGACGTTCCACACCGACGCCCACACCGTCTTGAGCGCGAGGTCGATCGGCGCCCGGGGGTCGCCGACCTGGCCGGCGCGCGATTCGTACAGGCCGGCACCGGTGTGGCGGGCCAGATCCTCGGCGTTGGTCGACGACCGGAACTTCATGCGCGTGGCGGGGAAGTCGCGGCTGACCGCGGCCTCGACGGCGGCCAGATCGGCGCCGTCGACCGCTGCCGCGATCATGTCGGCGCGCAGCGCGTCGAGCATCTGGCGGCGCAGGTTGCCGTCGGCGCGGAAGCCGGGGTCGGCGAGCATGGTCGCGATGCGAACATCGAAGCCGTTGTCGACGACGAAGCGGTGGTAGTAGGCCAGCGGGATGGCGAGCGCGTCCTGGACCCGCACCGGCGCGCCGGCCGCCGCCAGGTCGCGGAGCCGGCCGTAGTTGGCGGCCTTGCCGCCGATGGCGGCGACGTCACCGGGCCCGACCTGATCGATGTCGAGGATCGACGTGACGCCGTAGTCGGGCGCCGGAACCTCGGCTGGCGGCGGCCGGTGGGTCTGGAACCAGGCAGCGGCGGCATCGGCGGTGACCTCCTCGACCTCCCACTCGAACGCGCCGACCGCCAGTCGTACCCAGCGGCCGTCGAACGCAGCGAAGCGCGCCCGGGCGCCGCGCAGGCCCATGTTCGGCGTGCCGCGCTGCTGCGACAGCACGTTGACGTGCGACAGCGGCGTCTGCAGCTCGTCGGTGACGACGCCGGCGACCACGGTGAGGTCATCGGGGACCCGGTCGAGGACCACCAGCTCGCGAGGTGAGACGTACGTGGTCGCCAGCTCGGCGGCGGTGAGCACGTGGACGCGGGCGTAGGTCTCGCCGAGGTTGAGGGGCTGGAACGTGATGTCGGCCCACAGGTCGTCGGTGGTGACCACCGGGATGTCGAGTCGAGCGGCAAGCGCGAGCTGCTCCTCCGAGGTGGGGTGGAAGCGGAGCCGATCGCCCACGTACATGGCGCCGGCGAGCCGGCGGTACGAGGCCTCGATCATCGCGACGTCGGCGGTGTCGTAGGGCGCCAGCTCGTACGCGACGACGTCGGGCTCCTCGTAGTGGGTGACGGCGCCGAGCACGAAGCGGCGGCCCGGGCTGAGGTACTGCTCGACGAACGGCGCGCCCGCCGGCCAGCCCAGGTGCTCGATCGCGAAGCGGCGGTGGACCGCAAAGCGCTCGGTGTCCTGGAAGTAGACCGCGTCGCCGTCACCTCGATCGACGATGGTCTTGACCGTGGTCGCACCCGGCAAGCTGGCGTCGAGGGGCCGCGCGCCCTGGGCCGCGAGCTCGGCGGCGCAGCGCAGCTCGCTGCGATACGGCAGCCGGTTCGACTCGCAGAGGTCGGGTCCGTCACCACCGCACGCCGCACCGAACGCGATGAGGGCCAACAATGCCGAGGGACCGCGAGCCGCCACGCTCTCCGCTCTCAGCAACCTGCGGGCCAGCCCGAACCGCACCGCCTTCCAGGTGCTTGGCCGCGCCCCCCCTCAGCTATCTGAGTGGGGACAGGTTCCCGTGAGCCATAAGATTCCGATATCTTGAACGATTCGGGACCGTTTTGCGGACACTTTTCGGACGTTCCGTCGCGCATCGGGCTCGGAGGCCGCTCGCCTACGGGCTCGTTGAGGGGCTCGTCGAAGCCGGCCCCTTGGACTCGCGGAGGACGGGCCAAGGTCGACCTCGCCGGTTGCGGTACTAGGTAGGGAAGGCATGTCGGCGACCACTTGCGGGACGCTGCATGCCGACCCGCACAACCCGATCATGCTCACGCCAGGAGGGCCATGTGGAGCACTGACCGTTTCGGTGCCATCCTCGTCGAGCAGCCTCATGACAGCCCTAACCGGTACTCTGCGGGTGCCATGGGCAAGCCGGGTGGAAAATGGACGGGGCGAGAGCTGATCCTGCTTGGGGCGCTCGTTGGCGCCGTGCTCGTCCTCTGGGGCGTTACCGTCGCGTCGGGGAGCACACGGAGGGAACAGCTGTCAGCGGCTGGTGACGCGGTGGCGGCGATCGGTGCCGTGCTCGCCGGTGTCGCAACTGTCATCGCGGTTCGGACGATGCGAGATCAACGCCAGGCGAGCGAGGAGCAGCAAGGCAACACCGACGCCCAGATCGCGACGATGGAAGATCAGGTCAAGGTCCAACGGGAAGCTCTCAAGGAGCAGCGGCAAGCGTTCGATCAACAGATCGAGATCATGCGAACAGACCAGCGCTTGCAGCACGCCGCGATCGATCTTCAGCGCCAGGCGGTGGCGGAGCAGCGAGCCGCGATCGTCGAGGATCATCGGCAACAGCGCCTTGCCAGGATTCAAGAGGCCTACGCCGAAGCCATCACCAAACTGAGCCTGTTCGCGTTGGCAGCAAAGACGGCGACGGAGGTATGGGACGACACGCAGGACCGCACGGCGATCCTGCGTGATTCGCTGGATGGGCTCATGGTCTCGTGCGCTGTAGCTGCTTCGCGCTGCGACTTTATCGACCACCACCCTGAGCGCTACTCGTGGTTCAAGAGCGCGTTCGACCCGTGCAACAGCGGCTTCAAGGCGCTGTATGAAACGCTCGCGGCGGAGCGTCCGTCGAATCTCGCTCCGATCACCGTCGACATAGACCCGGTGGAGCACAAGATCAGGGCTTCGATCCGCGATGAGATCGAACGGCAACCGACCGAGCGCAAGCCCGAGGTCTAGCTCCGGCCGTCACCCCCGACGCTCATGCTCACCGGGTGATCGGTTGCACGACGTGCCAGGGCAAGCCGCCCCTCTGCGATGTCTGCGTCAGCGGTGACATGGCCCAGCTCGTCGGCAACGCGATGTGCCGGGGTGAGCTGTGGGCGGAGCGCGTGATGCAACGGCTGCAACGGCTGCCCACGAAGCGCGCTGCCTGGTCTGGGTACGACGACAGCGATCGGGTCAGGGCCATCGCGACACGGAGGGTCGCGGACCTATCCTTGGACCTCAGGCTGCGGGAACGGTCAACCGGCTCGGGTCGTGGGTGCGCCTGTGTTTCTCCTCGGGAAGCGAGGGCCCAAGAGTTAGATCCTTGCAACCCAAGACTTCGATCGCAGCATCTGGAAGACCATGACCACAAAAGAACGTTGCGAGCTGCTCCAACGGATCGAGCGCGGGATCCGGAACCTCGAAGACGACTCGGTGCCGCCCCGTGAGCGCCTGGCCGAGGGGCTCGACGAGATGCCCCTCATCCCCGACTACAAAACCATCGACCTCGATCAAGTGAAGCCGCCAGCCCTGAAAGCCGTGTGGCACGAGCTGTTGGCTTTCGCGCGGCTCGGGCCGTTCGATCGGCCGTGGAGCGAGCGCTGGATCCAGGAGTCGACGATCACCGAGGCGGATGCGCGTGATCGGCTGCATGAGCTTGTGGCTCTGCACCGTGTTGCCCTTGAGCGCTTCCGTGCGTGGCGGGTGTGGTGTTAACGGATGCAAGCGCGCGGGCTGCAAGCTCGTCGTCAAACCAGCGCTTGCGTGAGTACGTATCAAGCAACTGGACGCACGCCCCCAGCGGCACGCGTTGCGATCCTCTTACACACGTGACCGCGTAGGTTGCGCCCCGGCGCTGCATGACGGCGACGCGGGTTGCATCCGCCGGGATCAACCTGCGCCGCGCCTCCGCGTGCGCGTGGCACTGCTCGGTCAGGGCTACTTCGACGCGTTGCAGGTCGGCGAGTGCAGCGGGTGCCTCTCGTCGCAGCTTCAGCTGACCCTTCTGATCACCATCGCTCCCCCTCGATCTTCCGCCCGCACCTCCATCAAACAACGCGCTCACGCTTAGTCCCGCGGCCCGCGAAACTCTTGCTTGTCTACTAGCAGGCTACTCGCTAGGCTATTGGGTAGCCTACAAGGAGCAGAACTCGTGAGAATCCAGCACCAAGGAAAGCTCTATCGCGTCGATGACGGCCACCCACACGCGACCGCAATTCTAGCGCTCGCCATCAGCTCGACGAACGGACCGGTCAGCCGCATCGCAGCACCGCAGCGGAACGACGTCAAGCAGCTCTGGCGGCACCTACGAGCCCCCCACCGGAAGTTCCTTCGCGCGGTCGCCAAGGATGCCCCGATCCAGCAGGACGATCTCCAGAAGCGGCTCGGCCTCGATTGGAAGCAGCTTCGCGGCGTTCACAACGGACTGGCTCGGATCTGCGACGGGCTTGGGATCGAGAAGCCCGTCAGGACTTCCGGGTACAACGCCCAGAATCGAACCTACGAGATGAGCACGGACGTCGCGACGACGATTCAGAAGATCCCACGCAAGCGAACGCCGTGAACCATGAGCAAGCGCGTAGGCGCGGGCCGATCGGATGCGCCTCATCAGGGTGCAGGCGGGCTCGGCGACCGCGGCGGCTGCGTCGCATCTGCGGCCGGGCGCGGTTGCCTCGGCTTGGATGCAGACCGCTCGCGCGGGCGGCGGGAACCTTCGGGCGGCGGTTCGTCGAGCATCATCACGGCCTCGCGCTTGATGGCCGGCGTGAGGTGCGCGTAGCGGAGCGTGTCCCTGATGTTGACGTGGCCCATGAGCTTCTGCACGGTCACCAGGGCGACGCCGCGCATCACGAGGTGCGAGGCGAACGAGTGCCGACACCGATGCCAGCCGATCGGCATCATGCCGGCGGAGCGGCACATGAGCCGGAGGGCGTCCGCGGTCTCGTGCGGCTGGAGCAAGCTGCCATCGATCGTGAAGACGCTCTCCCAGCGGTCTTGGCGCACGGAGCGCAACGCCCGCATGGCGTCGTTGGAGAGAGGGACCTCGCGGTGCTTCTTGCCCTTCGGCGGCTTGCGGCGACCTCGCTTGGTGATGGACTCCCTGACCCAGAGGACGCCGCGGTCGAGTTGCACGTTCTCCCAGCGCAATCCGATCAGTTCGCCGTGCCGCAGCCCCGTGCGGAGCGCGACGACGAGCATGGCGTGCATCACGCGCCACTTCCAAGGGGTCCATGGCTTGGGGCTGAACGGCTGCGGCGCGGCGATCAGCCGATCGGCTTCCTCGAACGAGAGGAACACCTGTTCCTTCTCGGGGGTCTCCTGCTTTGGCCACTTCTTCGGGAGGCGGACGATGACGTCGTTGGCGACCGCGTAGTTCATGAACGCGTGAAATTCGCTGAGCAGGCGCGCCACGGTCACCGGATCGAGCGGCTTCCGCACCGGCAAGCCGGTCGCGGGATCCTCGGGCGGCTTGAGCAGGCGTTGCCGCCATTCGTTGACGTGCGTGAACGTGACCTCGTCGAGGCGGAGGTGACCGAACGTCGGCAGGTAGTAGTTCTTGATCGCGCTTTTCTTGTGGTCGACCGTCGCCTCGGCGTTGGTGGTCTCGGCCTCGGCGAACCAGATCGGGAGGTACTCGGCGACCGTCGGCACGAGCTTGGGGGCGGGTGGCGGTGGCGGAGGCGCGGCAGTGCCGGTCGCGAGCAGCCGCTCGACGGCGATGCGCTCGGCCGCTTTGGCGCCGGTCTTGTGGTCGGGCTGGCCGTAGTCCTTGGGCACGCCGCGAATACGGATGCTGGTTCCGTCGGGGAGCCGGACTTGCTTCTTGAAGTACGGGCGGCCCGTTCGGGGGTCTTCGTACACAGGCATGGGATCGATCCTGTCGTGGCGTGACGGCGCGATGCCCCCGACGACGGAGGGCGCAGCGGCACGCCGCTCGGCGCGGTGGCGTCGAGGGCAAGCGGGGCGGCGGGAACGAGTCCCGCCGCCCCCGCGGGTTGAAGTGCAGGCGCCCTTACGGGCGCCGCGGCCTGCCGCCGAAGCGGCAGGGGCTGTCAGGGGATGAGCGGCCGGTGAACATCACCGGCGCGCGATCAGAACGGCGCCGCTTCGCACGCGTCCTTGCCGCTCAGGTTGTCGCGAGGACAGAGCCGGCGGATGAGTCGAGCTTCGAGGGTGAGGGAGTGCTGGGGCGCGGTCACGATCACCGCGGCCTCGGCGGTGTCGCGCTCGTAGGTCAGGCCCGGATCGTGGCCCTCGGTGAACCGGCCCCGGTGCCAGTTGTTCCAGCGACGCCAGGCTTGAAAGTGGCGCGTCATGGTCTCGTAGAGGCGATCGGACCCGCTCTGCCCGACGTAGACGATCTCCGGGGCGCCCGACGCGCCGGGCGCGCGGAGCACGTAGACGCCCGAACGCCCGCGCAGATCGGCGATCCATGGCGGGTAGGGCTCGCCGGTGCCGCCGACGGGTCGGAAGGTCAGGCGTCCGTTGCGGAGTGGGCCGCGTTCGTCGCGCGCGTCGTCGAGCAAGCTGACGAGCGCGGGGAGTTGACGGACCCAGAGTCCCTCGTTGTCCTCGTACACGTCGGTGTCGGCACCGGCGCGGAGCAAGGTCTCGACGGTCTCTCGCACATGGAGCCAGTGGTTCCAGACGAACGCACCCGCCTCGGGGCCGAGCGTGGCGACGTCCGTCCGCAGCGCAAGCGAGACGTAGTTGATCACGTACCGGACGTCGGCGTGGTTCGTCTCCGGGTAGCGGGCGCGTTCGTCGTCGTCCCACTCACCAACGGCGCGCGCGAGCTTGCGGCGACCCGCGAATCGATCGCGCAGTTGACCGATCGCCGCGGTGGGATCGGGCAGGAGCGACGGCGGGCGCCACGTCGACGTGTTCGCGTTGCGTCGCGCCTCGTCGTCGATCGCGTCGGCCTCGATGCGTGCCAGCGCGGCGCGACCCGCCGCGGTGTGGTGGGCGATGAGGTCCGGGTGGAAGCCGCGGTAGGTGTCGGCGGAGGCTTGCGCGCGTGCGGCGCGCAGGAGGGCATGACGGAGGATGCCGCCGCCGTCGACCTGGGCGTCTCGTACGAACCGGGCGCTGATGTACACACGGGGGCGCAACTCGTAGCCATCGCGCCAGTGGACCGAGCCGACCAGCAGATGGAACGGGCGGCCCTCGGGCGCGGGCACGGTGGCGAACGCCTGATCAAGCATCGCGTCGGCGTGCGCGATCGAGGCGTACCGCCCCGGCCGGACCGCGTCGTTGTCGGAGACGGTGATGTGGACGCGCTCGACGCGCGGGAGGGCGACGGTCATGCAGCCCTCCACGTGTCGCCGTCGAGGCGGTGGACGCTCTGGACCTCGGGCCAGAAGCCCAGGCTGAAGGCGGCCGACTGCAACGCGGTCAGGTAGTCGGGGGCGAGGTGATGGGTGACGTGCTCCCCGCCGCGCGGGCCGCGATAGCGGATCTTCCACTGGACGCGCTCGGCTGCGGCGCTGTTGCGCGGCCCGGCGCCAGCGCCGTGGAGCGCGATCGAGATCTGCTGCGCGAGGTAGGGTACGTGATGGGTCCAGAAGGTCTCGTTCTCGCGGTAGGGCTCGTCCGCGTCGGGGGCCAGGTGGACCCGGACGTACTCGACGATCTTCCGCCAGCGGTCCCAGAGGATGCCGTGCGGCTGGCCGGTGACGTTGCGCAGACGCGACATGTCGGCGGCCAACGCGAGCGAGAGCCAGTTGGTCGCGTAACGCACGTCCCGGTTCGTGGTGCGGGGGAATGGACGGCCTGGCCTGCTCCACCCGTCGACGGGCGGACGGATCGCGGCGAAGTGAGCCTCCATCTCGGCGACGGCACCGATCGGGTCGGGCAAGAGCGTGAGCGTGAGGTCATCGCTCGTGGTGCCGATCGGGAGGAGGTGGTCCTCGGGGATGTGGTGCAGGTTGCGCGGGGCGCCGAGCGCGGGCTCGGCGTCGAGGCGGCGCAGCAACTCGGCCCCCCACGCCTTGTAGCGGGCGCGCTCCTCGGGGCTCCACCACGAAGCGGTGTCGCTCTTGTCGCGGAACCACGTAGCGACGATCCGGAGGTGCTGGCGGAGGATGCCGCCGGCCTCGGGAGCCGTTCGCACGTCGACCGCGCGCACGTCGGCGCGGCCCTCGTGACGCTCGCCGTCGGTCCATACGACCTCGAACGCGGTCTTCGAATAACCGCCGCTGTCCGACTTTGGCCGCGCGGCGAAGGCGGCGGCGAGTGCGGCATCGGCCGCCGCGAGCGACGGGAAGGCGCGCGCGGGCACGGCGCCGTTCTCCGACCACTGGATCTGCACGCGCGCGATGCGCGGCCCCGGGGTCATCGGAGCCTCCCGGCGAGCCAGGCGGTGATCGCAGCGCGCGACAGGAGGACGCGCCGACCCAGGCGCGCGCAGGGCAGCTCGCGCCGGTTGACGGCGTCGTAGACGGTCTTGCGGTTGACGCCGAGCCAGCGCGCGACCTCGGCGACGGTGCAGACATCGGCGCGGGCGGCGGCGTCCGCCGAGGGGGCCGCCTCGCCGCACGTGACGCTGCGAGCGAAGGCGTCCGCATCGGCCTCGGTGACCCGGTCGGGCCGGGTCTCGTTCGGGCGGGTCGGCGCCATCATCCGGCCCTCGGGTAGATGCGATCGTAGGTGGCCCAATCGGCACGCCACGGGCAGTAGTGCCGGAAGACCTCGCCGGGGTTGGCGAGCGAGACGACGAGGCTCTCGCGGATGTCCCAGCCGCGGTGATCGAGCGCGATGCACGCGTTCCACACGTCGGGCGAGGAGTCGTTGGTCAGGTCGTCGTCGCGCACGCGGCGCAGGTGCTCGCGGACCTCGTCGACGGCCTGGCGCCACTTGTCCCAGATGACGGCGGCGTCATGGTCGTCGATCGAGGGCAGGTCGTTGCGGAGGGCGAACGTGATGAGGTTGGCGAACGCGCGCACGTCGCGCGCGCTCATGTTCGGGAACGCGTTCGGCGCCGACGCGGGACCGTTGGCGGCGCGGAAGCGATCGAGCAGCGCGGCGTGCGCGGCGCGCGGATCGGGCAGGAGCGTCACCGCGTCGGGTGACGGCAGGGTGACCCGCGACCGCGGCCCGCGCAGGTCGGCGATCTTCTTGCCTGAGTACGGCTGGCGCGGCGTCGGCGTGTCGTCGGCGCTCACGAGTGCCTCGGCACCGGCACGAGCGTGAGCCGGAACGGCTGGCCGGCCGGCGGCGGCGCGATGTCCTCGCCGACGGCGCCGCGTAGCTTGGCGATGGCCAGCTCGAGGATCTGGTCGGGGGTCAGGCCGGCGAAGGGGTTGGCCGCGAGCGGGTGGGCGATGGCGGGGACGAGCGCCACCAGCTCGGGCATCGGCGCGTAAGCGATGATCTCGCTGGCGGGCACGGAGGGCGGCGGCGCGGTCGCGTCGGCCACGAGGGCGCCTTCGAGCGCATCGGCCACGGCGCGGCAGGCGACCACGCCGCGGCGCCGCTCGTCGTCCGAGGCGCCGTCGCTGACCGCGATGCGGATGGAGTCGAGGAGCGCTTCCATGGTGAGGCTCCGGACTACTTGCGGAACGCCACGACGAGCGCGATGGCCAGGGCGACGCCGGCCGCGATCAGGGCGAGGACGATCGGCGGCTTGACCCGGCGCTTGATCTTGTCGCCGACGTACGACTCGGCGGCGGTGCCGACTCGATCAAGGGTCCGGCGGGCGGTGTCACCGACCCGGCGCACGTGAGCGCGGACGGTGTCATAGGCGCCCGCGAGGGCGCGGCGCGCTTCGTGGATGGTGGCGGGGAAGGGGTTGGCGGTGGACATGGGTTCTCCGGGGTCGGGTGGGTGGTGAGGAGGGAGGGGGCGCGGCGGTGGAGCGCGACGGCGTAGGTTCGTCGCGGCGCGCGTGGGTCAGCTCGCGGACGTGACGCGCTCGCGCGCGTCGCGCTCGACCTCGCGGACGTACGCGGCGGCGATGCCCTTCGCGTAGGCGAGCTTGCGGCGATTGGAGAGGTGCGACGCGGCGCGTGCGGTCCACGCCGCATCGAAGACGGAGTCGATGGTGATGTCGGCCGGGCGCACGACGATCGGCGGCGTCTTGAGGAAGCCGACGACGCGGCCGACGCCCGCGAGCTCGCTGTACCCCGCGTTCCAGCCGGCGCTCAGAATCTCCGCAAACCGGCGGTTGCTCCAGTCTTCGACGAGGTTCGGGACGTCGCGGTGGTAGCGCTGGTAGCTGTCGATGATCGTGCGGAGGATGTCGGCGGCGACCGTGATGTTGCTCGCCGGGTCGCGCATATGCTCGGGATGGATCGACGCCGACGGGTGGCGGCGGTTGTAGTCGGCGAGCGCGATCGGGAGGACGTTGATGAGGCCGAGCCGGTCGTCGGGGTTCATGCCGCTCTCGGCGTTGGCGAGCGCGCGCAGGTACGCGACCGGGATGCCGCGACCGTGGCGCGCGAACAGGTCATCGAACCGACGCGAGAGGCCGGCGGGGCGCTTGCCGGATGGGGCCGCAGGCGGGCGAGGCGCGGGCGCACTCGGTGGCGGTGGCGGTGGCGGCGGCAACGACGCGGGCGGCGCCGACGGGTTCGGCTGCTGACCGGCCCGGACCGCGGCGCCGGCAGCGTTGCCGGCGGCGAGCGCCCCATCGGCGTGCGCGACGGCGGCGGCGAGCTGGGCGCGGGCATCGGCGAGCCGGGCCAGGCGCTCGGCGGCGGCGGCCTCGGCAAGCGCCTTCTTCTGGTCGCGGCGCGTGTACCACCAGACCCCGCCGATCAGCGCACCGGCGAGCAGGCCGTCGACGAGGCGGGGCATCAGTTCACCTCCGGCGCGTCGATGAATGTGGCGCGGCGCAGGTACGGCGCCGGATCGATCGCCGCGTTGCCGTTGCCGCCGTACCAGGTCTCGAAGTGGAGGTGAGCGACGCCGCGCGCGTCCTTGGGACTGGCGCCGACGATGCCGAGCGGCTGCCCGGCCCGCACGCGCTCCTTGGACGCGCCGCGCCGGGTCTCGCCGACGCGCAGGCTCGCCATGTGCGTGTAGTACGTGGCCCAGGGCGCGCCGTGCGAGAGCACGACGGAGTAGCCCGTCGGCGTCCAGCCCGCCGACCAGATCTCGCCGTCGGCCGCCGCGAGCACGAACGTGCCGGCGGGCAGGAAGTAGTTGCTCGTGTGCGGCGAGCGCGTCAGCGGTGTGCGCGGCGGGAAGACGTCGATCAGCTCGCCGCGGTGGCGGCGGCGGAACATGATGTCCGCGCCGCGGTGGAGACCGCCACGGTTGCCGCCGATCCGCAGAGAGCCCCAGCCGTCAGACACCTCCGGATCGCGGCCCTGCCAGCGCGGCACCGGGAAGACCCAGCGGCCGGGCGGCATCGACGACGGCGGAGCGCCGGCCGAGCCGGCGGGCATCACCATCGGGACGTCGTCATCGCGGAAGCCGTCGTCGGGCGCGCGGTCGGGCGTCCGGTCGTTCCGGCGGTGGCTCCACCAGAGGAACCCGCCGACGGCGGCAGCGCCGACGACCATCGGCACCAGCACTGACGAGCCGCGGGTGATCTCCTGGTCGGCGATCACGACGCGCCTCCGGGGGTGCTCGGGGCCGCGGGCGCGCGTCGCGCGAGGAGCTTGGGCACGACGATCACGCCACCGACGACGGCGGCGCCGATGAGCAGGGGCGTGCCGAGCTTGCCGAACAGGCCCCCGAACAGGCCGCGCACGGGCGCCGACGCGACCTCGCCGGCCTTCTTGGCGACGGACGCGCTCGCGTCGGCGACCGCCTCGGCGCCGGTCGCCAGCGTCTCGGGCAGGCGCGTGACCGAGTCCTTGACCGAGTCGACGACCATCTCCCACTTCGAGGGCATGTCGCGGACGGCGGACAGGTAGATCCCCTGCCGCTTGGTCCAGCGCAGCCAGAACAGCTCGTTGTGGATGAACGGCGCGGCGAGATCGGCGCCGGCGGTGGCGATCTCGATCTGCGACTTCGCCTCGTTCCACGCGTCCTTGTGCTGCTTGGCGCGGACGAGGTCGCTGCGCCAGATCTTGCCGTGGACCCGGGTCCAGACCTCGGCGAGCTGGCGCACGTCGCCGTTGGTGGTCTCGGGGTAGGTCCAGCCCTGACGCGTCGTGCTGGTCAGGACCTTGCGCTTCTCCTTGAAGAAGCGCCGGGTCGCTTCCCACAGGTCGAGCGGGTCGGCGATGTCCTTGATGTGGAGCTTGCCGTCGTCGCTCAGCTCGATGCCGAGGTTGCGGTACATCACCACGCACCTCCGGCCGACGGGAAGCGGTAGCCGCTCGGGACCGCATCGCGGAGCACCGACAGTTGCAGCGCCATGCGCTTGGTGTCGGCGAGCCAGAACCGCTCGTTGTCGGGGTACACGTCGCCGCGCGCGCGGCCCTCGGATTGCTGCGAGACGCGCTCGACGGTGTCCCACCACGCGCGCGCGAGCCGCTCGTAGCGGGTGCGCAGCTCGGGGTGCTGACCGAGGAGCGGGGCCGCCTGCGCCGACGCCGCGCCGATGGTCTGTACGACCTGGGCGACGTCGCGGACATTGGTCTCGGGGTAGCGGAAGCCTTCCCCGCCGCGGGTCGCCTTGGTCCCGCGGCGCACAAGGCGGCGCGCGAGGAAGAACTGGCGCAGGTCGTTCCACAGCGCGATCGGGTCGGAGTGATCGCCAACCAGTTGCAGGTCGTTCGCGGCGTCGTGGGTGATGCCGTTGCGGCGCGCGTCGACGGCGGCGAGCCGCTGGGCGAGCGCGAGCGCGTCCGACAGCCAGAAGCGCTCGTTCTCCGGGTACAGCGCGCTCCACGGGACGCGGGCGCACAGCGCGTGAACGCGGGTGAGCGCGTCGCGCCAGGCCGCGCGGGTCGCGGTCAGGTCGGCGAAGTCGTAGCGCGGCAGGCACAGCTCGCGCGAGAGCGCGAGCGACGCACGGCGGACGTCGCCGGCCGTCGTCTCAGGGTACGCCTCGCCGCTGGTGCTCGCGGCGGCGTTGCGGGTTTCGAGGTGCGAGCCGAGCAAGCCCTGCCACAGATCGAAGGCGGGGCTTCCGGACTCGAGCTGGGCCGGGTCGGCGGACGCGCTGCCGTCGTCGGCGTAGCCCCAGGGGACCTCACCGCTCGCGTCGTAGCCGGCGTCGGCCATCGGATCGAACGGTGGGGCGTCGGGCGCATGCGTGCGGCGATCGGCGACGTGGCCGCCGCTCGGGTACGGCGCGCTCGGCGGCGGGTAGCTCGGCGGCGGATAGCTCGACGGCGGGTAGCTCGGCGGCGGACCGCCGGGCGGGTGGATGATCGGAGGTGGCGTCATGGGCACGCCGGGCGGACGCACCGGCCGCGGCACGATTGGCGGCGGTGCGATCGGCGAGCCCGGCCGGTGGCCGATGCCGGGCCACGTGCCGAAGACGCCGGGGCGGTGGCCGAACCGGCGGCCGGGCGTCATCGGGCCGTGCGCGTGCAACGGCGCGTTGCCGCCGCAGCCGGGGCCGCGGCAACGGGGAGTCAGTCGAGGAGGCATGGTGCGGCTCCTTGGTTGGGGGTTGGAGGGAGGGAGAGAGAGATCGGGGAGGAGGACCGGGGGCGCAGGCCGCGCGCGAGCGCGGGGGTGGGCCAGGAGTCAGGTCACGTCAGGCGGAGGTGTTCCGCGGGTGCGCTCGTCAGGCGCGGGGCTGGATGACGATCGTGATCGGGCCGGGACCGACCGGGATCACGGCGTCGCCGTCGCACGGGTCGAGCACGAACGGCTCGGGCACGAAGTCGCAGGCGTCGCCGCGCTGCGCGGTCGGGGCCTGCTTCGTCGGGGCCTGCTTCGTCGACGCGGGGGACGCGGGGCACGGCGGACAGGGCGGCGGAGCCGGCGGCGCGGTCGGCGCCGGCTTGTACGCGGGCGCCGTGGCGCCACCGAGGAAGCCACCGAGCCAGCCGGTGACACCGTCGGACGTCGACGGCATCGGCTGGCCGGGACCCTTGTAGTTGGGGGTGCTCATCCGGGTTGGCTCCTTGGCTACGCCAGCAGCTTCGAGAGCAGCGCGCCGACCGTGCGGAGCTGCTCGTCGCGCTTCGCGTGGGTCGCGAGCGCGCTCTGGTACGTGATCAGGTTGGCGACGTCGGTCTCCGTCGCGCCGACCGGGGCCGGGGCGGCGGGGAGCGACTGGAGCGCGGCGAACGCCTGGGCGGCGAGCGCCAGCACCTCGCCGGTCGGGAGGTCGGCGATGCGGCGCGCGGGGCGCTGCACGATCACCGGCGCCGGCTGGTAGGCCGGGTAGCCGCCGGGCTGGTACATCGGCGCGGGCGCGGGGTACGCG
This sequence comes from Myxococcales bacterium, assembly GCA_947483555.1. GTDB lineage: Bacteria > Myxococcota_A > Polyangia > Haliangiales > Haliangiaceae > UBA2376. Next base: position 23,525 of record CANKMW010000062.1, read on the forward strand.
GCCGGGTAGTGGCGCATCGGCGCCGGGTAGACGCCGGGGCGCAGCGCGCCGGGGTGACGGACGAGGCGCATGCGCGCGTTGCGCGGGTCGCCGTCGTCGATGAGGATCTCGTCCTGGTCCATGGGGAAGGTCTTTCGGTTTGGGGTTGGGGTTGCGACCCACCCCTGGCTCGCGCGAAGCCATGCGCCCCCGGTCCTCTCCTCGGTGGGGGCGTGGCTCGTGGGCTGCGCTAGGCGGCGTAGCCGTAGTCGCCGTAGGCGTCGAAGGCATCGCCGTCGATGCCGCCGTCGGCGTACCCGTTGCGCGTGTCCTCCTCGGAGAGCAGTGCGTTGACGCGCCGCTCGGTGCGCTCCATCGCGCGGAGCATGGTGTCGTTGTCGTCCCCGCCGAGGTACGCGTTGCGCTTGCCGACCCCGGGGTTCGGCGCCGGCTGCGCGGGCGCGGGCGACGCGGCGGCGGCCTGCTTCTGCGCGGCAGCGGCCTTCTTGAGCGCGCGCTCGGTGAGGTACGCGGTGCCGAGCTGGCCGACACCCGCGCCGAGCATGCCCTGCGCGATCTTCTGCCAGTTGCCCTTGAGGAAGGCGGAGCCGAGCCCGCCGACGACCGTGGCGCCGATCGCCATCGGCATCACGCCGATGTTGTCGACCAGCTCGTTGGCCGCCAGTGCGGTGGCGATGGCGCCGGCCCCGTTGGCGCCGACGCCGATCAGGTGCTCCTTGTTGATGGTCGCGCCCTCGGGCTTGATCGCGTTGACCGCGGCGGCGGCGGCCTCGGCCGCCTTCTGCTTGAACGCGTTGACCGCGCGCCGCGGGCGCGACGGGCGCGGGCGAGCCGCCGGGTACGGGTATCCGTACGGCAGCGCCGGCTGCGTCGCCTGCGGCTGGAGGAACGACGGGTGCACCGGCGCGAGCGGCAGGAGGACGTCGTCGGGGATGCCGTCGGGCGCGTTGCGCCGACGGTGACCCGGGTGGTGGTGCTTGTGCTTGTGCTTGGCCATGAGGATCTCCTGGGTCAGCGGACGATGATCACGTCGTCGAAGGCGGCCTCGTCGACGATGCGGGGGCGGCGGCGCACGGCGAACGGCACGCCGCCGCCGGCGCGGCGCCGCGTCGAGCGGGACCGCGCCACGGTCGCGATCATCGACTGCGCGGCGCGCTCGGCGAGCGTGTCGACGATGGCGGTCCGGATCTGGTCGAGGTCGCCGTCGGTCGCGTCGTAGAGCGAGCCGGCGACCGCGCCCAGGCCGGGCACGCCGAGGTCGGCCTCGAACGCGGTGATGAGGATGCCGGCGACGGTGAGCAGATCCTCCTCGCTGACGTCGGGACGCGCGCAGGCCGGCGCGTTGGTGGCGAAGGCGAGCGTCACCGCGCGCTGCACGCGATCGATCGAGGTCTGGTCGAGCGGATCGCTCGTGTGCGAGCGCGCGACATCGAGGAGCCAGAGCGCGGCCTGGCGCCCTGCGTCGGCGAGCGGGGCGTAGTCGATCGGCGGCGGGACCGCCGACGGCTCGCGCTCGATCTCCTCCTCGGGCACGACGTGGAAGCCGCGACCGAGGGAGCGGAGGGTGATGGGGATGGAGAAGCGGAGGGACACGGGGAACCTTTCTCCCGGCGGGCGCCGGGATGAGTTACCGGCGGGCGCCGGTGGGGATGGCCGCGCGAGCGCGCGACCGATCCGGGTCGGGGGTGGAAGGGACGGGTGACGACGCGGTCCGGGGCCTCGGAGCGGGCGGGCGCGCGCGTGGGTTACGCGGCGCCCGCCCGCTCCAGGTGACGCGCCACGAGCGCGTCCTTGGTGAGCGCGGCGATCGAGTGCGACGGCGGCGGGGGCTTGGTGAGGGGTCCGAGCGTCATGCCGTCCTTGTTCAGCTCGGACTCCAGGATCCCGAGCACGCCGGGCGTGACGCCGAGCATGGCGAGCTTGACGCGGGCGACGGCGGTGCCGGCTTCGAGGCCGACCACGCCGAGCGCGCGCAGGGCCGCGCCGAGCGCCTGCGGGATCGCCGGCCGCAGGCGGTAGCGGCCGACGCGGAGCTCGACGGCGTTGCGGTGTGCGGGCGCGTCTTCGTCGCGCGGCGAGCCGCCGCAGCGACCGACCGCTCGCTCGAGATCGAGCACGGCCTGGGCGACGCGCTCGACGACGCCGACGCCGGCCGGACCCCACTGCGGGGCCTCGCGCGCGGCCAGCGCCAGCACGGTCGCCACGTCCTCGGCGAGCTTGGACGTGATCGGCTGGCCCTGCGCCATCGCCGCGAGCGCGGTCTGGGCATTGCGGAGCCGACGCGGTCCGCCGGGCAGCTTGTGCGCGGGCTCCACCGCGACGCGGCACACCCACGAGGTGCAGCCGGCGAGGTCGGCGGGCGCCGGCGTCGCGGCGAGCACGTCGACGCCCGACTGCGCGCAGTTGCGAGGCACGCGCGGATCGAGCACCACCGGCGCGTTGTTCTCGACGGGCAAGGTGTGGCGGCCCACGGGCGTGTCGATCGTCGCGAGCCGGCGGGTTGCGCGCGGGTCGAGGAATTCGGCGAGAACACAAAAAAGGCTGGATCTCTCCAAACAATTCGGATCCGGCGCGGGCAGCCGCAACCGCTGCGGCGGCGAGCACGCGTCGACGCGCGGGCCATCGTCGGGCTCGCCGGTGTCGTCGCGCTGGGGCAGCGACCGCATCCAGCGGATCGTCGCCGCGGGTGTGCCCAGCTCGCGGGCGAGCGCGAGCAGCTCGGGATCGCGGTCCGCCACGAGCGTGCGCACGATGTCCGTGATCGGACCGAGGCACGCGTGGTCGTTGAGGGGGGCGGTGATCATGGGAGGGGACTCTTGGTGGGAGGGGGCTGGGAGGCGGGAGGCGACGAGCGCGGCCGATCAGTCGTCCGCGGGCGAACCGTCGAGGAAGTCCGCGAGCGCGACGTACATCGCGGCACGCTCGATCACGTTCGGCTCGAGCGCGGGCCGCGATGTGTCCTGCGACCGCGCGCGCACGTTGCCAGTCACGGGGACCGCCGGCTGCGGGCGAAGGGTGTGGACCGGATCGATCAACGATGTGCGGCGGCGGTGAATCGGGAGACCTCGTGGGTACGGGTGGCGATCGGGATTGAGGGGCGATCGTCAACCGTCGCGGCGGGCCAGCTCGGCGCGCACGACGGTGGCGGCCTCGGCGGGGTCGAGGGCCATGAGCCGCGCGATCCAGCCATTCCGCTCCGCGACCGACGTGCTGTTGATGAGCGCCTGCGTCTTGAGGATCTCGGGGAACCGGAGGTGCTTCGCGATCAGCTTCATGTGCGCCATGACATCGGGCGTCACCGGGCGTGGCACCTCGGGCGCCGTGGCGACGGTCGTGGCGGGGGTGCTGGCGGTCGGCATGTGCCTCCGGTCAGGGTGGGTGGTGGGCGTCAGCGCCGCGGGCGCGGTCGGCAGCTCAACAGCGGCGGGCGCGTCGATCGCCGGCTCGTCGCCGGTCGGCACGTGGGTATCGGCGGCGAGGCTGTCGAGGTGGGCGGCGCGTTCGTGCTCCTGGTCGTCGAGGTGGGAGGGATCGGGGGCGAAATGGTCGTCGTGCTGGGTGGGGTCGTGTTCCTGGTCGGGGGCGAGGTCGGCCTGGTCGGGGGCGAGGCTGTCGTCGTGCTGGGTGGTGGGGTCGTGCTCCTGGTCGGGGTCGATGTCGCTCTGTTCGGCCTGGTCGGTATCGAGGTCGGGCTCGTGCTGGACGGTGTTGTGCTGCTCCTGGTCGGCGCGAACGCGCTCGGCCGGCTCGGCGCACCGGGCGCGTGAACGTGCGAGCCGGGCCTTGAGCCACGCGACCTTCTCGGCGGCGAACGGCACGGCCTCATCGAGCGGCATCGCGCACAGGCGCGCGGTGAACATCTGGCGGTCGGCCGGCTCCATCGCCCGGATCATGTGGCGGAAGATCGAGCCGTCCTTCACGCCCAGCTCGTGCGAGACGGCCAGCACGTGCGAGATGCGCAGGTGCGCGTGGGTGGGCTCGACGATCTCGGCCTCGGCCTGGTCATCGTCGCCGGGCTCGTCGGCCGGCGGCGCCGTGTCGGCTGGCGGCGCCGCGTTGCGCGGCGAGTCGCCACCGCCGAACAGCCCGCCGAGCCCGCCGAGCCCCGCGCTCATCACCATCTGCGCGACGGCGGCCACCGGCGCGATGGCCTGCCCGACCGTCGCGACCAGCTTGTTCGCCTTGGCGAAGAAGTCCTCCTCGTCCTTGGCGATCGGCGCCTCGTCGTCGAGGTCGTCATCTTCGCCGTCCTCGTCGTCGTACTCCTCGTCAGCGAACGCCGCGTTGCGCGGCATGGCGTACACGATGGTGGGCGCGGGCGGCGTCGGCGGCGGGGCCGGCGGCGGTGGCGCGACGGGCGGCGGCGGGATCGGCGGCGTGATGCCCGACTGACGGAGGAGCAGCTCGGCGAGCAGCGTCTCGACGCGCTCGGCGTGCGCGGTCGTCGCCAGGAGCAGCGGCGGGATCGCCGCCAGCGTCGACGACGCCATGGCCGAGAGCTGCCCGAGCTGCTGGGCGTGCGCGTCGCCCTGCTGCCGGTTGATCTGCACGAGGCCGCGAAGGGCCTCGCCGACGAGGTACTGCTCGCCGGTCATGGCGACCGGCATCGGCAGCGCCGGCCACGTGCCGATCGGAGAGCCGACCATGGGCGCCGCGACGACCGCCGGGGGCGCGACCATCCTCGGCACCGGCGCGGCGTTGCGCAGGCCGGCGACCGGAGCGACATCGCGCACCACGGCCTGGTCGTGCTCGAGGTCGGGATCGGTCACCGGCTCGCCGGCCTCGATCTCGATCACCTTGCGCGGCTGCGGCACCGACACGTACGCCGGCTCGGCGCCGTCGATCTGCATCTTGTCGGCGTCGAGGGCGTCGAGCCGGTAGCGACCGTGCTGATCGCCGACCGCCTCACGGAAGCCGGCGATGCCGATCGCGATCGGCACGATGAGCGGGAGCCCGAGCGCGTCGCGTACGACGTCGAGCTGACCGCGCTGGCCATCGCGCATCCGCCGCACGCTCCAGAAGACCGCTCTGCTCGGGGGTGCAAAGCGCTGACCCTTGTAGTTGAACGCAAGCTCGGACAACGGATACCTCCACCCCAGCACGTGGGGGGCGATGGCGCGATGGGGCGCCGGGTTCGTGGGCTCACATCGCGAGCCCGGTTGGACTCGCAATCGAGTCCTCTCACTCTTTCATTGGCAGCAAGTGACCCGTGCCAACAGTCAATCTTCGGGTCCGCGTGTCGATTCTTGGCGGCGGCGACGGACGGGCGTGGGGCTCGGACGGATCGATCGAGTCCCCACACTCTTAATGGGCAGCAAGCGACCCGTGCCAGCAGTCGATCTTCGGGTCCGCGTGTCGATTCTTGGGAGGAGGCGGCCGGCGGGCGTGGGACTCGAACGGATCGATCGAGTCCCCACACTCTTAATGGGCAGCGAGTGACCCGTGCCAGCAGTCGATCTTCGGGTCCGCGTGTCGATTCTTGGGAGGAGGCGACCGGCGGGCGTGGGGTAACCGCCCGGTAGTCGTCGTCTGGTAGTGCCTGCGCGATTTCGGCAGTGTGCCTGGCAACGAGGCACTGATGACCCAGACGACGATCGAGTGGACACCACCACGGGGAGGCGGGCGATGGCAGCTCGCTGACGGACAAGGGATGGTGGCGGCGCTGCGCGCCAGTGGGGAGCGTGGCGTTCGCGCCGGTGCGGGTGACCGCCGAACGGCCGACCGCGGTCGGGCTCGAGGTGGTGGTCGGCGGCGCGGTGGTTCGTGTGGTCCGCGGCTTCGACGACGACCTGTTGCGGCGCGTCGTCGCGACGCTGGGGCAGGCATCATGCTGACCCTGCCGCCGACGGTGCGTATCTTCGTGGCGACCGCGCCGTGCGACCTGCGCAAGCAGTTCGACGGGATCGCGGTGCTGGTCGAACAAGGACTGCGCCACGACCCGCGGAGCGGCCACCTGTACGTGGTGTTCAACCGGCGCGGTGACCAGGTGCGGATCCTGTTCTGGGACCGCCAGGGCCGCGTGCCCAGGCGTAGCGGGGGTAGTTCGCCGAATCCGGCTCCAGACCTCGGGCTGGTGCGCCGGGGCTCGACGGACGAGCGGCGCATGGGGTTGGGGGCAGCTTCAGGCCTGGCGTCGATGGAAGGGCTTCAGGGAGGTGGTCATGCGTCCGATGCCCTCGCCTGCCGGAGGTGCGCGCGGAACGCGTCGCCGGCGCCTTGCCAGCTAGGCCTCGCGCCCTTGTGATTGCAGCCGGGCAGCCCAGCGGCAAACGCCGCCACGTCAGGCGGGCGGCCAGCCATCGTCAGGCGACGCTTCGCCTTGCCACCCAGGGCGATCACGAACGCCTTGGGCAGCAACTCGAGCTGCTTCGTCAGGTAGCGCGAGACGCACTCCTTGGTGACAGCCGTCGGAACCGGCCCGGTCGTCTTCTCGGCCGAGCAAAGGACGCCCTCGGTGATCCAGGTCCGCCGCATCATTTCCTCGAAGGTCAGCCCTGGCCAGCAGCCGTCCAGCATAGTCATCACGTTCCGGTGGAACAGGCCCTTGCGGTTGCTGAAAGCCGCTTCCACGCGCGACGCAATTTCCTCGACTGAGTCCTCCTGCGCACCTTCCGGTTGTGGCTTCGCGTTTGCGGAGGGTTCGCCGGGCTCGGCGACGCAGACAACAAGATCGACGTCGTGCAACCGACCCGTCGCACCAGCGTAACCACGAGGGAACAGACCGAGCTGCGGCTCGTAGCGCATGCTCTTGCAGACGCCGTCGAACGCGGCGCATCGGTATGCGGGCGCCAAGGAGCGTCGAAGCTCGATCGCCACCATCAGCAGCGATTGTCGCGCACTAGGAGTCCAACCGGAAGGTCACGAGGATGGATCTCGCGCGGCTCACGGCCGCCGGAGTACGGCCGTCGTGAGACCTGCCGGATGCTCGACGTCGGGCATGGTGACGATCGACAGGCCGCGCGCGAGGCACCGCTCCGTGAACCACTGCGGATGCATCACCGCCTTCCACCACTCACCCTCGCGCCACGGATGGGGCTTGCAACAGGCGACACCCTCGACCGATTCGCTCAACGCTCGAACGGATCGATCGAGTCCCCACACTCTTAATGGGCAGCGAGTGACCCGTGCCAGCAGTCGATCTTCGGGTCCGCGTGTCGATTCTTGGGAGGAGGCGACCGGCGGGCGTGGGGCGTGGGACTCGGACGGATCGATCGAATCCCCACACTCTCCATCGGCAGCAAGTCACCCGTGCCAGCAGTCGATCTTCGGGGGGCGTGTGGATTCCACGCTCGACCGATGCGCCGCGCTTCGCGGCGAGGACGCGAGCGACCGCGCGAGCGACCGCGCGGCCAGGCGGGCGCGGCAGGGAGCGCCACGGGCGCCCCCACGGGCGCGGCATCGAGCGCGGCGGGCGGCCCGATCTGCCGGGCAACCGGCGCAGCAACGAGCGCCTGGCGCCGCTCGTTGGGCCGCTGCCCGCAGCGCCCCATGTTGTTGATCGCGCGTGCGAATCACGTGTCGGGCACGTTCAATTCGCTGCACGTTGCCCTCGATCGCGCGCACCGATCGCGCGCAGCGCGACGATCCCCGACATCGGCGCGTGGCGGAGCGCCTTCACCGCGCGCGTCTCGTCGCGAGAGTGGCTCGTGCTCACAAACGGGCGCGAGCGCATCGCGCCGTGCGAACATGCGTGCCACGCACTGCCATGCGTCGCCCACCCAACGGAGCGCCATCGCCTGCCCGCAGCCGCGCGGATCTGGTCGCGCGCGGCGTGACCGTCGTGTGCTGGCTCCTGGCTCGCCCGTCCGGCGACACGTTCCAGGAGATGGCCGCACGCTTCCGGTGGTCGCCCGATCAGCTTCGCGAGGTGCTGGATCACCTCGGCGACCGCAGCCAGGTGGCGCTGGTGGGCCAGCGGTACGTCGCCGCACCCGAAGGCGCGTGGCGGATGCCGCGGTGACAACCCGGCGAGGTCGCGCGGCGGACACCCGCGCGACCTCGCCCGACCGTTGCCGTCCTACGCGCGCGTGCCGCTGGCGAGCGCCGGCCAGAGGTGGCGCGCCGTGGCGCGCAGCTCGTCATCGGAGAGCGAGGCGAGCGTCTCGTGTGGGGCGAGCTCGGCGCCGCGCATCTGCTCCTGCTCGCGCATCAGCCGCTCCACCAGGCGGAGCAGCGTCGCGCGCGACATCCGCCGCAGCCGGGCCGTGTCGATCTCGCCCACCGGCTCGTCCAGCGGGACGCCGTCCGACAGCTCGCCGTCCGGATCGATGATCTTGGGCACGCGGTCCTGGTACAGACGCGCCAGGTGGCGCACCTCGGGCATGGCGATGGGACCGAACCGGATCATTCGCCGGAGCGCGTCCGCGAACTCGTGGCACTCCGGCCCGACCTCCACCTGGTCATCGCCGCGAAGGATCGCCGCTTGCGCCTCCTTGAAAAACGCGTCGATCCGATCGATCGGCGTCAGCAAGGCGCCATCCGGCGACGGACCGCGCGGATCGAAGTCAACGGTGGTCATGGTCTTCCTCCCGGTCATGAGAGCAGCTCCCGGATATCGTCCTGTAGCGCCGCGGGCAAGCGCTGGGTGAGTGACCGCAGGATCCGCACGGCCCGCGTCGCGCGGCCAAGCGGGAGGCCGGTGTGCCCGGCCACCTCGTGCTCGCCCAGCGTGTGGTGGGTGGTCCACGCCTCGAACGCGGCGGTCACCTCCGGATCCTGGCGCGCGAGGACCAGCTTCCACATCGCACGCTCGAACCGGGCGTAGAGCCGCGCCCGATCGTACTCCGCGTCCAGCGGCGTCGCGGGCGTCCGATCGAGCACCAGCGCCGCCTCGATGGTGGCCTCGTTCCTCGCGGCGTCCTCGCCGCTCCCATCCCCGTCGCGGCCGGCCAGCATCTCGTCGAGCGACCGCTCGCGGCGCCGGTGTCGCAACACCCGCCGCCCCTTCCACTGCACCACGGCGCAGAGGTGCTGGAGCAGCGAGCACCGCGCCGGATCCCAGGCAAGCGATCCTTCGCGCGTCTGGAGCACGATGCTCGACACCAGATCCCAGCCGGAGTCCGCCAGCTCGAGGTCGCGCGAGCCGAGGTTCCCCAGCTCCAGGTCGGCGAACTTGACCGCGGTCGCGATCACGGCGGACGTCGCCTGCCGAGCCAGCTCGGCGATCATCGCCGGGTCGGGCGGGCCATGGTCGCCAGCGTCGAGGGGACGGTTCGACACACGGTCCGGATCGACGGACCGAGTCACCATCGCCGCCGGCTCAGGCTTCGTGAGTTGCAGATCGTCGACGGACCCGGCCGGCAACGTCTCGGGCACCTCGCCCGCGTCGCGCTCGCGCCGCGCGCGGCCACCGAGCGGGCTCGTCACAGAGCCCCCCTGCCGCCCGCGGAGGCGGGCGCAGGATCAGAGACGCGTTCATTGGTCTCACACATCAGTCGACTCCTTCTCGTGTCCGGTGCGCGACGCCAGACGGTTGGGAGGCCACGGCCCGAGCGACATCGCCATGCGTGGCGGTGCCGCGCGCGCCGGGGGATTGCGCGATGAGCAAGCAAGTCGAAGCTCGAACGGCGGCGATCAGTTGTGCATCCAGTCCTCGGCGATCTCGTTCATCAGCGCGGCCAGCTTGAGCATCGCCGCCGCGTAGCGGGCCTCGTCGAGATCGGCGATCACCGCGACCATCTCGGGGTCGGCACCGACCTCACCGCCCTCCTCGTACGCTGCGACGATCGCGGCCACATCCGCGTCGTGCTCGGCGAGGCGCGTTGCCTCGGTGCGGAAGCGCGCCATCGCCTCTGCCTCCGACTCGACCGTGTCTCCGTATCGGAGGCGAACGCGCCGGCGGGCTCGCGGCCTCGCCGGCAGGTCGTACGGCTGGCGCTTGCGGTCGATCGCTGGCTCGTTCGACGGGAAGCCCAGCGCGCGGCGCGCGCGCTCATGGACGCGCTGGTGTTCGTCCACGAACTCGAAGAGGTGGCCGCGCAGCGCGGTCCAGAAGCTGAGATCGTCCTCGTATCGTTCTGCGGTGGCGTTCAATGCAGTCTCCTTTGGGGGTCGATGAGTCAGGTCGTTCGTCGCCGTGTCCGGCCCGGGGGCAGGCGTCGTGACCAGGACGGTGCCGTTGTCGGCCGCGCCCTCCTGCGGTTTCCTCGGGTGCGAGCGATTGCCACTTCTTGCCGCCCTGGCCGTTGCCGATCGGGGCGTTAGCCGATCTCCGCAGGGGCCTCGATGGTCGGCCCCGGCCCGCTGGCACCAGGGCGGCGCCGTCGAGCACGATGTGTCAGCGTCACGTTCGCCACCAGCGAGGCCAGCGTCTCGGGCGAGGCGACCGACACGAGCGCGACCCCGCGCGCACGGCGAACGTGGTCAGCCTTCCCCTTGGACTGCTGCGCCGCGGCTAGACGTCCCAGAGCCCGGCGTCGGGGTCGCCGATCAGGCCGACGTCGCTGATGCGCCGCATGGCCAGCCGACGCTTGCCGATCGCAAGGTGGGTCATGAAGGCGACGCCGCCGCCGAGCGTGGCCGGTGCCAGGTGGTAACGACGGTGCTGGCCGTACGCCACCTGGAATCGGCGCAGGTGCGGACTGCCGGCTTGTGGCATCCGGCGCCAGACGTCGCCGCCGCGTGGCGGGGGCGGAGCGTCACCTGGGTCGATCGAGAGATGCACGGCGTAGCCGGGCGCACGCCCTCGTAGCTCGCCCTCGATGATGGCGACGCGGATCAGGTCGTGCTCGTCGACCTCGCCGAGCGCGTGGCGCCACCCCAGGAAGATGGCGCCCGCGACGTCGGCGTCGCGGAACACCAGCCCGAGCGTCGGCGGTGCCCCCTCGGGCGTCGCGAAAGCCACCGCCATCAACTCGGCGCGTCGCCACAGCGTGGGCTCGAACAACTCGAGCGAGCGAGGCGTGGTCGTCATCGGAGGCGCTCGCGCATCGTCACCATTGGCTGCGGCCCTGACCGGGTAGCTTCCGCGCGTCGTTCTTGAACTTGCGGCTCGCCTCCATGATCTTCACCGCGCACGTGGCGCGTACCGGCTTCCCGCACGGGGAGAACATCGTGTACTTGGTCGTGACCGACTGGAGAACGCCCTCGAAGATCGGGTACTCGCCTTCGCTCCATCGCACCTGGACCACCGATGGGCGTTTGTGGATCTCCTCGCCGTCGTGGTCCATGACCGAGATGAGCCGCATCAGCTTGCTCACGTGCGACACCGTGACATCGACGGCGCGCCCGTCAGGTGTCCGCTCCTCGTAGGTGTCGAACAGCAGCTCCATCGACAGTGTCCGCGCCGCCACCGAGGAGAACTCGAGATCCGGCCGATCCTGCTTGGCGCTGGGGCTCGCGTTCCACGTGACCGCTTTGTCGACCTGGATCTCCTTGGGGTTGTACTGGCGACGATGGCGACTTCGATCTCCAGGCCGAAGATCGCGACCTTGTTGGGCGGGGCGTACGCGATGGACATGGTGTGTGTTCTCCGTTCTTGGCCCGCCCTCGGCGGACCGCGCAGGGGTGATGGTGATGTGAACGACCAGACACTCGTCGGCGGGCCGTCGACACGTCGACCTACGGGCTCGACGTGCGCGCGACCCGCGAGCGCACGTTGTCGATGAGCATCACGGCGGCGGAGAGCGCCCGCGGCTCGTTGGCGCGAACGGCGCCTGCCGCCTCGTCGGCTACGTGGAAGATGTTGTGGACGGGATGTCGATGGGCGTACCCGGACATGGCGATTCTCCACGCGGGCAAAGCTGTCCCGCGGCGAGCCCCGGTGGGCGCGTCAGGTGAATGGAAGGCGTGAGACGAGGGAAGCGGCGCGCTATGCGCCGGCTCCTTCCGGTGTGCCGGAGACGATGGCCTCCGACAGCTCGGCGAGGATCGGGGCCAGGTAGCGCGTCGGGTCCGCGCCCTGGTCGAACGCGAGGTCAGTCGTCACGGGGCTGCACCACGATCGCGCCGACGCGCGCCAACGCGACCCGGAAGCTCTCCGCGCTCGCAGCGGTACCGATCGACCGCGCCGCCGCCGACAGGTTCTTGGGGTGAGCCAGGAGCGCACCAAGCCGCCGGGCCGTGGCGCGCAAGTCGGCGCGGTTCTGCGGCCAACCGAAGGCGCACATCGCGGCCAGCCGCTCGGGCGGCAACTCGGCGACGCGATGCGGGCTCCCCCACTCGGCCAGCATCATGTCGAGCAAGGCCGGGATGTCCTCGGGCCGAGCGCACACGGGCGGCACCGTGAGCACCTTGAACCGGGTCGCAGCGACGTTCAGCGCGCCGCACACCTGGGGCAGATCGCGCGCCGTGATGATCGGCCGCACGTCGTACGCCCGATCGAACAGCAAGTTGATGAGCGGCGCCAGCGGCGTCCGACTGCCGAGGTTGTCGAGCGACACGTACAGCGTGCCGTGCGTCGCGGCCTCGAAGTCCGGCATCAGCGTGGCGCGATCGGCCGCCGGCGCCTTCACCTCCCGAAACGGGAGATCGCGCCGACGCGAGTGCCGATGGATCGCGTCCGCGAGGTGGCCGCGCTCCGAGCCAACATCACCGAGCAGCAGGATCGGATCGCCTTGACCGAGGTCGTTCTCGCGGAGCAACGCGAGGTGGTCGTCGAGGAGCTGGTGCTGCGTGAAGCCGAAGAACCCGCCGAGCACGTCGCGCAGCCGCGTCAGCGAGCGGTCCATCACCAGCAGGTCGGTGTCGGCCAGCCGGAACCGCTCGCCCGCCCGCACCGGGAAGTCGCGCTCGCGTCCCTTGGTGAAGTAGGTCCCGTGCGTCGAGGCGAGGTCCACCACCTGGAGCCAGGTGCCGTCGTCGCTGCCCTGCCGCGTCAGCTCGGCGTGCCGCCGCGACACCATTCGCTGGTCGCCGAGCACCGGCACACGTACGTCCACGTCGCCGGTCCCGACCACGAACACGTTTTTCGGCGGCAACCGCAGGTCGTGCTCGGTGCCGACCACGCGGAGCGACAGGATGGACTCGGCCGCATGCAGCGTCACGCCGATCTTCTCGGCGCCCTCGGGGTCGGTCGGTCCAGTGGCAGGCGGCGGCGCCGCGGGCGGCTTCTTCTTCATCTCGGCCCAGCATACGGACGACCGCGTCCAGATGTTCCGCGTTCCTGTATCGATGCCCTCTATCCGGAAGGCATACAGGAACCCGGCTCCTGCACGCTCCTGTACGACTTCCGGATAGCGGGGGTCCGTACAGGAACGGGGCGACGAACGGCGACCGGCTACGTACTCTGGGCAAAACGTGGAACTGCTCCTCGCCCAGATTGCCCTTCGCTGTCTCCGCAACGCGACCCGCGCTCGATCCACCCTGGCGTGGGCGCGTGAACGCGGCGACGAACGCGGCGTCGCCTCGGCCGAGGCTGATCTCGGCTTCGCGGGCGCGGTCGCCCGCGCGACCGTCACCAGCCTGCACCACCGCCACCGTCGCGGCGAGATCGACGACATGGCCGCCGCGCAGATCGGGGTCCAGCTCGTCGAGACCCTGCGCCTCGTCGCCACCGCTCATACCAGCGGGGTGATGGTCGAGACCCTCCCGACGAGCTACCATCCCGCTGATTTCCCTGGAATCTTGTGTGAATCCACGTTCCTCTCCCCGGCGCATGGGCAGGCGATCCGACCGTCGCTAGAGATGTCCGTCGAACCCCAATCCTCCGCGCCCACGCCCACGCCACGCATGCCGTCTGGGCCGTTCGATCCGTTCGGCGGCGATCGGCGGCCGTCGTGAGGAGGCTCCGTCCGGCCAGCCGCTCCGGCGGCGATAGCGCAGCTACCCGATCCGCCGAGCTGCCGCGCGGCAAGGGGGACATGTGAAGGCGCGGCGCCCAGGCGGGTCCTCTGCGGGCCGCGACGAGTCGGGCTCGCGCGGCGGCATGGCCGGGAAGCGTTCCCGTACGCAGAGCCTTCCACCGTCGGCGAAACGCCGCGACCCTACGATGTCGGCCAGTGAATTCATCCCGACCAACGAGCCCGGCATGGGCAGCGTTGGGACCCCAAATCCGTTCCCAGATGACGATGCGTTCGGCCTGCACCCCATCGGATCACCCGATGCGATCAGCGGAGGCTCGATCACTCCCGACGAGGACGAGCCGCTCCAGTCCGGCCGGCCCACGGGGGTGGCGAACGCCGACGCGGCGCTTCCCGCCGGCGCTGCCGCGCCGATGCACAGCGAGGCGACGGACGGCGCGGAGCCGCAGGCGGTCGCGAACACGCCCGAGGTCGCCCCCGCCGGGCCAGCCTCCAACGATCATGCCTCGCACCAGGCGAGCGGCGGCGGCGCGGGCGCGCGCGGCGCGGTCGCCGATGGTGCCGAGGCGGCGCCGTCCGCCGGGGCGGAGACGGCGGTACCGTCCGCCGGCGGCGAGACCCAAGCCTCCGGCGATGCCGACGCACCAAGCCCGGGCGCATCTGCCGACGGTGCGGCACCCGCCGCCGACGGCGGCGAGCCGGCATCTGCCGACGGTGCGGCGCCCGCCGCCGACGGCGGCGAGCCGGTCGCGGACACCGATGCGAGCTCGGCGTCGAGCGTCGGCGAGACCGGGCACGCGGAACCGGCGGCCGAGGCGGTCGCGCCGGAACATGGCGGCGCGGTGTCGACGGGGAATGGATCGGGCGAACCGCGGGCGGCAGTCGGCGCCACGGCGCACAGCGCAGAGCCCAACCTCCTGAGCGTCGCCCACGTGCAAGCTGGATTGATCCAGGCCCACGCGACGACGGAGTACATGCAGTCCCTCACCGCGATCGGTCAGCGCGAGCAGTCGCTCCGCGGCACGTTCGCCCAGCAACGTGCCGCGATCCGCATGGTGTCGGCGACCCAGGTCGGGCTCGCGCGCAGCGACGCCAAGGCGACCGCAGACCGCGTCCGCGGTCGCAACGGGACGGTGTCGCAGACGATCGGGCAGATGATCGATGGCGAGGTCACGCGCTTGAGCCTCGGTACGCAGGGCGCGATGGCGCGCGTCAGCACAGCATCGCGCGCCGTCAGCCCCGCCATCAGGGACGCGGCGAACAACGCGTTGCCCAACGCCAACCTCGATCTCCGCGATGCGGTCGAGGGCCAGCTCGCGAACGAGCTGTACCAGCGCCTCGTCCCGCCAGCGCACACCGCGGCGCGCAAGGAAGCGCATGATGCGCGCGACCGCGACGTCGAGCGGCTTGGCTCCGCGCGCGACGGCAACATCCGCCAGATGCGCCAGGCCGGCGACGTGCTCGCCCGCCAGGCCGCCGCGCAGCTCCCCGACGTCGAGCGGTCGATCGTCGCCAGCGGCGAGAAGCTGGCCGCCCTCTTCGAGCACAACGCACGCACCCAGGTCGCGGCCATCGACGCCGCCGAGCGCGGCGCCGCGGCGTTCTTCGCTCGTGCCCGGACGCAGGCCCACCAGATCCTCGGTGCCGGCAAGAGCACGGCAGCCACCTTGACGACGGCCGCCACGGCGCAGTCTGGCACGCCCGGGGCCGGCGCCCGCTTCCAGACCGCCGCATCGCAGGCGGCGCCGCACTTCGCCCGGCGTCGCGAGCAGCTCGTCTCGTCGGTGGAAGGCGTCGTTCAGCGCGCCACATCGACGGTGGCGCACGGGGTGAACGAGTTCCAGGGTGAATGCGCCGGCCATCGGGCGCAGGCGCTCGGCAACCACGCCGCCATCGAGGGCAAGCTCGCCGGCGACATCGCCGGCAAGGTCGGTCAGATCCGTGGCGAGTGGGCCAAGGACACCGACGTCGCCATCATCAGCGCCAACAGCTACGCCGCCGCCGCCGAGGCCAACCGCGCGCAGCTCATCGCCCAGCTCCCGGCAAAGTTCGGAGGCATCGTCCGCAGCGCCTTCAGCGAGGCCCGCAAGTCGCGCCTGACTCGCTTCGGCGAGGGCGTCTGGGGCGCCGTCTCCGGCCTCGTGGTCACGATCGCGAAGTTCGTGGCCACCGCGCTGATCATCGGCTTCGCCCCGTTCGCCTTCGGCGTCGCCGCGCTGCTCGGCAAGGCCGGCGTCCTCGCCGGTCTCGTCCGCGACGCCGCCATGGCGATCGTCGGGATGGTCCAGGCATTCGCCGAGCGGTTCAAGATCCTCTTTCGCACCTGGGACGACTGGCCCTGGTACGGCAAGGTCGCCGGGTTGTGGGCGACGACGCTCGTCGCCGTCGGCGACGTGGTGGGCCTGCCGTCGATCTTCGAGGGCGTCACCGGCCGCGAGCTGATCTCCAACCGCGAGCTGAGCTACGACGAGCAGGGCGCCAAGACCTTCGGCGGCGGATTCGCCGCGATCGCCACGTTGGTCCCGGCCAAACTACAGGCGGACAAGGCTGCGCGCGCCACCGCCGCGCGGGAGATGGGCAAGGAGCTGGGTGAGCTCGAGGGCCGGGCCGCGTCGCGCGCAGAGACAACCGCGGCCAGCACCGTCGACGATGCGGCGGCCGCCGCACCCGAGTCGGCACCCGCCGCGACGACGGCGAGTCACCTGGACGACACCGTGATCCTCCAGGGCACCGATATCGAGATTGCGGCGCTCGCGAAGAAGATCACGCCGGAGCCCGGGACCGTCGATGTCTACGTTCACGGATCGGTTGACGACTTCATCGTTCACCACAACGGATCGCCTGTCCACTTGGACCACCGTCGCCTGGCCACGTACATCCGCAAGTCCGGCAAGAACCCCGATCGAGTCCGACTCCTGTCCTGCTCGACCGGCGCGCACGCCAAGGGCGCGGCGCAACACTTCGCCAACAAGCTGGGCGTAAAGGTGGTCGCACCGAGCGACATTCTGCACATCAACCGAAAGACAGGGAAGCTGACGATCGGCCCCAGCGCCGAGAACCCGTCAGGGAGCTGGATCGAGTTCGAACCGAAGACCTCCGAGTTCAGGTACTCGCCGTGGAAGGAGAAGCCGCGCAGCGAAACGCGCTACGAGCGGTTCAAGCGCGAGCGAGCTGAACTTGACGACGCGGACGACGCGCTGGACAGTCCCGAAGCTGATCCAGATCGAGTGGTCGACGCCTCCGTCGCCGTGGATGAGGGAGCCGCGAAGCCGGGCACCAGGAGGACAAAGCCGATCTCCGATCCCCACCACAAGGCGCTGGGTTCGCCGGCCGACGAAGCCTTCCTCGATGACATCGACGATGTCGACCGCGCAACCGAGAGCGTCGACGGCGTGCCTGATCGCCGGGCGCCAGCGCGTCGATCCACCGAGGACGTGCCAGATCGCGGAGCGCCCTCTGACCTAGATGACGGGATGCACTCCGTCGATGCTGATGCGGAGGCAGTCCGTCAGCGACAGGCGCGCGCAGCTGCCAGTGCTCCATCCCGCCCCGCGCGCACGCCACTGGCCGAGCACATCCCGCCGTCCGGACCGGAGTTCATGGAGTGGTTCGACAGTCTGACGCTTGAGGAGCTGGACACGTTACTCAAGGACAAGAGCACCCCAGGGAAACAGGGTGCCCAGAAAGTGATCGCAGATCACATCCGGCACCCAGGTCACCAACATGAGTGGCTCATGGTGAAGCATATGCGCCAGGTGAAGAAGTGGGGCATCTCGATGCGTACCGTGCTGGACGCGAGGACGCGGACCGAGTCGGCCGTCGGCCGGGGGTTCCGCCACGGCAGCCGCGGATCGGGAGCCATGCACGAGGCGCTCAGCGAAATGATCGAGGCGTCGTCAACGTTCTGGGAGTTCCGGCAACGTCTCTCGGCATGGGCGGACCGCGAGTTGTTTCCGGTGCACGGACCGCACGGCGAGACGCCCCTCGGGCGCTACTATCTGCCCGAGGATCTCCAGGTCCCGGCCGAGGGTGGAGGAGCGTACCGATGATTCAGGTCACGACATGGGCCGAGCTGAGTGGTGGCACTTCTGGTCACGACGCTGAGAACGTCGCGCTCGCACGGTTGCGCGAAGCCGAGTGGTTCAAGCATCTGGGCGAACCCACGACGCGCGACCGGGACGTTGACAGGGTTGGGGGGTGGTCGGACGCGCTGACCATGTTCTCGGGAGGCGGGAACACACGGCGCACCGGTACGCTCACGGTGCCGAAGCTTCTCCTCATCGAGCGCCTCGATGCCGACGATATGCTCAACCGCGTCACCGTCGATGCGGCAAACCGTGCGCTCGACGCGATCGATGCCACCCCACACATTCCGGCTAGCCTCGCGTTCGAGGATTCCCTCTCCGTCTCCGACTACATCACGGAGTACATTCGTCTCCTGTCCATCGAGATTTACGCAGGTGACGTAGGCGCTTCCCGGTGCAGCTACTTTCGCGACCAGCTCCCATGGTTCCTCGCGGGACTCTTGCCCTGCGGCTGGAACGGCGAGTGGCCCGTCGGCCGGATGCGCGTGTACTGACCCCGCAACAACGACCCATGGTGACCTCCATGCCGCTGCGAGTGCTCAAGATGGTGGGTAACTTCAAGGAAGCAGGCTACATCCGCGATGCTCCGTCGCTGGTCGAGGCTCGCGGGAAACGCCCACCGACGAACAAGGCGGACGTCGTTGCATATCTGCGCGCCGGCACGAGCTACACGGTGAGCCCGGGCCCCGTTGAAGACAGATTCGACCCGGCCCGGCAGGCTGGTACGGCGGGAATCCTGACCGACGGCATCTACGCTTGGCCGCACTTCCTCGCCTACTACGTCGAGCACTACGACGTGGAACTGCCGGCCGACTTCGAGCAACACATGCACGATCGTACCTGGCGGGTGCCGGCATCCGTCGACCTTGATCCAGTCGCGCTGCCATGGGAGGTCTAAGACGTGATGTTCTGCCGGACTTCCGCTCGCCCATCGATGAACGTGTTGCCCTGCATTTCGGTACGCCTGCTGTTGCTGCTCGGCCTCGTCGCCGTTCTTGGCGGCCTGGCATACGCCGACGAGCAGCTTCCGAAGCCCGCGACCCCGGCGGCGGTGGCGCGTTTCGATGCGGGTAACACCGCCTTCCGCGGCGCGCAGGCGAAGACAGATCCCGCGGTTCAACGCGCCGAGTACGAGAACGCGATCAGGGAGTACATCGCGGGGCTCGCGGTCGAGACCAAGTTCCATTACACGTTCTACTGGAACCTGGGCCATGCCTACCGGCAGATCGGCGAGTACACGCGCGCCGACCACTTCTACAAGAAGTTCCTCGAGTTCGCGCCAGAGCGATTCGCGTTGCACCGGACTGCCGCCGAGGACTTCCGCCGGATGATGAAGGCGGAGCTTGATAAGGAAGCTTCCCTCGCCGAGCCGACCGCGCCCGCACCGACCCTGCTCCGTGACCCGGCAACACGGCCCACGGACGCGGGGAAGCCGCACGCCGTCCCGCGGTCAGGGGCGAAGCCCTGGCACGCGGACCGGCTTGGCTGGGTTCTGGTGGGCGGCGGGGCCCTTGGCGTTCTCGGCGGGGGCGGTTTCCTGCTGAGCGGTAACTCGCTCTACGACCAGGCGGCCGACGAGGACCGCCAGACCGTTGCGGCCGACCTGCGGGACCGCGGCGACCAACGCGTCATCATCGGCGGGGTTACCGGTGGCGTCGGGGTCGGCCTGCTCGCGGCGGGCGTGATCAAGCTCGCTATGACGGGATCCGAGGCGTCCACCTCGCCGCCGATCCAGGTTACGGTCGGCCCGTCCTCGTTCTCCATCCGGGGGAGCTTCTAGCCATGCGCCACACGTCGTTTCTCGCTCTTGCGCTGACCCTCAGCGTCGGCCTGTTCGGCTGCCCGACCGACAACCCGGTGGAATGCCGCGACCAGTCGAGCTGCGACCTCGGTGCGGGCGGCGCGTGCCTCGTGGCGCCGTCGGGCAATCAGTGGTGCGCCTATCCCGACTCGTCGTGCCCCAGCGGCATGCGGTACTCGGATCAGCGTGTCGGGGACGGCCTATCGGGTTCGTGCGTGACGGAAGATCCCGGCGCGGACGCAGGGGTTGACGCCGCTGATCCGGACGCGCGGCCCGACGCACCGACGATCGACGCTTCGGTCGATGCGCCGATCGTCGGTCCGATCGTCACGAACAACCAACTCGCCGATCTCGTGATCGGGCAGACGAACTTCGTTTCAGAGGCCGACCGCGGTTACACAGGACAGTCCGCTGTCAGCAACGACGTCGCCGCGTCAGCAGGTGGTGTGTGGGTCTTCGATGTCGGTAAGGGCCGGGTCTTGGGTTTCTCGCCGCTGCCGAACACGGGCGATCCAACCGCCAGCGGAATCGTCGGCCGGCCGGCGGTCACCGACAACACGGCCACTGGGGCCGCGTCCGCAACGAACCTGGGGAGCATTATTGGTGCGGTTGGGTATGGCGGTGGCGTGCTTGCGGTCGCCGATGGCGATCGAAACCGCGTGCTCATCTGGAACCCAGCTCCGACGGCGCCCGGTGAGGCCGCGGATATCGTCATCGGCCAGCCGAACATGACGTCCTCGGCAAGCGGGAACGGTGCGAGCCAGATGAGTCTGCCCCTGTCGGTGTGGACCGATGGCGTCCGCCTGATCGTTGGCGACCGCGCGAACTACCGCGTGCTCATCTGGAACACCATGCCCACGGCGAACGGTCAGGCTGCCGATATCGTTCTCGGCCAGGCCAACTTCGGCGTGAACGTGAATCCGTCATCGCCATCCGCTTCCAACATGACGATGCCTTCCGGGATCACCTACGACGGCGCACGGCTCTACGTCGCCGACAGCTTCTTCAACCGCGTGCTCGTCTGGGACGGCCTACCGACAGCGAACAACGAGGCCGCCGACTTTGTGCTCGGTCAGCCGACCCTCACATCAGGATCGTCGCTTGCCGCGAGCCCCACCACGCTAAACCAGCCGACGGGTGTAGCCCGCTATGGCAACGCGCTGCTCGTCTCGGACTACGGGAACGATCGGATCGTCATCTACCAGCCGCTGCCCACGACGTCCGGATCGTCAGCGTCGCTTGTGTTGGGTCAGGCTGACCTGAACACGCCGGCGATCTCTGGGCCGAACGCTGCGACCCAGCAGGGCTTCGATCGCCCTGACGGCCTGTCGGTCACCGGAAGCCTGCTCTTCGTCGCCGACAGCGGCAACCGGCGCGTGGTCCGGTTCACTCTGGCCAACTGAGTCGCCCCACCGGATGAACTACGGCAGCTACACCCTTGTCTCCGAGCTTGGCCGTGGCGGCATGGGTGTCGTCCACAAGGCCCAGCACACCGTCCTCGGCACGCCAGCCTGCGTCAAGCTGCTGCTTCCCGAGTTCACGAGGCATGCCGAGGTAGTCGCGCGGTTCGTGAACGAGGCGAGGGCAGCCTCCGGGATGTCTCACGACAACATCGTCAGGGTGCTCGACTGCAACCAGGGTCCAGATGGTGTCTGGTTCATCGTTCTGGAGTACCTCGAAGGTCTCCCGTTGTCGAAGTGGATCCGCGGAGCGGTCGCGGCCCATGTCGCGCCACGGATCGAGGCGGGCGGTGTCGTGGGTGCGGTCACGCCAGCGCAGATCGTCCGCGTCCTGGTGCAAGCCGCCAACGCGCTCCACACCGCGCACGAACACGCCTCGGAGCGCATCTCGGGCATCGTCCACCGAGACGTGAAGCCCGACAACATCTTCCTCGTCGTCCGCAAGATCGGCGGTCGAGCCAACGATCTGCACGTGGTGCTGCTCGACTTCGGCATCGCCAAGCTGCGCGACGCGCGCGGCGAGGAGTTGACGCGCACCGGCGCGACGATCGGGACCCCCTCGTACATGGCGCCCGAGCAGCTCGCCAACTCGAAGGTCGTCGATCGACGCGCGGACGTGTACGCGCTCGGCGTGATTCTCTACGAGATGCTCACCGGCGGCTGGCTCCCGTGGAGCGACGAGAACAACGAAACGCCAGCGCCAGCGGTCATCTACCAGCGTCAGACCTCGGAGCCGCCGCCGGATCCGCGCACGAAGAACCCGACTGTGAGCGCGGCGTTGGCGCAGGTGGTGCGCCGTGCGCTGGCCTGCGATCCACGCGAGCGTTGGGCGTCCGCACTCGAATTCGCGAGGGCGCTGGCGGAGGCGGTCAAGGCCGATGGCGTCGAGCCCGCGGGCGCGGAGATCCTCCGGAAGTACGCCGAGGATCTGTGGGACCCCGCGGATCCGATGTTCGGGCACCGCCTGGCCACGCCACCGATCAGCCTTGCCGATCCGGCGCTCTGGAGCCCGCCGCTGTCGGCGGTGTCGATCGTGGGGTCTCATGTCGTGCGGCCCGCGGGGCAGGAAGCGGGGGCTACCCAGTCGCTGCGACCGCCGCCGCCTGGCGTGCCATCGACGACGCTCGGCTCGTCCGCGGCGCAGTCGGTGCGTGTTGCGGCCGTGCCGCGCAGGTCGCGCCGGGCGCTCTACTCTGCCCTTGGCGCCGTGGCGGCGGCCGGGGGGCTCGCGGTAGTGGCTGCCATCGCGCTCGGTGGTGAGCCGACAAAGCCTGGCGGGTCAGGCGCGGCGACCGCGCCCGGAATGGGCGCGCCGCTCGTCGATGCTGCCGTGCCAGCCATGACCTCGGTCGCCATCCTCACCGAGCCCGTCGGCGCTGCGGTGTTCATCGATGACGAGCTGGCAGGGACGTCGCCGGTCAAAGTGGCGCTGACGGCAGGACGCGCCGTCCGCGTCCGCGCAGAACACGCCGGTCACTCGTCGACCGAGGAGCGCCATGTCGTCGGCGACCGCGCCGAGACAGTACGTCTGGCGCTCGCGCCCGTCGTCGATGCGGCGCCCCCGATCGATGCCGGCGCCGACGCGGCGACTGTGACCCGGCCCGGTCGACCGAGACCGCCAGGCCGTGAGACGCCGAGCGGCACGAAACCGAACGAAACGCCACCGGCCGGCAGCGGCTCGGGGTTCGATCCCGAGAACATCGCCCAATGATCAGCCGCTCGCTGGGTCGCTTCCAAGCGCGCTCGGAATCCGCGGTGGCCATCGGGGATGCGTGTCAGGCCGTTCATGTAGTGTTTCTAGACGCGCAACGCCATACGCAGACGGGGACGCGATGACAGTTCAGTTCAACCTGCAACCGGACCCGCGCATCCTTCCGATGCTTGGCGAGATCAGTCTCGTCCAGTGGAGGTGCGTGGCCGAGTTGATCGACAACTCGGTCGATGGATTCCTCGCGAGTGCGCGCGAGGGCACCGAGTTGCTTGCGCCGGAGGTTCACGTTCGTATCCCGGTGACGGAGAGTCCGACCGCGCAGGTGTCAGTGACCGACAACGGGCCCGGCATGAACGCCGAGACGCTCGAGCGCGCAGTTCGTGCGGGGTGGTCGGGAAACGATCCGATCCGCAGCTTGGGCATGTTCGGGATGGGGTTCAACATTGCGACCGCACGGCTCGGTTCGGTCACAACCGTGTGGACCACACGCGCGGGCGACAAAGAATGGGTGGGGCTCGAGATCGACTTCGATAAGTTCCAGTCGCAGGGCCATTTCGAGACGCCACGCCTGACGCGCGAGAAGGTCGATCCGGCCCAACAGGGTACCGAAGTCATCATCGCGCGGCTGAAGCCCGCGGAGCGCCAGTGGCTCACGAAACCCGCCAACCTCACGAAGATCAGGAACGAGCTGCGACGCGTGTACGCCTCGATGCTGCGACCAGGCGGAAAGCCGGTCCAGTTTCGCCTCTTCGTCAACGCAACCCTCTTGGAAGGGCGCAGCCACTGTATCTGGAGCGGCCCCGGAAACAACGACCGGGTCGCTCGGCATCCGGTGCTCGGTGACATCGATGCCTACCAGCCGATCGATGTGAACCTTGAACCACGGCCATTCTGCCTGCGCTGCTGGCAGTGGCTTGCGGCGAGTCTGACGACGTGCCCAACGTGTCCCGAGGGCGGGAGGGTGCAGAAGCGTCCGCGCTCCGTTCGCGGGTGGCTCGGGATCCAGCGGTACCTCAGCGAGAGCGACTACGGGATCGACTTCCTCAGGAACGGTCGGAAGATCGAGGTTGCGAGCAAGGATCTCTTCTACTGGACCGACGGTGAGTACGCCAAACCTGAGTACCCGATCGATGATCCCCGTGGCCGAGGAAGGATCGTCGGCGAGATCCACCTCGACCACTGCCGCGTGACCTACACCAAGGATCGGTTCGATCGCCACGATCCCGCATGGGAGGACATGACGCGGATCGTGCGAGGCGAGGGGCCACTTCAGCCGGACAGTGCCGAGGGCTTCCCCCCCAACCACTCACCGCTCTACAAGCTCTACCAGGTGTTTCGCCGCTCGACACCGAGAGCGAAGACGAGCGGCGCGTGGCAACGATTGGTGGTCGTAGAGAAGAACGACCAGGCGCAGGAGATGGCGAAGTACTTCCATGCGAACGACCCGGCCCACCAGACGGACGACAAGTGGTGGGCACTCGTCCTCGAGAGCGACAAGAATCTCCTCCAAGGTACCCCGCCTCCAGGCGGAGGGGCGCCACCTCCGGCGCCGGTCATCCCTGGCTTCGGTCCGCCCGCTGCAACAGCGCCCCCATCGGGCGCCCCCGGACCGGCGGGGCCGGCGGCGCCAGTGCCGGTGGCTGCGAAGCCCGTCGGCCAACCGATCCTCGGGTTGACCCAACTCTACGTTATCGAGTCAACGAGCCTGAAGTGGGAAGTTCGAGCGTTCTCGGTCGATGAGAGCACGCCCGAGTTGCACAAGGGCAAGCGGCCTTGGGCGCTCAAGCTCCAGCCCGATGGCACGGCCTCATTCCTCGTCAATCGGCGTCATCCCGTATTTGCGTCCGCAACGCTGATGCCACTGGACGCGCTCTTGGCGCAGCTTGCATTCGCGGCGATGGAGGTCGTCAAGGACACGCCTGGAGATCGCACGTTCGCGCAGTTTCTCGGCGAGCTTCGGCAACGCTACGCGACGGAGACCGCCCTCGACGCGGGCTCCCTCTCGAATCTCGCGCGCCTTCGTCTGAAGGAAATCGCGGCCACGCTGGCAACCAACATTTCGCCCACGGACGCCAGCGAACTCTTCAAGGAGCTCGCGCCGGACGTGCAGCAACGGATCAACGAGCGGATGGCTACGCAGGCAGTGTCGAACGCGAAGGCAGTCATCACCCAGGGGCGATTCCTCGAATATGCGCCCCCTGGCGCCCTCCTCGATTTCTTCGGAAAGCACCCCGAGCTATTCGTCGACGGCAAGTGCTGGGATGACGAGTACGGGACGCTCGACTATGGCTCGCCCTCTGCGACAGAGATCGCCCAGCAACAGGTTGTTCGCTCCTACAAGAGTCTCCTCGCCGACGCGGTCTGGCTCGCGGAGCAGGATCTGAGCGGGATCGAGGAAGTGAGCCGGCCGCGCCTGCTGCGTGCAATGCACGCGCTTGAGCTGCTGGCGCCAGCAACCGGCGACGCGAGCGAGTGACGCCGTGGAAGGAGGCTTCCTCGATGAGCGGCGCCTGCAATACGGCCCATGGCAAGCGTTCGAGCGCGACATCGCTAGGCTCATGGTCGCCAATGGTTTCGACGATGTCCGTATCATCGCGGGCTCTGGAGACAAGGGAGCGGACGCGCTCGGGGTGAAGAACGGCCAACTCTGGGTCTTCCAGTGCAAATTCACTTCGAGTAGCGCCCCGTCACGTGCCGCGCTCGCCGAGGTGAGGGAGGCCGGCGCGTTCTACAAGGCGCAGAAGTTGGTCGTCGCAACGTCGCGCCCGCCGGGCGACGCGTTCGTTGCAGAGCGCTCACGCTATCACCGGATGGGGCTCGAGATCGACATCGCGTCGCCGGCCGTGCTTCTCTCCCAGATGGCCGCGACACCCGAGTGGCCTCCTGGTCGTCGCGAGCTTCGCAAGTATCAAGAGGATGCATCGCAGCGATTGCGAGAATCCCTCCTCGCCACCGGTCGCGGACAGCTCGTGCTGGCTACTGGCCTCGGCAAGACGGTCGTGATGGCCGATACGGTGGCGGACATGCTGCGAGACGATCTTGTGCCGAATGGTCGCGTTCTCGTGCTTGCCCACACCAAAGAACTGGTTGATCAGCTCCAGCGCGCATTCTGGTATCAGTTGCCGAAATGGGTCGCCACGCATCGGCTCATTGAGCGAGAGTCTCCGAGCTTCTGGGATGGGATCACATTTGCTACCGTACAGAGCGCGGTGGCGAAGCTGGAGAGCCTGCCGGAGTTTGGCCTCGTGCTCGTGGACGAGGCTCACCGCATCGGTGCCGACACGTTCAGGCGCGTCATCGACTGCCTGAAGCCACCCATGCTGGCGGGGGTAACCGCCACTCCGTGGCGCGGTGACGGGTTCGACATCGATACGCTCCTCGGGCCGCCGCTCGTCCGAATTGGGATCGCGGAGGGCCTCCAGCGCGGATTCCTCTCCGAGGTCGACTACCGCCTGTTGGCTGACAACGTCGACTGGAAGATGGTGCAGTCACTCTCGCGCAACAACTACACGATCGGTGACTTGAATCGGCGGTTGATCCTTCCACTGCGAGACGAGGAGGCCGCGCGAACGATCCGCCAGGTGTTCTACGAGGAGGGGCGGCGAGCTGGAATCGTGTTTACTCCGACGGCGGCGCATGCGGTCGACTTCGCGGCAATGCTGCGGCATCAGGGCTTCCGGGCCGAAGCGATCTCGTACGACACCGAGCCGCGGCAACGTGCGGTGTTCATGGCGCGCTTCCGTGCGGGCGACCTGGATTTCGTTTCGACCGTCGATCTCTTCAACGAGGGCGTGGACGTCCCCGACGTTGACCTGCTGATCTTCATGCGCGTGACCCACAGCCGGCGCATCTTTGTTCAACAGCTCGGCCGTGGGCTTCGCGTCTCGCCGGGAAAGAAGAACGTGGTTGTCCTGGACTTCGTGACCGATCTCCGCCGAGTCGCTGAGGTGGTGGAACTCGATCGCGAGGTTCGAGGAACAGACGTCGAGCGTCTTGGCCTGGGTTCGCGCGTCATCCAGTTCCACGATCGCTCCGCCGGGAGCTTCCTCAAGGAGTGGATGCTCGATCAGGCGTCACTGCTACTGCGGCAGGAAGACCCGTCGCTAGAGATGCCTGACTTTGACTTCCCCTCCCCGGCATCAACGGGCGGCGTGCAGTGATGGCTGAACTTCCGAAGGACATCCGCGACGAGCTGAAGCGGCGGTTGTGGAAGGCCGCCGACGACCTCGGCTGGTTGAGCCTTTCCGACGTCTCGAAGTCAGACCACTACGACAATTGGGCCAAGGATCCGCAGATCGGCGGCAAGCTGGAACGCTTCCTGGGGCAGCGGGAGGTCCGGCACTACATCAAGGATGGTCTTCTCAAGATCTACTGCCGCGAGAGGCGAGGCGCCGAGCTTGAGCCGATCTGTCGCCTCGCGGGCGTGAAGGGCGCGATCAGCCCGGTCGAGCGGTTCGAGCGTCCGCATGGCTGTGTCCTTGAGGATGGCCGCGTGGTCTGCTGGGGCGCTGCGGCACAGTGGAAGATCGTCGTCATGGCGATCCATGAGAGGTGTTTTGGCGACGACGACCGAAAACTCTTCGCGGTCGTGTTCACGCAAGCGGCCGCGCATTTCGGAGACCGTGCGCCGCGGCTCGTGGCGGAGGACGCGGCGCACAAGCTTGGCGTCACTCATATCAAGTGGCGCGACACCTAGTGGCGAGAAGGCCGATGGATAGATCAACGCCAGGACGCAGCGAGATTTCTTGTGTGAAGGACAAGGACATCCTCGCGAAATCAGCAAAACGCCAAGGCAACCTCCGCACGGTCTCGGGAGCTGGATCGATGAGGTCCGTGGAACTCTTCGCTGGCGGGGGCGGGCTAGCCCTTGGACTCAGCCGAGCAGGCTTCCGGCATGAAGCGGTCGTGGAGCTTGAGAAGAACGCCTGCAAGACGCTGCGCGCGAACAAGGAGCGCGGCGTGGCTCACGTGGCCGATTGGCCTATTCATGCCGAGGACGTTGCAGCGTTCTCCTTTTCTGGGATCGCGTCCGATGTCGACCTGCTCGCTGGCGGCGTGCCATGTCAACCCTTCTCAGCCGCCGGCAAAGCACACGGACAAGCCGACAAGCGCAACATGTTCCCAGCAATGACCCGGGCGGTGCGCGAGTTGTCCCCGAAGGCGGTGTTGATCGAGAACGTGAAGGGGCTGATGCGGCCTGGATTCGAGCCCTACCTGAACTACGTGAAGGACGAGCTTCGCTTCCCGGAGATCGAGAGACGTGCAGGGGAGGGATGGGCAGACCACCACCGTCGCCTGCATAACCATGCGCAGTCGGCTCGGCGTGCCGGGCTCGAGTATGAAGTCCATTGCCACCTCGTGAACGCGGCCGACTACGGCGTGCCGCAGTGGCGCGAGCGGGTCCTATTGGTTGCGTTCCGGCGCGACCTTGAGATCGAATGGGAGCTCCCCGCCGCAACCCATAGCGTGGAGGCGCTCCTGTGGTCTCAGTGCCGGACCGCCGACTACTGGGAGCGCCACGGCCTCTCGCGCCGTACCCCCGCTGCGAGTACAAGCCGGTTCGAGTCCCGTCGGGCGGCACTCGGCCAGCTCAAGCTCTTGCCGGACAAGCGCCTGCCCTGGCGCACCACAAGGGACGCGTTCGTTGGTCTCCTAGCGCTTGACGAGGGCGACGTCGCGGAGGGCGACCCCAACCACTTCCTCAATCCTGGCGCCAGGACCTACCCGCGCCATACCGGTAGCCCGCTCGACGAGCCGGCGAAGACGGTCAAGGCAGGTAGTCACGGGGTGCCCGGCGGCGAGAACACGGTCGCGCTCGACAACGGTCAGACCCGATACTTCTCGGTACGCGAGTGTGCGCGCCTTCAGACCTTCCCGGATGACTGGATCTTCGAGGGCGTATGGTCGCGCGCGATGCGGCAGGTTGGGAACGCTGTTCCAGTTGACCTCGCGCAAATTGTCGCCGGGTCCATGCGCAGGGCACTGATGCGTGCCGGCAAGCAACAACGTGTGGCCTAGTCCTAGTCGGAGATCAACAGCACCGACATCGCTGAGGCGTTGGCCGACAACGATGTGCCATCGGAGCGCGCGGCCCTGCCCGGCGCTCGCTCGTTGCCCTGCTCGACGTCGGGCTCATTCTTGCGGACGTTCTGCGGACACTCCAACCGGGATTTGACGGGCACCGCCGGGTCATGAGGGGATCCAAGTTGCTGAAACGCTTGCAGACGCGCGGAAACAAACCGCACGTTGCCACCGGGGACAGGTTCATGGGTCGCATGTCATCGAGACCTCTGCACAATCAGCCCGTACCGCGGCGCTACTTCGCGCGCACACGACCGATCGGGGCGTTCGAGGCGTTGCTGGTAGGGTTCGAGGTCGGCTTCCTCGGCCTTGCCGTCGATCTGCGCCGGCTCATCGGTCCTCACGTACGCTGCCATGAGCTGCTCGTACACCGCGGCCCGCGCCGCGGGTGTGGGCGCGAGCCCGAGATACCAGCGGCTGGGCGTCCACAACGACGCCCAGATCTTCGAACCCGGCCGCGCTGCGTGCAGCGGGCCCGTCGACCACTCGTGCGACAGCGGGGACTCGACGTCGTTCGCGCGGTAGGCGTTGGCGTCGTTGTAGAGAGTCGTCATCATCAGCTGTCGATCGTCCTTGATGACCTTCGAGCGGAACCGTTCCTCGAACAGCTTGCCGGTGCCGCGGCGCTTGGCATTCCTGAGTTGCGCGTAGCGCTGGCAGGCGCGCTTGACGAGATCGGCGAGCGAACGCGCTTCCGGCGGTGTGACGATCATGTGCACGTGGTTGGTCATCAGGGTCAGCTGGTGAAGTTGACACCGTGAGGCGTCGAGCCCGCGGCGCAGGCACACGAGCCACTGCAGGCGGTCCTCCCGCGACGAGAACAGGCGGCGGCGGTTGTTGCCGCGCAGGTACACGTGATGCGGTGTTCCTGCGACGACGAGGCGTGCTGTGCGTCCCATGCTTGACATATCGGACCGTACGGAAATTGTTGCGTCGTCGCGGTCCGGCCGAAAAGGTGTGTAGATGTAGCCGGTTAGGGGGCATGAACCTGTCCCCCTGCCAGGACGGCACGGGTCGGGGACGAGCGCGTGTCAGGACGGCGCGGCAGGCGACGCGCGAGTCGAGTCATCGCGTGGTTGGTGGCCGGCACGCGCGTTGCTGTAGCTCGCGGCATGAAGCACTGGGCGTTGTTGCTCGCGGTCGTGATGGTTGGCCTGAGCGTGAACGGTGACGTGGCCAGCGCCGAGAGCGAGGACGAAGGCGAGCGGTACAGCTGCGGCAAACCGAAGGGGCGCTTCGAGGTCAACCTCAAGGAGGAGGTGGCGTTGCGCGATCTGATCGCGTGGGCGATGGGCTTCTCGTGCAAGCGTTTCGTCTATGCCTCGGCGCTGGCCGGTCGGTCGGCGAAGCTGACGATGATCACGCCCGGGACGCTCGATGCCGCCGAGGCGTGGTCGGTGTTCGAGGTCGGGCTCGAGGCGATGGGGCTGACGGCGGTGCCGAAGGGCGGCGTGCTCGAGATCGTCGAGTCGGCGCAGGCCAAGGACGCCGCGCTGGCGATCCGGCGCAGCTTTCCCGACGGCGGCGGTGGTGTGGTGCGGGTGTTGATCAAGCCGCAGCACGTCGAGGTCGAGGAGCTGCGGGCGGCGATCGACCTCGTCAAGTCGCGCCACGGCGTGGTGACTGCGCTGCCGACCTTGCGCGCGTTGCTGGTGACCGACGACGGCCGCCACGTGGCCCGGATGAAGTCGCTGGTCGAGGAGCTCGACCGCGAGATCGAAGGTGCGGGCATCTGGGCGATCCCGGTCGAGCACCGCCCGGCGACCGCGTTGCTCGAGGTGATCACGCCGCTGCTCGAGGCCGGCGGCGCCGGCAAGGGCGCGGCGACCACGCCGGCGCCGCGCCTGGTGGCCGACAGTCGGGTCAACGCGCTGTTCGTGGTCGGCAGCGCCACCGATCACGCGCGGATCGCCGCGATCGTGAAGGTGCTCGACAGCGATCAAGGCAATGACGCCCAGATGAGCGCGATCCGCCTCCGTCACGCGCGCGCCGCCGAGGTGCTGGCCGCGCTGCAGCCGTTGCTCGCCGGCCAGGGTGGCGCTGCCGGCGGCGGCGCGGCGGTCACCGGCCAGGTCAAGCTGTCCTCGGACGACGGCACCAACTCGATGCTGGTGCTGGCGTCGCCGCGCGACACGCTGGCGGTCCGCGCCATGCTGCACGAGCTCGATGCGCCACGCCGCCAGGTCTACATCGAGGCCATGGTGCTCGAGGTGTCGACCAATCGCAGCCGCGAGCTGGGCACCAGCTGGCACCTGGGCAAGGACACCAGCGACGGCGGGCTCGCCATCGGTGGCATGCAGAGCGATGGCCTGTCGTCGGTGTTTCCCAAGGAGACCCTGTCGAGCGCCGGCGCCGGCTTCCTCGGTGGCCTGCTCGGTTCGCCGCTGTCGAGCACGCTGCTCGGCGAGACCGTGCCATCGCTGGGCGTGCTGGTGAAGGCGACCGCGACCTCGGGCGACATCGAGGTGCTGGCGTCGCCGCACATCATGACGCTCGACAACAAGTCGTCGACGATCTCGGTGGGTTCCAACATCCCGTACCTGTCGCGGTCCGGGACGGCGACGTCGCTGGTGTCGACCGCGCCCTCGATCGACCGCCAGAAGGTGGCCCTGACGCTCAAGATCACGCCCCACGTGGCACCCGCCGAAGCCGGCGACGCGCCCGGCGACGAGCGCATTCGTCTCGACATCGAGTTCGAGCACAACCAGCTCGGCGCCGCCGACTTCCAGGGCCTGGGCCCGACGTGGAAGGAGCGCAAGATCGAGACCAGCGTGGTGCTGCGCGACCAGGACACCTTCGTGCTCGGTGGGCTGATCGACGAGCGCGTCGAGACCACCGTCGACAAGATCCCGCTGCTCGGCGACCTCCCGGTCCTGGGCGTCCTGTTCCGGTCGAGCAAGACCGTGAAGGAGAAAGCGAATCTGCTGGTCGTGATCACGCCGCACCTGATCGACGACTCGGAGGCCGGACGCGCGGTGTTCGAACGGCGGATGCGCGAGCGTGACGAGTTCCTGCGGGCACGCAGCGCCCTGTCGACCCAGGTGGCGGCGCCGCGCGTCGATTACCGGCGCAAGCGGGGGCTGATCGCGGAGATCGACGCCACCGTGCGGGCGGTGCAGGCCGAGCGGGTGGCGCTGGAGGCGGTGCGGGCGCCGGTGCGGCATGCCGGGCGGGTGGATGGAGCCGGGCCGACGCCGACGCCGACGCCGACGCCGACGCCGAAACCGTAGCCGACGCCGAAACCGACGCCGAAACCGACGCCGAAACCGACGCCGAAACCGACGCCGAAACCGACGCCGA